>NZ_JEOE01000006.1 GCF_000708885.1 Cellulomonas sp. HZM | reverse complement strand
TCAGCCCCGCCCCCCCCGCCCCCGGGCGGCCCCCCCCCCCCGGAGCACCACATGGCCCTCCCCCCCCCGTCCCCAGCCCGGCTCCCCCCCCCGCAGCCCCCCCCGCCGCAGCCGCCCCCAAGGCACCCGCACGCCCGGCTCCGGCCCCGGCGAAGGCCCCTGCCCCCCGGGCGCCGGCCGCCCCCGCGGCTCCCGCCACCTCGACGGCGCCCGCGGCCGCCGCGGCTCCGGCTCCGACCGCGGCAGCGCCGGCGGCCCCCGCTCCGGCGGCGCCCGCGCGCCCCGCCGCGCAGGCACCCGCTGCACGTCCCGGGGCCCCGCGTCCTGCCGCGCGTCCCGGCAACAACCCGTTCGCGCCGTCGCAGGGCATGCCCCGTCAGGGTCAGGGCGGCGCGCAGGGCCAGGGCGGCCAGGGCGAGCGCCCGGGCGGCCCGCGTCCCGGCGGCCCGCGTCCTGGCAACAACCCGTTCGCGCCGTCGCAGGGCATGCCCCGCCCGGGCGAGCGTCGCAACCCCGACGCCGGTGCCGCTGCGGCGCAGGCGGGCGACCGTCCCGGTGGTCCGCGTCCCGGCGGCCCCCGTCCGGGTGGCCCGCGCCCCAACCCCGGCATGATGCCGGGCCGTACCCAGAGCGGCGTCGGACGTCCCGGCGAGCGCCCCGCGGGCGGCGCCGGTCGCCCCGGCGCGCGCGGGGGCGGTGCTGGTCGTCCCGGCGGCGGCGCTCCCGGTGCCGGCGGCGGCGGCTTCGCCGGTCGTCCCGGTGGCGGCGGCGGTCGTCCCGGCGGTGCCGGTCGCGGCTCGACGCAGGGTGCGTTCGGTCGCGCCGGCGGTCGCCCGGTCCGTGGACGGAAGTCGAAGCGCGCGAAGCGCCAGGAGTTCGAGCAGATGCAGGCGCCGTCGCTGGGCGGCGTGACCGTCCCGCGCGGCAACGGCTCGACGGTCGTCCGCCTGCGTCACGGCTCGTCGCTCAACGACTTCGCCGACAAGATCGACGCCAACCCGGCGTCGCTCGTCACGGTCCTGTTCCACCTGGGCGAGATGGCCACGGCCACGCAGTCGCTCGACGAGGACACGTTCGGCACGCTCGCGGCCGAGCTCGGCTACGTCATCGAGATGGTCTCGGCCGAGGAGGAGGACCGCGAGCTGCTCGGGTCGTTCGACATCGACCTGGACGCCGAGCTCGAGGCCGAGGGCGACGACGAGCTGCAGGCGCGGCCGCCGGTCGTCACCGTCATGGGTCACGTCGACCACGGAAAGACCAAGCTCCTCGACGCGATCCGTTCCACGGACGTCGTCGCGGGCGAGGCGGGTGGCATCACGCAGCACATCGGTGCCTACCAGGTCACCAAGGTGCACGAGGGCAACGAGCGGCCGATCACGTTCATCGACACCCCGGGTCACGAGGCGTTCACCGCCATGCGTGCGCGTGGTGCGCAGGTCACGGACATCGCGATCCTGGTGGTCGCGGCCGACGACGGCGTGATGCCCCAGACGATCGAGGCGCTCAACCACGCGCAGTCGGCGAACGTGCCGATCGTCGTGGCGGTCAACAAGGTGGACAAGGAGGGGGCCAACCCCGCCAAGATCCGCCAGCAGCTCACCGAGTACAACCTCGTGGCCGAGGAGTACGGCGGCGACACCATGTTCGTCGACGTGTCGGCGAAGCAGAACATGGGCATCGACGCGCTGCTCGAGGCGGTCCTGCTGACCGCGGACGCTGCGCTCGACCTGCGGGCGAACCCCGACAAGGACGCGCGCGGCGTGGCGATCGAGGCGAACCTCGACAAGGGCCGCGGTGCGGTCGCGACCGTGCTGGTCCAGTCCGGGACGCTGCACGTGGGCGACGCGATCGTCGCGGGCACGGCCTACGGCCGCGTGCGTGCGATGTTCGACGAGCACGGCGAGACCGTCGTCGAGGCGGGCCCGTCCCGTCCGGTGCAGGTCCTCGGCCTCGCGTCGGTCCCGTCCGCGGGCGACACGCTGCTCGTGGCTCCCGAGGAGCGCACGGCCCGTCAGATCGCCGAGAAGCGCGAGGCCGCCGAGCGCGCCGCCCTCCTGGCCAAGCGCCGCAAGCGCATCAGCCTCGAGGACTTCACGCAGGCTCTGCAGCAGGGCAAGGTCGAGACCCTCAACCTGGTCCTCAAGGGCGACGTGTCGGGTGCCGTCGAGGCGCTCGAGGACGCGCTGCTCAAGATCGACGTGGGCGACGAGGTCGACCTGCGTGTCATCCACCGCGGTGTGGGTGCCATCACGCAGAACGACGTCAACCTGGCGACGGTCGACAACGCGATCATCATCGGCTTCAACGTGAAGTACGCCGAGCGCGTCGAGGACCTGGCCGACCGCGAGGGCGTCGACGTGCGCTTCTACTCGGTCATCTACCAGGCGATCGACGACGTCGAGGCGGCCCTCAAGGGCATGCTCAAGCCGGAGTACGAGGAGGTCCAGCTGGGCTCCGCGGAGATCCGCGAGATCTTCCGCTCCTCGAAGTTCGGCAACATCGCCGGCTCGATCGTCCGTTCGGGCGAGATCCGTCGCAACACCAAGGCGCGCGTCCTGCGCGGCGGCAAGGTCATCGGGGACAACCTCACGATCGAGTCGCTCAAGCGGTTCAAGGACGACGCGACCGAGGTGCGCGAGGGCTACGAGTGCGGTATCGGGCTCGGCTCGTTCAACGACCTGCAGGTCGAGGACATCATCGAGACCTGGGAGATGCGCGAGAAGCCGCGCGCCTGACCGGTCCAGCAGGAATGATCGACCGCGGGGCGGGCGAGGGCGACGTCCTCGCCCGCCCCGCGCGTCGCACAGCATCCCCGGTGCCTCGGGTACCGCGACACGAAAGGCAGTGCCATGGCCGACACGGCTCGCGCCCGCAAGCTCTCCGAGCGGATCCAGCAGGTCGTCGCGCAGATGCTCGACACCCGCATCAAGGACCCGCGGCTCGGTTTCGTCACGGTCACCGACGTGCGCGTGACGGGCGACCTGCAGCACGCCGACGTCTACTACACGGTCCTCGGCGACGACGAGGCGCGCACCGGCTCGGCCGCCGCGCTCGAGTCCGCCAAGGGTGTCATCCGCTCCGAGGTCGGCAAGCAGACGGGCATCCGCCTCACGCCGACCCTGGCGTTCCACCTCGACGCGGTGCCGGAGACGGCGGCTCACCTCGAGACGGCGCTCGCCGAGGCCGCTCGTCGTGACGCCGAGGTCGCGGCGCTCGCGCGCTCGTCGTCGTACGCGGGCGACGCGGACCCGTACCGGCACCCGGACGAGGACGAGACCGACGAGGCACCCGGGGCCTGAACCCGGACGTCACGACGAACGCCGTGCACCCCCCTCGGGTGCACGGCGTTCGTCGTCGCCCGCGGGCTACGCGCCCGGGTGCGTCTGCTGCCCGCGGCCCGTCGACCGCGGCATGAGGAGCGCGACGACAGCGCCGAACCCGACGACCACCGCACCGACGAGCGCGGCGGGGCGCAGCCCCTGCGCGTACCCGTCGGGGCTGAGCGTCCCGCCCGCGGCGAGGAACACGGCCATGAGCGCCGCGATGCCCACGGCTCCGCCGACCTCGCGCAGCGTCGCGTTCACCGAGCTCGCGGTCCCGTGGTCGTCCGCGACCGTGTCGGCCAGCACGGCGGTCGCCGCGGGCGCGAAGGTCAGACCCATCCCGATGCCGGCGAGCGCGAGCCCGGGCACGAGCTCGGCGTACGTGGTCGCGTCGCCGATCATGAGCGCCTGCCACGCGAGGCCCACGGCCTGCAGCGCGAGGCCGCCGGCGAGCAGTGGCCGTACGCCGACGCGCGGCGCGAGCATCCCGGCGAGGGGCGCGACGAGCATGGGCGCCGCGGTCCACGGCAGCGTCCGCACGCCCGCGGCGAGCGGCGAGTAGCCGAGCGCGACCTGGAAGTACTGCGACAGGACGAACACGGAGCCGAAGACGCCGGCGGAGAAGAGGAACGCGCTCGCGTTGGCGACCGAGAACGAACGGATCCGGAACAGGCGCAGCGGGACGAGCGGGTGGTCGGTCCTGCGCTCGCGCACGAGGAATGCGACGAGCAGCGCGGTCCCGCCGACGAGTCCCCCGAGCACCGGTCCGGACGTCCACCCGTCCTCGTTGCCGTGCACGACGGCCCACACGACGGCGAGGACGCCGAGCGCGGCGGTGACGAGGCCTACGAGGTCCAGCGGCTGGCGCCGGCCGTACGACTCGGGCAGCGCGTACCGCACGAGCCCGATCGCGACGACGGCGACGGGGACGTTGATCCAGAAGATCGCCTGCCACGAGATGCCCTCGACGACGGCGCCGCCGATCACCGGACCGAGCGCGACCCCGAGCCCGGAGACCGCGCCCCACACGCCGATCGCCATGGCCCGTCGTGCGGGCGGCACGGCCCCGGCGAGCAGGGTGAGCGACAGCGGCATGATCGCGGCGGCACCGGCACCCTGCGCGGCGCGGGCGGCGATGAGCGCACCGGCGCTCCCGGCGAGGGCCGAGGCGACCGACGCGAGGCCGAACACGACGATCCCGGCGACGAAGACCCGACGACGTCCCCAGCGGTCGCCGAGCGTCGCCGCGGCGATCATGAGCGACGCGAACGCGAGCGTGTAGGCGTTGACCATCCACTGGAGCTGCTCGAGGGACGCGCCGAGCGCGGTGTGCAGGACGGGCAGCGCGGTGGTCATCACGAGGTTGTCGAGCGTCGCCATGAACATGGGGACGGACGCGGCGACGAGTGCGATCGCGGTGCCGACGGGGCGCCCACGGCGGGCGCGCGCCGGGCGGGAGGTGTCGAGCGCGGGCGGTTCGCCGGTGCGCGGTGAGGTGGTGACGGACATCGGGGCCCCCGGGTGGCATGGTTGTTGGCATTGAGTGATTACTAACAAGAGCGACCGTAGGCATCGGCTGATAACCTGTCAACCATGTCCCAGCAGATGTCCCAGCAGGCTTCCCAGCAGGCCTCCCAGCAGGCCTCCCAGCAGACGACGACGAGCCGCATGTCCGGTCCGGCCCGGCGAGAGCAGATCCTCGCGGCGGCACGCAAGGTCTTCGCCGAGGACGGGTACGCGGCGAGCACCGACCAGGTCGCCCGCGCCGCGGGGGTGTCGCAGCCGTACGTCGTGCGCCTGTTCGGCACCAAGCGCGACCTGTTCGTGGAGGCGTACACGCATGCGACAGCAGAGGTCTGCGCGACCCTCGCCGCGGTCCCGGCCGGCCCCGACGCCGATGCGCGCATGGGCGCGGCGTACGTGGAGCTCCTCGCAGACCGCGACCTGCTGCGGCTCGTGATGCACGGGTTCGTCGCCGGCAACGACCCCGAGGTGGGCCGGGCCGCCCGTGCGTGCCTCGGTGAGGCCTACCGCCTGTTCGTCGAGCGTTCGGGCGGGACTCCCGAGCAGGGTCGAGACTTCGTCGCCATGGGCATGCTCGTGAACGTGCTGCTCGCCGTCGGTGCCGACGCGCACGTCGGGGAGAGCGAGGGCATGGACGCGCTGCTGGCGTGCGTCGACTCGTCGATCGAGGAGGTGCGGGGCGCATGACGGGTCCGGACCGTCGTCCCGGCAGGACCTCGCCCGACGGGCCGCGCCGCCCCACGGCCCAGGACGGCGTGCTCGTCGTCGACAAGCCCGCCGGGTGGACGAGCCACGACGTCGTGGCCCGCATGCGCAGGCTCGCGAGCACCCGCAAGGTCGGGCACGCGGGGACGCTCGACCCGATGGCGACCGGCGTGCTCGTCGTCGGGATCGGGCGCGCGACGCGGCTGCTGACCTACGTCGTCGGAGCCGACAAGGAGTACCTCGCGACGATCCGGCTCGGCGTCACGACCAGCACCGAGGACGCCGAGGGGGAGGTCCTGACGGTCACGGACGCGTCCGACGTCTCGCTCCCGGACGTGGTCCGGGCGGCCGCGGCGCTCACCGGCGTGCTGCAGCAGGTGCCGTCGTCGGTCTCGGCCATCAAGGTGGACGGTCAGCGCGCGTACGCGCGCGTCCGGGCGGGGGAGCAGGTGGAGCTCGCGGCACGCGAGGTCCACGTGAGCGAGTTCGAGGTCGGCGCGGCCCGGCGCGACGAGGCGGACGGCGCGGGCGTGCTCGACGTCGACGTGCGCGTCGTGTGCTCGTCGGGCACGTACGTGAGGGCGCTCGCGCGAGACCTGGGTGCGGCTCTGGGCGTGGGCGGGCACCTGACGGCACTGCGCCGCACGCGCGTGGGCGGGTACCGCATCGAGGACGCGTGCACGCTCGACGAGCTCGCGGCGGTCCCGGAGGGCGAAGCCGTCGTCACCACACCGCTCGCCGACGCGGCGCGGGCGACGTTCGCGGTCCGCGAGCTCACCGAGCCCGAGGCCCGTGCACTGTCCTACGGCCAGGCGATCGCACCCGCAGAGGGCGACGTGCCGGGCACGATGGCCGGCATCGGTCCCGACGGCTCGCTCGTCGCGCTCGTCGAGCGCCGCGGGCCCGCCGTGCGTCCGGCCCTGGTGTTCCAGCCGGCCTGACCGGGCGGCTGGAGCACCAGGGCCGGGTCAGGACCCCGCGTGCGCGACGAACGCGGCGACGGCCGCCGCGGTGGCCGTCGGGTCCGGCGCGTGGTCCCTGCCGGGGACGGTCGCCAGCTCGGCGTCCGGCAGTGCGGCGACGAGTGCCTCCGCTGAGGCGACGAGCACGGGCCACGTGTCGTCGGAACGGACGACGAGCGTCGGGGCCGAGACCGCCGCGACGTCATCGACCCGTGCGTACCGGGTGGTGATCGCCCAGTCGTACAGAAGGCTCGGGGCGAGGGCCTCGAGGGCCGGCCACCACGGCTGGTCGCGCTGGCCGGCGACCGCGTGCGACGGCAGCCCGATGACGCGCGTCTGGTAGAGCTCGATCGCGTCGCCGTCGCGGTGGGCGTCCACGAGCGCCGCGAGATCGCCGCCCGCCCTGGCGTCCCGCGGGGGAGCGCCCTCGACCGCGAACGGCGCCTCGAGCGCGACGACGTGCGAGACCGATACGCCCGCGGCGGCGGCAGCGAGAGCGAGGACCCCGCCCGAGGAGAACCCGAGCACCGCGACGCCGTCGGGTGCGTCCGCGGCGAGGTCGGCGACGAGCGACCGCACGTCGTCGACCTCCCGCTCGACCGCACCGTCCAGCCCGGGGGTGGCGTCCGTGCTGTCTCCCCGGCCGCGCCGGTCGACCGCGACGCCACGCAGCCCGACCGCGGCCAGCGCGTGCGCGAGCGGCAGGAGCCGTCCGCGATCGTTCATCGCCCCCGGGAGCAGCAGGACGGGGTGGCCGCTGCCGACGTCCTCGACCGCGAGCGTGGAGCCGTCACCGAGCTGGACGTGGTGCATCGCGGCCTCCTCGTGGGCGGCGCGCCGGGGCGCCCCCTCCGGACCGTAGCGCGCCGCGGTCCGGCTCAGTCGTCCTCGGGGTCGGCGAGCGGCCACCCCGCCGCGGCGAGCACCGCGCTCACACGTGCGACGTCCGCGGGCAGCGCCTCCTGCGCGAGCAGCCCCTCGATCTCGTGCTCGACCGCGTCCTGGGTCGCGCCGCCGCCCGGGTGCAGGAACACGATGCGGTCGGCGACCTCGATCACCTCGTCGTGCGAGAGCCGGCGCTTGAGCAGCGCGAGCACCGCGACGTAGTCGTGCTCGGGGACGCCCGCGGGGTAGCCCGCGCGGAGCCAGTCGACGACCCGGCGCAGCGCGCCGTCGCGAGCCATCAGTGCCCCGCCAGCACGAGCTTGAGCACGCCGGCGACCACCGCTGCGGCGCACAGCGCGAAGCAGACGACGGCGGCGGTGACCCGCAGCGGCGGCCGCGCGCCGCCCTCCACGGGGGTGAGCGCGCGCACGCCCACCGCGAACAGCGCGGGCACCCCGGCGCCGACGAGCAGGCTGATCACGACGACCTTCGTGAGCGCAGCGACGTCGATGTACGCGTCCATGTGGTCCTCCTCAGGCGGCGTGCGCGGTGGTCGGTGCCGGAGCAGGCTCGTCGGCCCACTCGTCGTTCACGTTGTCGTGCGTCACGGCGCTGCGCCGCGCGGCCAGCCACAGGCCGGCGCTCGCGCCCACCAGGAGGGCGAGGACGACGATCGTCCCGAGAGCGCCGTCGAGCACGTGCTGGATGCCCTCCGCCGCGGCCCCGACGACCGCGGCCGCGGGGAGCGTCACGAGCCATGCGACGACCATCCGCCGCGCGACGCCCCACCGCACCTGCGTGCGGCGCCCGACGCCCGAGCCGAGGATCGAGCCGCTCGCGACGTGCGTCGTCGACAGCGGGTAGCCGAAGTGGCTCGAGACGAGGATCACCGTGGCCGACGAGGTCTCCGCGGCGAGCCCTTGCGGCGGCTCGATGTCCACGAGGCCCTTGCCCAGGGTGCGGATGACCCGCCAGCCGCCGAGGTAGGTGCCGAGCCCGATGGCGCCGGCGCACGCGATGATCACCCAGGTGGGCACGCCCGCGTCGGCCGGCAGCTCGCCGCCCGCGATCAGGGCGAGCAGCACGATGCCCATCGTCTTCTGCGCGTCGTTGGTCCCGTGCGCGAGCGAGACGAGCGACGCCGAACCGATCTGGCCCCATCGGAACTCGGTCGACCGCTTGCCGCCGGGCACCCCGCGCGTGATCCGGTACACGAGCCAGGTGCCGACGGTCGCGACGAGCCCCGCCGCGACGGGTGCGATGAACGCCGGGATGACGACCTTGGAGAGCACGCCGGTCCAGAGCACGCCCTCCATCCCCGCCGCGACGATCACGGAGCCGATCAGGCCGCCGATGATCGCGTGCGAGGAGGACGAGGGGAGGCCCAGGTACCACGTGACCAGGTTCCAGATGATGCCGCCGCACAGGCCCGCGAAGACGACGGACAGCGTCACGGCGTCCTGGTCGACGATGCCCGTGGCGATCGTCGCCGCGACGGCGAGCGAGAGGAACGCACCCACCACGTTGAGCACGGCCGACAGCAGGACCGCAGCCTTGGGTCGCAGCGCCTTCGTCGCGATGGACGTCGCCATCGCGTTGGCCGTGTCGTGGAAGCCATTCGTGAAGTCGAACGCGAGCGCCGTGACGACGACGAGCACGAGGAGAGGGAGTCCGTCCACGTCGTCGACGGTCCGGCGGTGCGTCGGCGCGGCGCAAGGTGTGGCACCCACTGTTCGTCGCCTGTTCACGTGCGCGCCGCCGCCGTCCGAGCGGGTAGACGGCGGTGCGTGGAGCCGGACGTGGCGCACGTCTCGCACGTCCGCGGGCGTCGTGCGGGTGTCCCGGCTGTCCGTCGTCGCACGTGAGGTGGCAGTCTTGTCCGCCGGGCCCCGTGGCCCGACCAGCAGACCAGGACCGGCTGAGACCGACCCAGACCGACCAGGACCGACGAGGGAGCACGCGTGCAGCTGTGGCGGGACCTCGTCGACGTCCCCGAGGACTTCGGGCCGAGCGTCGTGACGCTCGGCAACTTCGACGGCGTCCACCGTGGGCACGTCGGCGTGCTGCAGCGCATGGTGTCCGACGCGGGCGCCGCCGGGCTGCGCTCGGTCGCGATCACGTTCTCGCCGCACCCGCAGCGGGTGCACCGGCCGGCCGAGGCGCCCGAGCTGCTCACAGGGGACACCGACCGGCTCGAGCTGCTCGGCGCGACGGGGCTCGACGCGGTGCTGCTCGTGACCTACACCCTCGAGTTCGCGCGGCAGTCGCCGCAGGAGTTCGTGCGTCGCTACCTTGTCGACGCGCTGCACGCCAGGGTCGTCGTCGTGGGCCGGGACGTCCGCTTCGGGTGGGAGAACTCGGGAGACCTCTCGACGATGGTCGAGCTGGGGCGTGAGCACGGGTTTACCGTCGAGGTCATCGAGGACGTGGCGCCGACCGAGGTCGCGGACCCGGGCAGCGCAGAGGACCGTGCGGCGGACCCGTTGCGCCGACGCTGGTCGTCGACCTGGGTGCGTGAGCTGCTCGAGGCCGGCGACGTGGTGCAGGCCGCGCGCGTGCTGGGTCGCCCGCACCGCCTGCGCGGCGTGGTGGTGCACGGCGACGCGCGTGGGCGCGAGCTCGGCTTCCCGACCGCCAACCTGTCGCAGGCGTCGCAGGGCATGGTGCCCGCGGACGGGGTGTACGCCGGCTGGCTCGTGCGCGCCGACCGCTCCGTGCACCCCGCCGCCGTGTCGATCGGCACCAACCCGACGTTCGACGGCGTGCAGCGACGAGTCGAGGCGTACGTGCTGGACCGCACCGACCTCGACCTGTACGACGAGGAGGTCGTGCTCGAGCTCGTCGAGCGGCTGCGGCCCACGCTGCGGTTCGACTCCGTGGACGACCTGCTGGTGCAGATGCACGCGGACGTCGCACGAGTGCGCGAGGTGCTGGGGGACGGGCGGCCATAGCCGGTCGAGCAGCCGGCCGAGCCGGTCGGGCGGGAGGTCGTCGGGCTGTTAGGATGTGTGCGCCGTACGAACGGCCGCGGATCCAGAGAGCCCGGGTGAACCAGCCCCGGAGCACCGCGCAACGAATCCACCAAGGAGAGCCGTGTCCCTCGACGCCGCCGTCAAGCAGTCCATCATGACCGAGTACGCCACGCACGAGGGCGACACCGGTTCCCCCGAGGTCCAGATCGCCGTCCTGACGCAGCGCATCAAGGACCTGACGGAGCACCTCAAGGAGCACAAGCACGACCACCACAGCCGCCGCGGTCTGCTGCTGCTCGTCGGTCGTCGTCGCCGCCTCCTCGGCTACCTGCAGAAGGTCGACATCAACCGTTACCGCTCGATCATCGAGCGCCTCGGCCTGCGCCGCTGAACCACCGGACCAGCCCGGACCCGCCGAAGGGTCCGGGCTGGTCCGCATGTCGGGCTCGTCCAGTGACGGGGCACCGGCAGACCCAGAACGAGCACCAGTACCAGCACCACCCCAGTACCAGCACGACCAGCACCATCCACCGCGTCGGATCGCTCGTCCGGTCCTCGGTAGTGGCTCTCGGACCTCGGTCCGCGGGCCTCGATCGAAGACCGCCGCGACCGGCCGGCGCCTTCGAGGACAAGGAGGGCACCCGTGGAGGGTCCCGAGATCCAGTTCGCCGAGGCCGTGATCGACAACGGTCGCTTCGGCACCCGCACCGTCCGCTTCGAGACGGGCCGCCTGGCCAAGCAGGCCGCCGGCTCCGCCGCCGCCTACCTGGACGGCGACACGATGCTGCTGTCGGCCACGACGGCCGGCAAGCACCCCAAGGACCAGTTCGACTTCTTCCCGCTGACGATCGACGTCGAGGAGCGGCAGTACGCCGCCGGCAAGATCCCCGGCTCGTTCTTCCGCCGCGAGGGCCGTCCCTCGACCGAGGCGATCCTCGCGTGCCGCCTCGTCGACCGCCCGCTGCGTCCCCTGTTCGTCAAGGGCCTGCGCAACGAGGTCCAGGTCGTCATCACCGTCCTGGCGATCCACCCGGACGACGCGTACGACGTGCTCGCGATCAACGCCGCGTCGATCTCGACGCAGCTGTCGGGCTTGCCGTTCTCCGGCCCGGTCGGTGGCGTGCGCATCGCGCTCGTCGACGGCCAGTGGGTCGCGTTCCCGCGCTACTCCGAGCGCGAGCGTGCGACGTTCGACATGGTCGTCGCCGGTCGTGTCGTTGGTGACGACGTGGCGATCGCCATGATCGAGGCCGAGGCACCCGAGAAGTCGTGGAACCTCATCAAGGACGAGGGCGCCCAGGCCCCGACCGAGGAGATCGTCGCGCAGGGCCTCGAGGCGGCCAAGCCGTTCATCAAGGTCCTCGTCGAGGCGCAGGCCGAGCTCGCGAGCAAGGCCGCCAAGGAGACCCAGGTCTTCCCGACGTTCCCGGACTACCAGGACGACGCCTTCGCCGCGGTCGAGGCCGCCGGCACGGCGCGTCTCGGTGAGGCCCTGAGCATCGCCGACAAGCAGACGCGCGAGAACCGCCTCGACGAGATCAAGGCGGAGATCGCGGGCGAGCTCGCCGGCCAGTTCGAGGGTCGCGAGAAGGAGATCTCCGCGGCGTACCGCTCGCTGCAGAAGAAGCTCATCCGCCAGCGCATCCTCACGGACGGCTTCCGCATCGACGGCCGCGGCCTGCGCGACATCCGCACGCTCTCGGCCGAGGTCGAGGTCCTGCCCCGCGTGCACGGCTCGGCGATCTTCGAGCGTGGCGAGACGCAGATCCTCGGCGTCACGACGCTGAACATGCTCCGCATGGAGCAGCAGCTCGACACGCTGTCGCCCGAGACGCGCAAGCGCTACATGCACAACTACAACTTCCCGCCCTACTCGACGGGTGAGACGGGCCGCGTGGGCTCGCCGAAGCGTCGCGAGATCGGTCACGGGGCGCTCGCCGAGCGTGCGCTCATGCCGGTCCTGCCGTCGCGCGAGGAGTTCCCCTACGCGATCCGCCAGGTCTCGGAGGCTCTGGGCTCCAACGGCTCGACGTCGATGGGCTCGGTCTGCGCCTCGACGCTGTCGCTGCTCAACGCCGGTGTGCCGCTGCGCGCACCCGTCGCGGGCATCGCGATGGGCCTCGTGTCCGACACGGTCGACGGGGAGACGCGGTACGCCGCGCTCACCGACATCCTGGGCGCCGAGGACGCGTTCGGCGACATGGACTTCAAGGTCGCCGGCACGCGTGACTTCGTCACCGCGATCCAGCTCGACACCAAGCTCGACGGCATCCCCGCCTCGGTCCTGGCCGGCGCGCTGACGCAGGCGAAGGAGGCTCGCCTCGCGATCCTCGACGTCATCGCCGAGGCGATCGACGTCCCGGACGAGATGAGCCCGTTCGCGCCCCGCGTCATCACGGTGAAGGTCCCCGTCGACAAGATCGGCGAGGTCATCGGCCCCAAGGGCAAGATGATCAACCAGATCCAGGACGAGACCGGCGCCGACATCTCGATCGAGGACGACGGCACGGTCTACATCGGCGCCACCGACGGTCCGTCGGCGGAGGCCGCGCGGGCGGCGATCAACGCGATCGCCAACCCGCACATGCCCGAGGTGGGCGAGCGCTTCGTCGGGACCGTCGTGAAGACGACGACCTTCGGCGCGTTCATCTCGCTCTCGCCGGGCAAGGACGGGCTCCTGCACATCTCGCAGATCCGCAAGCTCGTCGGCGGCAAGCGCGTGGACAACGTCGAGGACGTGCTGTCCGTGGGCCAGAAGGTCCAGGTCGAGATCGGTGAGATCGACCCGCGCGGCAAGCTGTCGCTGCACGCCGTGGTCGAGGAGACCCCGTCCGACGAGCAGTCGGCGGACTCCGTCGCGGCCGAGCCGGCCGACGCCTGACGTGCCGCTGGACCTCCCGCTCGTCAGCCCGGGTCAGCCCGGGTCCGAGCAGACCGTCGGGCAGGACGGCGACGCCCACGTGCGTCGTTCCGTCCTGCCCGGCGGGGTCCGGGTGCTGACCGAGCACATGCCCGGTCTGCGCTCGGCCACCGTGGGTGCGTGGGTCGGCGTCGGCTCGCGTGACGAGGAGTCGGGCCACCACGGCTCGACGCACTTCCTCGAGCACCTGCTGTTCAAGGGCACCGCGCGCCGCTCCGCGATGGACATCGCGGAGGCGTTCGACGCCGTCGGTGGCGAGGCGAACGCCGCCACCGGCAAGGAGCACACGTGCTATTACGCGCGTGTGCTCGACGACGACCTGCCGATGGCGGTCGACGTCATCGCCGACATGGTCACCAGCGCACGCCTCGACGGCGACGAGCTCGAGACCGAGCGCGGCGTCATCCTCGAAGAGCTCGCGATGAACGACGACGACCCGAGCGACGTCGTGCACGAGCAGTTCGCCGCGGCGGTGCTGGGCGGTCACCCGCTGGGCCGCCCGATCGGTGGCACCCCCGACACGATCCGCGCGGTCCCGCGTGACGCGGTGTGGGAGCACTACCGCTGGCACTACCAGCCCTCGACGCTCGTCGTGAGCGCAGCCGGGGGAGTCGACCACGACGCGCTGTGCGCGCAGGTCGAGCGGGCCCTGGCCGACGGCGGCTGGGACCTCGCGGCCGACGCCGCCCCGCGCGGGCGCCGGCTCGCGGTCGACGCGTTGCACGCCGGCGAGGCGGGCATCCCGCCCGTCGGCGTCGAGCGGTCCGTGCGTCGGCACACCGAGCAGGCCAACGTCATCGTCGGCTGCACGGCCCTGACCGCGACCGACGAGCGGCGCTTCACGCTGTCCGTGCTCAACGCGGTGCTCGGCGGCGGCATGTCCTCGCGGCTGTTCCAGGAGATCCGGGAGCGGCGCGGGCTCGCGTACTCGACGTACTCCTTCGCGTCGGGGCACTCGGACACCGGGTACTTCGGCGTCTACGCCGGGTGCACGCCCGGAAAGATCGACGAGGTCGTCGCGCTCATGGTCGCGGAGTGGGAGCGCCTCGCGGACAG
Organism: Cellulomonas sp. HZM; assembly: GCF_000708885.1. Classification (GTDB taxonomy): domain Bacteria; phylum Actinomycetota; class Actinomycetes; order Actinomycetales; family Cellulomonadaceae; genus Cellulomonas. The sequence goes on along the minus strand of NZ_JEOE01000006.1, from coordinate 126,032 downwards.
CCCGATCACGGCGTCCGAGCTCGAGCGGTCGATCGGGCAGCTGTCCGGCGGGCTCGTGCTCGGCATGGAGGACACCGGCTCGCGCATGAGCCGGCTCGGCAAGGCCGAGCTGGTCCACGGGTCGCTGCTGAGCCTCGACGAGTCGCTCGAGCGCGTGCGGGCCGTGACGGCGGCCGACGTGCAGGAGCTCGCGGGCGAGCTCGCGTCGCTGCCGCGTTCCGTCGTGCGCGTCGGGCCGTTCGGGGACTGACCGGAGGGTTCAGGACGGTGCGGCGGCGTCCACAGATCACCGCACGGGCTCCCGCCCGGACGTCCGACGGGCGATGATGAGGCATGCCCGTCGACCAGGTCGTCTACTCCCGCCACGACGTCGTGCTGCCGGGGCTCGTCGAGCACGCCTGGGTCGTGCGGCACGACGAGCCGAGTCGCGAGGTCCTGCTACCTGACGGGCGAGGGCTGCTGCAGCTCGTCGTCGGCCCGACCGGGACGCTCGCCCGGGTGCCGGACGGCTCGACGCGCCCGGACGGCACGGGGGTGCGGGGCATCATGCGCCACGCCGCGGTGCGGGTGCAGCCCGCGGGCACGGTACGACTGGGGCTGCAGCTCGCACCCCAGGCGCTGGCGGCGACGGGTGCGAGCGACCTGCTCGTGGACCGGTGGGCCGACCCCGAGGCGATCGTCGGCACGGCGGCTCTCGCCGAGGCGGCCCGCCTGCTCGAGGGTGGTGACGGGCTCGGGGCCGCGAGGCTGCTGACCGACGAGCTCGCGCGGCTGGTGGTCCACGACGAGGACCTCGACCGCTTCGCGCACGTGCTGCACGTCGCAGATCGCGAACGCGGGCTCGTCGCCGCGGCCGACCTCGCCCGCGCCGCCGAGGTGACGGTGAGCGACCTGTTCCGCTGGTCCCTGCGCTACCTCGGTGTCGAGCCCGCGCAGTACCTCGCGGCCGTGCGGTTCTCGGGGTTCGTGCGTGAGGCGGTCGGGCCGGGGGTCGTCGTGCCCGAGGCCGTGCTGCGGGCCGTGCGCTGGTACGCGGACGCGGGCCACGCGCCGCGCGAGGTCGAGCGCACCGTCGGCTGCGCGCCCGCGGAGCTGCGCAGGATCGAGGAGTCGCTCGCCGCGGCTCTCGCGTGAACGAGAGCCGGTCCGGTCACGAGACGACCACCGTGTGCTCGGCGGGTTGCTCGGGAGCGCCGTCCAGACGCCCCACGGCCCGCGCCGCCGGGACGATGCAGGACGCGAGCAGGACCGCGCCGAGGCCGCCGAGCGCCACGACACCGATCTGGTCGACCTGCTGCTCCCACCAGCTGTGCACGTGTCGCAGCGTCCACGGGGTGATCATCGCGACGGTCACAGCCCATCCGACGCGTCCGGCGCCGACGGTCAGGACGCCGACGAGCATCGCCAGCGCCACAGGACGGAGATCGAGCGCGACGTGCGCGCGGTCCCACGAGCCCCCGACGTCGCCCGACGCCGCCCAGGTCGCGGCACCGAGCGCCGCCACCGCGGGCAGGCCGAGCGCCACCACGGCCAGGGCCCTGGACGGCCACGTCGACGTGGTGGACGAGATGCTCACGCCCCGCCCCGCGACGAGCGCGACGAACCACACGGCCACCAGCGCGACCAGGGGCGTGACGATCGGCAACCTGATGTGCGCCGTCACGTCGGGAAGATGGAAGAACCGCGCGTCGGGCGAGAGTGCGACCCGGTCGCCCGCGCTCCACGTGAGCGGGGCGTGGTCGGCGGGGCCCGGCCATCCGAGGCTGTAGCCGGTCGTGGCCCATGCGCTCGGGTCCTGGTCGACGGCGAACAGGTCCCGGGTCGTCGCGCCGACGAGCCCGAGCGTCGACCAGAGCACCAGGATCGCGGCGGTGATGCCGAACGGCACCCAGCGACGGCGTGCGCCGCGCCGGGCCTGCTCCGCGGTGGCGACCCACACGACGACGCACCAGAGCGTGACCGCCAGCGCCCAGGGCCAGGCGTGGGACCAGGTCCAGGTGACCGATCCGAGCGGGGTCCAGGGGACTGCCCCGTCGCCCGCGCGGCTCCACGTGTAGGCGTCGACCGCGCAGATCGCCCAGGCCGGCAGGAGGACGCAGACGAAGACCGCGGTGAGGGCGGCCAGGGGACGGCGGGTGTATCGGACAACCGCCGTGATGGTGCTCACCACCCACCATCGGCACCGCACCGACCGAGGTTGAGCAGCGTCTAGGCTGGCTGACCGTGAGCGAGCGCATCAAGGTGGCCGTGCTGGGCGCGGCCGGCCGCATGGGGTCCACCGTCGTCAAGGCCGTGCAGGGGGCGGACGACCTCGAGCTCGTCGCGACGCTCGACGCTGGCGACGACCTGTCCGCAGCGGCCGGCGCCGACGTCGCGGTCGACTTCACCGTCCCCGCGGTGACCGAGCAGAACGTGCACGCGCTCGTCGACGCCGGGGTGCACGTGGTGGTGGGGACGACCGGGTGGGACGAGGCGGCCCTCGTGCGCGTGCGCGACCACCTGGCCGATCGCCCGGGCGTCGGGGTGCTCGTGGCGCCGAACTTCGCGCTGGGCGCTGTGCTCGCGATGTCGTTCGCCGCGCGCGCTGCGCGCTGGTTCGAGAGCGTCGAGGTCGTCGAGCTGCACCATCCCGACAAGGTCGACGCGCCCTCGGGTACCGCGCGGCACACCGCGCAGGCGATCGCCTCCGCTCGGGCTGCAGCCGGCGTCGCGCCGTCGCCCGATGCGACGACCCAGACGCTCGACGGCGCGCGCGGCGCGGACGTCGACGGCGTGCGCGTGCACGCGGTGCGGCTGCGCGGCCTCGTCGCGCACGAGGAGATCCTGCTGGGCAACGCGGGCGAGCAGCTCACGATCCGGCACGACTCGTTCGACCGCGTGAGCTTCATGCCGGGGGTCCTGCTGGGCGTGCGGCAGGTGGGGCGCCGCCCGGGCCTGACGGTCGGGCTCGAGCACCTGCTCGATCTCTGATGGCGGCGCGGCGCGCACGCGGCGGAGCGGTCCTCGGGGCCGTGCTGGTCACCGTGCTGCTGGGCATCTACCTCTGGGTCGTGGCGGTTCGCGCCACCGCGTTGGTGCGCACGGGCGAGCCCGTGGCCGTGGTCCTGGGGGCCGCGCTGTGGGTGCTCCCGGTGCTCGTGGTCTGGCTCGTGTGGCGCGAGTGGTCGCTCGCGGTGGACGTGCAGCGCATGGCCGACGAGCTGGCGGAGGCCGACGAGCTCCCGGTAGACGAGCTGCCGCGGTCGCCCGGCGGCCGCATCGACCGCGCCGCGGCGCGCGAGGCGTTCGAGCCGGCGCGCGACCGGGCCGAGGCGGAGCCCGACGACTGGCGCTCGTGGTACCACCTGGCGTTCGCGTACGACGCGGCAGGGGACCGCCGCCGCGCGCGCGAGTCGCTGCGCACGGCCCACAGGCTGCACCGCGGGAAGGCAGCTCGGCCCGCGGACTGACGTCCGCGCACTGCCGGCCCGGTCGTCAGACCGTCGCCCACCACCGGTGCTCGCGCACCGTGCGGTCCTCGCCGTCGGGCCCCGTGCCGGTAGCCACGTCGCGGTCCGTGCCGTCCGGGCCCAGGCCCGCCCCCGCGAGGAACTGCTCGCGGGCCGGGTCGTCGTCGAGCACCCACGTGTGCACCTGGTCGGCGCCGTCCTCGCGCAGGAGGTCGACCGCGGCGGCGAGCAGGCGCGAGCCGTGCCCGCCGCGCTGCTCGTCGGGCGTGACCTCGAGCGCGAGCACCACGCCGCCGGGCGCGTCGCCCTCGGGTCCGGGCACGGGAGCCGTCGCGACGAAGCCGACGACACGGGGCCCGGCGCACGCCACGAGCACGCGGTGCCCTGCCGGCGCGTCGGTGATCGCGGCAGACCACTGGCCGGCGACCTGGTCGGTGTCGAGCAGGTCGAGCGCGGCCGCTCCGAGCGCACCGGTGTGCGCGAGCCGCCATGCGGCCAGCTGCACCTGAGCGATCGCCCGCTCGTCGCCAGGGACGGCGGGGCGGACGGAGACGTCGGCGGTGTCGGTGAACAGCGGCATCAGGCGAGTGTCGCACCCACAGGCTCGCGGGGCGCCACCGGCTCGGCCGGCGGGCCGTCGTCGGCTGCGTCGACGCGCGCGACGCCCGGCCGCGGCCGGGGTGGGTGCTTGACCGACATCTTGTCGATCCACGCGAGCGCGACGGCCGAGACGATGAACGTCAGGTGGATGACGGTCTGCCACAGCAGCGCCTCGCCGCCGTGCGGCCTCTGCACCGTGGCACCCGCCTCGATGAAGCTGCGCAGCAGGTGGATCGACGAGATGCCGATGATCGACATCGCGAGCTTCGTCTTGAGCACGTTCGCGTTGACGTGCGAGAGCCACTCGGGCTGGTCGGGGTGGTTGTCGAGCCGGATGCGGGAGACGAACGTCTCGTAGCCTCCGACGATCACCATGATGAGCAGGTTCGCGATCATCACGACGTCCACCAGGCCGAGGACGGCGATGATGATCTCGCCCTCGCTCAGCCCGTGCCCGGAGAAGACGCCGTGCGCGAGGTGCCACAGCTCCTTCATGAACTGCCAGACGTAGACCGCCTGCGCGACGATCAGGCCGAGGTAGAGCGGCACCTGCAGCCAGCGGGACAGGAAGATGAGGGAGCCGAGGGTCGAACCTCGGGTGGCGGGCGCCTGCGGGGTCGGCGTCGTGGTCGGCTGCGTGTGCGGCACGGGGGTGTCCTTCGGGTCGGGGCCCGGTGGCCTCGTCGGGATGGGCACCACGCCAACGAACGAGGGCCTCCGATCGTGCCCGGCGCCGCGACGGCGCCGGGCCGAGGGCATCCCGGGCCTCAGGGCATACCGAGCGCGCGCAGCACCGCCGCCGTCACGGCCGCGAGCACGACGACGACCACGAACGGTGCGTGCAGCAGCAGGGCGACCGCCGCGACGGCGAGCGCCGGCAGGCGTGCGTCGAGCACGAGCGAACGACCTTGCGCGACCGCCTGCACGGCGACGAGGGCGGACAGCAGCGCGACGGTGACGAGCGCCGCGGTGCGTGCGACGCGCGGCCGCGCGAGCCAGTGCTCGGGGACCAGGTGCCCGAGCAGCTTCGTCGCGAACACCACCGCTGCGCCCACGAGCACGGCGACCCAGGTGAGGGTGGGGCTCATGCGGCGGCCTCCGTGGCACCCGGGCCGGGCGGCTCGTCGGTCCGGCCGTCGTCCGGGGCGAGGAGCCCGACGAGGATCGCGACGGCCGCCGCCAGCAGCACGGGCACGCCCGCCGGCAGGACGGGTGTCGTCGCGAGAGCCACCAGGACAGCCGCGCCGCCGACGAGCCGCGCGAGCGACGCGTACCGGCCGGAGAAACGTGGCCACACGAGCGCGAGGAACGCCGCAGCAGCCGCCGCGTCGAGGCCATACCGGCGCGGGTCCCCGAGCGCGTCACCCAGCAGCGCGCCGCCGAGCGTGAACAGGTTCCACAGCACGAACACACCGACACCCGTCCACCAGAACCCCGCGCGCGCGGCCGGCCCGGGCGGGTGCGCGGTGCCCACCGCGGTGGACTCGTCGATCGTGAGCTGCGCGGCCACGAGCCGGCGCACGCCGCGCGCGCCGAGCAGTGGCGCGACCTGCGGGCCGTACAGACCGTTGCGCACGCCGAGCAGCCCCGCGGTCGCGACGGCCGCGGTCGCCGTGCCGCCCGAGCCGACCACCCCGATGAACGCGAACTGCGAGCCGCCGGAGAACATCAGCAGCGACAGAGCCATGGTCTGCGCGAGGTCGAGGCCCGCGACGACGGACAGGGCCCCGAACGAGACCCCGTACAGGCCTGTCGCGGCGGCGACCGAGACGGCCTGCCGGATCGCCGCCCGGACGTCGTCGCGGTCGGTCGTCGTGCTCACGCGGGTCACTGTCGCACACGTTCGCGCGCCGGGCGCCCGACGGCGCGAGCGCGAACGTACGATGGCGACCATGTCGTCGTCGGCTCCGGCCCCCACGCCCGTCAGCCTGCCCGTCAGCACCCCCTACGAGGACCTGCTGCGCCTGGTGCTCGAGACCGGGACGCCCAAGGCGGACCGCACCGGCACAGGGACGCGCAGCCTCTTCGGCCACCAGATGCGGTTCGACCTCGCGCAGGGCTTCCCGCTCGTCACGACCAAGCGCGTGCACCTGAAGTCGGTGGTGTACGAGCTGCTGTGGTTCCTGCGCGGCGACTCGAACGTCGCCTGGCTGCAGGAGAACGGCGTGCGGATCTGGGACGAGTGGGCGGGCCCCGACGGCGACCTCGGACCCGTGTACGGCGTGCAGTGGAGATCGTGGCCCACGCCCGACGGCGGGCACGTCGACCAGGTCGCGCAGCTCGTCGAGAACCTGCGCCGCGACCCCGACTCGCGCCGGCACGTCGTCTCGGCGTGGAACGTCGCGGACATCCCGCGCATGGCGCTCGCGCCGTGCCACGCGTTCTTCCAGTTCTACGTCGCCGACGGCCGGCTCTCCTGCCAGCTGTACCAGCGCTCGGCGGACATGTTCCTCGGCGTGCCGTTCAACATCGCGTCCTACGCCCTGCTGACCCACATGGTCGCGCAGCAGGCCGATCTCGAGGTCGGCGACTTCGTGTGGACCGGCGGCGACTGCCACGTGTACGACAACCACGTCGAGCAGGTGCGCGAGCAGCTGTCGCGAGAGCCCTACGCGCCGCCGACGCTGAACCTGCGGCGCGCGCCGTCGGTCTTCGACTACACGTTCGACGACGTCGAGGTCGTGGGCTACCAGCACCACCCGACGATCAAGGCTCCGGTGGCGGTGTGAGCGTCGCACTCATCTGGGCCCAGACCCCCGACGGCGTCATCGGCGCCGGGGGCGGGCTGCCGTGGCACCTGCCCGAGGACATGGCGCGGTTCCGCACGCTGACGGCCGGCCACCCCGTGATCATGGGCCGCACGACGTGGGAGTCGTTGCCCGACCGGTTCCGACCGCTGCCTGGCCGGCGCAACGTGGTGCTCTCGCGCACCGCCGGGTTCGAGGCGCCGGGCGCGGAGGTCGTCGCGTCGCTGGACGCGGCGCTCGCGCTCGTCGCGGACGACGACGCGTGGGTCATCGGCGGCGGGCAGGTGTACGAACAGGCGCTCGCGGTCGCCGACCGCGTCGAGGTGACGGTCGTCGAGGCGGACGTGGCGGGGGACACGTGGGCACCCGGGCTCGCGGACGACGAGTGGCGCGAGGCCGCGAGCGACCCGGTCGACGGGTGGCACATGTCGAGCGACGACGTGCCGTACCGCTTCGAGACGTACGTGCGCGCCTGACGGGTCAGTCGCACACGCCGGCCTGCTGCAACCCCTCGAGGTCGCTGGCCGGCGACATGAGCATCGTGGCCTCCTGCTCGGATCTCCCCGCGAAGGGCGCGGAGAGCTCGAGCCGCGTGACGTCGACCTGCAGCTGCTCGCAGTCCGTGACGCGCCACGCGACGACGACCACCGCGTGCTCGCCGTAGGCGACCCGATGGTTCGTCGCGTCGCGCGCTCCGACCGACGTGAGGACGTCGTCGAGCGTCGCGGGGTCCTCCGGGAGCTGCGGTGAGGGGCCCCGGACGATCCACCACCCGATCACCTCGGCGCCGGGCTGAGTCGCGACACCGTCGATCCGGGCCCACGGCCAGGTGGCGCCGGAGACCTCGGAGGTGGCGACGACCGCACCGTCGCCCGTGCGCACCCAGCCACCCGTGCTCTGGCTCGGCAGGACGTCGGCGCGGAGCAGCCGGGGTGCGAACGACGCCCCGACGAGCGCGGCGAGCACCAGGACGACCGCGACGACCGTGCGCGCGGTGGAGCGGACGGGGACGAGGGCACGGAGCTGCTCGTCGGTGACCGTTGCCGAGGACATTGGCCCAATGTACTGTGACATTGAGCCAGATGGAACGGGAGGGAAGCGGATGCCAGTGATGCCGGTCGTCGTAGCTGCCCTCGTCGGACTGCTCCTCGCCGCCTCCGTCGCCGCCGTCCTGTACCCGCGCCCCGCACCGGTCGTCGCAAGGGACGTCGCCTGGATCGCCGGCTCGACGGACGTCCGCACCCAGGAAGGGGCCGTGTACGCGTCCTACCTGCGACGGCACAGGTTGCACCGCCTCGTCGGAGGTCTCGTCGGTGTGTCCGTCGCGGTGGTCGTCGGGCTCTCGACCTATCAGACCGTGGGATTCTCGATCGGCGAGCGCAACCCCCTCGGTGACGTGCTCTTCCTCGGCATCGCCGGGGTCGTCGTCGGGTCGCTGTCGGCCGAGACCTATCGCATCGCGAGGCCGTCCGGGCGGCTGCGGGCCTCGCTCGAACCGCACCGGCCCGCGGCACGGCCGGGCGTCGTGCGGGCGGCGCGGGTGTGCGCGTCGCTCGCGGCGGCACTGGGTGCCGCCGACCTCTTGCTCGGCGAGGCGACGGCACCGACTGCGACGGCGCTCGTGCTGGGTGCCTTGGTCGTCGGTGTCAGCGAGCTGACGCTGCGTGCCGTCCGAACCCGCCCCCGACCGGGGCTCAGCGGTCGTGCTGCGGTCGTCGACGACCGGATCCGTGCATTCGCGTCGACGGTCGTCGCGTGGCTCGAGCTCTCGATCGCGCTGCTCGTGCTCGCGTGGGCGACGAGCGCCCTGCCGGCCGATGGCTCGGGAGCGGTGGGCTCGGCGTTGACGGTCGTCGAGGTGGCGCTCGTCGTCGCAGCGTTCGTCGCGCTGCACCGGGCGTCGCCGCGACCGTCTCGACGATGGGATGCAGGAGCACCGTCCGCGACCGCGGACGTGATGCGGGACGCGCGATGATCGTCGAGGTCGATCCCGAATCGGCCGTGCCGGTGTACGAGCAGCTACGAGCTCAGATCGAGCGCCTCGTCCTGTCGGGCGAGCTGACCGCGGGGGTCCGTCTGCCGTCGATCCGCCAGCTCGCCGCCGATCTCGGGATCGCGCGCGGGACGGTGAACCGGGTCTACGAGCTGCTGGCGCGCGACGGGCTGGTCGCGTCGGGCGGTCGGCACGGCACGGTGGTGCTCGACCCAGGTGCACGTCGCCCCTCGCCCGCGGCCGTCGACGAGTCGGCCCGCACGCTCGCGCTCGTCGCGCGGCAGCTCGGCCTCACTCCTGCACAGGCGCACGAGGCGCTCTCGCGAGCTCTCGCGCTCCAGCCTGCGCCCTCGTCGGCGTCCCTGTGAACACCGCCTCGTCGGTGCACCTCGTCGCGGTACGGTGAGGCCATGCCGCACGTGACGTCGAGCTCCCGCCCGTTCGGGGCCGTCCTGTCCGCGATGGTCACGCCGATGTCCGACGGCGAGATCGACCTCGACGCGGCGGTCTCGCTCGCGAAGCACCTGGTCGACAACGGCCACGACGGACTCGTGCTCAACGGCACGACGGGCGAGGCGCCCACCACCCACGCGCCTGAGAAGGCCGAGCTGGTCGAGGCCGTCGTCGAGGCCGTGGGCGACCGCGCGTACGTCGTCGCCGGCGCCGGCTCGAACGACACGCTGCACGCCGTGCGGATGGCCGAGCAGGCGGCGGAGGCGGGCGCCCACGGGCTGCTCGTCGTGAGCCCGTACTACTCCCGGCCCTCCCAGCCCGGACTCGCGCTGCACGTCACCTCGGTCGCCGACGCGACCGACCTGCCCGTCATGCTCTACGACGTCCCCGGTCGCGCCGGGGTGCGCATGGCGCCCGCGACGATCGACGCTCTCGCGGCGCACGACCGTGTGATCGCCATGAAGGACGCGAGCGGCGACGTCGCCTCCGTCGCGGACATGACCGCGCGCACCGGGCTGGCCTGGTACTGCGGCGACGACGCCCTGACACTGCCATTTCTCGCGCACGGGGCGTGCGGGGTCGTCGGCGTCGCGACTCACGTCGTCGGCGCCGTCTTCGCGGAGATGATCCGCGCGTGGGACGCGGGCGACCACGTCCGGGCCCTCGAGCTGTACCGCACGACGACCCCCGCCGTGCAGGCGATCAACGGCGCAGGCTTCCAGGCGGTCTTCGCCAAGGCCGCGCTCGAGGTCCTCGGACTGATCCCGAGCCGCTCGGTGCGGCTCCCGTACGTGCCGGCGTCCGAGCAGGACGTCGACGACATCCGCGCAGGGCTGCGCGCCGCCGGCCTGCTGGACGCAGCGCTGGCCTGAGACCAGGAGCTCCATGAGTCACCCCCACCCCGAGCTGACCACCCCGCCGCCGCTCGCCGACGGAGCCCTGCGCATCGTCGCCCTGGGCGGCCTCGGCGAGGTCGGCCGCAACATGGCCGTGCTCGAGCACGGCGGACGCCTGCTCGTCATCGACTGCGGCGTGCTGTTCCCCGAGGACCACCAGCCCGGCGTCGACCTGATCCTCCCGGACTTCGACTACATCCGGGACCGGCTCGACGACATCGACGCGATCGTCCTCACGCACGGTCACGAGGACCACATCGGCGCCGTGCCGTACCTGCTGCGGCTGCGCCGTGACATCCCGCTCGTCGGGTCGCAGCTCACGCTCGCGTTCGTCGAGGCGAAGCTCAAGGAGCACCGCATCGCGCCGCTGACGCTCGCGGTCAAGGAGGGGCAGACCGAGCAGCTCGGCGCGTTCTCGTGCGAGTTCGTCGCGGTGAACCACTCGATCCCGGACGCGCTGGCCGTCGCGGTGACGACGAGCGCCGGCACCGTGCTGCACACCGGCGACTTCAAGATGGACCAGCTGCCGCTCGACGGCCGCATCACCGACCTGCGGGCGTTCGCGCGGCTGGGGGAGAAGGGCGTCGACCTGTTCATGGTCGACTCCACCAACGCCGAGGTCCCGGGGTTCGTCGCGCAGGAGCGCGGCATCGGTCCGGTGCTCGACCAGGTGTTCGCCGAGTCGGGCAAGCGGATCATCGTCGCGTCGTTCTCGTCGCACGTGCACCGCGTGCAGCAGGTGCTCGACGCCGCCGCGGCGCACGGGCGGCGCGTCGCGCTCGTCGGCCGCTCGATGGTGCGCAACATGGCGATCGCGGCGGACCTCGGCTACCTCAAGGTGCCCGACGACGTACTGATCGACCTCAAGCGGGTCGGCGACCTGCCGGACGACGAGATCGTGCTCATGTGCACCGGCTCGCAGGGCGAGCCCATGGCCGCGCTGTCGCGCATCGCGAACAACGACCACAAGGTCTCGGTCGGACCCGGTGACACGGTGATCCTGGCGTCGTCGCTCATCCCGGGCAACGAGAACGCCGTCTTCCGCGTGATCAACGGCCTGACGAGGCTCGGCGCGCGCGTCGTGCACTCGGGCAACGCCAAGGTGCACGTCTCGGGCCACGCCTCGGCGGGCGAGCTCCTGTACTGCTACAACATCCTGCGGCCCAAGAACGTCATGCCCGTGCACGGCGAGGTGCGTCACCTCGTCGCGAACGCTGCGCTCGCGGTGCAGACGGGCGTGCCGGCGGACCGTGTGGTGCTCGCCGAGGACGGCGTGGTCGTGGACCTCGTCGACGGCGTCGCGTCCGTCGTGGGAGCCGTGCCGTGCGGGTACGTGTACGTCGACGGCTCGTCGGTCGGCGAGATCACCGACGCCGAGCTCAAGGACCGGCGCATCCTCGGCGACGAGGGGTTCATCTCGATCTTCGCGGTCGTGTCGTCGGCGGACGGCAAGGTGCTCGCGGGTCCGCAGATCCACGCGCGTGGGTTCGCCGAGCAGGACGCGGTGTTCGAGGAGATCCTCCCGGACGTGACGCGCGCGCTGGAGGAGTCGATCCTGGGCGGCGCCACGGACACGCACCAGCTCCAGCAGGTGATGCGTCGGGTCGTCGGACGCTGGGTGTCGAACCGTCTGCGTCGCCGGCCGATGATCATCCCCGTCGTGGTGGAGGCGTAGCGCCGAACGCGTCGCGGTGCCGGCTGGGGCTCGTGCCGTAGCGCGCCGAGAAGTGCTGCCGTAGCGCGGCCGCCGTCGTGTACCCGCAGGCGCGGGCGACGGACTCGACCGGCATCGTCGAGGTCTCGAGCAGCAGCCGGGCATGCGTGAGCCGCCGCTCGAGCAGCCACTGTGCCGGGCTCGTGCCCGTGCGGGCGCGGAAGCGGCGCGTGAACGTGCGTCGCGACATCGTCGCCTCGCGTGCCCAGCGGTCGAGGTCGAGCGGCGCGTCGAGCCGTGACGACGCCCAGGCCATCGCCGTCTCGAGAGGGTCGGGTCCCGGCGCAGCGGCGACGGGAGCGGGGATGAACTGTGCCTGCGAGCCGTCGCGGTGCGGTGCGAGCACGAGCGAGCGGGCCACGGCGGACGCGACCCGCTCACCGTGGTCCGAGCGGACGACGTGCAGGCAGCAGTCGAGCGCGGCGGCGACACCCGCGGACGTCACGACGTCGCCGTCGTCGCACCACAGCACGTCTGACCGCACCCGGACCGCGGGGTAGCGCGACGCGAGCTCGTCGGCGGCGTGCCAGTGGGTGGCGACCTCTCGACCGTCCGCGATCCCCGACGCGGCGACGACGAACGCACCGAGGCACAGTCCGACGACACGTGCACCGCGAGCGTGCGCGCCGCGCACGGCGTCGAGCAGCACCTCCGAGGGCTCGGCACCGAGGTCCCAGCTCGGCAGGACGACGGTGTCGGCCGTCGCGACCGCGTCGAGCCCGCGGCGCACGACGACGTCGTACCCGGCGGTGGTGGAGATCCCGCCGGGCCGCTCCGCGCACACGGTCACCCGGTACGGCAGCGTGCGCGCGGCGCGTTCGCCGGGCGTGCCGACACCGGGCGCGCCCGCGCCGGGCTCGAGGAGCGAGCCGTCGACCTGCGCGCCGAGCACGGCGGACGGTGCAGCGAGATGGAACGAGCTGATGCCGTGGAACGCGACGACCGCGACCTCGTGGAGCATGGCCCGATCTTATCGACAGACGTCTCCAGGGCCACTGTCGGCGGAGCAGCGGGGTGCGGCACCGTCGTCCCCATGACCACCACCACTGACGACGTCCTCACCACCGCCACCTTCGTCGGCGGTCCGACGATCGCGTTCACGTACGCAGGACGCACGTTCCTCACGGACCCGACCTTCGACCAGCCGGGCGACTACGACAACGGGGTCACGCTGCGCAAGCTCGTGGGCCCCGCCCTGCAGCCCGAGGCCCTCGGCCCGATCGACGTGGTCCTGCTCTCGCACGACCAGCACGCCGACAACCTCGACCACGCGGGTCGGGACGTTCTCGCACGCGTCCCGGTCGTGCTCTCCACACCGGACGCCGCGGCGCGGATCACAGGTGTTCGCGGGCTCGAGCCGTGGGAGCAGGTCGACCTGGGCGACGTCGTCGTCACTGCGGTCCCCGCGCGGCACGGTCCCGAGGGTGCCGAGGCGCTCACGGGTCACGTCACAGGTTTCGTGCTCGAGGCCACCGGGGAACCGACGGTCTACGTGTCCGGGGACAACGCGTCGATCGACGTGGTCGCCGCGATCGCCCGTCGCTTCGGAGGGATCGAGCTCGCGCTGCTCTTCGTCGGCGGGGCAGACGTGGGACGGTTCCCGGACGAGCCGCTCACGCTCGACGCCGCTCGCGCGAGCGCCGTCGCCGACCTGCTCGTCGAGGCGGTCGTCGTCCCCGTGCACCACAGCGACTGGGCACACTTCGTCGACCCGGTGTCTGCCGTCGTCGACCGTTTCGCGAGGGCAGGTCGAGCCGACCGGCTCGTCGTGGTCCCTCGCGGAGTCCCGACCGAGGTCCGGGGACGCCGTCGGCTCACGTGAGCGGGAGGTCGCTCGCCCACGCGCCGACGACGCCCGGCCCCGACCACCCGTGGACCTCTCGACCCTCGACGGTTCGGGCCGGCTCCCGGGGCGGCCGGTGCGTCGATCCCAGGACGTCGAGGTCGCGGACGTGCTCGAGCGATCCGGCTCCCGACTTCACCAGGGCCTCCTTGCGCGTCCAGAGGGCCGTGGCGTCGTTCTCGGGCCGGCCCCGGAGCCAACGACGTTCGCGGACGCTGAACGCGGAGGCGGGCACGGGACGCACGAGCTCGACGTCGATCCCCACCCGGACCGGGCCCGACCCGGCGCGTAGCGCGGCGATCGCAGCGACCCAGCCGCGCGTGTGGGAGAGGCTCACGCCGACGTCGGGCCGGTCCGCGAGCGCGGGGCGACCGTGCCCTCGCGCACCGCAGGTGTCGCAGCGCTGCACGAGGTCGACGTCGTGCGCCTCGATCCCGAGCGCCGTCGCCGCGCACTCGCGCACGAGCACGTGCGCCGCGGTGAACGCGGCGCGGTCGGCCGGGTGCACGAGCCGGTCGCGCCGGGTGCGTTCCGCGGGCGTCAGCAGGCGGTCGTCGGCCGCGTCGTCGGTGCGCACGAACCGGACGACCACGCGCTCGCTCACGTGACGAGCGCGGCGATCAGGGCGCCGACGTCGTCGGCGACCGGCCGACGGACCAGCTCGCCGTGCGACGCGGCGACCTCGACCACGCGCAGCTCGCCGCGCACGTGCGCGGCCCAGCCTCGCGGGTCGAGCCAGGTCTCGGGCCGCGGGGCGCCCGCGACCACGAGCGTCGCGTCGCCCTCCAGGACGTCGTGCGCCGACGTCCGCACGATCCTGCTCGCCTCGACGACCGAGACGACGCACCCTCGGAGCGTCGCCTCCGGGAGCGAGCCGACCGCGCTGCCGGACGTGCGCAACCGCTCGAGCACCGCGTCACGGTCCAGCGGCTCGTCGGGGGCCGCGTCGAGGCCACCGAGCCGCAGCACGCCCACGAGCGTGTCCTGCTCCGTGGGCTCCGCGAGGTGCGACCACTGCTCGGCCGGGTAGGCGTCGAGCAGGACGACCGCGCCCACGTGCTGCCCGTCGGCGCGCGCGGTCGCGGCGACCTGGTGCGCCGCCATGCCGCCGAGCGACCAGCCCGCGACGTGGAACGGGCCGTCGCCCACGACCGTGCGGATGGCCGCGAGCTGCCGTGCGGCGAGCGCGTGCAGGTCGGCCACGGGGTCGGGTCGTCCCTCGGCGAGCCCCGGGGCCTGGACGGTGTGCACGGGCAGGTCGGGCGGCAGCGAGCGCAGCAGACCGGCGTAGCACCAGCCGAGCCCGCCCGCCGGGGGCAGCAGGAACAGCGGCGTCCGACCGGCGCCCGGCCGCAGCGTGAGCACCTCGTCGATCGCGTGGCCGTCTCCGGCCCCGTCCCCGAGGAGTCGTGCCAGCGCGCGCGGGGTGGGGTGCGCGAAGGCGTCGGCGATCGTGAGCCGTCTGCCGAGGTCGTCGTCGAGCGCCGCCACGAGCCGCAGCACGGACAAGGAGTCGCCCCCGAGGGTGAAGAAGTCGTCGTCGCGCCCCGCGGACGCGAGACCGAGGACGTCGGCGACGGCCGCGCACACGCGTTGCTCGAGGAACCCGGTGGGCCCGGAGCCCGCCGTGGCCTCGGGGGCCGGCGGGTGGGTGCGCGCGAGCGCGGGGCGGTCCGCCTTGCCGCTCGTCGTGACGGGGACCGCGTCGACGGGCACCCAGTGGTGCGGAAGGAACGACGCGGGCAGGCGTGCCTCGGCAGCGGCGCGCAGCGCACCGACCACCGCACCACCGTCGGACCCGGCCGTCGGCACGAACCACACGACGAGCTGCTCGCCGACCATCCCCGCGACGACCGCGTCGGTGCCCGGCGTCCCGGCCACCGCCTGCTCGATCTCACCGAGCTCTACGCGCTGTCCCCGGAGCTTCACCTGGTCGTCGACGCGTCCGAGGTACCGCAGCGCGCCGTCGGGTCGCCACGCCGCGAGGTCGCCCGTGCGGTACATCCGACCGCCGGGCCGGAACGGGTCGTCCACGAAGCGCTCCGCCGTGAGGTCCGGCCGTCCCGCGTACCCGGCGGCGAGCTGGACGCCGCCGAGCCAGAGCTCGCCGGTGGCACCGACCGGCAGCGGGCGTCGCCGCTCGTCGAGCACGTAGCAGGCCGTGTTCCACACGGGGCGCCCGATCGGCACGTCGTCCTCGTCGCCGACGC
Organism: Cellulomonas sp. HZM; assembly: GCF_000708885.1. Lineage (GTDB taxonomy): Bacteria > Actinomycetota > Actinomycetes > Actinomycetales > Cellulomonadaceae > Cellulomonas. The sequence goes on along the minus strand of NZ_JEOE01000006.1, from coordinate 110,127 downwards.
AGTCCCAGCTCGTCACGTCGATCGCGGCCTCGGTCGGGCCGTAGAGGTTCACGGGCGTGACGCCGAACGACTCGCGCGCGCCCTGCACGAGGTCGGGGGCGAGCGCCTCACCGCTCGTGACCAGGGTGCGCACACGGCCCTGCGCGACGCGCTCGCGGCTCGTGCGGTCCGCCAGCAGCGCGCGCAGCATCGAGGGCACGAAGTGCAGCGTCCCGATGTGGTGCGTGACCACGAGGTCGGCGATCGCGCGCGGGTCGCGGTGGGCGCCCGGATCGGCCACGACGACCGTCGCGCCCACCTGCAGCGGCCAGAACAGCTCCCACACGGACACGTCGAACGAGATCGGGGTCTTGTGCAGCACCCGGTCGCCCGCGTGCAGCGGGAGGTGGTGCTGCATCCACGCGAGGCGGTTGTCGATCGCGCGGTGGCCGACGACGACGCCCTTGGGGCGACCCGTCGAGCCGGACGTGAACAGCACGTACGCGGGCGCGTCGACGTCGTCGGGGATCTCGACCGGGCCGGTGCCGGCGGGGACGTCGTCGGGGGTCACGACGATCGTCGCGCCGGCGTCCTGCACCATCGACGCCGTGCGCGCGGGCGGCAGGTCCGGGTCCAGCGGGAGGTAGACGGCGCCGAGCAGCGCGATCGCGTGGACCGTCTCGAACAGCGCGAACGACCGCGGCAGGGCGACGCCGACGACGTCGCCCGGACCGACCCCGCGGTCGCGCAGGCCCGCCGCGACGCGCTGCGCCGCAGCGAGCAGGTCGTCGTACGTCCGTGACGCGTCGCCGTGCACGAGCGCGGTCGCACCGGGCGTCGCCACAGCCTGCGCGGCGAACCGCCGGCCCAGGGTCGCGGACGTGCGCGGGTGGTCGGTGGCGTTGAACGTGCCGACGACGAGCTCGCGCTCGCGCGGGCCGACGAGGTCGAGGTCGTCGACCTCGTCGGCCCGGCTCGCCCCGGCGAGGGTCTCGAGCCAGTCCACGAGACGCTCGGCGTGGCGCCGGACGTCCTCCTCGTCGTGCAGCGCGGGGTTCGCGTCGAGCTCGAGCCGCACGTGCCGACCACGCCCTGGCACGCCGCGGAGCGTCACCGTCATGTCCTCGACCGGTCCGGCCACGAGGTTGCGCACGGTTCCCCGCACGACCTCCCGCTCGGTGCCCTCCGCCGCACCGGCCGGCCGATCGTCCGACGGCGCCGCGAGCACGAGCTCCAGGTCGAGCGGGACGAGGTTGACCTGCACGCCGAACAGGCGCGCCCCTGGCCGCTCGCGCTCGAGCTCGCGCGCGAGGTCCTCCTGCCGCACGAACGGGTGCAGCCGCAGGTCCGCCTGCGCGCGTGCGGTCGCGTCGAGGACCGCGCCCAGCGGACCCTCTGCGGGGACCTCGACCGGGAGCACGTTGACCGCGGTGCACACGGTGCGGGCGGTCACCAGGGCGCCGACGCCCGCGAGGGACCGGTTCATCAGCGCGATCCCCACGCGCGACGAACGTGCCCTCGTCATGCGTGCGACGTAGGTCGCGACAGCCGCGACCAGCACGTCCTGCAGGCTCGCGCCCAGCCGCCTCGCGCCCTCGGCGACACGGCGCTGCCGGTCCTCGTCGAGCACCACGGTGTGCCGCACGGGGGCCCCGGACGGCCGGGCGGTGCGCGCCGTGAGCGACCCTGTGCCGGTGGCGTCCCGCAGCCGCTCGTGCCACCACCGTCGCGCCGCGTCGTCGGGTGCAGGCTCGGCCGCGACGACCGAGGCGAGGCTCGGGACGCTCCCGGGGGCGGCCCCCGCGTACAGCTCGGCCGCGCGTCGCAGGAGCTGCTGCGCGCCGTACCCATCGAGGACCACGTGGTGCGCGGCGTGGTACCACCAGTGCCGCCCGTCGGGCAGGGCGACGAGCGCCGTCCGCGTGAGCTCGCCGGCCATGACGTCGAGCGGCCGCGCGAGGTCCGCGCGCAACCAGTCGTGGGCGTCCTGCTCGCACCGCGCCTCGACGACCGCGACGGGCACCGGTGCGGCCGCGCGCACGCGTTGCTGCGGCCCGTCGGCCGTGATCCGCAGGTCCACCCGGAGCTGCTCGTGCTCCGCGTAGGCCGCACCCAGCGCCGCGGCGAGCCGTGCTGCGTCGGGGCGCCCGTCGAGCTCGGCCACCTCCGCGGTCGTGCAGCACGGGTTCGTGGGGTCCAGCTGGTGCGCGAAGAACACGCCGCGCTGCGCCGCGGTGAGCGGGAGCCACGCGTGGTCGGAGTCGTGAGCACCCGTCCGGGCGTCGGTCTCGGCGGCGCCCGGCGAGCCGGGCTCCCGGGCGGTGGCCAGGAGCGTCATCGGGCCGTCGCGGCGTCGCGCTCGTGCCCGCGCTCGCGCAGGTGCTCGATCGTGGGCCTGCGGGTGAAGTCGCCGAAGTCGACATCGAGCCCGGAGTCGGCCAGGTCGTCGAGCAGCTCGAACGCGACGAGCGAGCTGAGCCCGAGCTCGAACAGGTCGGTCCCCGGCTGCGCGAACGCCCGCTCGACGACCTCGGGCGGGAGCACGCGAGCGAGCGCGGAGCGCAGCACGACGTCGAGCTCGTCGTCGTCCGCGCCATCGAGGGTGCTCCCCAGCGCGGCGGCCTCGAGTCGCCGCACGACGTCGTCCGCCGTGGTCACCACACCGCAGCACGCCGCGACGTGGTCGAGCGTGCGCGCGTGCTGCTCGGCCCCGAGGTCGGCGACCGCGTCGGCCACCAGGAACGGCCGCACCTCGCGCTGGAACGCATCGAGCGCGGTCGCGGTGATGCCGATGTGCGCGTACACCCCGGTCAGCACCAGCTGGTCGCGGCCGGCGGCGGCGAGCCGGGCAGCGAGGTCGCTGCGGGCGAACGCGCTGTACCGGTGCTTGACGAGCACGGTGTCGCCGGGCTGCGGCGCGACCTCCGGCAGGATCTCGGTGTCCTGCGGTGCCGACGACATGCCCCGTCCCCACAGCTCGCGCTGCAGCCCCCGCTCGAGCGGGTCCTGGTCGCCGCGCTGCGCGGTGTAGAGCACGGGCACACCCGCGCGTCGTGCCGCGTCGAGCACCGCGGCCGTCGCGGCCACGGCGTCGCCGAGCGCCGCGCTTCCCGGGGCGTACGGCCGCGTGAAGTAGCGCTGCAGGTCGTGCACGAGGACGGCTGCGCGCGCGGGCTCGAGCGCCCAGTCGGCTCGGCTCGTGGGCAGCGGGCGTCGCGGCGGGACGGGAGAGGCGTAGTCGATCGACGTCGGCAGGGCCATGCTGGGCTCCGGGATGTGCGGGCGGTCGGCGACCGCGTGCGGGTGGGGTGCGCGTCGGGTCAGCGTGCGACGAGGCGTTCGGTGAGCAGCCGTCGCAGGTCCCGGCGGCTGTTCTTGCCGACGTTCGTCGCGGGCAGCTCGTCGACGACGACCACCTCGTCGGGGATCTTGTAGGTCGCCAGCCCCGCGGCGCGCAGGTAGGCGGCGAGCTCGGCCGGGGCGTCGAGCGCCGCCGGGGCGTCCGGCTCGAGCCGCACGACGAGGCACGCCCGCTCGCCCAGGTACGGGTCGGGCAGCCCGACAGCCACGGCGTCGCGCACGGCCGGGTGCGTGAGCACCACGCCTTCGACCTCGGTGCACGACACCTTCTCGCCGCCGCGGTTGATCTGGTCCTTGTCCCGGCCGGTCACGACGAGGTGCCCCGACGCGAGCCGCCGCACGCGGTCGCCCGTGCGGTAGAAGCCGTCGGCGGTGAACGACGCCTCGTCGGCCTCGCCCGCGCCGTAGTAGCCGCGGATCGTGTACGGACCGCGCGTGAGCAGGCTCCCCTCTGTGCCGTCGGGCACGTCACCGTCGTCCGCGTCGACCACCCTGATCTCGTCGTCCGCGCTGATCGGCCTGCCCTGCGTCGTGCGGACCAGCTCGTCGGCGTCGTCGTCCCGCGTGTAGCAGACCAGGCCCTCCGCCATGCCGAAGACCTGCTGGAGCCGTGCGCCGAGCACGGGCTCGATCTCGCCCGCCACGGCGTCGGCGAGCCTCGCACCGCCGACCTGCACGGTGCGCAGGCTCGACAGGTCGGGCGACCGGCGCCGGGCCGCCGCGAGCCATGCCTGCGCGAGGGGTGGCACGAGGGCGGCGGTCGTGACCCGCTCGCGCTCGATCAGCCGGAACGCGGTGCGCGGGCTCGGGTCACGCGCGAGGACCACCGTGCCGCCCGCGTGCAGCACGCCGAGGACACCGGGCGAGCTGAGCGAGAAGTTGTGCCCGGCGGGCAGCGTGACCAGCGCGACCGTCGATGCGTCGACGTCGCAGATCTCCACCGACGCCCGGACCGAGTACAGGTAGTCGGCGTGCGTGCGGGGGATGAGCTTGGAGACGCCGGTGGTCCCGCCGGACAGCTGGAGCAGCCCCAGGTCGTCGGCGTGCGTGCGGGGGACAGGGGCGGGTACGACGGTGTCGGCCGGGCCCCACCGCTGCACGTCGACGACGACCGGTGGCCGCAGGCCGCGCTCGGCGACCCGGCTGCGCACGAGAGCCGCGATAGCGAGGTGGTCCGTCCCGTCGGTGTCGCCGCACACGACGAGCGCGGCGGCGTCGGCCACCGCGCAGAAGTGCGTGAGCTCGAGCTCGCGGTGACCGGCGAGCGCCATCACGGGGACGGCGCCGAGCAGGAAGCACCCGAGCACGACGGCGACGTGCTCGGCGACGTTGGGCAGCGCGACGACGACGCGGTCACCCGGTTCGACGCGTGCGGCGGCGAGGCGGCCGGCCGCGAGCCGGGCCTCCTGCCCGAGCCGGGCGTAGGTCCAGCGCACCTCGCCCCCGCGCGATCCCGTCGCGACGAGCGCGAGCCGGTCCGCGAACCGGTCCGTGCGGTCGGTCACGAGGTCGGCGAACGTCTCGTCGGTCCAGTACCCGGCGGCCCGGAACCGTCCGCGCTCCTCGACCGGCCACGTGACGAAGGGAGCGGGCGCCGACCTCACAGCCCCACCGCCCGCGCCATCGTCGACAGCTTGGCGCGCGTCTCGCGCACCTCGGCCCCCGGGTCGGAACCCGCCACGACGCCGGCGCCGGCGAACAGCCGCAGCCGGGCACCGTGCAGCACGCCCGCGCGGATCGTGACGGCGAACTCGCCGTCCCCCGCGCCGTCGACCCAGCCGACGCTGCCCGCGAGGTGGCCGCGCAGGTCGCCCTCGAGCTCGTCCACCGTGTCGAGCGCCGCCCTCGTGGGGACGCCGCCCACCGCGGGCGTCGGGTGCAGCATGCGGGCGAGCGCGAGAGCCGAGGGCGCCCCGGGCGCGAGCCGGCCGACGACCGGCGTCGCGAGGTGCCACATGGTGTCGGTGCGCACGAGGTGCGGCCGGTCGTCCGCGTGGAGCTCGACGCACAGCGGTCCGAGGACGTCGCGGATCGCATCGACGACGAACGCGTGCTCCGCGAGGTCCTTCGCGGAGTCCTGCAGCGCCTCGGCGCGCTCGGCGTCGACGCGCGGGTCGTCCGCGCGCGGGGCGGATCCGGCCAGAGGTGTGCTGCGGACCTCCGGGCCTGTGCGGCGCACCAGCAGCTCCGGGCTGGCCCCGAGCAGCAACGGCCCGCGCACGTCGTCGCCGAGCGGGAGGCAGAAGACGTGCGGACCGGGCGGGTCTGCGAGCAGGCGGGCGACGACGACGGCGGGGTCGAGCGGCGGCTCGCTGACGACGTCCAGGCACCGTCCCAGCACGACCTTCTCGAGCGCTCCGCGTTCGATCCGGTCCAGCGCGACGCGCACGTGCTCGGCGAACGTCGCCTCGTCGGGGACGGCCACGACGTCGTGGCGCAGCGCCGCGGCACCGGGGACGTCGGCGAGCGGCACCGCGGTGCCGGAGACGCGGACGGGCCGCGCCGCGACCCGGTGGGCCACGGCCGGACCGCCCGGTGCGAACGACAGCGACACGTACGCGCGCTCGTCGGTCCCGAGCCGGTCCGCGACCGCGCGCGCCCACGCCTCGTCCGAGCGGCTCGTCGTCCACGTGTCCAGGACGTCGCCGCCCGACGGGCCGTCCAGGCCGGTGAAGACGACGGGCGGCCGGGCGCAGGGCGCGTGCGCGGTGTCGCGCCGCGAGGTGGTCAGCGTCGTCACAGCGACGCACCTCCGTCGACGTAGAGCTGCTGGAGGGTCACGTGGCGGGCGTCGTCCGAGAGCAGGAAGCACACCGTGGCCGCCACGTCCTCGGGCTCGGCCAGCCTGCCGAGCGGGATGCCGACGCGGAACGACCCAGGGTCGCCCTCGACCGCCACGTGGGCTCCCACCAGCGGATCCGGCCACAGCGCTCGCTGCATCGGGGTGTCGGTGCTCCCCGGCTCCACGACGTTGCACCGGATGCCGCGCCCGGCGAGCTCGAGGCCCGCGCACCTCGCGAGCGCCGAGGTCGCGGCCTTCGACGCGGCGTAGGCGAGCATCCCGGTGCGCGGTACGCGGGCGGCGTTGGAGCTCACGACGACGACCGCCGCGCCGTCGCGCAGCAGGGGTGCGCCGCGCTGCAAGCAGTGCAGCACGCCCGTCGTGTTGACCGCGAGATGGCGGTCCCAGCTGGCCCGGGACACGTCGGCGAGACCGCCGGGCTCCAGCACCCCGGCGGCGGTGACCAGGCCCGCGAGCGGTCCGAACCGGTCGTGCGCCGTCCCCAGTGCCGCCGCCACCTCGCCGTCGGACGTCACGTCGGCCACCAGCGTCAGCACCGGGGCACCGGTCGTCCGCTCCGCCGCGGCGGCCGTCGCCGAGAGCCCCGTCGCGTCGCGGTCGACGAGCGCGACCGGCGCGCCCTGCGCCGCGAGCCGGAGTGCGACGGCGCGCCCGATGCCCGACGCCGCACCCGTGACGACGACGCCCCCTGGAGTCAACATATGACGATGATAAGGAGAGGCTTACCTACATCACAACGCCGCCCACGATCCGGACGGATGGGACGGCGGAGATCGAGCCCCGGCGCGTCGCGCGCGCGTGCCGACGCGTGGCGGCGCGCTGCAGCCCCTCGCGCAGCGACACGCACCGGCGCTCGCGGACGTGCGGATGCCGCCGGGCTACCTTGAGGACCATGGCGACTCGTACGTCCTCCTCAGGCGCCCGCCCCGGCGCTCGGTCCACGGCGTCGTCGTCGCGCTCGTCCGGCAGGAGCGCCGCCCCCGCGGCGCCCCGGTCGAGCTCCAAGCCCACGTCGAAGCCCACCTCCAAGCCCGCGGCCCCGCGCGGCGCGTCGAGCCGCCCCCAGAACCGCAAGCCCGCACCCCCCGCGCGTCCCGCGCTGCCCGTGCGGATGGTCAAGGGCGTCTGGATGGGCTGCGCGCACCTCATCGGCGGCACCGCACGTCGCATGGGTCACGGCGCTCGCGACCTCGATCCCGCGCACCGTCGCGACGGCGTCGCGTTCGCGCTGCTCGGCCTGGCGGTCGTGGTCGCCGCGCGCGAGTGGTGGGCGCTGAGCGGCACGGCCGGCGACGCGGTCCACTCGGTGGTCGCGGGCACGTTCGGCGTCGTCGGGGTCGTCGTCCCCGTGCTGCTGCTCATGATCGCGGTGCGCCTCATGCGGCACCCCGAGCGCGTCCAGGCGAACGGTCGCATGGGCATCGGCCTGGGCGCGATCCTGCTCGCCGTCTGCGGCATCGTGCAGATCTCGAAGGGCATGCCCGGGACCGACGACTTCCCCGCGCTGCGCGAGGCGGGTGGCATCGTCGGCTACGCGGTCGGCAACCCGCTCGCGAGCCTGCTCACCGCACCCGTGGCCGTGATCCTGCTGCTCCTGCTCGCGTTCTTCGGCGTGCTCGTCGTGACCGCGACCCCCGTGCACCAGGTGGTCCCGCGCCTGCGCAGCGGCTACCACCGCCTCACGGGCGCTCACCACGACGCCGACGGCGTGGCCGAGGACGGCGAGGACGACGACGCACCGCTCGTCATCAACGCGGGTCACACGGCGTTCGACGACGACGAGGAGCCCGCCCCTCGCAAGCGCCGCGGGCTCCTGCGGCGCAAGCCCGAGCGCGCGAGCGACGTCGACGAGCCCGACGAGGACCGCCTCGACGGGTACGACGGCGACGAGGCGTTCGTGCGCGCCGCGACGGTCGCGCCCGACGACGAGACGACGGTGCTCGAGCCCGCGCCCGACACCGTCCCGACGGCCGTGCTGGAGGAGCGTGAGCGCACCGGCGGCTCGTCGGCCCCGCTGGCCGCGCCCCCCACGACGCCCGTCCCACGCGGTGAGCAGCCGATGCTCGAGGGCGACGTCCTGTACACGCTGCCCTCGGAGGACTCGCTCGCGAAGGGTGCGCCGCACAAGGTGCGCTCGGCCGCCAACGACCGCGTCGTCGAGGCGCTCACCAACGTGCTCGAGCAGTTCGAGATCAACGCCCAGGTCACGGGCTTCACGCGCGGTCCGACGGTCACGCGCTACGAGGTCGAGCTCGGCTCGGGCACCAAGGTCGAGCGCGTCACGGCGCTGAGCAAGAACATCGCGTACGCGGTGGCCAGCGCGGACGTGCGCATCCTGTCGCCCATCCCCGGCAAGTCGGCGATCGGCATCGAGATCCCCAACACCGACCGCGAGACGGTCGCGCTCGGGGACGTGCTGCGGTCCGCGGCCGCGAAGCGCTCCGACCACCCGATGGTCATCGGCGTGGGCAAGGACGTCGAGGGCGGCTACGTCACGGCGAACCTCGCCAAGATGCCGCACCTGCTCGTCGCGGGCGCGACCGGCGCGGGCAAGTCCAGCTTCGTCAACTCGATGATCGTCTCGATCCTCATGCGCTCGACGCCCGACGAGGTCCGCATGGTGCTCGTCGACCCCAAGCGCGTCGAGCTGACGATCTACGAGGGCATCCCGCACCTCATCACGCCGATCATCACGAACCCCAAGAAGGCCGCCGAGGCGCTCGAGTGGGTCGTGCGGGAGATGGAGGCGCGGTACGACGACCTCGCGATGTTCGGGTTCAAGCACGTCGACGACTTCAACGTCGCGGTGCGGGCCGGCAAGGTCAAGCCGCTGCCCGGCTCGGAGCGCAAGATCGCGACCTACCCCTACCTGCTCGTGATCGTCGACGAGCTCGCGGACCTGATGATGGTCGCGCCGCGCGACGTCGAGGCCTCGATCCAGCGCATCACGCAGCTCGCACGCGCCGCGGGCATCCACCTGGTGCTCGCGACCCAGCGCCCGTCGGTCGACGTCGTCACCGGTCTCATCAAGGCCAACGTCCCGTCGCGGCTCGCCTTCGCGACGAGCTCGCTCACCGACTCCCGCGTGGTGCTCGACCAGCCCGGTGCGGAGAAGCTCATCGGGCAGGGCGACGCGCTGTTCCTGCCGATGGGCGCCGCCAAGCCGATGCGCACGCAGGGCGCCTGGGTCGCCGAGTCCGAGATCCACGCGGTCGTCGAGCACGTCAAGAAGCAGCTCAAGCCCGTGTACCGGCAGGACGTTGCGGTCGCGGCGGCGAAGAAGCAGGTCGACGAGGACATCGGCGACGACCTGGACCTGCTCCTGCAGGCCGCCGAGCTCGTCGTGACCTCGCAGTTCGGGTCGACGTCGATGCTGCAGCGCAAGCTGCGCGTCGGCTTCGCCAAGGCGGGGCGGCTCATGGACCTGCTCGAGTCGCGCGAGATCGTCGGCCCGTCCGAGGGTTCCAAGGCGCGTGAGGTGCTCGTGCAGCCCGACGACCTGCCGGGCACGCTCGCGATGCTGCGTGGCGAGCCCGGGGCGGACGAGGGCATGCCCGGCGACCCGCCCGTCGCGACGGACTACTTCGACGACGACGAGGGGGACGACGCCGGCTGGTCCGGCGCGGGCCGGTGAACGACCTCGTCGCGACGGGCGCCGCCCGGTCGTCGCAGCCGCCGAGCACGTCGCTCACGCCGCACGTCGCGGTGTCCGACACGGTCAGCACGGTGACGACCGTCATCGGCGCGATCGCGGTGGTGGCGCTGCTCGCGGTGCTCGTCCTGATGGCGCGGCAGCGGCGCGAGGTGCGGCGCGCGAACGAGGCGCTCGCGCTGTCCCGCGAGCTGCGGCACCGGTACGACGCGCTCCAGTCGGTGACCAAGGAGGGCGCGCTCGTCTCGTCGCTCACCGGCAAGGTGCTCGACATGTCGGAGCGGGCCGCGGCGATCCTCGGCCTCGAGGTGGCGTCGTCGAACGGGCGTCAGCTCACGGACCTGCCGATCGTCCTGGTCAACGAGGCGGGTCTCGCGATGAACCCCGCCGCGGTGCTCGGCCACCGCACGGGCACGGGGCACTCGGGCTTCACGGTCGATTCCGAGCTCGTCGGCATCGCACTGCCCGGAGGGGCGCAGGGCCAGGCGCGCATGGTGCAGGTGTCCAGCCAGCTGGTGCCTGCCGGCGACGGCGAGCAGCCGGCCGTGCTGACGACCCTGGTCGACGTCACGGGCCGACGCGAGGTCGAGGCCGCGCTGTCGCGCAGCGAGACGCAGTTCCGGGTCGCGATGGAGAACGCGCCGATCGGCATGGCGCTCGTCGACCTCGAGTGGCGTGTCGTCGAAGCCAACGCCGCGCTCGCCGAGCTCCTGGGCACGAGCGTCGCGGCGCTGCGTGGCTACCCGATGGCCGACCTGGGGACGCCCGAGACGCGTGACGCCGAGCGCGAGGAGGTCGAGCGGCTCCTGCAGGGCAGCCAGCACCGGTTCTCGCTCGAGAAGCGCTACCAGCGCGCCGACGGGCACCTCGTGTGGGTCGTGCTCGATGCCGCCCTCGTGCGCACGCCCACCGGAGCGCCCGACCACTTCGTCGTCCAGGTGCGCGACTCCACCGAGTCGCGGCTGCAGGCCGAGATGCTCACGCACCGCGCGATGCACGACCCGCTGACGGGCCTCGCGAACCGCACGCTGCTGCAGGAGGTGCTGCAGTCCGTGCTCGAGCAGCCCGGCGTGGTCGACCGCGTCGCGGTGCTCGCGTGCGACCTCGACGGCTTCAAGGAGATCAACGACCGCTACGGGCACGCTGCGGGCGACGAGGTCCTCGTGCACGTCGCCGGCGTGCTGCGGGCCGCGACCGCCCGGCGCGGGACGGTCGCGCGGCTCGGCGGCGACGAGTTCGTCGTCGTCGTGCAGGACATCGACGGCCCGAAGGCCGTGTTCGAGGTCGCCGCCGCGATCCACGCCGGACTGCAGGAGCCCGTGCGCGTCGCGCGCCGCCGGCTCGCGGTCGCCGCGAGCATCGGCATCGCGCTGGCGGACCCGGACATGGCCGACGGGGGAGCGCCGGCGATGCTCGCGGCCGCGGACGCCGCGCTCTACCGCGCCAAGGCCGCAGGGCGGGGCCGCACCGAGGTGTACGACCCCACGATGAGCCACATCTCCGGCGCCGGGCTGCAGAGCGAGCTCGCGGGCGCGCTCGAGGCCGGCGAGCTCGTCGCCCACTACCAGCCGATCGTCGACCTGGGCGACGCGCGCGTCGTCGGGTACGAGGCGCTCGTGCGCTGGCACCACCCGTACCGCGGGCTGCTGCTCCCGCAGGCGTTCCTGCCGCTCGCGCAGGAGGGCGGGCTCGCGGTCCAGCTCGGCCAGCACGTCGCACGGCAGGTCGTCGAGACCGTCGCGCGCATGCCCGACCCGACGAAGTGGGTGTCGGTCAACGTGTCCGCCGACCAGCTCGGCGACGGCGAGTTCGCGACGACGCTGCTCGCCGAGATCTCGCGGCACCGCGTCATGGCGGGACGGATCGTCGTCGAGCTGACCGAGACGTCGCTCGTCGCGTCCGGCACGCGCATCCGGCACGAGCTCACGCAGCTCTCCGCCGCCGGCGTGCCGGTGCTCCTGGACGACTTCGGCACCGGCCAGTCGCCGCTGTCCTACCTGCGCGACCTGCCGGTCGCGGGCGTGAAGCTCGACATGTCGTTCACGTCAGGGATCCCCGACGACCCCACCGCGGGCAAGGTCGCCCGCGCGCTCGGTGCGCTCGCGCGTGAGCTCGCGATGGTGACGATCGCGGAGGGCATCGAGCACATGGAGCAGGCGGACTTCCTGCACCGCAACGGCTGGCGGTACGGGCAGGGCTGGCTGTTCGGCAGCGCGCAGCCCGCGCAGAGCGTGCTGGCGGTCAGCCCTTCCGCATGACGACGACGGGCGCCGGTCCGGTCGGCGTCACGGGGATCGTGCGCTCGGGGGCCTCGTGCCCCGCGGCCTTCGCGACGCGTCCCTCACGCTGCGCGACCTGCTTGGCCGACAGCTTGCCCACCCCGTCGGTGATGTCCGGGAGCGCATGCACGCGGTGCCCGCCCAGGCGGTCCACCGTGACCCCGGTCCACTCCACCATGTCGATGCGCGCCGGTCCGGCCTTCGCGCCAGTGGCGGGATCGGCGGCGGGGCTCACGACGTGCGCCGTGAGGAAGATCCCCGAGTCGGTCTCCGGGACGCAGCACGCCGCGTCCTGGTTCGACACGAAGTTGCCGAGGCCGTAGGCCACCCACATGCCGCGACCGTCCGGGCCGCCCTGCAGGCGCGCGACCGGCTGCGGCACGTGCGCGTGGTGGCCGATGACCAGGTCGATCTCGCCCGAGTCGGCGAGCTGCTGGTCGATCTGCTCCTGCTCCGCAGTGGGCTGCGTCTGGTACTCGACGCAGCAGTGCACGCTCGCGACCACGAGGTCCGCACCCGCGGCACGGGCCTCCTTGGCCTGCTCGACCATCGTCGGCACGTCGATGAGCTCGACCGACCACGGCTTGTCGGCGTCGATCGGCATGCCGTTGGTCCCGTAGGCGGCCGCGATGTGCGCGACCGTGATCGTCTGCCCGGCGCGCTCGAGCCGGTAGAGCTGTGGCTGCGCCGCCTCCTTCGCGGTGCGTGCCGTCCCGGCGTGGCCCAGGCCGACGGCGTCGAACGCGTCGAGCGTCGCCGTGATGCCCGCGAACCCGCGGTCCACCGAGTGGTTCGACGCGGTCGAGCAGCCGTCCCAGCCCTGGTCCTTGAGCGCCTGCGCGATCTGCTTCGGCGCGCCGAACAGCGGGTACCCCGACGGCTTCTTGCCCGCGGGCGCGATCGGCACCTCCATGTGGCACAGCGCGAGGTCCGCGCCCGCCACCCAGTCGTCCATGCCCGCGAGGAGCTTGCCGAAGTCGTAGCCGTTCGCCGTCCGGGCCGATGCGTCCACGGGGAGGTGCGGCAGCACGTCACCCGCGGCGACGATCGTGAGCTGCGCGTCGGGCTCGGGCGTCGGTGCGACCGTCGGCGTCTCGTCCGGCGTCGCCGTGCTCGTCGCGCTCGGGACCTGCGGTCGGGCACCGGGCGACGGCAGCGCGGCGTCGGTCGCGGCGGGACGCAGGGCGACGGCGATGCCGCCGACGACGGCCAGGACGAGGGCGAGCGTGGCCAGGGACGCGACGAGTCGCGACCGGCGGTGCCGGCGGACGTGACGCGTCACATGGGGCCTTTCGTCGAAGGAGAGCCGCGGGGATTCTAGGCTGTGGGCGTGACCACCCCCGAATCGCCCTCGGTGTGGAACGCCGCGAACCTCCTGACGATGCTGCGCATCGCGCTCGTGCCGTTCTTCGCGTGGGCCATGCTCGTCGACGGTGGGCACAGCACCACCGGCCGCCTCGTCGCCGCCGGCATCTTCCTCGTCGCCGCCGTCACGGACCGCGTCGACGGCTGGTGGGCCCGGCGCACGGGGTCGATCACGGATCTCGGCAAGCTTCTGGACCCGATCGCCGACAAGCTGCTCATGGGCACCGCACTGGTCCTGCTGTCCTGGCTGGGCGACCTGTGGTGGTGGGTCACCGTCGTGATCCTCGTGCGCGAGCTGGGCATCACCGTCATGCGGCTGCGGCTCCTGCGCTACCTCGTCCTGCCGGCCTCGCGCGGGGGCAAGGTCAAGACGGTCCTGCAGTCGTTCGCGATCGGGCTGTACGTGCTGCCGTGGGACGCGCTGCCCGGCTGGGTCCACGTGGTGGCTGTGGTCTCGATGGTCGCGGCTGTGGTGGTCACCGTGGTCACCGGGGTCGACTACCTGCGGACCGCGGCACGCATCCGCCGGACGGCCGTCACCGTGCCGCCCGAGGTCTGACGCGACGTGCGAGGCGAAGCGCCCGACACGGCGGCCGAGCGCGCGCACGTGCTGCTCGACGCGCTGCGGGTGCGTGGGCTGACGCTCGCCGTGGCCGAGTCGCTCACGGGCGGGCTGGTCACCGCCCGCCTCGTCGACGTCCCGGGCGCGTCGACCGTGCTGCGCGGTGGAGTCGTCGCCTACGCGACCGACCTCAAGGCGACCGTGCTCGCCGTCGACCGCGACCTGCTCGACCGGCACGGACCCGTCCACCCGGAGGTCGCGGCCCAGATGGCCCGCGGCGTCGCGGTGGTGCTGGGTGCCGACGTGGGCCTCGCGACGACCGGCGTCGCGGGACCGGGACCGGCCGACGGGCACGATGCGGGCACCGTGCACGTCGCCGTGCACGTCACGGCACGTGCGGGCGACCCGACGACGGACGCGCACCGCGGCCTGGTCGTCGTCGGCACGCGCGACGACGTCAGGGCGGCCGCGACCGACGCCGTGCTGCAGCTCGCGCTCGACGTCGTCGGCACCCGCGAGGCATGAGGTCACCCGGACGGCCGTACGTCCGTGCGGCGGGGCGCGGGTGAAGATCTCGTGCCTGCGTCCCGGCCGCCACCGCGCACGGGAACACACTGGCCTGCCGCGTCGTTGCTAGGTCCGTGATGACAACCCGACCGCCGGCTCGGCCCGCACAGCGTCGTGTCGGTGGTGCAAGGTACGGTGACACAGCCGTGGTAGGCATGCACGGTCGGCGTGGTGCCGCGACGAGCGGTGACGTGGCCGGCGTCGGTGCACGTGATGAAGGTCGAGCAGTCGCGAGAGGGGGAGCCCCGATGGTCGTACTCCGTCGAGAGATCGGCGACGTGCTGCGGGATGCGCGGCAGCGTCAAGGGCGGACCCTGCGAGAGGTCTCGTCGGCCGCACGCGTCTCGCTCGGATACCTGAGCGAGGTCGAGCGCGGTCAGAAGGAAGCGTCGTCGGAGCTGCTGCACAGCATCTGCGAGGCGCTCGACGTCCCCATGTCGCTCGTGCTGCGCGAGGTGAGCGACCGGGTCGCGGTGGCCGAGGGGCTCCTGATCCCCGACACCGTGCCGGTGGACCTCGCGGCATCGCTCGACGGCGTGATCGACGCCGGTTGGGCGCGCACACGCGCGGAGCTCGCGCCGATCGGCTGAGCGCGGGCGTCTGCCGGACGCAGTCTCCTCGGACGGGCCGTCGACCTGTGTGGTCGGCGGCCCGTCCGTCGTTCCGGCCCCGGCTGCGCGCCCGGCCTGGACCCCGCCGGAACGGCTCAGGGGGACGGCCGGCGCTGGCACCTCGGGCAGTAGAAGATCGGGCGCTCCTGCGGCGGCCGGCGAGCCTGACCCACCGCGATCGGCGTGCCGCACCGCACGCACGGCCGACGCAGCCTGGCGTGGACCTTCTCGGGGCGCTCGTCGGCCAGGACCGAGCGCTGCATCTGGCGGCGCGCCACCAGCAGGAGCCGCGCGGGATCGGTGACCTGGTCCGCCGGGGTCCACGGCCAGATGCGCTCCGCGAAGAGTGACTCCGCGGTGTAGATCGTGCCGAGCCCCGCGGCGACCCGTTGGTCGAGGAGGACCTCCGCGACGGGCGTCGGTCCGGCGGCCGACCAGCGGCGCAGGATCTCCTCGACGTCGACCACGTCGTCCAGGAGGTCCGGCCCCAGGTGGCCGACGAGCGTGTGCTCCTGACGGGTCGGAACCAGGTCCATCATCCCGAGCAGTCGGCCGAACGCCGTCCAGGTGTCGTTGGCCAGCACGGCACGGACCTGCGGGGACCTCGCCGCGGCACGCGGCGACCCCGTCGGTGCCGAACGCCACGTGCCGTCCATGCGCAGGTGCGTGTGCAGCGTGCGCCCGTCGTCGAGCCGCGTCAGCAGGTGCTTGCCGTAGGGGCGTGTCCCGAGCACCGTCGCTCCGGTGAGGTCGGCGGTCGCGAGCGTGGGCCAGCGCAGCTCCGCTCGTACCAGCGCGCGCCCGGCCAGCGTGCGGTCCAGCATCCCGGCGGTCCGGCGCAGCACGTCGCCCTCAGGCATCCGTCGCCCCCGTGCGCCGCACCACGGTGCCCCTCACGACGGTGCCCCTCACGACGCTGTCCCTCACGTCGGGCCCAGGCGCATGCCGCGCGGTGTCGTGGTGAACCCGGCGGAGGTCAACGCCCGGCCGAGCGTCCCGCGCGCCGCTCCTCCCGCGAGGACCTCGGTCCCATCGATCCGCGCGATCGTGATCCGCCCGACGCGTCCGGCGCGGACCGTTGCCGCGAGCGCGTCGGCCGCGGCCGAGAGCGGTGCGTCGTCGTCGGTGAACGTGAGCGCGGTGCGGCCACCACGCTCGACGTAGAGGACGAGGACGCCGTCGACCAGCACGACGAGCGCACCGGCCTTGCGTCCCGGGCGGTGGCGGGGTGCGTCGGCGGTCCGGTCGCGCGGCGGTTCGGGCCACGCGAGCGCCGCACCGTACGGGTTCGCGGGATCGGTGGCCGCGAGGACCACCTCGTACGACGGCTCGGCGGACCCCGGCCCGACGCCGACCGCGGGGGCGGCCCCGAAGGGCCCACCCGCACGAGACGCGTCCGGGCCGGTCGTCGAGTCCCATGAACCGCCGTCCCATGCGCCGCCGTCCGACGCGCTGTTGTCCCACGAGCCGCTGTGCCCGGGCGCCGCGTCGTATGCCCGTGCGTCCGCGGCCCGTCGGGCCGCGGCCTCGACCAGCTGGGCGTCGACGCGGAGGCGGTCAACGGCACCAGGCAGGGCGAACTGCGATCCGCCGAGCCGCTCGACGAAGTACCCGCGCCGCACCTGGCCGGCCTGCTCGAGCGCGGCCAGGACCCGGTAGACGTCCGTGAAGCGGCCTCCGAGCCCCTCGGACGGAGCCACGGCGCGCGTGAGCACCCCGTGCCGGTCCAGCAGCTGCGCGGCGGCGGCATGGGCGCGCAGCGTCGGGTCGGGCTCGCGCGCGGGCAGCAGCGACCAGCGGCCGCCCGCGGCGCCGCCCGCCGGGTCCGTCGCCGCGGCGACACGCGCCGCCGCGCGCAGCCCGAGCCGCGGGCGCACGGCGCGCTGGCGGGGCGCGGCCGGACGGGTGCGGTGCGCGGTCGATCCCGTGCCGAGCCATGCGCGCAGCGGTGCGAGGCTGTCGTTGGTCACGAGTCCCGCCCACACCAGGTGCCACAGGGCGCCCGCGACGTCGACGCTGGACACGGCGCCCGCCGGGCCCCGAGCCGGCCCGGCGTCGACCTCGGAGCCGGGCCCAGCGTGAGGTCCCGCGTCAGGCACGGCGTCGAACCGGGCCCCGTCGGACGCGACCGCGAGCTGCTCACGCACGCGCTGCGTGAGCGGTCCGACGAACCATGCACCGCCTCCGTCGAGGGCGGCGAGCACCGCGCGGTGCAGCGGCGTCGACACGTCCACGCCGCGCTCGTCGCCGCCCGGCGCCGGAAGCGTGAGGTCGGCGACGGCGGTCGGGTGGAGCGACACCAGGCCGTCGTGCCCTGCGAGGGCCGAGTGCCCGGCCCACAGCACCTCACCGGCGGCCGTCAGCTCGTCGAGCATCGCGGGCGAGTAGTCGGCGACGCGCGCGGGCAGCACCAGCTGCTCGAGCGCGGACGCCGGCACGGGGTAGCCCGCGAGCTGCTCGACGACCCGCGCGACGCCGTCCACTCCCCGCAGCGCCGACCCGGCGGACGAGCGGACGGCACCCGTGACGGGCCGCACCCCGTGCCACCGGGGCAGGAACACCCCGAGCGTCGCGGGGTCGACCGGCTCGACCTGCGAGCGCAGCGCCGCGAGCGAGCGGCGACGCAGCGTGCGCAGCACCTCGGCGTCGCAGAACTCGTCGCCCGTGCCGCCCAGCACGTCCGGCCTGAGCCTGCCCTGGACCAGCACCCCCGAGCGCTCGAGCCGACGCAGCGACTCGGTCACCACCGCGACGCCCCAGCCGTGGTGCTCGGCCGCCTGAGCCGCCGCGAACGGGCCGTGCGTGCGCGCGTAGCGGCGCAGCAGGTCGCCCACGGGATCGGGCACGACCTCCGTGAACGCCTCCGGGACACCGACGGGGAGCGCGACGCCGAGCGCGTCGCGCAGCCGGCCGGCGTCCTCGATCGCGGCCCACTGCTCGGACCGCTCCGCGGGGACGCCGCCCAGCCGCACGCGGATCACGCGCCGCGAACGCTCGAGCTCGTCGAGCCACGCCTCGACGTGCTCGCGGACCTCGGGCTGCACGCGCTGGGCGAGCTCACGCGCGGGGAGCGGACCGTGGCGTCGGACGGCGTCGGCGAGCTGCTCGAGCGTGCCCGCCTGGCGGTCGGTCGAGCGGCCTGACAGCTGCGCCTCGGTGCGCACGACCTCGTCGGGGTCCAGCAGGTCCGCGAGCTGGGACTCGCCGCCCTGGCCGAGAAGCTCGGCGAGCAGCGTCGGGTCGAGCGTGAGCGCGGCCGCGCGTCGCTCGGCGAGCGGCGCGTCCCCGTCGTACAGGAACTGGGCGGTGTACCCGAACAGGAGCGTCTGCGCGAACGGCGAGGGCTGGCTCGTGGTGACCTCGACGACCTTGACCCGGCCCTGGGCGACGTCGCGCATCAGCTCGGTGAGGGCATCGATGTCGAAGTCGTCCTGCAGGCACTCGCGGACGGCCTCGAGCAGGATCGGGAAGTCGGGGTACTGCGCCGCGACCGAGAGCAGCTGTGCCGAGCGCTGGCGCTGCTGCCACAGGGGCTGGCGCCGGTCCGGCCGTCGCCGCGGGAGCAGCAGCGCACGCCCGGCCGCCTCGCGGAACCGTGCGCCGAACATGGCCGACGAGCCGAGCTCGGCGCGCACGGCGTCGACGACCTCGTCAGGGTCGACGAGCAGGTCGGCGATCCCCACCGAGGGGCCGCCCGCGTCGTCGAGCACGGGCTCGTCGGACCAGCCCGTGGCGGCGTCGAGCACGTCCGGCAGCCGTAGCACGATGCCGTCGTCGGAGTGCATCGCCGCGGCGTCCACGCCGTAGCGCTCGCGCAGCCGTGCGCCGACGACGATCGCCCACGGTGCGTGCACGCGCGCGCCGTAGGGCGAGTGCAGCACGATCCGCCAGTCGCCCAGCTCGTCGCGGAACCGCTCGAGCACCAGCGTGGTCTCCGACGGCACCGTGCCCGTCGCGGCCCGCTGCTCGCGCAGGTACGTCAGGAGGTTGTCGGCCGCCCAGGCGTCGAGCCCCGCGGCCTCGACGGTCGCGCGCGCGCCGTCGTCGTCCTGGTCCACCACCGAGCGCACCCAGCCACCCATGGCCCGGCCCAGCTCGGCGGGGCGTCCCGGCGCGTCGCCCTTCCAGAAGGGCAGCCGCCCGGGCAACCCGGGGGCGGGGGACACCAGGACCCGGTCGGGGGTGATCTCCTCGATGCGCCACGTGCTCGACCCGAGCGTGAACGTGTCGCCCGCACGCGACTCGTAGACCATCTCCTCGTCGAGCTCGCCCACACGCTTGCCACCGCGTACGCGACCGCCCGTGGTCTCCGGGTCGACGGGCACGTCGCTCGTCGTCGCGTCGCCCGCGAGGAAGACGCCGTACATCCCGCGGTCCGGGATCGTTCCGCCGCTCGTCACCGCGAGCCGCAGTGCGCCGGGCCGAGCGCTGAGCACGTCGGTCACGCGGTCCCACACGATGCGCGGCCGCAGCTCGGCGAACTCCTCGCTCGGGTAGCGCCCGGCGAGCATGTCCAGCACGGCCCGCAGCGTCCCGTCGCCCAGGGTCGCGAACGATGCCGCGCGCCGCACCACGGCCGCGAGCTCGTCGACCGTCCAGTCCTCGACCGCGACCATCGCCACGACCTGCTGCGCCAGGACGTCGAGCGGGTTGCGCGGGACGTGGAGCGCCTCGAGGCTGCCCGCGCGCATCCGCTCGGCCGTGACCGCTGCCGGGACCAGCTCGCCCCGGAACGTGGGGAACACGACACCGCGCGACACGGCTCCCACCTGGTGCCCGGCGCGCCCGACGCGCTGGAGACCCGAGGCGACGGACGGCGGTGCGCCGACCTGGACCACGAGGTCGACCGCGCCCATGTCGATCCCGAGCTCGAGCGAGCTCGTCGCGACGACCGCGGGCAGCCGGCCTGCCTTGAGCTCCGACTCGGTGCGCGTGCGCTCCGCGCGGCTCATCGAGCCGTGATGGGCACGCGCGAGGATCGTCGCGGCGTCCCGCGTGTCGACCCCGACGGCGGTGCCTGACTGGCCGGGGACCGCTGCCGCGTGCAGGTCCCCGGGCTCCGGGACGTCCTCACCCGTGCGGGCGGTCCACACCTCGTTCATGCGGGCGGTCAGCCGCTCGGCGCCGCGCCGGGAGTTGGTGAACACGAGCGTCGAGCGGTGCTCCGCGACGAGGTCGACGACGCGTTCCTCGACGTGCGGCCACACCGAGGCGCGCACGGGCGGCGCGCCCTCCTCCTCGTCCGCGGGCCGCGCGAGCTCCGTGAGGTCCGGCACGGGCACGACGACGTCGACCTCGATGCGCTTGTCCGACGGCGGCTGCACGACGCGCACGGGCCGACCGCCGGAAGCCGGTGACCGTTCGCCCGCGAGGAACTGCGCGACCGCCTCGACCGGGCGGACCGTCGCCGACAGCCCGATCCGCTGCGCGGGGCCGGGGCCTCCCTCACGGTCGAGGAGAGCGTCGAGCCGTTCGAGCGAGAGCGCGAGGTGCGCGCCGCGCTTGGTGCCCGCGACCGCGTGGATCTCGTCGACGATCACCGTGCGCACGCCCGCGAGGCCGGCACGAGCACCCGACGTCAGCACCAGGTAGAGCGACTCGGGCGTCGTGATGAGCACGTCCGGCGGTCGCGTCGCGAACGCCCGCCGCTCGGCGGGCGGGGTGTCCCCGGTACGGATCCCGACCCGGACCTCGGGCAGCACGAGGCCCGACCTCGTCGCGGCCTGGCCGATGCCGACGAGCGGCGATCGCAGGTTGCGCTCGACGTCGGTGGCGAGCGCCTTGAGCGGCGAGACGTAGACGACGCGGCACCGCTGCAGCGGGTCGTCGGGGACGGCACCCGTGAGCAGGTCGTCCAGCGCCCACAGGAACGCGGCGAGCGTCTTGCCGGACCCGGTCGGGGCGACGACCAGCGCGTGGTCTCCGCTCGCCACCGCGTCCCACGCTCCCTCCTGCGCGGCGGTGGGCGCGACGAACGCGCCCGAGAACCAGTCCCGGGCGGGCGCGGAGAAGCGGTCGAGCACCACCCGCACATCGTCGCAGGAGGCACCGACACGTGCCGCGGGCGCCGGCGCCGCGTGGAGTCGTCCGCACCTGTCGTGCGTGGGTGGCAGGCTGTGCGGCGTGAGGTTCCGAGAGTTCTGGCAGCTGGTCGACGAGGTCCTGGGCAGCGCCCACGGGCGCGAGCTCGTGCGCACGTTCGTCGTCGGTGGCCTGGGGGACCGCACGGCCCAGCAGGCGCTCGACGACGGGGACGAGCCGCGCACGGTGTGGCACGCGCTGTGCGACGCGCTCGAGATCCCCGAGCCGCAGCGGTGGGGGACCGACGAGCACCGTCAGGCACCGCCCCGCCGATAGCCCACGTCCCGCACATCGAGGAGACGCATGACCGAGCCGACGCCGAGCCCGGCCAGCCCGTCCAACCCGTCCAGCCCGGCCAGCCCGTCCAGCCCGACAAGCTCAGCCGCCTCGGGCCCGCCGCCCGTCGACGCGCGCTGGCGGCCCGACCTTGCCGACCTCGCCGACGCCGGGCTGAGCCTCGCCGTCACCGCGCTCGGGCTCGGGGCCGGGATCGCCCTCGTCGACGAGGTCGGTGCGCGCTCGTGGGTGGCGGTCGTCGGTGCGGCCGCGCTCGTCGCGCTCGGCGACCTCGCCCTGCGGGCACCTCTGCGCGTGCTCGCACGTGCGGCGGGGGCGGGCGGGGCGCTCGTCGCCGGTCTCGCGGCCCAGGTGGGCATCGCGTGGCTCGCTCTCGCGCTCGTGCCGGGCATCCGCGTGAGCTCGGGCTGGGGGGTCGTGCTCGTCCTCGTCGTGACCGCGCTCGTCATGGCCGTGGGGCGGTGGGTCTGGGGTGCGAACGACTCGGACTACGTCGTCGCCGACGTGCTGCGTCGCGCCCGTCGCCGGACCAGGCACGAGCGCGCCGCCGCAGCCGGCGCCGACGCCCTCCCGCCGGGGATGCTGGTGGTGCAGCTCGACGGCGTCGGCGCGCCGGTCCTGGCCGAGGCGATCGAGGCAGGCCTGACCCCGACGATGCAGCGGTGGCTCACCGACGGCACGCACACGCTCGAGACGTGGTGGGCGCGCGTGCCGTCGACGACGCCCGCGAGCCAGGCGGGCATCCTGCACGGCGACTCGTCGCAGATCCCTGCGTTCCGCTGGTGGGACCGGGACCTCGGGCGGCTCGTCGTGACGAACCACCCGGCGGACGCAGCGCTGGTCGAGGCGCGCATCTCGGACGGCGCGGGGCTGCTCGCGGGCGGTGGCACGACGGTGTCGACGATGTTCTCCGGCGATGCCGCGCGGACGTACGTCGTCATGAGCCGCACGCGCGCCCGCGGCCCCGACGGGAGCCCCGCGGGTCTCGGTCCCGGACCGGACTTCCTGCGCTTCTTCGCGAGCCCCTTCGTGCTGGCGCGCGCGGTCACGCTGACGATCGGGGAGATGGTCAAGGAGCTGTACCAGGCCCGCCGCCAGCGCGTGCGGGGGGTGCAGCCGCGGATGTCGCGCCGAGGCTGGTACGTGCTGCTGCGCGGCGTCACGAACGTCGCGATGCGTGACCTGTCGACGTCCCTGGTGGCGGAGTCGGTCATGCGGGGGGACCCGGTCGTCTACGTCGACCTCGTGGACTACGACGAGATCGCGCACCACGCGGGCCCGACGCGGCCGGAGTCGCTGCGTGCGCTCGAGGGTCTCGACCGCGTGCTGCACACGCTCGAGCAGGCGGTCGCCGCTGCGCCGCGCGCCTACCGCATCGTGGTCCTCTCGGACCACGGGCAGACCCTCGGCGCGACGTTCGAGCAGCTCGAGGGCCGCCCTCTGGTCGATCACGTGCGGGCGCTGATGGGCGAGCCGGGCGCCGACGGCGTGACGACCGTCTCGTCGGAGGACTGGGGGCCGCTGAACGCGCTGCTCAGCTCGGCGTTCGACAGCAGGCACGCCGTCCTAGGGCCGGTCGCCGCGCCCGACGCGACGCGTGCCCGCACCGGCGCCGACGTCCCGGACGTCGCCGTCGTCGGCTCGGGGAACCTGGGCCTCGTCTGGTTCCCGCGGGTCCCGCAGCGGCTGCGGTTCGAGGAGCTCCAGGCGCGGTGGCCCGGCCTGGTCGCGGGGCTCGCCGCGACGCCGACCGTCGGGGTCGTCGTGGTGGACACGCTCGCACGCGGGCTGGTGGCGATCGGTGCGGGCGGGATCGTCGGCCTCGAGGACGACGAGCCCGCCGAGGGCGACGACCCGCTCCTGGCCTACGGACCCCGCGGGCGGGCGGACCTCGCACGTGCCGCGCGACTCCCGCACACGGGCGACCTGCTGCTCGTCTCGCGCGTCGACGAGCGCGGGCACGTGCATGCGTTCGAGGAGCAGGTCGGCTCGCACGGCGGCATCGGGGGCTCGCAGAACCGCGCGATGCTCCTGCACCCGGTGGGCTGGCCCGTCGCCGACGACCTGCGCGAGCAGGTGGGCGACGAGGCGATGCTCGTCGGTGCCGAGAGCGTCCATGCCCAGCTCGTGCGGTGGGCCGCGGCGCAGGGGCTGCGGCCGTGACCGAACGGGTGCGCTGGCTCGGCCACGCGAGCGTCGTCCTCGACGTCGCGGGGAAGCGTCTGCTCACCGACCCGCTCCTGCGCGCGCACGCGGGCCTGCTGCGGAGGCGGGGCCGGACGCCCGCGCGCGAGCACTGGGCGGGACCGGATGCCGTGCTGCTCTCGCACCTGCACCACGACCACGCAGAGCTCGCCTCGCTCGAGCGCGTGCGCGACGTCCCGCTGCTCACGGCACCGGCCAACGCCAGGTGGCTGCGCGCGCACGGGCTGCCGCACGCGACGGGCGTCGCGACGGGGCGCTGGGTGGAGGTCGGCGCGGTGCGCGTCGCTCCCGTCGTCGCGGTGCACGGGCACCGGCCGATGCCGCACCGGCCCAACGCGGCCAACGGCTTCCTGGTCGACGCCCCGGGCCTGCGCGTGTGGTTCGCGGGGGACACCGAGCCGTTCGCGGCGATGGCGGACCTGCCGGCGCTCGCGGGCGGTGCCATCGATCTCGCGCTCGTGCCCGTGGGCGGGTGGGGGCCGCGACTCTCGGGCGGCCACATGGATCCCGTGCAGGCCGCGCGTGCGTGCGCCGTGGTGGGTGCGCGCGCCGCTGTCCCGGTGCACTGGGGGACGCTGCACGCACCGGCGTCGCGCC
Organism: Cellulomonas sp. HZM; assembly: GCF_000708885.1. Lineage (GTDB taxonomy): Bacteria > Actinomycetota > Actinomycetes > Actinomycetales > Cellulomonadaceae > Cellulomonas. Next base: position 85,769 of record NZ_JEOE01000006.1, on the reverse strand, counting down.
GACTGCCCCCGGGGTGGATGGACCGTGCAGGCCCGGCGTTCGGTGCCGCGCTCGCACGTGAGGCACCGGGATGCCGGGCGCTGGTGCTCGAGCCGGGCGACGCGCACGACCTGTGACGTGTCGCTGAGACGTCTTCTCGGCGTGTCGCTGACGTCGAACATGTGTACGGGTAGAGTCGCTCGCGGGTGACACGGTCGAACCGTCCACAGCCCGCGCCGACGAGGGTCCGCGCACAGGGCCGGGGCGTGACGGCCGTCGTGTCGGTGGTCGGGCATAGCGTCACCCGCGACGACAAGGACCAGCCCCCGCAGGCGCAGCGACCCGCTGCTCGAGACGACGAAGGTGGACACCATGCCCGCTCCCCAGGACCGCGAGAAGGCCCTCGAGGCCGCCCTCAGCCAGATCGACCGCCAGTTCGGCAAGGGATCCGTGATGCGCCTCGGTGACGAGGGGCGTGCTCCCGTCGAGGTCATCCCCACCGGCTCGATCGCGCTCGACGTCGCTCTCGGCATCGGCGGTCTGCCGCGTGGGCGCGTCGTCGAGGTCTACGGTCCCGAGTCCTCCGGCAAGACGACGGTGGCGCTGCACGCGGTCGCCAACGCGCAGCGTGCCGGCGGCATCGCGGCGTTCATCGACGCCGAGCACGCGCTGGACCCGGAGTACGCGAAGAAGCTCGGCGTCGACACCGACGCGTTGCTCGTCTCGCAGCCGGACACCGGTGAGCAGGCGCTCGAGATCATGGACATGCTGATCCGCTCCGGCGCGATCGACATCATCGTCATCGACTCGGTCGCGGCACTCGTCCCCAAGGCCGAGATCGAGGGCGAGATGGGCGACAGCCACGTCGGTCTCCAGGCCCGCCTCATGTCGCAGGCGCTGCGCAAGATCACCGGCGCGCTCAACCAGTCCGGCACGACGGCGATCTTCATCAACCAGCTGCGCGAGAAGATCGGCGTGTTCTTCGGCTCTCCCGAGACGACGACGGGTGGCAAGGCGCTGAAGTTCTACGCATCGGTGCGTATGGACATCCGTCGCATCGAGACCCTCAAGGAGGGCACGGAGCCGGTCGGGAACCGCACGCGCGTCAAGGTCGTGAAGAACAAGATGGCGCCGCCCTTCAAGCAGGCGGAGTTCGACATCCTGTACGGCGTCGGGATCTCCCGCGAGGGCAGCCTCATCGACATGGGCGTCGAGCACGGGTTCGTGCGCAAGTCGGGTGCCTGGTTCACGTACGAGGGTGACCAGCTGGGCCAGGGCAAGGAGAACGCCCGCAAGTTCCTGCGGGACAACCCGGACCTGGCCGACGAGCTGGACAAGAAGATCAAGGAGAAGCTCGGCGTCGGCGCCCGGCTCGACGCGCCGGCCGAGCCCGTCGAGGTCGACTTCTGACGGCCGGGCGAGCCGGCCGCGGGGCCTCCGGACGGCGCATGCGCACGTCGGAACCCGAAGCGACGGGTGACCCCCAGCAGGATCGCGAACCGGATCCTGAGGGGGTCGCCCGGGCGATCGCGTTGCGGCTGCTCACGGACGCGCCGCGCAGCAGGGCTCAGCTGCGCGACGCGATGGCCCGCAAGGACGTGCCTGAAGACGTCGCCGAGGCCGTGCTCGACCGGTTCGTCGAGGTCGGTCTGATCGACGACGCGGAGTTCGCCGGGATGCTCGTGCGTACCCGCCACCAGGAGCGTCACCAGTCGCGTCGGGCCATCGCGGTGGAGCTCCGCCGCAAGGGCGTGGACGACGAGACGGCACAGGTCGCGCTCGAGCAGGTCGGCTCGGACGACGAGGAGTCCGCGGCTCGGGTGCTGGTGCGTCGCAAGCTCGCGCAGACGGCGTCGCTCGACGCTCAGGTGCGTGCACGGCGCACGTATGCGGCCCTGGGGCGACGGGGCTACCCGCCGGCGATGGTGGGGCGCATCCTGCGCGAAGAGCTCGCGGCGCTCGACGGCGCCGACGAGGTCGTCCCGTTCGACGACTGATCGTGAGACCGGTGCTCGTCGCACGGGACTTGTCGGCACACTCAGGGCAGGTCGCCGCGTCGGGCCTGATCACGGGCTCGGCGTGAGTCACAATGTCCCCGGACCGGCGGCGGTGCGGCGAAGGGAGGTGCACGGTGGACTGGCGGACGACGACGACCATCATCGGCCTGCTGGGTGCGTGCCTCGTGGCGCTCATCCTCGTCCTCGTCGCACGGCGTGAGGCGTCGCAGCGGCGCGCGGAGGCGGCGCGCGACGTCGCGGAGATCCGCGAACGGGCACAGCTCGTGATCGCCGAGTCCGAGCGGCGCGAGCGGCGGCTCGCCGAGCGCGAGAAGGCCGTCGCCGACGAGCAGGACCGCGTCGACGAGCTCGGCCGGCGCGTGCGCGAGAGGTCGGACGCGCTCGCGCAGCGGGAGCGCGAGGTCGAGCGTGGGGCGGACGCCGCGGAGCGCGAGGCGAACCGACGGCTCGCGGACGCGGAGCGCGAGGCCGCCCAGCTGGTGTCGGACGCGCAGGCGCAGGCGGACGAACGCCGCGTCGCCGCCGAGCGCGAGGCGGTCGCAGAGCTGGAGTCCGTCACCGGGCTCACGGCCTCGGAGGCGCGCGAGGAGCTCACGCGCAGGATCGTCGAGCAGGCGCGCAACGACGCCGAGTCGGCGGTGCGGCGCGTGCAGGCACAGGCTCGTCGGTCGGCCGACGCCAAGGCGCGCCGGATCGTCGCGACGGCCGTCCAGCGCACCGCGGTCGGGACGAGCAACCCGCCGGCGGTCACGGTGCTGGCGCTGCCGAGCGACGACATGAAGGGCCGCATCATCGGCAAGGAAGGTCGCAACATCCGCACGTTCGAGGCCCTGACCGGTGTGAACGTGCTGGTCGACGAGCAACCCGGCTCGGTGCTGCTGTCGTGCTTCGACCCGGAGCGGCGCGAGGTCGCGCAGGTCGCGCTCGAGGCGCTCATGACCGACGGTCGCATCCACCCGCAGCGGATCGAGGCCGCGTACGCGGACGCGGTCGCCGGAGCGCCCGAACGCACGGTCGCCGCAGGCCACGACGCGGCGGAGCGCGCGGGCGTGCGCGGGCTCCACCCGGAGATCGTGAGCACGCTCGGGCGGCTGCGGCTGCGGACGTCCTACGGCCAGAACGTCCTGGAGCACCTCGTGGAGTGCGCGCTGATCGGGGCGTCCGTCGCCGCGGAGCTCGGCGCGGACATCGAGACGGCTCGTCGCGCGGCGTTCCTGCACGACCTCGGCAAGGCGGTCTCCGCGGAGGTGCCGGGCACGCATGCGCTCCTGGGCGCAGACATCGCCCGACGGCACGGCGAGTCCGACGTCGTCGTCAACGCGATCGCCGCGCACCATGACGAGGTCCCGGTCGAGACGGTCGAGGGCGTCGTCGTGCAGATCGCCGATGCGATCTCCGCATCGCGCCCCGGAGCGCGCCGCCAGGAGCTCGACCAGTACGTCGAGCGGATCGACAAGCTCGAGCAGCTCGTCGCGGCCCATGCGGGTGTCCGCCGCGCGCTCGCGATGTCGGCCGGCCGCGAGGTGCGGGTCGTGGTGGAGCCGACCGAGGTGTCGGACCGGGACCTGCCGCAGCTGGCCGTCGCGATCGCCCGGCACATCGAGCAGGACCTGGTGTATCCGGGCGAGATCACGGTCACCGTGGTCCGCGAGATCCGCGCGAGCGCGACGGCCGGCTGAGCGGGGTGCGCCGCGTCGTACCCTTGGCGGTGATGTCCACGACCCTCGCCCAGAGCGCCCCCCAGAGCGCCGCCCACAGCGCGGCCGCCGACCTGCCCGTCGCAGCGGAGCCGCAGCGCGCACGCACCTACGTCGTCAAGACGCTCGGGTGCCAGATGAACGTGCACGACTCGGAGCACATGGCCGGGATGCTCGAGCAGGCGGGTTACGTGGCGGCGACGCCCGCGGACGCGGCCACCGAGGACGCGGACGTCATCGTCATCAACACGTGCGCGGTGCGCGAGAACGCCGCGGACAAGCTGTACGGCAACCTCGGTCGGCTCGCAGGGACCAAGAGGCAGCGCCCCGGGATGCAGATCGCGGTGGGCGGCTGCCTCGCGCAGAAGGACCGTGCGGGGATCGTCGAGCGTGCGCCGTGGGTCGACGTCGTGTTCGGCACGCACAACCTCGACGTGCTCCCGGTGCTGCTCGAGCGCGCGCGCCACAACGAGGCCGCAGCGGTCGAGATCGCGGAGTCGCTGCAGGTGTTCCCGAGCACGCTCCCGACGCGGCGCGAGTCGGTCTACGCGGGCTGGGTGTCGATCAGCGTCGGCTGCAACAACACGTGCACGTTCTGCATCGTGCCGCACCTGCGCGGCAAGGAGCGCGACCGCAGGCCGGGGGAGATCCTCGCCGAGGTCCGGGCCCTCGTCGACCAGGGCGCGATCGAGGTGACGCTGCTCGGGCAGAACGTCAACTCCTACGGCGTCGAGTTCGGCGACCGCGGCGCTTTCGCGAAGCTGCTGCGCGCCGCCGGGGCCACGCCGGGCCTGGAGCGGCTGCGGTTCACGAGCCCGCACCCCGCGGCCTTCACCGACGACGTGATCGAGGCGATGGCGCAGACGCCCACCGTCATGCCGCAGCTGCACATGCCGCTGCAGTCGGGCTCGGACCGGGTGCTGCGCGCCATGCGCCGCTCGTACCGGTCGGAGAAGTTCCTCGGCATCATCGACCGTGTCCGCGCGGCGATGCCGCACGCGGCGATCACGACGGACATCATCGTGGGCTTCCCCGGCGAGACCGAGGAGGACTTCGCCGAGACGCTGCGGGTGGTCGAGGCGTCGCGGTTCTCGTCGGCCTTCACGTTCCAGTACTCGCCCCGCCCCGGCACGCCCGCTGCAGAGCTGCCCGAGCAGCTGCCCAAGGCCGTGGTGCAGGAGCGGTACGAGCGGCTCGTCGCGCTCCAGGAGCGCATCTCCCTCGAGGAGAACCAGGCCCAGGTCGGCCGGACGATCGAGGTGCTCGTGGCCGAGGGCGAGGGGCGCAAGGACGGTGCCACCGCGCGTCTGTCGGGGCGTGCCGCGGACAACCGCCTCGTGCACTTCTCGCTCCCGCCGGCAACGGCCGACGACGCGCGCCCCCGTCCCGGCGACCTCGTCACGGTGACCGTGACGCACGGCGCGCCCCACCACCTGGTCGCGGACGGCGACCACGTGACCGTACGGCGTACGCGTGCGGGTGACGCGTGGGAGCGTCGTGAGGCGGGCGACGACGAGCACGGCCACGGTGACGCGTGCGGGACGGGCGCGTCAGTCGGTCCTGTGGTGCTCGGGCTGCCGACGCTGCGCTGAGCGAGGGCGCACGGGCGCGACCGCGTCAGTTGTCGGGCACGTCCCCGGGCGGCGCGTCGTCGCCGGGCAGGAGCTGCTCGAGCGACGCGAACAGCTGCACCCCGGTGCCGAGCCCGCAGGCCAGCACCTGCGCGAGCTGCTGGTCGTTGACGCCTGCCTCGAAGTCGGCCGAGACCTCGCTGTAGAGCGCGAGCATCCCGTCCTCCTCGCGCACGTACGCCTTGGGCCAGATCCGCTCGCGGTTCCAGTCGTTGAGCGCGAGCGAGACCGCCGCACGCTGGTCCAGCGGGAGCTGACGGTGCCAGCGACCGCGCACCTGCACGATCTCGTCGGCCTCGCCCAGCAGCAGGAACCAGAACCGGTTGCCGTCCCACGTCCCCGTGAGGTCGCCGTCGTCGTCGACGACGAACCGGTACCCGTGCTCGAGCAGGTACTCGCCGAGCCGGTCACGGTGCGGCGCGCGGATCGGGTCGTCGTCGTCCGGCACGGACTTCGGCGGCTTGGGCAGGCCGCCGAGCACGCGCTGGAGCCAGCCCGGGGTACCGGTCACGGCGCGCTCCCAGCGGGGTCGGGGTAACGCTCGTCGAGCGCGTCGAAGAACATCGACCCGGTCGACAGGCCGCAGAACAGGAGCTGGCTGAGCTGCGCGTCGTTGACGCCGTGCTCGAGGTCGGTCGCGACCTCCGAGACGACGTGCACGCGGCCGTTGTCCCGGACGCGGACGTACGCCTTGGGCCAGATGCGGTCGGCGTTCCACTCGTTGCACACGTCGAGCACCTCCTCGAGGCGCTCGATCGAGACCTCGCGGTGCCACTGGCCGCGGACCTGCAGGATCTCGGCGTTCTCGCCGAACAGGAAGAAGTAGAACAGCCGCCCCCGCCACAGGCCGCCGAGGTCCCCGTCGTTGTCGACGAAGTACGAGAACTGGTTGTCGGTCATCCAGGCCGCGATGCGCGCGGGGGTGACCGGTGCGGGGTTGTCGGGCGCCGGCTCCGCGACGCCGAGCTCGCGTGCGAGGAGCTCGGCGACCTGCGCGTGCAGCTCGTCGTCGGTCCGCTCGTCGTCCGTCGGGCCCTGCGCTCGCGTGGAGCGTGACCTCCCGGCGGCAGCGGGACGCGAGCGCCGCCACCAGCGGCGGCCCCGGTCCTCGTGCGACGCCATGCGGCCGACAGTACCCGCGGAACCCGGGCGGTGGGGGACGACACCATGGTCCGCGCGCACGTGCGGGCGTGGGCACCAGCACCCGCCGAGGGACGTTAGGGTTCAGGGAGCACGAGATCCACGAGCGATCCACCCGGACACGATCCACGACCCGAGACACGGTGACGACGATGACCTTCGACCCCGCTGCGCTGCCCGACCTGGGCCCGGTGCCCGACCTCGCACCCGTCTCGCGCGACCGGGTGGCCGCACGCCTCGACGCGCGCGGCTACAACTACGGCATCGACGACGACGGCGACATCGGCGGCCGGTGGGACGACCACGTCTTCTTCTTCCTGCTCATGGGCAGCAAGAAGGAGTACCTGCAGGTGCGCGGCCGCTGGGCGCGCACGCTGCCCGCGTCGGAGCTCGGTCAGGTGCTCGTCGCCGCGAACGAGTGGGCCTCGAGCCGCATCTGGCCGAAGATCTACGTCAACGTCGAGGACGGCAACCTCGGGATCTACGCGGAGCACGCCGTGGACTACGAGTACGGCGTGACCGACGGCCAGCTGGACCTGCACCTGGGGTGCGCGATCTCGACGTCGCTCGCGTTCTTCGAGGCGCTCGACGCGCGGTACCCGCAGGAGGTCGCCGCTGCGAAGGCGGAGATCGCGCGCCTGACCGAGCAGTCGGGCGAGCAGCAGGGGTGAGCGCTGCCGCCCTCGTACCGGGCACGGCGCTGCTCGTGCCGGGAGCCGGGGGCACGATCGACGTCGCGGCGGCGTTGCGTGCAGCCGCGCTGGACGCCGTGGCGCACGTCGTCGCCGTGGCGCGCGAGAGCGCGGGCGTCGGGCACGACGCACGACGGGCGGCGGGTGACGAGGGCCACGGGGGCATCGTTGTCGTCGCCGCGGCGCCTGTGACTCGCGAGGCCCGCGGGCGGGTCCGGGCGTCGCTCGCCGCCGCGGGGGTTCCCGACGGGCAGCTCGGGTGGCCGGTCCCCGAGGTGGTGTGCGGCGACGACGACTGGGCGCCGGTCGGCGTCCCGGCGGCGGTCGGCCTGCACCTGCTCGCGCGCTCCGGGTGGCCCGGGCGTGTGCGCGTGCTCGAGGTGGGCGCGGACGCCGACGACGAAGCCGTCGCGGTCTGTGCGCGCGCGGCGGGTCTCGTGGTCGTCGGCTCGCTCAGCGGGCGGCACGGCCCGGACGCCCCGCTCGCCGACGACGAGCGCGCGCCGGCGTACGACGAAGCGCTCCTCGCGGACCTCGCGACGGGGTCCGACGACGCTCGCGCGCGCATCGCGCAGCTCGACCTCGAGCTGGCGCGTGGGCTCGCCGTGACAGGACTGCGTCCGTGGCAGGTGCTCGTCGCCGCATGGGCGGGACTCCCGGTGCGGGCAGGCCTGGTGCACGCGCAGGTCGTCGCGGGCGCGCAGCACGCCGTGGCGTCGTGGCAGGCGGGCGAGATGCTCGCCGGACCCACGGCGGTCGCGCCGTGAGCCTCGTCGTCGCCGTGGTCGGCCCCACCGCCACCGGGAAGTCCGATCTCGGGATCGCGCTCGCACGAGCGCTCGACGGCGAGGTCGTCAACGCCGACGCGATGCAGCTCTACCGCGGGATGGACGTGGGCACGGCGAAGGTGACCGCGGCCGAGCGTGCCGAGGTCGTGCACCACCTCCTCGACGTGCTCGAACCCGACGAGGACGCCACGGTGGCCGACTACCAGGCGCGCGCACGGTCGGCGCTCGAGGAGATCGCCGCCCGCGGTCGTCGCGCGGTCGCCGTCGGCGGGTCCGGTCTGTACGTGCGCGCGCTGCTGGACCACATGGAGTTCCCGGGCACGGACCCGGACGTCCGCGCGCGGCTCGAGGATCGGGTCGAGTCCGAAGGGGCACGTGCGCTGCACGCCGAGCTCGAGCGCCTCGACCCCGTGGCCGCCGCAGGCATCGGCCCGCGCAACGCGCGCAGGACCGTGCGCGCGCTCGAGGTCATCGAGCTGACCGGCAGGCCGTACTCGGCGTCCCTGCCGCAGCACGTCTACGAGGTCCCGGCGGTCCAGATCGGCCTCGACTGCGACCGCGCCATGCTCGATGCGCGGATCGCCTCACGGGTCGAGCGGATGTGGGACGGCGGGCTCGTGCAGGAGGTCGAGCGGCTGCTCGCGCACGGTCTGGGGCGCACGGCGTCGCGTGCCGTGGGCTACGCCGAGGTCGTCGCGATGCTCCGCGGCGAGATCGGGCCCGACGAGGCGCGCGCAGCGACGGCGGCAGGCACGCGCAGGCTGGCCCGCAAGCAGATGGGCTGGTTCGGGCGCGACCCGCGCGTGCACTGGCTGGACGCGCAGGACCCGCACCTGGTCGAGCGCGCGCTGGACCTCGTCGCGCGCGCGGACGCGGGCACGCTCGGACCGGGCTCCGACGACCCGGCCCCGCGCCGTACCCTGGGCTCATGACCGCCGCCTCCGCCACGCTGCGCGTGACCAAGGGCCACGGCACGCAGAACGACTTCGTGCTGCTCGACGACCGGGACGGCGATCTCGACCTCTCGCCGGAGCTGGTGCGTGAGCTCGCGGACCGCCGTGCGGGCCTCGGGGGCGATGGCGTGATCCGCGTGGTCGCGAGCCGCCGGCTCCCCGAGGGTGCGGCCGTGCTCGCGGACGAGCCGTCGGCGACGTGGTTCATGGACTACCGCAACGCGGACGGTTCGGTCGCCGAGATGTGCGGCAACGGCGTGCGCGTCTTCGCGGCGTTCCTCGAGCGGCTCGGCCTGTGGTCCGACGACGAGCTGGCGCTCGGCACCCGGGCGGGCGTACGGCGCGTGCGCCGGGTCGCCGCCCCGGACGGGGACGGCCCGTGGTTCGCGGTCGACATGGGGGCGTGGTCCGTGCCCGGCGGCGCGGACGCGGTCGCAGCCGGCTACGACGCCGAGGTCGACGTCCCCGGGCTCCAGGTCGCGCGTCCCGCGCTGAGCGTCGACGTCGGCAACCCGCACACCGTGGTCGTGCTGCGTGAGGAAGAGCTCGGCGCGGCCGATCTCACGCGCGCGCCGCTGGTCTTGCCCGTGCCACCCCACGGCACGAACGTCGAGCTCGTCGTGCCGCTCGGCGAGCGCGAGGTCGACGGCGTGGTTGCCGGTCACGTGCGCATGCGTGTGCACGAGCGCGGGGTCGGCGAGACGCGCTCGTGCGGCACGGGAGCCGTCGCCGCGGCGATGGCGGTGCGCACCTGGGCCGGGTCCGGGGCGCCGGACGTCTGGTTCGTCGACGTCCCCGGCGGCACCGTGCGGGTCACCGCGCTCGCGGACGGGCACGCCGAGCTCGCCGGCCCGGCGGTGCTCGTCGCGGACGCCGAGATCGACCTCGCGGCCGTGGTGGCCGGCCGACGACCGTGACGGATCGGCCCGAGCAGCCCGAGCGGCCGGGGACGGCCGTCCGGACCGCGACGGCTCCGTCAGGCGTCGTCGGTGCGGGTGCCGAGGGGCACGTCGTGCTGACGGCCGACGACCTGGGCTCCGACCTCGGTCGCAGCGCCACCGTGGTGCAGCTCTCGAGCACGTTCTGCCAGCCGTGCCGCATGACGCGGCTGGTCGTCGAGCGCGCCGTCGCGACGACGGCCGACGTCGCGTACGTCGACCTGGACGTCGCCGAGCACCTCGCTCTCGGTGAGCGACTGGGCGTGGACGTCACGCCGACCGTCCTCGTCCTCGATGCGGGCGGGTCCGTGCGGCACCGCGCGACCGGGGTGCCGCGCCTCGCGCAGGTGCGTGCGGCGATCGCCGCCGCGCAGGTCTGACCGGCGGGCGTCAGGCGGGCCCGACGGTCAGCACCCGGAAGCCGCGGCTGCTCGCCGTGCGCTCCACGGGTGTGCCGAGCTGGTCGGCCAGCCAGCGCTGCAACGAGTCGGCGCCCAGGTTCTTGCCGACGACGAGGTGGGCGACGCCGCCGTCGGCCAGGCGGGGGAGCCACCGCAGCAGCAGCTCGTGCAGCGCGGCCTTGCCGACGCGGATCGGCGGGTTGGACCAGATCGTCGTGAACCGCACGTCGTCGGGGACCTGGTCGGGGCGAGCGACGACCACACCGTCCAGGCCGTGCGCAGCGGCGTTGCGCACGACGAGGTCGAGCGCGCGGGCGTTGACGTCGACGGCCCACACGCGAGCGGCCGGGGACCGCAGCGCCATCGTGAGCGCCATCGGGCCCCATCCGCAGCCGAGGTCCAGCAGCTCACCCGACGCCGCGGGCGCGGGCACCTCGTCGAGCAGAACCTGCGTCGCGTGGTCGACGTGCCCGGGGGAGAAGATGCCGGCCGCGGTCTCGACGTCGAGCGTGCGGCCCGCGAGCTCCACGGTGATCGTGCGGCGCTCGTCGGCCGATGCGGGCTCCGCCGTGAAGTAGTGGTCGTGGCCGGTCACGCGCCGACCTTACCGGCGGGTGCGCGGTGCCGAGCCCGCCGGTACGCGCTCGGCCCGTGGCGAAAACGGTCGCACGGTCCTCCGGGTGCGTGCGACCCTGGAGGAGCCGCCGGCGCGAACCGCTCGGTCGGAGCTCGACCCGTCCAAGAACGAAGGAACCGCGTGAACGACCCGCAGCACACCGTCCGCGACCCGCAGGACACCCCGGTGACCCGCAGCGCGCAGGAGGTGGCCGACGACGTCGTCGCGCGGGTGCTCGCCCGGGCGGGCACAGCTGTCCAGGCCGGTGGGACGGTCCACTCGTCGTACGACGGCGACCAGCTCGACCTCGAGGAGCGCACGTCGCTGCGCCGCGTCGTCGGCCTGTCCACCGAGCTCGAGGACGTCACCGAGGTCGAGTACCGCCAGCTGCGACTCGAGCGCGTCGTGCTCGTCGGCCTGTGGGGCTCCGGGACGGTCCACGACGCCGAGGTGTCGCTGCGCGAGCTCGCGGCGCTCGCCGAGACGGCGGGCTCCGAGGTCCTCGACGGGCTGCTGCAGCGTCGTCGCTCGCCCGACCCCGGTACGTTCCTCGGCTCGGGCAAGGCCGCCGAGCTCGCGGGAGTCGTCGCCGCCGTGGGCGCTGACACGGTCGTCGTCGACGGCGACCTCGCACCGTCGCAGCGCCGTGCGCTCGAGGACATCGTGCGCGTCAAGGTGGTCGACCGGACCGCGCTGATCCTCGACATCTTCGCGCAGCACGCCAAGTCGCGTGAGGGCAAGGCCCAGGTGGAGCTCGCGCAGCTCGAGTACCTGCTGCCTCGCCTGCGCGGCTGGGGCGAGTCGATGTCCCGTCAGGCCGGTGGGCAGGTCGGCGGCGCGGGCGCCGGCATGGGCTCGCGCGGTCCCGGTGAGACGAAGATCGAGCTCGACCGCCGCCGCATCCGCAACCGCATGGCCAAGCTGCGGCGCGAGATCGCCGCGATGGAGCCCGCGCGCCAGACCAAGCGCGCGTCCCGCCGCAAGAACGCGATCCCCTCGGTCGCGATCGCGGGGTACACCAACGCGGGCAAGTCGTCGTTGCTCAACCGCCTCACGCACGCGGGCGTGCTCGTCGAGAACGCGCTGTTCGCGACGCTCGACCCGACCGTGCGGCGGGCCGAGACGACCGACGGCCGTGTGTACACGCTCGCCGACACCGTCGGCTTCGTCCGGGCGCTCCCGCACCAGCTGGTCGAGGCCTTCCGCTCGACGCTCGAGGAGGTCGCGGACGCGGACCTGCTGCTGCACGTCGTCGACGCCTCGCACCCGGACCCCGAGGGGCAGGTCGCCGCCGTGCGGCACGTGCTGGCCGACATCCCCGGCGCGATGGACGTGCCCGAGGTGATCGTGCTCAACAAGGCGGACCTCGCGGCCCCCGAGGTCATCGCGCGGCTGCGCTCGCGTGAGCTGCACTCGATCGTCGTCTCCGCGCACACCGGGGAGGGGATCGGCGAGCTCCAGGAGCTGATCGCGGACCTGCTGCCGCGCCCGGGCGTGCTCGTCGACCTCGTCGTGCCCTACCAGCGTGGCGACCTGGTGAGCCGCGTGCACGAGCACGGGGACATCGAGCACGAGGAGCACACGGCGGAGGGCACGGCCGTGCGGGCGCGCGTCGACGAGCAGCTCGCAGCCGAGCTGGAGGCGGTCGCGGTCCGCAGCGCCTGACGCGGCGGGAGGGGGTCTGACGACCTCATCGCGCGACTACGCTGACGCGGTGCCCGACGCCCCCGCCACCTCCACCGGACAGGTTCCGGACGACCGGTCGAAGGAGCGGGCCGACGAGCCCGGTGCCACCGAGCACGACGTCGCCGAGCGTGCTGCCGCCGCGGTGGCCGAGGTGGACGAGCTGCTCGAGGTCGCGGTCGGTGCGCTCGGGGGCCACCCCCGCGAGGGCCAGCAGCAGATGGCGCACGCGGTCGCGCAGGCACTGACGACGGGGGACCACCTGCTGGTCCAGGCTGGTACGGGGACGGGCAAGTCGCTCGGCTACCTGGTCCCCGCGGTGCGTCACGCGGTCGGCGCGGACGAGCGCGTCGTCGTCTCGACCGCGACGCTCGCGCTGCAGCGTCAGGTCGTCACGCGCGACCTGCCGCTCGTCGCGGACGCGCTCGCGCCGCACCTGCCCCGGCGGCCTGACATCGCGCTGCTCAAGGGGTGGCACAACTACGTGTGCGTGCACAAGGTCGCCGGCGGGTACCCGCAGGACGAGCCGGGCACGCTGTTCGACCTCGGCGAGCACACCGGTGCAGCCGAGCACCCTGCTCCCGAGGGCGACGGTCGGCCGGGCGAGCGCGAGTCGCTCGGCGCGCAGGTGCTGCGGCTGCGGGAGTGGGCCGACGACACGGGTACGGGAGACCGCGACGACCTGGTCCCCGGCGTGACCGACCGCGCGTGGAGGCAGGTGTCGGTCACGTCCCTCGAGTGCCTCGGGCAGAAGTGCCCCCAGATCGCGGAGTGCTTCCCGGAACGCGCCAGGGCCCGCGCCCGCGCGGCTGACGTCGTCGTGACCAACCACGCGATGCTCGGCATCGCCGCATCCGGCTCGCCCAACGTGCTCCCCGAGCACCAGGTGCTCGTCGTCGACGAGGCGCACGAGCTGACCGAACGCGTGACCGCGCAGGCCACGGCCGAGCTGTCGGCCGCGACGATCGAGCACGCCGCACGACTCACGCGTCGCCATGGCGCGATGGCGACGACCGACCTGGACTCCGCGGCGCAGGCGCTCGCGGCGCTGCTCGTCGCGACGCCCGAGGGCCGTTTCCCGCGCGGTCTGCCGGACGACCTGCGGACGGCCGTGGCCGCTGTCCGCGACGCGGCCCGGACGTTGCTCAGTGCGCTCAGGCCCGAGGGCGGCGGCAAGGACAAGGGAGACGCGGAGTCCGGGCTCAAGCTCGCCGCCTCGGCGATGCTCGTGCTGTTCGAGGTCGCCGAGCGCATGGCGGCGGACCCCGAGGACAACCGGCACACCGTGCTCTGGTGCGCGCGCGGGGACGACCGCCGCGGTGCGACCGTCACGCGCCTGCACGCCGCGCCGCTCGCCGTCAACGGTCTCATCCGCACGCACCTGCTCGCGGGTCGCTCGGCGGTGCTCACCTCGGCCACCCTGACGCTCGGCGGGTCGTTCGAGCCGACCGCGCGGGCGGTCGGCCTGGGGGAGCGGCCGTCGACCGACGGGCAGACCGGGGCCGGAGAGGCGCTCACGTGGCACGGCCTCGACGTCGGGAGCCCGTTCGACTACCGACGGCAGGGGATCTGCTACGTCGCACGACACCTGCCACCGCCGGGCCGCGAGCCCGCCACCGAGGCGCAGCTCGACGAGATCGAGGCGCTCGTGCGTGCCGCGGGCGGTCGCACCCTCGGGCTCTTCTCCTCGCGCCGGGCCGCGCAGGCCGCCGCCGAGGCGATGCGCGAGCGGCTCGACGTCCCGGTGCTCCTGCAGGGCGACGACCAGCTCCCGACACTCGTCGCGCAGTTCGCCGCGGACGAGCCGACCTGCCTGTTCGGCACGCTGTCGCTGTGGCAGGGCGTCGACGTGCCGGGCCGGTCCTGCAGCCTCGTCGTCATCGACCGCATCCCGTTCCCGCGGCCCGACGACCCCGTGCGCTCGGCGCGCGCGGACGCCGTCGCGGCGGGTGGCGGCAACGGCTTCATGGCCGTCTCCGCGACGCACGCGGCGCTGCTGCTCGCGCAGGGCGCCGGGCGCCTGATCCGGTCGACGACCGACCGCGGCGTCGTCGCGATCCTCGACCCGCGGGTCCGCACGGCGCGCTACGGCGAGTTCCTCGCGCGGTCGATGCCTGACTTCTGGCCGACGACGGACCGCGCGGCGGTGCTCGCGGCGCTCGGGCGGCTCGGCGCAGCCTGACACGACCCGCTAGCCTGCGAGGACGCCGTCTGACGCACCACGGAGGACCCATGACGCAGCCCGACGACCTCGACGAGCGGCCCCTGGTCGCGCCGCCCCAGCAGCCCAGGCGCACGTCGAAGCTGGCGATCGTCGGTGCCGGCGCGGTCGGCTCGACGATGGCCTACGCGGCCCTCATGCGTGGTGCCGCGCGGACGGTCGCACTGTTCGACATCAACCGCGCGAAGGTCGAGGCAGAGGCCCTCGACCTGGGTCACGGCATCCAGTTCATGCCGATGGCCGAGGTGATCGGGTCGGACGACGTCGCCGTGTGCGCGGACGCCGACGTCGTGATGTTCACCGCGGGCGCCAAGCAGAAGCCCGGGCAGACGCGGCTCGACCTCGCCGAGGCGACGATCTCGCTGGTCCAGAAGGTGCTGCCCGCCGTCGTCGAGGTCGCGCCGAACGCGATCTACGTCATGGTGACCAACCCCGTGGACGTCGTCACGTACGCCGCGCTGAAGATCGCGGGGCTGCCCCCGACGCAGCTGTTCGGCTCCGGGACGGTGCTCGACTCGTCGCGGCTGCGGTACCTCATCGCCCAGCACACCGGCGTCGCGGTGCAGAACGTGCACGCGTACATCGCGGGCGAGCACGGCGACAGCGAGCTGCCGCTGTGGAGCTCGGCGAGCATCGGCGCCGTCCCGCTGCTCGAGTGGGAGGGTCTCGGCTCGACCCCGCCGCTCACGGGTGCGGTGCGCGCCGAGATCGCGCGCGAGGTCGTCGACTCGGCCTACCGGATCATCGAGGGCAAGGGCGCGACGAACTACGCGGTCGCCCTGGCGGGTTCGCGCATCGTCGAGGCGATCCTCAAGGACGAGCAGCAGATCCTGCCGATCTCGACGCTGCTCGACGACTACTACGGCATCAGCGACGTGTGCCTGTCGGTCCCGACGATCCTGGGGGCCGCAGGGGTGGGTGCACGACTGACGGTCCCCATGTCGGTCGACGAGCTGCAGGGCCTGCGCGAGTCGGCCGACGCGGTGCGCTCGGTGGCGCGGCGCTTCGGGTACTGACCGTCAGAGGCTGCGCAGGACGCTGACGACGCGGCCGAGCACGACCGCGTCGTCGCCCGGGATGGGCGCGTACGACGAGTTCTGCGGCAGCAGCCACACGTGCCCGTCGGTCCGGCGCAGCGTCTTGACCGTCGCCTCGCCGTCGATCATGGCCGCGACGATCTCGCCGTTCTCTGCGACGGGCTGACGGCGCACGACGACCCAGTCGCCGTCGCAGATCGCCGCCTCGATCATCGAGTCGCCGCTGACCTTGAGCAGGAACAGCTCGCCGTCGCCGACCAGCTGGCGCGGCAGGGGGAAGACGTCCTCGACGACCTGCTCCGCGAGGATCGGGCCGCCCGCGGCGATGCGTCCCACCACGGGGACGTACGACGGTGTCGGTGCGCCGTCGCGCTCGGGCTCGTCGTCCGTGACGAACGGTGCACCGTCGCGCGCGCCCTCGCGCACCCAGCCCGGGCGCAGACCGACGCCGCGCGAGTCGTCGGGGTGCACGACCTCGATCGCGCGCGGACGGTTCGGGTCCCGGCGCAGGTAGCCCTTGCGCTCGAGAGCCATGAGCTGGTGCTTGACGCTCGACGGGCTGTTGAGCCCCACGGCCTCGCCGATCTCCCGCATGCTCGGCGGGTACCCGCGCGTCTCGACCGACGACCGGATCGTCTCGAGCACGAGCCGCTGCCGCGCGGTGAGCCCGTCGGGGCCCGCGGGTGCGTCGGGCAGGGCGTGCACCGTGGCCAGCTCGGGCTTCTCGTCGCTCACGTCGTCTCCTTCGCTCCGGCCACCGCGCCGGCCGAACGTGGGCCCGGTCCGCCGTGTCAGTGGTCGATGGTCTGCTGTCGCCTGCAGGGCCAGCCTAGGGGCGACAGCGGGTGATCTCAAACATCTGTTCGACGAGACCTCGACACGTGTCGCACCGGGGTGGTAGACATCGTACAGACGTTCTACGCACAAGCGTTCGATGGGCGTCGCCGACGAGGAGGGTTCGACATGAGCGCGATCGCGATGGGTCCCCAGGTGAGTGGCCGTGCCGGTGCCCGGGTGGCCGACGCGCGGCGGGTCTCGGTTCAGCACGTCGCCACGACGCGCGGCGCCGGGCTGCACGGCCTGACGCTGACCGGCCGGGGGCGCGCGCTGCTGCTCGTGATGGCGCTGGCGATGGTCGCGGTCACGGTACTCCTCGGAGGGCGCGCGCTCGCCGAGCAGCCGTCCGGCACGGGCGGGCTCGTCGAGCACGTCGTGGTGCAGGGCGAGACGCTGTGGGGCATCGCCAGCGCGTCGGTCGCACCGGGGGAGTCGGTCTCGACCGAGGTGCGCGAGCTCGTGCGCGTCAACCATCTCCCGAGCGCTGACGTGATGGCGGGTCAGACGATCCTGGTCCCCGCGGGCTGACCTGCGGGGGATCGTGCACGTGCAGGGATCCCGAGCGTGGAGCCGGCCTTGCACCACGGTCGCGCGCTGTGTAGGTTAGCCTTACCTCATTCGGTGAGCTGGGGGGCTTGCCGGAGGCGCGGGACCAGGGGGCACTGACGTCCTGCACCCGCAGTACCACGGCGGTCCGAGGCGAGTCGGACCGCACGGGACGGGGGCGTCCCGGCGGGGCGGTCGCCTGAAGGCGGCCGCCCCGTTCCTGTCTCATGTCCTGGTGCGACCGCACGCGACGGCGCCGAGGTGCTCTCGATCTCGGTTGCGACCGGTCGCGCGCGTGGCCTAGCGTCGCGCACGCGAGCCTGGCGTACGCGCGCGTGCGGGTCGCCGACCGCCCATGCGAGAGGAACGCCCGTGCACTGTCCCTTCTGCCGTCATCCTGACTCACGAGTCGTCGACTCGCGCACGTCGGACGACGGCGCGTCGATCCGCCGTCGCCGTCAGTGCCCGTCGTGCAACCGCAGGTTCACGACGGTCGAGACGACGAGCCTGTCGGTCGTCAAGCGTTCCGGTGCCACCGAGCCGTTCAGTCGCGACAAGATCGTCGGCGGCGTCCGCAAGGCGTGCCAGGGGCGTCCGGTGAGCGAGGACGACCTCGCGCTGCTCGCCCAGAAGGTCGAGGAGACGTTGCGCTCGTCGGGCTCCGCCGAGATCGACGCCTACGAGATCGGTCTGGCGATCCTCGGGCCGCTGCGCGACCTCGACGAGGTCGCGTACCTGCGGTTCGCGAGCGTGTACCAGGCGTTCGAGTCGCTCGAGGACTTCGAGGCCGCGATCACGGTGCTGCGGGCGGAGCACGAGGAGCAGCGCGACGACGAGCACGGGGAGCCCGGTGTCGGCGACGTCGGCGTCACGGGCTCCGAGGCCGGCGCAGCCCGCGGGCACGGCGCAGAGCAGGTCGACTGACGGACCGTGCGCGACCGCGCGAACGGTGGCGCGTGGCCGGTCGGTCGGCCACGCTGAGAGATGACCCGGCGACCCCGCCGGGCCGAGGAAGGAGCCACGATGGCCGAGGACGACAAGCCCGCTGCTGCGAGCGACGACGCGAAGGCGAAGTTCCGCGAGGCGCTCGAGCGCAAGCAGGCCGCCAGCCACCGCACGGCGGACGGGAGCCGCAACACGGGTGCCGTGCACGGCTCGGAGACCACGGGGCCGGCGCAGCGCAGGTTCCAGCGCAAGTCCGGCTCGGCCTGACGGTCGCACCGGCAGCGACTGGCAGCGACCGGCAGCGACAGGCGCGGACCGGGGGCGGCCCAGGCGGGAGTGCTCGCCTGGGCCGCCCTTCGTCGTCCGGGGGTCAGCTCCGGGCGCGCCGTCGGGCTGCCGCGAGCGCGAGCCCGGCGAGGACCGCCAGCAACGCCACGGCCAGGACGTCCTGCACGTCGGAACCCGTGGTCGCCAGGCCGCCGGGACCGGTCGACGGGTCGCTCGGGTCAGCAGGGTCCGTCGGCGCCGGGTCGCAGCCCGCGCAGCCGACGGTGCTCGACGCGGTCGCCTGCTCGGAGGAGACGACCTCGCCGCCCGCGGTGCCCGCCGCGGTCGCGACGTTCGTGACGGAGCCGGCGAGCGCATCGGCCTGGGTGACGGTGTAGCGAGGCCCGGCGCACGTCACCTGGGCGCCCGGGGCGAGCTCGTCGACCGGGCAGGCGTAGACCTTGCCGCGGTCGCGAACCACGGGGTTCTCGACGGTCACGTTGCCGGTGTTGGTCACCGAGAACGTGTAGACGAGGACGTCCCCGACCTTGATGCCCGCGGTGGCCGACACGGTCTTGACGAGGGACAGCTGCGGGTCGGCGTCGACGGTGCCCGACGTCGCGGTGGACGGGTCGGACGACACGGGCGTGCCGTGGGGGTCGGTGCCCGCCGCGGTCGCGGTGTTGTGGACCGAGCCCGCGTCGACGTCGGCCTGCGTCACGGTGTGCCGAGGGCCGTCGCACGTGGTGCTCTCGCCCGGCGCGAGGGTCGCGACGGGGCACGGGTACGAGGTGGCGCCGTCGATCACGTGCGGGTCGCTGATCGTGACGTTGCCCGTGTTGGTCACGACGAACGTGTACGTGAGGACGTCGCCGACGTCGGCTCCCGTCGTGTCCGAGACCTTCTTGACGAGGGAGAGCGACGCGTCGGCCGGCACCGTGGTGGAGGTGACGGTCGAGGGCGACGACTGCACGGGGTCGCCCTGCGGCGGGTTCCCGCTCGCCGTCGCGGTGTTCGTGACCGTGCCGGCGTCGACGTCCGCCTGGGTGACCGTGCGGGACGGTCCGGCGCACGTCGTGGTGGCACCGGGTGCGAGCGACGCGTCGGCGCACGCGTAGGACGTGCCGCCGTCCTCGACGGTCGGCACCGCGATCGTGACGTTGCCGCTGTTCGTCACGGTGAACCAATAGCTCAGGACGTCGCCGACGGCGAGGTCCGCGCTGGCCGAGACGTGCTTGACGAGCGTCAGCGCGGGTGACGCGCCCTGCGTCGTGACGACCGCGCTGACGCTCGGCGACTGCACGGGTGACGCGTCGGGTGTCGTCCCGGACGCGATCGCGGTGTTGGTGAAGCTGCCCGCGTCGACGTCGGCCTGGGTCACGACGTGGCTCGGACCGGTGCACGTCGTCGATCGGCCCGGGGCGATGCTCGTCACGGCGCACGCGTAGTCGGTGCCGGCGTCGCTCACGACCGGGTCGGTGACGGTCACCGTCCCGGTGTTGGTCACCGTGAACGTGTAGGTCACGGTGTCGCCGAGGGCGACGTCCCGCTCGGGCGCGGCGGTCTTCACGAGGGCCAGCCCGGCGCGCACGTCCGTCGTCGTGGTGGCGGTGGACGACGGGGAGGTCACCGTCGCGCCGGGCGTGCTGCTGCCCGGAGCGGGTGGTGCCGTGCCCTGCGCCGTCGCGGTGTTGACGACCTTGCCGGCGTCCACGTCCGCCTGTGTCACGACGTGCGTGGGCCCGTCGCACGTCGTGGACGCGCCGGGCGCGAGCGCCGTGACGGGGCACGCGTAGGTCGTGCCGGCGTCGAGCGCGACGGGGTCGTGGATCGTGACGTTGCCGAGGTTCGTGATCTCGAACGAGTACGTCAGCACGTCGTCGACGGCGGCACCTGACCGCGGGTCGACCGACTTCTCGAGCCCGAGCACCGGTGCGGCCGCGACAGTGAGGACGTCGACCGTCGCGTCGGGGGAGTCGACGGTCGAGCCGTCGGGCGCGAGCGCGGCGGCCGCCGCGGTGTTCGACACGGTCCCCGCGTCGACGTCGGCCTGCGTCACCCGGTGGGTCGGGCCCGCACAGGTCGTCGAGTCACCGGGTGCGAGCGTCGCGTCGTCGCAGCTCGCGTACGTGGTGCCGTGGTCGAGCACCGACGGGTCGTGCAGCGTCACGTTGCCGTTGTTGGTGAGCGTGAACGTGTAGACGACGTCGTCACCCACGGCGACCCCTGCGCTGGGTGCTGCCGACTTCACGAGCGTGAGCGCCGGCGCGGCCTGGACCGTCGAGACGTCCACGGTCGTCGGCCCCGCGTCGACGTCGTCGCCGTCGGGGTCGGTGGCCGTCGCGCTCGCGGTGTTCGACACGTTCCCGGCGTCGACGTCGTGCTGCGTGACGGTGTGGCTCGGTCCGCGGCAGTCGGTGGAGTCGCCCGGGGCGAGCGAGTCGTCGTCGCAGTCGTCGTACGTGCCACCGTCGTGGACCGCCAGGTGGTCGAGCGTGACGTTGCCGGTGTTCGTGAGGGTGAAGGAGTAGACGATCTCGTCGTCGACGTCCACGGCAGCCGAGGGCGACGCGTGCTTGACCAGCGCGAGACCGGGTGCCGCGGCGACGGTCGTGGCCGTCGCTGTCGAGTCGTCGGAGTCGATGCGGGCGCCCGCGGGGCTGGTCGCGGATGCGGACGCGGTGTTGCGCACGTCTCCCGCGTCGACATCGGCCTGGGTCACGGTGTGCGTGGGCCCGGCGCACACCGTGCTCGCGCCCGGGGCGAGCGTCGCGTCGTCGCATGCGGTGTACGTGGTTCCGCGGTCGGTGACCGACAGCCCGTGCAGGGTCACGTCCCCGGTGTTCTCGAGCGTGAACGAGTACGTGACGACCTGGCCGACGGCGAGGTTCGACGACGGCGACGCGTGCTTGGTGAGCACGAGCCCCGGAGCGGGGGCGGTGGTCGTCGTCGTCGCGGTCGCCTCGGGCGAGCGGTACGTGGTGCCGTCGTAGGTCGCGTCGGCCGTCGCCGTGTTGACCACGCGGCCGGCGTCGTACTCGGCCTGCGTGACCGTGTGCACGGGGCCCGCGCACGTCACGGAGTCGCCCGGGGCCAGGACCGTGACCGGGCAGGTCCAGGACGACGCCCCGTCGCGGACCGTCGGGGCGAGGAGCGTGACGTTCCCGGTGTTCTCCACGACGAACGAGTAGGTCACGAGCGAGCCCACGGTGGCCCCGGAGGCCGGGGAAGCCGACTTCGTGAGCTTCAGGGCGGGCGCCGCGGCGACGGTCGTGGTCGTCACCTTCGCCTGCGGCGACGTCACCGGCGTCGCGCCGAACGTGCCGGACGCCGTCGCGACGTTCACGACGGATCCCGCGTCGAGGTCGCCCTGCGTCACGACGTGCTGGGGACCGGCGCACGTCGTGCTCGCGCCGGGTGCCAGCGTGGTCGCGGGGCAGGAGTACGTCGTGACGCCGTCGGCGACCGTGGGCGCCGTGACGGTCACGTTGCCGGCGTTCGTCACGGTGAACGAGTACGTGATGGTGTCCCCGAGGTGGACGCCCGCTGCCGGCGCGCCGCCGACGGTCGCCTGCTTGACGAGCGTGAGCGCGGGATCCGGTGCGACGGTCGTCGTCGTCGCGACGGCCTCGTCCGAGCTGACCGGTCCGGAGCCGCGCGCGGGCACGGCGCTCGCGGTCGCCCGGTTGACGTACGAGCCTGCGTCGACGTCGCCCTGAGTGACCGTGTGCGACGGGCCGGCGCACGTCGCGGACGCCTGCGGGGCGAGGGACGTCGGCGTGCAGGCGTAGGTCTGGCCGGCGTCGGTGACGGTCGGCGACGTGACGGTCACGTTGCCCGTGTTCTTCACGGTCAGCGAGTACGTGAGGACGTCACCGACCTTCGCGCCGCTGGTCATGGAGGCGGTCTTCGTCAGCGTGATCGACGGGGTCGCCGCGATCGCGGGGATGCTGAGCGACGCGGTCACGCCCGCCAGGGGCGTGCCGTTGGTGCGGTTCGCGTGCCCGGTCGCGACGTTGTCGACCTTGCCCGCGTCGACGTCGGCCTGCGTGACGGTGTGCGTGGGCCCGGGGCACGTCGCGCTCTGGGCGACGGCGAGCGAGGTCGGTGCGCACACGTAGGTGGTTCCCTGGTCGACCACGGTGGGGTTGCGCAGGGGGACGTTGCCGTCGTTGGCCACCGTGAAGCCGTAGTGGATCACGTCGCCCACGTGCACGACGGTGGCGTCGGCCGTCTTCGTGACGCTGAACGACGGGGCGTCCGCGACCGTCGTGACCGTGACGGTCGCGGTGGCCGTCGGTGCTGCGACCCCGGCCGGCGGTGTCGCGGTCACGGTCGCGGTGTTCACGACCTGGCCCGCGTCGACGTCGTCCGCCGTGACGGTGCGCGTCGGTCCGGCGCAGGTGGCCGAGGCGCCCGGGGCGAGCGTGCTCGGCGTGCAGCTCGAGTACGTGGTGCCCGCGTCGGTGACGACGGGCGCCGAGAGCGTCACGTTGCCCGTGTTGGTCACCGAGAACGCGTACGTCAGGACGTCGCCAGGCGAGACGGGGGCCGCGGGCTGGCCGCCCTTCGTGGCCGTCTTGACGAGTGCGATGCCCGCCGTGCGCGTGCTCGTCGTCGTCGCCGTGCTCGGCGTCGACGTGACCGAACCCGCCGAGCCGGGCGCCGTGCCCGTGGCGGTCGCGGTGTTCACGGACGAGCCCGCGTCGACCTCGGCCTGGGTGACCGCGTGCGACGGGACCGCGCACGTCGCCGAGGCACCGGGTGCGAGCGTCGACGGTGTGCACGCGTAGGTGGTGCCGTCGTCGATCGCGGTCACGCCGGTGAGCGTCACGTTGCCCGTGTTCTTCGCCGTGAGCGAGTAGGCCACGACGGTGCCGAGCGTCGCGCCCGACGTCGGCGACGCCGTCTTCGTCATCGTGATGGCCGGTGCCGGGGCGACGGTCGTGGACGTCGCGCTGTCGGTGGCGGTGTACGTCGAGCCGCCGAACGTGGCGGACGCGGTCGCGGTGTTGGTGACGACCCCGGCGTCGACCTGGGCCTGGGTGACCGTGCGCACGGGGCCGGTGCAGGTCGTCGAGGCACCCGCGACGAGCGACGTCGCGGGGCACGTGTACGTCGTCCCGCCGTCGACGACCTTCGGGCCGGTGAGCGTCACGTTCCCGGTGTTGGTCACGGTGAACGTGTACGACACCTGGTTGCCGACGGCGAGTCCCGCCAGGACCGAGGCGGACTTGACGAGCGAGAGCGACGGGACGTCGTTCAGGTTGACCGTCGCGGTGGACGGATCGGTCGTCACGCTCGAGCCGTCCGGGGCCTTGCCGGTCGCGGTGGCGGTGTTCGCGTAGGCGCTGCCCGCGGCCTGGTCCGCGGAGGTCACGACGTGCGACGCGGTGCAGATCGTCGAGGCGCCCGCGACGAGCGTGGTGGCCGGGCACACCAGGTTGGTCACCTTGGGGTCGCTCACCGCGATGTTCGTGAGTGTCTGCGTGCCCGTGTTGTAGACGACGAACTGATAGCTGATGGTGTCGCCGACCGCGTACTTCGCCTTCGGGGCGACGACCTGCTTGGCGATCGTCAGGTCCTTGAGCGCGTCGACCGTGGAGACGTCGACGTTGCGGATGAGGTGGATGTCGGACGCGCCGCCGGTCGACGCGGCCCAGCCGAGCTTGTAGGTGGCGGGAGCGCGCGTGGGCATCGTCGTCGTGACGGCGTGGCCCCACGACGTCTCACCGGGGAACTTCAGCTCGACCGTGACGTCCGGGCCCGTGGTCCCCGACGCGGGCTGAGGCTGGATCGTCACGCGCACGTCGCGGACGAAGGTCGCCTCCGTCGCCGGCGTCGGCTTCACGGTCGAGGCGTTCCAGAACGACGGCTGCACGTTGTACGCCGAGCTCAGCTGCGTCGTCGTGCCGACGCGGCAGTACCCCTGCGACCACGCGGTGCCGGACTGGCGCCCCGGCCCGCGCAGGGTGATCGCGTTGGGCGTGCGGGTCCCCGCCGACGCCGCGGAGCAACCGGTCCCGCGGCCCTCCTCGTCGTTCGCGTAGTTGCCGTACACGTCGAGACCGACACCGAGATAGCCGCCGACGACGCCGTCGGTGCCGTCGTTGCGCTGCGCGTACCCGAGTGCACCGCCGTACGAGCCCGCCGACGTGAGGGAGTACGCGCCGTCCGTGAGGAAGAACCCGATGCCGTCGCCCGGCGCGGGGTTGCTCCCGGGGTTGTACACCGAGCCGCCGTACTGAGCCTGCTGGAACTGCACGACGAGCCCCGCGGCCGCGGGGATCGCGCGGTTGTACACCACGCCGCCCTTGACGTTGGTGGTGGCGTCGGTGAGGCGCAGCCAGCCGTTGTCGCCCGAGGTCGGGACGGGCCCGTTCGTGGTCGCGCACTTGCCGAGGGCCGTGCCCGTGGCGGTCGTCGTCGACCTGGTCAGGCACGCCGAGTTCAGGGCGAGGAAGGCGGGGTCGGCGACCGTGGCGCCCGAGAACGACTCCGTGAGGAGGGACGTGCCTGCGGCCGAGGCGGACGTGGACGCGCCGACGACGGCGGCGAGGGCCGTCACGAGGACGAGGACGACGGCGCTCACGGCGGCGACGGGGGAGGAGGAACGGCGCAGGCGCACGGAGAGCATCGGGTGGCGATCCCTTCGCCGTGCACCGGCTCGAGGTGGACGGCTCGGCGGCAACGGCAGGAGCATCGCGAGCATATGGACCCGTGCTCGGCCCGATCCGGACATCGCGGACGCGACTCGGACCATCGTCCAGTTCGCACCGAGATTTCACCCGGTGCGTTCACCCGTCCGGCTCAACGGCCCCGGGTCGTCCGGGGCGACCCGCCCGCGCCTCAGGACAGCAGGCGCAGCCTGATCGCCTCGGCCTGCGACGACAGCGCCTCGACCACCGCCTGGTCGACCTCCGAGCCGACGTCCGTCACCACGTAGCCGAGCTCGCCGCGCGTCGAGAGCAGCTGGGCCTCGATGTTGACGCCGTGCTCGGCGAGCGTCGCGTTGATGCCTGCCAGCACACCGGGGCGGTTGTGGTGCAGGTACGCGAGCCGGTGCACGCCCGGCGGCTGGTCGAGCGCCACGTTCGGCAGGTTCACGGACAGCGTGGTGGAGCCCGTGGCGATGTAGTCGCGCAGCTTGTGGGCGACGAACTGCCCGATCGCCTCCTGCGCCTCCTCGGTCGAGCCACCCGTGTGCGGCGTCAGGATCACGTTCGGCAGGCCGCGCAGCTCGGACTCGAAGGGGTCGCCCTTGCGCTTGGGCTCGACGGGGAAGACGTCGACCGCGGCGCCGGACAGGTGCCCCGAGACGATCGCCTCGCGCAGCGCGGCGGGGTCGACGACGAAGCCGCGCGAGAGGTTGAGCAGGATCGCACCCGGCTTCATGCGAGCGATCTGCGCCGCGCCGAAGAACCCGGCGTTGCCCGGACGTCCGTCGACGTGCAACGTCACGACGTCCGCCGTCTGGAGCAGCTCGTCGAGGGAGTGCATGCGACGCGCGTTGCCCAGCGCGAGCTTCTCCGCCGTGTCGTAGAACACCACCGACATGCCGAGGTTCTCGGCGAGGACCGACAGCTGCGTGCCGATGTTGCCGTAGCCGATGATGCCCAGCGTGCGGCCGCGCACCTCGTGGGCGCCGACGGCCGACTTGTTCCAGACGCCGTCGTGCATCTCCTTGTCGAACTCCGTCAGGCGGCGCGTGAGCCCGATGATCTCGGCGATCGCGATCTCGACGACCGAGCGCGTGTTCGAGAACGGCGCGTTGAAGGTCGCGACGCCTCGAGTCGCGGCTGCGGCGAGGTCGATCTGGTTGGTCCCGATGCAGAACGCACCGATCGCGACGAGGTCCGGCGCCTGCGCGAGCGCGGCAGCCGTGACGTTCGTCTTGGACCGGATGCCGAGCAGGTGCACGCCGTCGAGCGCGTCGACCAGCTCGGCCTCGTCGAGCGCGCCGGTGCGCGTCGTCACGTCGAAGCCGGCGGCCTCGAGGATCGTGCGCGCCTGGGGGTGGAGGTTCTCGAGCAGGAGGGCCTTGAGCACGGGGTCATCGTGCGCCTGCCCGCGCCTCGGGCACAGGCATGTCCGACCTGCGGACAACGGGACCGTCGTCGTCGCCCTCCTCGAACCCGCGAGGCAGGTCGCGCGAGTGCAGGACGTGCAGGACCCGCGTCGGTCGCGTCATGGCGACGAACAGGTCGCCTGCCGACGCCGCGAGGACGTCCGCCGGCTCGACGAGCACGACCGCGTCGAACTCGAGCCCCTTCGCCTCGCGCGCGCCCATCACGACGAGCGGGGCGTCCAGGTCGGTCGCCGGACCACCCGCACCCGCGAGCCGCTCGCGCAGCTCGTCGACCGTCCCGTCCGGCGCCAGCACGGCCACCCGCCCCGCACCGGACTCGTCCCGGACGTCGTCGAGGGCGAGCTTCGCCGTGGCGACCGTCTCGTCCACGAGCGCCGCCGCGGCCACACGACGGACCTGGAGCGCATCCGGCACCTCGCGCGCGGACGTCAGACGGCTGACCGGCAGCCCCGCGGCCGACGCGACCCGTCGTGCCGCGTCCGCCACGGCGGCCGGGGTGCGGTAGTTCACCGTGAGCTCGGCCAGCCGCCACGACGCGCGCAGCACGGGGTCGAGCATCGTCGCCCAGTCGCGCGTGCCCGCGGCGGCCGACGTCTGGGCGACGTCGCCGACGATCGTGAGCGAGCGCGTGGGCACCCGTCGCAGCAGGGCCCGCCACGCCATCGCCGACAGCTCCTGCGCCTCGTCGACCACGACGTGCCCGTAGGTCCACGTCCGGTCGGCCGCCGCGCGCTCGGCGGTCGTGAGCGCGGGGCCGCCCGCCGTGAAGCGGTCCGCGAGGAGCTCCGCCGACACCAGCGCGCCCGAGCCTGTCGACTCCAGCACCCGGCGCGCGTACGCGAGCTCGTCCGCGCGCTGCTGTGCTGCGGCGCGGGCCTGCGCGCGCGCGGCCTGGTCGTCCTCGCCGAGGAGCTCGGCCGCCTCGTCGAGCAGCGGCACGTCCGCCTCGGTCCACGGCGAACCCGCGTCGCGAGCGAGCGAGCGGCGCTGCGCGCGGGACAGCTCCGGTGCCGCGAGGTCCAGCCGCCAGGGCTTGGCCCACAGGTCCTCGAGCAGCTTCTGTGGCGTGAGCGGCATCCACGCGAGGTTGAGCGCGACACGCACGTCCCGGTGGCTGCGCAGGTCCTCGAGGATCTCGCCGCGCTCGTCGGGCGGGACGTCGAACGCGAGCTGGGCGACGTACTGGTCGGCCAGCCGCGACAGCATGTCCCTGACGAACGCGACACGGGCCTGGTTGTGCGGGCGGTGGTTGCGCCGCGCGCGGGCGATCGCGCCTGCGACGTCGTCGGGGCGGATGACGACGGTGCGACCGTCGATGCGGACCGTGACCGCCTCGGCGGGGACGCGCTCGCGGTCCCGGACGGCCTTGGCGATCACGCGCGCCATGACCGCCCGGCCCTTGAGCTCCGCGACGGCGTCGTCCTCGGTGCCCGTCGCGCGCACGCCCGGCACGAGCTCGGCGACCGTCGTCGTCACGACGCCGGTCTCGCCCAGGGACGGCAGCACCTGGTCGATGTAGCGCAGGAACGTACGGCTGGGGCCGACGAGCAGCACGCCCGAGCGCTCGAGGGTGCGCCGGTGCGCGTACAGCAGGAACGCGGCGCGGTGCAGCGCCACGGCGGTCTTGCCGGTGCCCGGACCGCCTTGCACGACGAGCGCGCCGCCCAGCTCGGACCGGATGATCGTGTCCTGCTCCGCCTGGATCGTCGCGACGATGTCGCCCATGCGCCCGGTCCGGCCGGCACCCAGCGCGGCGAGCAGCGCGCCCTCGCCCGAGAGGCCCTCGAGACGCTCGTCGCCGTCGACGACGAGCGTGAGGTCGAGCACCTCGTCCTCGACGGCCGTCACGGAACGACCCCGGGTCACCAGGTGCCGACGACGGACCACGCCGTCGGGGTGCGCGGCGGTCGCGCGGTAGAACGCCTGCGCAGCCGGAGCGCGCCAGTCGGTGAGGAGCTGGCTCTGCTCGGCGTCCGTCAGGCCGATCCGACCGACGTAGCGCCTCGACCCGTCCTCGAGGTCGAGCCGGCCGAACGCGAGGCGCTCCTCGACGGCCTCGAGCTGGGCGAGACGGTCCTCGTACAGCGTCGCGAACGCGTCGCGCTCGCTCCGGTTCTGCGGCGAGCCTGCCGGTCCCGTGCGGCGCACGTCCGCGAGGCGCGCGCGAGTCTGCGCGCGCAGCTCGTCGAGCCGCGCGTACAGCGTGTCGATCGTGCGCTGCTCGCCCGTCAGCTCGTCGTTCGTCGCCGTCACGCGTGCCCTCCCGTCGTCGCCCGCTCCCGCGTCCCCGCGAAGCGGCCGTCCATTATCCGCCCGCGGCACGGGGCGTGTTGCACGCGTCCGAGGACGGACCGGACGATCGGAGCGCGCGGCCGGCGACCAGCACGTACAGTTCGCATGCCGACGAGAGGACGACCGTGACCATGGCACCGGAGCACCGTCGGGGCGACCCCTCGGACGGGCGCTCCATCACCGCGCAGCCGGTGCGGCTCGTCGAGCCGGCGATCCGCGTCCTGCTCGTCGAGGACGACGAGGGCGACGCGGTGCTCGTCGGCGAGCACCTGCGCGACGCGGGGCTCGACGTGGTCCTGCGCCGTGCCCGGACGCTCGACGAGGCGATCGCGTCGCTCGACGTCGACTGCGTGCTCCTCGACCTCGGGCTCCCGGACGCGACGGGCATCCCCGCGCTCGAACGGCTGCTCGACGCGGGTGCGCCCGCGGTCGTCGTGCTCACGGGCCTGGCCGCGAGCGGGACCGGTGTGCAGGCGGTGGCCGCCGGCGCGCAGGACTACCTCGTCAAGGACGAGGTCGACGGCCACACGCTCGGGCGCGCCGTGCGCTACGCGGTGCAGCGCCGCAGGCTCGAGGAGACCGACCGTGCGCTGTACCGGTCGCTCGTGCGCGAGCAGGAGACGAACCGCCTCGAGCGGGCTCTCCTGCCCGTCCCCGTCGTGGGCGACGAGAGGCTTCAGGTCCATGTCGGCTACCGCGCGGGGCGTGACGGGGTGCTGGGTGGGGACTTCTACGACGTCGTCGAGCGTCCCGACGGCACGGTGCTGGCGATCGTGGGCGACGTCTGCGGCCACGGCCCGGACGAGGCCGCGCTCGGCGCGACGCTGCGCACCGCGTGGCGCACGCTCGTGCTCACGGGGACACCGGTCGACGAGGTCCTCGGCCGGCTGGAGATCGTGCTCGAGGCCGAGCGGCCGCGCCCCGAGGTGTTCACGACCGTCGCGATGCTGGCCGTCGCGCCGGACCGGCGCACCGCGCAGATGTACCTCGCCGGGCACCCGGTGCCGCTCGTCGTCGGGCCTCCCTCGCACCTCGCGCCGACGCGCACGCGCGGGCGCGCGCTGGGGATCCCGGTGCCCGGGACGTGGCTCCCCGAGACGCTGGAGCTCGGTGACGCCTGGATGCTCATGTGCTACACCGACGGGCTGCTGGAGGCGACCGTCGGCGACGCCGCGACCGCCCCGGCGCAACGGCTCGGCAAGCGCGGTCTGCTCGACGTCGTCGACGCGGCGCTCGTCCGCGGGCCGGCGACGGGACTGGTCGAGAAGGTGATCGCGGACGTCCGCACGCTGCACGGCGGCGACCTGGTGGACGACGCCGCCGTCGTGGTGCTCGGGTGGGGCCGGTGAGCGCAGCTCCTCGTCACGGCGTCACGCTGCGACGCCGGCTCGCGACGCTGCTCGTCGTCGCGGGAGCGGTCCTGGGCCTCCTGCTCGGAGCCGCCGGGTTCGCGATCGCCCGGCTCGTCGACCGGCAGGACGCGGTCACGCAGGACCTGTACGAGGCGGTCGCCGCCTCCGACCAGGCGTTCGCTCAGCTGCTCGACGCCGAGACGGGGTTCCGCGGGTTCGCGCTCACGGCCGCGCCCCGGACGCTCGAGCCGTACGACCAGGCCGCGACCGACCGTGCGTCGTTCGAGCGGGTCGCGCAGGACCTCCAGGGCGTCGTGCACGACCCGCGCCTCGTCGCGCTGGGGTCGCAGGTCGACGACGCGGCCGACGCGTGGTTCGCGTACGCCGAGCCGCTCGTCGAACGAACGCGCGAGCAGGGCAAGGGCGCGGTGACGACGTCCGACATCGAGACGGGCAAGGAGAAGTTCGACCGCATCCGCTCGAACGTCGACGAGTTCTCCGACGAGCTGCGCGCCGCGCGCGGCCACGTCGCCGGCGAGCTGCACCGCTGGACCCGGGTGACGACGGCCGTCGTCGCGCTGCTCGCGGTCGCGGCGGTCGTCGTCGCGGTGCTGCTGTGGAGCGCTCTGCGGCGTTGGGTCGTCGAGCCCGTGGACGAGCTCGCGAGCGACGTGCGCATCGTCGCGCAGGGCGACCTGCACCACCCGGTGCTGGCCACGGGCCCGGGCGAGATCGCGGCCCTCGCACGCGACGTGGAGCACATGCGCATCACGCTCGCGTCCCAGGTCGAGGAGGTCGAGCAGGCGCACGCCGCGCTCGCGGAGCAGGCCGAGGAGCTGCGCCGGTCGAACCGTGACCTGGAGCAGTTCGCGTACGTCGCGTCGCACGACCTGCAGGAGCCTCTGCGCAAGGTGGCGAGCTTCACGCAGCTCCTGCAGAAGCGGTACGGCGGCCAGCTCGACGAGCGGGCCGACCAGTACATCGGCTTCGCGGTCGACGGCGCCAAGCGCATGCAGCGGCTCATCAACGACCTGCTCGGCTTCAGCCGGGTCGGTCGCGTCGGCGGCGAGGTCACCGACGTCGACCTCGCCGACGCCCTCGCGGCCGCGGTCGACAACCTGGACACCGCCGTGACGGACACCGGGGCCGTCGTCACGCACGGTGACCTGCCCGTGCTGCGCGGCGAGCGCGCGCTGCTCGTGCAGCTCTTCCAGAACCTCGTCGGCAACGCCGTCAAGTTCCGCGACCCCGGACGCGAGCCGCACGTGCACGTGAGCGCCGTGCGCGTGCACGAGTCGGGGCGCGACGCATGGCAGATCGAGTGCCGCGACAACGGGATCGGGATCGACGCGCAGTATGCGGAGCGCGTCTTCGTGATCTTCCAGCGGCTGCACCCCAAGGACGTGTACGAGGGGACCGGCATCGGGCTGGCCCTGTGCAAGAAGATCGTCGAGTTCCACGGCGGTCGGATCTGGATCGAACCGGTGGACGGGGAAGGGACCAGCATCCGCTGGACCCTGCCCGACGCCGACTGACGCGAGGAGAGCCGCATGTCGGAGCGCAAGACGATCGACGTCCTGCTGGTGGAGGACGACCCGGGCGACGTCCTCATGACCCGCGAGGCGTTCGCCGACCACAAGGTGACGAACCGGCTGTCGGTGGTGTCCGACGGCGTCAGCGCGATGGAGTTCCTGCGCAAGGAGGGCGAGCACGCCGACGCGCCCACGCCGGACCTGATCCTGCTCGACCTCAACCTGCCGCGGATGGACGGGCGCGAGGTGCTGGAGGAGCTCAAGGCCGACGAGGCGCTGCGGCAGATCCCGGTGGTCGTGCTCACGACGAGCGAGGCCGAGGAGGACGTCGTGCGCAGCTACTCGCTGCACGCCAACGCGTACGTCACCAAGCCCGTCGACTTCGACCGGTTCATCGACGTGGTGCGCCACATCGACGAGTTCTTCGTCGAGGTGGTACGCCTCCCGACCCGCTGACACCCGGTGCGGGAAGAGGATCGGCGTCGGTCGCGTTGAGGCAGGCAGCACGGGGACTTCTTCCCCGGATGGCCTGCACGAGCCGACGAGAGGTACCGAGTTGCTCGACCCCAGCGACATCTACGACGTGGACCCGGACGTGGCCGCTCGCCTCGACGAGCGCGCTGCGGCGGGGCATCGGCCGGTGCTCGTGCACGCGGTGCGCGGCTTCGTCGACGCGGGCGCGGCCGGACGGCTCGCGGCCGAGCACCTGCTCGACGAGCTCGAGCCCACGCGGCTCGCGTCGTTCGACGCCGACCAGCTGATCGACTACCGGTCGCGCCGCCCGACGATGACGTTCGACGCGACGACGTGGACGTCGTACGAGGAGCCGGAGCTCGTGGTCGACGTGCTCGAGGACGGGGTCGGCACCCCGTTCCTGCTGCTGCACGGCCAGGAGCCCGACGTCCAGTGGGAGCGGTACGTCGCGGCGGTCCGCCAGCTCGTCGAGCGGTTCGACGTGTCGCTCACGGTCGGCGTGCACGGCATCCCGATGGGGATCCCGCACACCCGGCCCGCATCGGTGACGGCGCACGCGACCCGCGCCGAGCTCGTGGCCGACCACCCGTCGTGGTTCGGCACGGTCCAGGTGCCGGCGAGCGCGAGCGCCCTGCTCGAGCTCCGGCTCGGGCAGTCGGGGCACGACGCGATGGGCTTCGCGGTGCACGTGCCGCACTACCTGACGCAGTCGTCGTACCCGCAGGCCAGCATCGCCGGGCTGCGGGCCGTCGAGCGCGCGACCGGTCTGGACCTGCGCAGCCACGCGCTCGACGCGGCCGCGTCGGAGGCGACCGCCGAGATCGAGCGCCAGGTGGAGGAGTCGCAGGAGATCTCGACCGTGGTCCACGCGCTCGAGGAGCAGTACGACGCGTTCGCGCGGTCCTCGGAGCGGGGGAGCCTGCTCGCACGCTCGGCCGACCTGCCGACGGCCGACGAGCTGGGCGCCGAGTTCGAGCGCTTCCTCGCGGAGCAGGGAGACGAGGGCCGGGGCGAGGAGGGCCGCGGCGACTGAGCCGTCCCGCGCGTTGCCGCCCCTTCACCCCATCGTTATCGAACCTTGCCCTGAGGGTGCCGCAAACCGTGGCGTGCGCCACACGGTGCGTGCAACGATGCCTGCGTTGCAACGTGCTCGTCGATCGTCCGGTGCAGGACGCGAGGCATTGCGGCACGGCGGTCGGGCCGACCGCCGTCGTCACCGGAGGAGAAGGAAGCAGGACATGGCACAGGGTGCTGTCAAGTGGTTCAACGCCGAGAAGGGCTACGGGTTCATCGCGCAGGACGGCGGTGGCGCCGACGTCTTCGTGCACTACTCCGCGATCGACTCCCAGGGCTACCGCTCGCTCGACGAGGGCCAGCGCGTCGAGTTCGACATCGCGCAGGGCGACAAGGGCCCGCAGGCGGAGCACGTCCGCCCGCTGTGACGCCCCGGGTCGCCGCGGCGCCCGTCGAAGCCCCCGCCCGCTCTCGCGGTCTCACGAAGGGTCGTCCCGCTCAGGGGCGACCCTTCGTCGTGCGCTCGTCAACGGCGTCTCCGTCGTCCTTGGGTCCGGGATCGGCGAGCACGGCCGCGCCACGCGCGAACGCCGCGGCCTCGTCGCCGTGCAGCAGGCGCGCGGGTGCGGGCAGGCTGCGCACGGCGCGTGCGAGCGCCGGCGAGGCGAGCAGGTCGGTGCGGTCGGTCGCCGCGAGCACCACGTTGCCGTAGCCGCGCCCGCGCAGGAGGCCGGGCTCGGCCACGACCGCGACGTCGGCGAACTGCTCGGCGAGCGTCGCGACCTCGGCACGGGCGAGCGCGAGCGGTGCACGGTCCGCGCAGTTGACGAGGTACACGCCGCCGGCGCGCAGCACGCGCGCCACGTGCGTGGCCATCTCACGCGTCTGCACGTGGGTGGGCGTCCGGTCGCCGGCGAACACGTCGCGCACGACGACGTCCGCCGACCGGTCCGGGAGCCTCTCGGTGACAGCACGCGCGTCGCCGGCACGGATCCGCAGCGCGGGGGAACGCGGCAGGTCGAACCACCTGCGCACGAGCTCGGGCAGCGTCGTGTCGAGCTCGACCGCGAGCTGACGCGACCCCGGACGAGCCGCGTCGAGCGCCCGCGCGAGGGCGCACCCCGCCGCGCCCAGGTGCACGACCTCGAGGGGGCCGGCGGGCATCGCGTCCACCACGGCGGCCATCTGCTGCATGTACTCGAACGCGAGCAGCGCGGGGTCGTCGAGGTCGACGTACGAGCTCGGCACGCCGTTGACCATGACGACGACCGCGGACGGTCGGTCCGGGTCCCGCACGAGCTCGACCGTGCCCGTCGAGATCGAGACGGGCCCCGTGGGCCAGTCGCGTGTCGGTGGTCGGTGGGACGCTCGGGACATGGCACACACCGTAGGCGGATCGGGCGTACGGGTTGACGGATCTCGAACGTCTGTTCGATCATGGGGGTCGGAGGTGAGGCACATGGCTCAGTCGTCTGTCGCCGGTCCCGTGACCGACGTCGCCACCAGTGCGCGGCCGTCGCACGGGGGTCTGCTGTCCCCGCAGGCGCGCACGCTGATGAACCGAGCCGACGCGGAGCTCGTGGCCGCGCAGTACTCACCCGAGTCGTGGGAACGCTTCTCGCACGCACACCTCGCAGCGCTGCGCGCCGGCGCGGCCGTGGTCGCGGCACGCGGCACCGTGCCGACGCGTGGGGCGTCGCGGACCGTGTGGGCACTGCTGCGCAAGGCCGCGCCGGAGCTCGATCGCTGGGCCGCGTTCTTCGAGGCGGGCGCCGCGGTGCGCTCCGCCGTGGACGCGGGACGATTCGACGTGCTGTCGGAGGAGCGTGCCGAGGACACGCTGTGCGCGGCGGAGGACTTCGTCGACGCGGCGCGTGCCCTGCTCGGGGAGGAGCACCCGCTCGACCTGCGGGTGGCGCGGGCGTCGTGACCGACCTCGTGGACGTGACCGGCCCGGTGCGGTCGTGAGCCGGGGTCCGCGCGCGGACGCCGCCCGGCGCGACTGGGGGCGCGAGGAAGAGGGCTGCTCGATCCTCCACGTCGACATGGACGCCTTCTTCGCGTCGGTGGAGCTCGCGCGAAGGCCGCAGCTGCGCGGCCTTCCGGTGATCGTCGGGGGAGCGCAGCGCGGCGTGGTGCTCGCGGCGACCTACGAGGCGCGAGCCTTCGGCGTGCACTCGGCGATGCCGATGTCGCGCGCGCTGCGCATGTGCCCCCAGGCGGTGGTCGTGCCGCCGGACCACCACGCCTACCACGAGGTCTCCGTCGGGGTCATGCGCGTGCTCGGCGACGTGACCGCGCTCGTCGAGCAGGTCAGCGTCGACGAGGCCTTCCTCGACGTGGCGGGCGCTCGCCGTCGTCTCGGTGCTCCCACCGTGATCGCGCAGCGGATCCGGGAGCAGGTGCGTGAGCAGTTCGGCATCACGTGCTCGGTGGGTATCGCGTCCACCAAGTTCGTCGCGAAGCTCGCGTCGGGTCATGCGAAGCCCGACGGCGTGCTGCTGGTGCCACGTGCGGCGACCGTCGACTTCCTGCGGGTGCTGCCGGTGGGGGCCCTGTGGGGAGTCGGCGAGCGGACCGAGCAGTCGCTCGCGCGGTGGGGGATCACCTCGGTCGCACAGCTCGCGGACAGTGACGTCGCGACGGTCCAGCGCGCGGTGGGCCGTGTCGCGGGCGCGCACCTGCACGACCTCGCCTGGGGCCGTGACCCGCGGCCGGTCACCCCGGGCCGGGAGGAGAAGTCGATCGGAGCCGAGGAGACGTTCGACCAGGACCTGATGGACCTCGCGGTCGTCGAGACGCGCGCGCTCGCGCTCGCGGACCGGTGCGCGTCCCGGCTGCGCGCCGCGGGCCTCGTCGGACGCACGGTGTCGGTGAAGGTGCGCACGAGCGACTTCAGGACGCTCACGCGGTCACGCACGCTCACGACGCCGACCGACGTGGGCAGGGAGATCTTCCTGGCGGCGCGCGACCTGCTCGCCGCGACCGACCTGGGCGGGCTGCCCGTACGGCTGGTCGGCGTGCGGGTCGAAGGCCTGACCGGGGCGACGTCGTCGGCACGTCAGCCGACGCTCGACGAGGCCGTCGACCTGCCCGAGGCGCGCGCGGACGGACGGCGCCGCGACGCCGAGATGGCGATGGACGAGGTGCGCCAGAAGTTCGGTGGTGGCGCGATCCGGCCTGGTTCGTCGGCCCCCGCTTCCCGTCTGGCTACCACCTTCGTTCCCGCGGATCTATCCTGAGACGGAGAACCTCTTCGTGACAGTGGACAGGAGCCGGGATGCCTCTCTCCGAGTACGAGCAGCGCGTCCTCGAGCAGATGGAGCGCCAGCTCACGTCTGACGACCCGCGGCTCGCCAACACCCTCACCCAGCGGGGTCGTCGGCACGTCGGTCGCTACGTCATCGCCGTCGTCGGCGCCGTCGTCGGGCTGCTGCTCCTGGTGCTGGGCGCCGCGCAGAGCATCCCCGTGCTCGGGGTGGTGGGCTTCGTCGTGATGTTCGCCGCGGTCGCGTTCGCGTTCGCGAACCCGTCCCGGCACCGCAAGCAGGGTCCGCAGGGCGTCGTGTCCGAGGACGGGCACGTCAGCCGCCACCAGGGACGCACCAAGACCCCGCGCTCCGGCGGGTTCATGCACCGCCTCGAGGAGCGCTGGGACCGCCGCCGGGAGAACGGCGGCCGGTAGCCGTCGCACGGGCGCCCGCTTCCGCGGGCGCTCCCTCGGAGGAACGTGGCACCGCGGGCACGTGCCACGGCGTACGTCACGCCGGGCGCTCGGACCGCCGGGTCGAGGCCGCTCAGCGGGTCGAGGTCGCTGCGGTCCGGCCGTCGCGGGCGCCGCGTCTGCTGCGCCCGCCCACCGCGTCGTGCACCGCTCCCGCCGCTTCGTCGACCCACGCGGACAGCTGCCCGGCCGAGACGTCCGTCGGGCTGGGCGCGTAGCGCTGCTGCTCGACCGCCCGGGAGAGCCCGGTGAGCGCCGTGAGGGCGGAGTCCGGCAGCGTGTGCCCGGACCGCTCCTCCACCTGGCGGCAGATCGTGCGCGTCGCGTCGCGGGGCGTCGTCGCATCGGACCAGCGCACGCCGTCGGCCGCGAGCCGCCTGCGCAGCCGACCCCATGCCCGCTCGGCGGTGACCTGCTCGGCACGTCGCCGTCGGACGCGGACGACCGCGGACAGCGCGAGCGCGGCGAGCACGAGCACCACGGCGAGCGTGATGCCCACCGGGGCGAGCCAGCCGGTCGACGAGGTGGTCACGGTCGTGGTGGGGGCGCTGGTCTCGTCGTCGCCCGGTGCCGAGGTCGACGAGTCCTGCGTGGGAGCGGCCGTGGCCCCGTGCGGGATGTCGGGGTTGTCGATCGCCTGTGACGCGCGGAACGGGTCGCTCCACACGGGCGGCGGCCCCGACTGGACCGCGGGGGTCGGCTCGAACCGCACCCACCCGAGGTCGTCGCCGAAGTACAGCTCGGGCCACGCGTGGGCCTGCTTGCCGGTGACGGTGTACGTGCCGTCGCCGTCGGTGCTGCCGGGCAGGAAGCCGATCCCGACGCGCGCGGGGATGCCGAGCGTGCGGGCCATGATCGTCATGGACGTCGCGAACTGCACGCAGTAGCCGTGCCGGTCCTGCAGGAAGTCCCAGACCGCGTCGTCGGTGCGAGCGGGAGCGACGCGGGTGTCGTACGTGAAGTTGGCGGTCGAGCGCAGGTACGACTGCAGGTCCATCGCCTGCGCGTAGGGGCTCGTCGCGTCGGCCGTGATCTTCTTGGCGAGTGCCGCGATGTCGTCGCTGTGCGACGTCGCGGGCACCTCGAGCACACCGGTCGTCGCGGCGTCGGCGGGAGCGGGCGCCTGGGCTGCTGCGAGGTCGTCGGGCGTGAGCGACGGGATCTCGACGACCATCGAGTACGAGTCGCCGCCGCGTGTGGGGCTCGACCCGAACACCTCGTCCTGCGCGGCGTCGTACTCCCACTGCCCGCGCGCGGCGACGGTGCGCGCGAAGATGCCGATCGGCAGCCGCGTCTCGTCGAGCGTGCCCACGTTGACGTCGACCTGCGCGAGCGTGCCACGGTCGGCGCTCGGCTCCTGCCCCTGGAGCGCGGCGACGGGGGACAGCAGCGTGGTCGAGCTCACCGGGGACGAGGCCGACGGGTCGGTCGGCGTCCACGTGCGCCCGTCGAACTGCGTGAGCGTGAAGGCCCGCAGGGGCCCGAGCGAGCCGGCGCCGACGGACACGGCGTCCGTCGCGGTCGGGTTCGGCAGGTCGGGGCCCGGCTCCTGGTCGGCGGGCGTCACCGCGTCGTCCGCCGGGTAGGGGCGCACGGTGTACGTGAGGACCGTCTGCCCGGAGCGCGCACCGAGGCTGTGCCGCAGGTCCAGCTGGTCGCTGAGCCGCAGCGGACCGGCGGCCCCGGACCCGAACGACGGGATGCGCAGGTCCGACCACCCGGGCAGCGCGGCGAGCACGG
This sequence comes from Cellulomonas sp. HZM, assembly GCF_000708885.1. Taxonomy (GTDB): domain Bacteria; phylum Actinomycetota; class Actinomycetes; order Actinomycetales; family Cellulomonadaceae; genus Cellulomonas. Next base: position 47,163 of record NZ_JEOE01000006.1, on the reverse strand, counting down.
GGCCGAGCACGAGAGCGCCGACGACGACGGCCACCGATGCGACGAGCGAGGTGGTCGTCCAGCGGCTGCGTTCGTCGTCGCCCTGGACCGCGGGCGCCGAGACCAGGGCAAGGAGCAGCAGGAACGTGATGCCCGTCCACAGGAGCGCGGCCACGCCCGAGCCGATGCCGAGGTAGAGGCCGGGCAGCCACATCAGCAGGAAGGCGAGCCCCGCCCAGGCGGGCCGCCCGAGCCCGACCGCGAGCAGGTCGGCGACCAGCAGCACGCCGAGCGCGGCGACCACGAGGACCATCTCGGACGGCTTCGTGACGTCCATGGGCGCGACGGCGTGGTCGATGTAGGCGAGCCCGTCGCTCCACGCGGCGCGGGCGCGGTCGACGGTGTCGCCGTCGGGCACGAGCTGCAGCCGTCCGGGCGGGGCGCCGTAGCGCAGCACCACCAGCAGGGCCGCGGCGACGAGCCCGACGGCCGAGGGCAGCCACCACGTCCTGGTCGCTGCGCGGGTCGCCGCGACGACGCCGGCGACGACCAGGACCGACCCCCAGGTCGCGCCGCGCCAGCCTCCCGTGCCGAGCATCGCGGCGACAGCACCCAGGCTCGTGCACGTCCCGACCGCCACGAGCGCCGTCGCGAGCAACGCCCGCACGCCCCGCGGTGCACGTGGCGCGACGACGCTCATCGCCCGCACCCGAGCAGCCGTAGCCATGCGTCGGTGGGGCTCTCCCCGGCCGTGACCCCGACCGCTCGCCACCCGGCCCGGCGCAGGGCCCGCAGCGTGTGCTCCGTCTCCTGCACGTGGCCCGCGCCCGACGAGTCGGTGCGGACCATCGCCCAGCACTGCGCGGTGTCGGCCATGTGCGCGAAGGACTCGCGCGTGCGGGCGGTGAGCGCGCCGACGACGGCGAGCACGATCTCCCCGTTCGCCTCGGTCGAGTCGAGCATGTGCGCGGCCGCCACCAGCTGCGCCTCCGCCTCGCTCGTCCCGCGCGGCGACGTCAGGTCGATGGTCCGGTCGAGGAGCGCCGCGCGTGCCCCGTCCGAGCGGGAGTGCACGAAGGGCGCCGCGAGGCCTGCGCGGGTTCCGTCGAGGATGCGCACGGGGTGGCCGGCGTCGAGCATCGCGAGCGCCATCGAGGCCGCGACGGACACGGACCACTCGACGGCCTGCGCGCCACGCTGCGGGAGGTCGATGAGGACCGACACGGGTCGCATCCCGGCGCGCTCGTCGGACCGCACCAGCAGCGAGCCGCGGCGTGCGCTGCTGCGCCAGTGCACACGGCGCAGGTCGTCGCCCTCGCGGTAGTCACGCAGCGACGAGTCGTCGGTCGACGGCGACCGTGCTCCGAGGGCGACGCGGTCCGGCTCGCCGACCAGGACGTCGGAGGAGACGGGGAGCGCGACGACCTCGGGCCACACGGCGATCTCCGCGGCGTCGCCGAGCTCGGCCGTGGTGGCGACCGTGCCGAACACGTCGGTGCGCGTCACGACGAGCGGGCCGACGGGCCAACGGCCGCGGCGCGCCGCCCGCACCGAGTAGCTCACGGTGACGTTGCCGCGCTCGCGCGTCACGCGTGCGCGCAGCGGCTGGCCCGCGGAGAGCTCGGTGGCGGCCTGCTCCGAGAACCGCAGGCCCATCAGCCGGGTGCGCGAGCCTGCGTCGTGCGCCCGGATGCGTACCGCGACCCCGACGTCGGACCCCGCGTGCACAGGGTTCGGTACGGCCACGCGCTCCACGCTCACGCGGTTGCGTCCCTTGGCCGGGTCGCGCCACGCGACGACCGCTGCGGCGCCGCCCACGCACAGGAGCGCGAGCAGCCCGATCCGCAGCAGGTCGACGTTGCCGAGGCCCGAGCCGAGCACGAGCAGCGCGAGGCCCGTGCCGGCGATGCCCCAGCCACGCGGGGTCGGTCGGAGCCGCATCAGCCGACGCGGCGCCCGGTGGCGGCCGCAGGGCTGGGCACCGGCACGCGCTCGACGATCTCGGTGACGATGGCGTCGGTGCCGCGACCCGACAGGCGCGACTCGGTGCTCGGCAGCAGCCGGTGCGCGAGCACGGGCACGGCAAGGTGCTGGACGTCGTCGGGCAGCACGTGGTCGCGGCCGTCCATCGCGGCGACGGCCTTGGCGGCGCGCAGCAGCTGGATCGCGGCGCGCGGTGACGCGCCGAGGCGCAGGCCCTGGTCCTGGCGGGTCGCGGTGACGAGGTCGACGACGTACCGCTTGACCCCGGGCGCCGCGTAGAGCCGACGCGTGGTGTCGATCATCGCGGCCACGTGCGTCGCGTCGGTCGCCGGCTTGAGGTCGGCGAGCGGGTCGGCGGTCTCCTGCAGGTCGAGCATCGCGAGCTCGGAATCCACGCTCGGGTACCCGACCGTGAGCCGGGCCATGAACCGGTCACGCTGCGCCTCGGGCAGCGGGTAGGTCCCCTCCATCTCGACCGGGTTCTGCGTCGCGACGACGAGGAACGGGCGCGGGAGCGCGTACGTGCGGCCGTCGACCGTGGCCTGCGCCTCCTGCATGCACTCGAGCAGCGCGGACTGCGTCTTGGGCGACGCCCGGTTGATCTCGTCGCCGATGACGATGTGCGAGAACACCGGGCCGGGCCGGAACTCGAACTCGTGCGTCTGAGCGCGGAAGATGTTGACGCCCGTGAGGTCGCTGGGCAGCAGGTCGGGCGTGAACTGGATGCGGCCGACCTGGCAGTCGATCGAGCGTGCGAGCGCCTTGGCGAGCGTGGTCTTGCCGACGCCCGGGACGTCCTCCAGCAGGAGGTGCCCCTCGGCGAGCAGCACCGCGAGCGTGGACCGCACGAGCTCGGGGCGGCCGGTCACGACGCGCTCGATCCCGGCGCGCATGCGCCCGGTGGTCTCGACGAGGTCGTCGAGCTCGGTCGACGAGGGCACGGGCTGCACGATGGCGCCTCCTTTGGCGGGATGGAACCGCAGCCTACGTGCGCGAGGGCCGGTGCGGAGCCCTTTCCGTGACGAGCGTTCGACTTCGCCCGGACGGGCGTGCGGTCGTGGGTCGTGCGTCGGGGCCCTCCACTTCGCTCCACCCCGGCTCGTCGGAACCGTGCGTGCGCGTGCCCGCGGCGGCTCGTCGAGCGTGCGCGGGCGCGTGGACCGCGCTCGGACGACTCCGCCGGGATGCCGTGGCGCGTTCCCGCGGGGAAGATCCCTCCACTTTGCTCCACGGCATGTGACCTGCGCGAACGATGCGCAGAAGGGTGAAAACACGTCGCTCTTCCGTCGCTGGTGGAGGAAAGTGGAGTACCGTGGAGGCACGTGGTTGGTCGGGGAGAGCCCGGGAGCTGGAAGGAGGCGCGGTGACACATGACTCGTCGTCCGCTCTCTTCGGTTCCGCCGTGCCCTTCCTGGGCACGTACACGCCACGCCTGGACGACAAGGGGCGGCTCATCCTCCCGGCCAAGTTCCGCCCCCAGCTCTCGACGGGACTGGTCATGACGCGCGGCCAGGAGCGCTGCCTGTTCCTGCTGCCCATGGACGAGTTCCGCCGCTACCACGACCAGCTGCGCCAGGCGCCCGTGACCAGCAAGCAGGCGCGCGACTACCTGCGTGTGTTCCTGTCGGGCGCGAGCGACGAGCTCCCGGACAAGCAGGGCCGCATCTCGATCCCGCCGGTCCTGCGCACGTACGCCGGGCTCGACCGGGACGTCGCGGTCATCGGCGCCGGCAGCCGCGTCGAGATCTGGGACCTGCAGGCGTGGGAGACGTACCTCGCCGAGCAGGAGGCGGGCTACGCCGACACGACCGAGGAGGTGTTCCCGAACGGACCCTTCTGACGAACGACCGGCACGACGGTGCCGCCCGGTGAGACCTCCTCCCGTCCGCTCTGACGCACTTCCCCGCGTCAGAGGGCCGGTGGGGGATCTGGTCGGACGGCGGAGGGGCCGCGAGACCACCAACGAGGACGCAGCGAGCAGGGGAGAGGGGGCGACGTGGACCAGGCCGACGAGAACGACCGCCCGGCCGACGAGCGCCACGTCCCCGTCCTGCTCCAGCGCTGCATCGACCTGCTCGCCCCGGCGCTCGCGGAGCCCGGCGCGGTCATGGTCGACTCCACGCTCGGCATGGGCGGCCACACCGAGGGTGTGCTGACGGCCTTCCCGCAGGTCCGCGTGATCGGGATCGACCGGGACACGCAGGCGCTCGAGCTCGCGGGACGGCGCCTGGCCGCGTTCGGGGACCGGTTCACGCCCGTGCACGCGGTGTACGACGAGATCGGCGACGTGCTCGACGAGCTCGACCTGCCGCACGTGCAGGGCGTGCTCATGGACCTCGGGGTCTCCTCGCTGCAGCTCGACGAGGTGGACCGCGGGTTCTCCTACGCGCAGGACGCGCCGCTCGACATGCGGATGGACGCGACGCGGGGCCGCACGGCGGCGGACGTGCTCAACACGTACGACGAGCGCGACATCGCCCGCGTGCTGCGCGTGTACGGCGAGGAGCGCTTCGCGGGTCGCATCGCCCGCAACGTGGTCCAGGCCCGCACGCGCGCACCGCTGACGCGCACCGCCGAGCTCGTCGACATCGTGCGCGCGAGCATCCCGGCAGCGACGCGCAAGACCGGCGGCCACCCCGCCAAGCGGACGTTCCAGGCGCTGCGCATCGAGGTGAACGGCGAGCTCGAGGTGCTCGAGCGTGCGGTGCCGGCATCGATCGAGGCGCTCGCGGTCGGCGGCCGCATCGTCGTCGAGGCGTACCAGTCGCTCGAGGACCGCATCGTCAAGCACGCGTTCGCCGCGGGTGCCACGACGAGCGCGCCCGCCGGGCTGCCGGTCGTCCCCGAGTCCCACCAGCCGTACCTGCGGCTCGTGACCCGCGGCGCGGAGGAGGCCGACGAGGCCGAGCTCGCGCTCAACCCCCGCTCCGCGTCGGTGCGCCTGCGCGCCGCCGAGCGCACCCGACCCACACCCGAGCACATGCGACCGCGAAGGAGAGCTGCATGAGCGCCCAGACAGCAGCGCGCGTCGCGCCCCCTGCCTACGCCCCTCGTCCCCGCGTCGAGCAGAGCGCCCCGGCGCCCCGGCTCCGCGTCGTGCGCGCGCCTGCGCAGGCGCGAACGCGCGTGCCGTTCGTGCTGGTGTGCATGGCGGTGCTCGCGGGTGCCCTGCTCGCGGCCCTGCTGCTCAACACGCAGATGGCCCAGGTGGCGTACGAGCGGCTCGACCTGTCCAACCAGCTGGGGCAGCTGCAGCAGGACCAGAAGGACCTGTCGGCCACGCTGGACCGCAAGGCGTCGCCCGACGACCTCGCGGCCGCGGCGCGCCGACTCGGCATGGTTCCCGCGGCGGGCACGGGCTGGGTGAGACTCTCGGACGGAAGCGTGCAGGTGGCTCCCAAGGCCACCAAGTGAGCACGCCGACGTCGCAGCGTCCCGGGTCCCGGCGCCCGGGCGTGCGGCCCGAGTCGGTGCGCAGGGCGCCCGGGGACGGAGCACGGGGAGCGGTGCGGACCGACGAGCAGTCGACGACACGTTCGCGCGCTTCGTCGTCGGCGCCGTCCGACCGCAGGTCCCAGCCCCCGGTCAGGACGCACGCCTCCCAGCGCCCCGTGGGCGTCCCCGCCCCGCGGCGGGTCGTGCAGGCGCCGCAGGCCGGACGCCCCGTGCCGGCGGCGGGTTCGCGCCGGCGCATGACGGTGCTCACCATCGCGGTGATCACCGTGCTCGCGGTCTTCGCGGTGCGCCTCGTGTGGGTCCAGGTGGTGCACGGTCCCGCGATCGCGGCCGACGCCCGCACGAGCAGGCTCCAGACGATCTCGCTGCTCGGCACGCGCGGGCAGATCACGGACGTGCACGGGGTCGCGCTCGCGACCTCGGTCGAGCGGTACAACGTCTCGGTCAACCAGAAGCTGGTCGACAAGTTCCGCGGCTCGGGCGACGTCCCTGGCGGCGTCGAGGGCGTCGCGACGGTGCTCGCTCCCATGCTCGGCATGAGCGAGCCCGAGCTCGGCGGGATGCTCGTCGGCGACCGCGGCTTCAAGTACGTCAAGAAGGGTGTGCTGCCCGAGGTGGCGCGCGAGATCCGCGCGCTCAAGCTCCCGGGCGTGAACGTCGACCCGGTGGCGGACCGCGTCTACCCGAACGGCGCGCTCGCAGGGAACCTGCTGGGATTCGTGAACTCGGCGGGCGCCGGTCTCGAGGGGCTCGAGGCGTCGCTCGACAAGAAGCTCACCGGCACGCCCGGCTCCGAGGTGTACGAGAGCGGGGCGCACGGGCAGGCGGTGCCGGGCGGGTACTCGTCCGAGACGCCGGCCACCACGGGCGAGTCGGTGCGCCTCACGATCGACCGGGACGTGCAGTACAAGGCCGAGGCGGAGCTGGCGTCCGCGCTCAAGACCACGGGCGCGTCGTCGGGCAGCGTCGTCGTGATGAACCCGAAGACGGGTGAGCTCCTCGCGCTCGCCGACTCCGGTGCGGTCGACCCGAACCATCCCGGCGACTCGAAGGGCGGCTCGCTCGCGGCGTCCGTCTCGAACGTGTTCGAGCCGGGCTCGACCGGCAAGGTCATCACGATGTCGGCCGCGCTCGACAACGGCATCGTGACGCCGACGTCGCAGTTCAAGGTGCCCGATACATATCGAACGGCCAACCACCAGCCGTTCCACGACTCCCACGAGCACGCGACGCTCAAGCTCACGACCACGGGCATTCTCGCGGAGTCGTCCAACACCGGCACGGTCATGATCGGCGAGCAGCTCACCAAGCAGCAGCGCTACGCCGAGATGCGAAAGTTTGGCTTCGGCACGAAGACGGGCGTCGAACTTCCGGGTGAGTCCCCGGGCCTTCTCAAGAAGCCTGACCTTTGGGATGGCCGCACCCAGTACACCGTGCTCTTCGGCCAGGGCGTCGCGGTCAACGCGATCCAGGCCACGCAGGTGTACGCGACGATCGCCAACGGCGGCGTGCGCGTGCAGCCCCACGTGATCGCGGGCTGGACCGCGGCGGACGGCACCTACACGCCGGCCGCGAAGGCGGGCACGACGCGTGTCGTGAGCAAGAAGACGGCCGACACCGTGCTGACGATGCTCGAGAGCGTCGTCGACGACGAGGGCGGCACCGGCTCGAGCGCATCGATCCCCGGCTACCGCGTCGCGGGCAAGACCGGTACCGCGCAGAACTGGATCAAGGGCAAGCAGGGCATCACGGCGTCGTTCATCGGCGCGGTGCCGGCGGACGACCCGGCGATCGTCGTCAGCGTCATCCTGCACAACCCGAAGTCGTCGGTGTACGGCGGCACGGTCGCGGCGCCCGTGTTCAAGGACGTCGCGTCGTACACGCTGGGCAAGCTCGGCATCGAGCCCTCCGGGACCAAGGCGACCCGCTTCCCGACGACGTGGTGAGCGCCCTGGTGAGCGCCCCGGTGAACGCCGCGGTGAGCGATCCGGTCACGCGACCGGTGCAGGGTAGATTCTCCCCATGACCTCACCCGCCCGGATGCGCCCCGCGCATCCCGCGGCCCACGGTCTGGACGAGCTCGCCGATGCGTTCGGCCTGGTCACGGCGTCGGGAGACCTCGCCGACGTCCGGGTCAGCGGGGTGACCGTGGCCAGCAACGACGTCGAGCCCGGCGACGTGTTCGTCGCGGTCCCCGGCCTGCGCGTGCACGGCATCACGTACGCGCACCAGGCGCTCGGGGCCGGCGCGGTGGCCGTGGTCACGGACGCTGCCGGTGTCGTCGCGCTGGGGGAGGTCGACGTCCCCGTGCTCGTCGTCGACGACCCGCGCGCGCTCGCCGGCCCGCTCGCGGCGCGCGTGCACGGGACGCCAGCGCAGCGTCTGCGGACCGTCGGCGTGACGGGCACCAACGGCAAGACGACCACCACGTACTTCGTCGACGCCGCGCTGCGCTCGCAGCACGCGGTCACGGTCGTCATGGGAACCGTCGAGCTGCGGATCGGGGAACGGGCGATCGAGAGCCCGCGCACGACCGTCGAGGCACCGGTGCTGCAGTCGATCCTCGCGCTCGCCGTCGAGGAGGGGGCCGGCGCGGTCGCGATGGAGGTCTCGTCGCACGCGCTCGCGCTCGGTCGCGTCGCGGGGCTCGAGCTCGACGTCGCCGGGTTCACCAACCTGCAGCGCGACCACCTCGACTTCCACGGCGACATGGAGGGGTACTTCCGGGACAAGTCGCGCCTGTTCGCGCCGGGGCAGGCGCGTCGCGGGGTCGTCGTGGTCGACGACGAGTGGGGTCGGCGGCTCGCGCGCGAGTCGCGCATCCCTGTCGAGACCGTGGCGACCCACGTGGGCTCCGGGGTCGAGGCGGACTGGACCGTCACCGAGGCGGACATCGGCCTGGACGGCGTCGGATCGACGTTCACGCTCGTCGACCCGGACGGCACCGCGCACGCCGCGGCGAGCCCGCTGCCGGGGCTCGTCAACGTCTCGAACGCCGCACTCGCGATCGTGCTCGCGCACCGCGCCGGGGTGCCGCTCGACGCGGCGATCGAGGCCGTCGGGCACGCGGCGGGCATCCCGGGCCGCATGGAGCGCGTGGTCGAGCGCGGCGACGGGTTCCCGCTGTGCCTCGTCGACTACGCCCACACGCCCGACGCGCTCGTGCTCGCGCTCGAGGCCGTACGGCCGATCACGCCGGGGCGGCTGGTCCTCGTCTTCGGGTCGGACGGCGACCGGGACCAGGGCAAGCGGCCGATCATGGGCGAGATCGCGGCCCGGCTCGCGGACGTGATCGTCGTCACCGACGAGAACCCGCGTTCCGAGGTACCCGCGGCGATCCGCTCCGCCATCCTTGACGGGATCCGGTCGCAGCGCCCGGACCTGACCGACGTGCACGAGGCGACGAGCCGCACGCAGGCCATCCACGACGCCCTCGCCCTGGCCGACGAGCCGGACACCGTGATCGTCACGGGCAAGGGCCACGAACCCACCCAGGAGATCGCCGGCGTGTTCCACCGGTACAACGACCGCGACGTCTACCTCGCCGCGCGCGACGCCCTGCTGCTCGCGCGCACCGGCCACGGCTCGGAGCAGCACGCGTGATCGCGCTGACGGCTGCCGAGGTCGCCGCTGCCACGGGCGGGCGGCTGCACGGCGTGGGCGACGAGCCGCTCCTGGTGCGCGGCTCGGTGGTCACCGACTCGCGCGAGGTCGAGCCGGGCGGGCTGTTCGTCGCGCTCCCGGGCGAGCACGTGGACGGGCACGACTTCGCGGCCGCGGCGGTCGAGCGCGGCGCCGCACTCGTGCTCGCGGCGCGCCCGCTCGTGGGCGCCGACGGCTCGGAGCTGCCGAGCGTGCTCGTCGACGACGTCGAGAAGGCGCTCGGCGACCTCGCTCGTGACGCGCTCGCACGCCTGCGGGAGGCCGCGTGCGAGCCGGGCGGTTCCGGGCTGCGTGTGATCGGCGTGACCGGCTCGGTCGGCAAGACGACGACGAAGGACCTGCTCGCGCAGCTGTGCGCGGCGACCGGTCCGACGATCGCGCCCGTGCGCTCGTTCAACAACGAGATCGGCCTGCCGCTGACGGTGCTGCGTGCCGACGAGCAGACGCGGTTCCTGGTGCTCGAGATGGGTGCGAGCGGACCGGGGCACCTCACCTACCTCACGGACATTGCGCCGCCCGACGTCGCGGTCGTGCTCGTCGTCGGGCAGGCCCACCTGGGCGGCTTCGGCGGCGGCATCGACGGCGTCGCGCGCGCCAAGTCGGAGCTCGTGCAGGGCATCGCGCCCGGCGGCGTGGCCGTGCTCAACGCCGACGACCAGCGCGTGGCCGCGATGGCCGCGCTCGCGCCCGGCGACGTCGTGACGTTCGGCAACGCGCCCGACGCGGACGTGCGGGCGCGCGGCGTCTCGCTCGACCGAGCCGGCCGTGCGCGCTTCACGCTCGTGACCGACCAGGGCGAGCGTCCCGTGGAGCTGCGGCTCGTGGGGGAGCACCACGTGCACAACGCGCTCGCCGCCGCGACGGCGGGGCTCGCGGTCGGGCTCACGCTCGACGACGTCGCGAGCGGGCTGTCGGCCGCCGACGCGCTCTCGCCGCACCGCATGCACGTCGTGGACCGCCCGGACGGCATCACGGTGGTCGACGACTCGTACAACGCGAACCCCGACTCGATGCGCGCCGCGCTGAAGGCGCTCGCGGTGCTCGCGGGCCGCGACCGGCGCTCGGTGGCCGTGCTCGGGGAGATGCTCGAGCTCGGCGACGGCTGGCGCGAGGCGCACGACGCGATCGGGCGGCTCGTCGTCCGGCTCAACATCGGTCTGACGGTCGTCGTGGGCGAGGGTGCCCGTGCGATCCGCGACGGCGCGAACCACGAGGGCAGCTGGGGCGACGAGGTCGTGCTGGCCGACGACCTCGAGGCCGCGGCGGCCTTCCTCGACGACGAGCTGCGTCCCGGTGACGTCGTGCTCGTGAAGTCGTCGTACGGCGCGGGCCTGTGGCAGCTGGGCGACCGGCTCGTCGGTGCGCAGGTCGCCTCGTGAAGGCGGTCCTGCTCGCGGGCTTCGTCTCGATGGTCGTCGCGCTGCTCGGTACTCCGCTGTTCATCCGGCTGCTCGTGCGCAAGCAGTACGGCCAGTTCATCCGGCAGGACGGCCCCACCGCGCACTTCACCAAGCGCGGCACGCCCACGATGGGCGGCGTCGTCATCATCGGCGCGACGCTGCTGGGCTGGGCGGTCGCGCTGCTCGTCACGGGTACGCCGCCCAGCGCGTCCGAGGTGCTCGTCCTGTTCCTCATGGCGGGGCTGGGGCTCGTCGGGTTCCTCGACGACTACATCAAGATCTCCCGCCAGCGCAGCCTCGGGCTCTCGGCGCGGTGGAAGATCGTGGGACAGGGCGTCGTCGGCATCCTGTTCGCCGTCGCGGCGCTGCAGTTCCCGAACAGCCAGTTCCGCACGCCCGCCTCCACCCGGATCTCGTTCATCCGGGACACCAACATCGACCTCGCGTTCGCGGGGGCGACCGTCGGGCTCATCCTGTTCGTGATCTGGGCCAACTTCCTCATCACGGCGTGGTCCAACGCGGTGAACCTCACCGACGGGCTCGACGGCCTCGCGACCGGGACCTCGCTCATCGTGTTCGGGTCGTTCGTCGTCGTCGGCGTCTGGCAGTTCAACCAGTCGTGCCAGTTCCTCGCCTCCGCCGGGCCGAGCTGCTACGAGACGCGCGACCCGCTCGCGCTCGCCGTCGTCGCGGCCGCGATCACGGGTGCGTGCTTCGGGTTCCTGTGGTGGAACGCGAGCCCCGCGAAGATCTTCATGGGCGACACCGGCTCGCTCGCCCTGGGCGGCGCGCTCGCGGGGCTCTCGATCCTCACGCGCACCGAGATCCTCGCGGCGATCATCGGCGGTCTGTTCGTGCTCGAGGTGCTGTCCGACGTCATCCAGATCGGCTTCTTCAAGATGACCGGGCGACGCGTGTTCAAGATGGCACCGCTGCACCACCACTTCGAGCTCCAGGGCTGGGGCGAGGTCACGATCGTCATCCGGTTCTGGATCATCGCGGGCCTGTTCGTCGCGCTCGGCATCGGGATCTTCTACGCCGAGTGGGTGTCCGGCTAGGTGGCGGTGGAGCTCGAGGGTGCGCGCGTCGTCGTCGTCGGTCTCGGCGTCTCGGGACGCGCGGCGGCCGACGTGCTCGCCTCGGCGGGTGCACGCGTGGTCCCGGTCGACGACCGTGCCGACGACGCGATCTCGTCCGACGACTACCTCGCCGGTGACGGGCTCGGACGCGCAGACCTGGTCGTCGCCTCGCCCGGCCTCCCGCCGCACCACCCGCTGCTCGCCGCGGCGCTCGTGCGCGACGTGCCCGTGTGGTCCGAGGTCGAGCTCGCGTGGCGGCTGCGGGCCGTGCGCGCGGACGGACCCGCACCCTGGTTGGCGGTGACGGGGACCAACGGGAAGACGACGACCGTCGGCATGCTCGACGCGATCCTCACCGCCGCAGGCCGGACCTCGGCGGCGGTCGGCAACGTCGGCACACCCGTCGTGCTCGCGGCCACCGACCCGGCCTACGACGTGCTCGCCGTCGAGCTGTCGAGCTTCCAGCTCCACTTCACGCACTCGATGTCCGCACAGGCCGCCGCGGTGCTGAACGTCGCGGCCGACCACCTCGACTGGCACGGCTCGCTCGACGCCTACGCCGCGGACAAGGGCCGCGTGTACGAGCGCGCGCAGGTCGCGTGCGTCTACAACCTCGCTGACCCGACGACCGAACGCCTCGTGCGCGAGGCCGACGTGGTCGACGGTGCGCTCGCGGTCGGGTTCACCACGGGGACCCCGCTCGTCGGGCAGGTCGGGCTCGTCGAGGACGTGCTCGTCGACCGCGGGTTCTCCCGGCTGCGGCACACGCACGCGGCCGAGCTCGGCACGCTCGCGGACCTCGCGCGGCTCGCCGGCCCCGACGGGACGGTGCCGCCGCACGTCGTCGCCGACGCGCTCGCCGCGGCAGCGCTCGCGCTCGCGCACGGCGTCGAGCCGACGGCCGTGCGCGACGGGTTGCGCGCCTTCACGCCCGGCGAGCACCGCATCGAGACCGTCGCGACCGTCGACGGCGTCGCGTACGTCGACGACTCGAAGGCCACCAACGCGCACGCCGCCGCCGCGTCGCTCGGCGCGTTCGAGCCCGGCTCGGTCGTGTGGGTCGCGGGCGGACTCGCCAAGGGGGCGCGCTTCGACGACCTCGTGCGTGCGCGGCGCGACCGGTTGCGTGCCGTGGTGCTCATCGGCGTCGACCGCGAGCCGTTGCGCGACGCGCTCGCCCGACACGCACCGGATGTCCCGGTCGTCGAGGTCGACCCCGGTGAGACTGAGGCGGTGATGACCCGTGCCGTGCAGGAGGCCGCGCGCCTCGCCGCCGGTGCCGGCGGCCCCGTGACCGTCCTGCTGGCGCCCGCGTGCGCCTCGATGGACCAGTTCGCGTCGTACGCCGCCCGAGGAAGCGAGTTCACGGCCGCCGCGCGCGCGCTCGACGGGCAGGGCTGAGCCGTGACCGCGACGACCCCGCGCGACGTCCCGCAGCGCGGCCCCCGCCGCCCCTCGGCGACGACGACGGACGGCGTCACGCCCGGCACGTCCGTGCCCACGCGACGTTCGCTGCTCGGGCAGTGGGACAGCGCGGTCACGAGCTACTACGTGCTCGTCGGGACGACGGCGCTGCTGCTGGTCGTCGGTCTCGTCATGGTGCTGTCGTCGTCGAGCGTCGAGTCGCTCGACGAGAAGAACTCGCCGTACGCGGTGTTCTTCAACCAGACGCAGTTCGCGCTGATCGGGCTCGTCGCGCTCGTGGTGCTGTCCCGGGTGCCCGCACGCGTGCTGCGGGCCGCCGCCTGGCCCGCGCTCGGGCTGGCGGTCGCGCTGCAGGGGCTCGTGTTCGTCTCGGGCAGCGGCGTCTCGGGCGGCGGCAACCAGAACTGGCTCGCGGTCGGTCCGTTCACGGTCCAGCCGTCCGAGGCGATCAAGCTGACGCTCGCGGTCTGGCTCGGCACGGTGCTCGCGCGCAAGCAGCCGCTGCTGCGGCAGTGGAAGCACGTGTTCGTCCCGGCCGTCGTCGTCGCGGGCGGCGCGATCCTGGCCGTGCTCGCGGGCCACGACCTGGGCACGGCGATGGTGCTCATGGTGCTCGTCGCGGGAGCGATGTTCGTGGCGGGCGTCCCGATGCGGATGTTCGCCGTCGCGGGCCTCGTCGCGGCGGCCGGTGTCGCCGCGCTCACGATCGGCAACACCAACCGCACGGCGCGCATCTTCTCGTGGCTCGACGGCAGCAACTGCTCGGTCCAGGACCAGTGCTACCAGACGCTTCACGGCCAGTGGGGGCTGGCGTCCGGCGGCATCGGCGGGCTCGGGCTCGGCCAGAGCCGCGAGAAGTGGAGCTACCTGCCCGCGGCCCACAACGACTTCATCTTCGCGATCATCGGTGAGGAGCTCGGCCTCGTCGGGACGGTCATCGTGCTCGCGCTGTTCGGGCTGCTCGCGTTCGCGATGATCCGCGTCGTGCGTCGCCACCCCGACCCGTTCGTCCAGATCACCACCGGCGCGATCCTGTGCTGGGTGATCGGGCAGGCGCTCATCAACATCGCCGTCGTGATCGGCCTGGCCCCCGTCATCGGGGTGCCGCTGCCGCTCGTCTCGGCCGGAGGTTCGGCACTCATCATGACCATGGCCGCGCTCGGCATCGTCATCTCGTTCGCGCGTTCGGAGCCCGGTGCTGCGGAGGCGCTGTCGGCGCGGCCCGGTGTCGTGCGCCGCTCGCTCGCCGTGATCGGACGCGCGCGTGGCTGACGCGCCGCTGTCCGTCCTGCTCGCCGGCGGCGGCACCGCCGGACACGTCAACCCGCTGCTCGCGGTGGCCGACGAGCTGCGTCGCCGCCACCCGGAGGCCGTGCTCACGGTCCTGGGCACGGCCGAGGGGCTCGAGGCGCGGCTCGTGCCCGAGCACGGCCTGCCGCTCGTGCACGTCCCGCGCGTGCCGCTGCCGCGCCGCCCGTCCGCCGACCTGCTGCGCCTGCCGGGCCGCCTGCGCGCGGCCGTCGCCGCGGCGGGTCGAGCGATCGACGAGAGCGGCGCCGACGTGGTCGTCGGCTTCGGCGGCTACGTCTCGACTCCCGCCTATCTCGCGGCACGGCGCCGCAAGGTCCCCGTCGTCGTGCAGGAGCAGAACGCGCGCCCGGGACTCGCCAACCGCCTCGGCGCGCGGTGGGCCGCGGCGGTCGCGACGACGTTCGCGGGCACCCGGCTGCGGGGAGCGCAGCGCACCGGCCTCCCGCTGCGCGCGCCGATCGCGGACCTGGTCGCGCGACGCTCCGCCGACCCGGTCGGTGCGCGCCGCGCGGCGGCGGCCGAGCTCGGACTCGACCCGGACCTCGTGACGCTGCTCGTCACGGGGGGCTCGAGCGGTGCGGCGAGCGTCAACGCGGCGGTGTCGTCGGCCGCGCCCGACCTGCTGGCGGCGGGCGTCCAGGTGCTGCACGTCACGGGTCTCGGCAAGGACGACGCGGTGCGCTCCGCGGTCGCGGACCTGCCCGGCACCGAGCGCTACCACGTGCTCGACTACCTGACCCGCATGGACCTCGCGCTCGCGGTGGCCGATCTCGAGCTCGGCCGCGCCGGGGCGGGCACGGTGTGCGAGCTGGCCGCGCTCGGCATCCCCGCGGTGTACGTGCCGCTCCCGGTCGGCAACGGCGAGCAGCGGCTCAACGCGGCGGACGTCGTGGCCGCCGGGGGTGGCCTGCTGGTCGACGACGCGGAGCTGGACCGGGCATGGATCGCCGCGCACGTGCTCCCGCTCCTCGCGGGCGACGACGCGGCTGCCGACCGTGCACGCATGGCGGCTGCCGCGGCATCCGTCGGCGTGACCGATGCGGCGGGTGCCGTCGCGGACCTCGTCGAGCGCGCCGCTGCCGGACGCCCGCGGGCGGGCTCGTGACGAGCGGCGTGGCCGGGCTCGGCCGCGTCCACCTGGTGGGCGTCGGCGGCGCCGGGATGTCCGCGGTCGCGGCGCTGCTGGCCGCGCGGGGGCTGGCCGTGAGCGGGTCGGACGCCGCCGACGGACCGGCCCTGACCGGGCTGCGCGCCGCGGGTGTCGACGTGCACGTCGGTCACGACGAGGCCTGGGTCGAGGGCGCCGACACGCTCGTCGTCTCCTCAGCCGTACGTGACTCCAACCCCGAGCTCGTCCGGGCCCGTGAGCTGGGCGTCCCCGTGCTGCACCGCTCGCAGGCACTCGCAGCGCTCATGTCCGACCGCGACGCGGTGGCCGTGGCGGGCGCGCACGGAAAGACGACCACGAGCGCGATGGTCGCGACCGCTCTGCTCGCAGCGGGGCAGGAGCCGTCGTTCGCGATCGGCGGGACGGTGCTGTCCGACGGCGGGCCGCTCGGCGGTGCGCGGGACGGCTCGGGTCCGGCGTTCGTCGCGGAGGCCGACGAGTCCGACGGCTCGTTCCTCGCGTACGAACCGCTCGTCGCGGTCGTCACCAACGTCGAGCCCGACCACCTCGACCACTACGGCTCGCGTGAGGCCTTCGAGGACGCGTTCGTGGCGTTCGCCCGGCGGGTACGGCCCGGCGGGACGCTCGTCGTGTGCGCCGACGACGACGGAGCGGCGCGTCTCGTGGCACGTGCGCGGGACGACCTCGACGCGCGCGGTGTGCGCATCACGACCTACGGGCGCGCGGGCGGCGCGGACGTCGCGCTGAGCGACCGCGCGAACCCCGACGGCGGCAGCGACGTCGATCTCACGGGTCCCGCGGGTCCCGCGCACCTCCGCCTGAGCGCCCCAGGTGCGCACAATGCTCTCAACGCCGCGGGAGCGTGGGCTGCGTGCGTCGCGCTGGGCGTCGACCCGCTCGCGGCCGCGGCGGGCCTCGAGCAGTTCCGGGGGACAGGGCGACGCTTCGAGCACCGTGGCACGGCGGGCGGCGTTCGCGTGGTCGACGACTACGCGCACCACCCCACGGAGGTCGCGGCGCTGCTACGGGCAGCCCGCACGGTCGCGGGGGACGGCCGCGTGGTCGTGCTCTTCCAGCCGCACCTCTACTCGCGCACGCGCACGTTCGCCGAGCAGTTCGCGACGGCACTCGACCTTGCGGACCAGGTCGTCGTGACCGACGTCTACGCGGCGCGCGAGGACCCCGATCCCACGGTCAGCGGCGCGACGATCGTCGAGCGCGTGCCGACGCCCGGGCGTGCGCGGTTCGTCGCCGACCGGGTCGAGGCCGCGCACGTCGTGGCACGTCTCGCGCGGCCGGGGGACCTCGTGCTGACCGTCGGGGCGGGGGACGTCACGGCGCTCGGACCGACGATCCTCGCTGACCTCACCGACGTCGCCGACGGCGACGGCCCCGGCAAGGCCGCGGACCAGGGGCAGCGGGCATGAGCCCGTCGCGGCCGCCCGCACCACGCCCCGCGACGCCCGCTCGCCGGCCCGCCCCCTCGTCGCGTGCGGCCACCGGGTCGGGCGAGGCCGCCGCGGCCCAGGGGGGGCCGCGCACCGCCCAGCCGGGCGCGACGGGCACCCCCCAGCCGGGCGCGACGGGCACCCCCCAGCCGGGCGCGACCCGCACCCCCCAGCCGGGCGCGACCCGCACCCCGCAGGCGGGTGCGACGCCCACCCCGCACACCGGGGCGACGCGGACCTCCCAGACCGGCCCGACGCGCAACGTCTCGACGTACAGCGCCTCGGGGCGCCGGCTGTCGGGGCCGACTCGACCGTCCGTCGTCTCGACCACGTCGCTCGCCCGGTTCGCCGAGCGCGCGCGGGCCCGGCGCGTGCTCGCGCGACGTCAGCTGCTCGGGATCGCGGGCGGGCTGGTCGCGCTGCTCGCGCTCGCGTGGCTGCTCCTGCTGTCGCCGGTGCTCGCTCTCGACCCGGACCGGGTCACGATCACCGGTGCGGGATCCGTGGTCGCGGTCGACCAGGTGGAGGCGGTGGTCGACGCTCGCGCAGGCGTGCCGCTCCCGCGCCTCGACACGATCCGGATCCGCGACCAGATCCTCGACGTTCCCGGTGTCCGCGAGGCGCGGGTGATGCGCGACTGGCCGCACGGCGTGTCCGTGACGCTCGTCGCGCGCGAGCCCGTCGCCGCCGTGCCGGACGACGGCCGCTTCACGCTGCTCGACATGGACGGCGTCCAGGTGGGCCGCGTGGACAAGGCGCCCTCCGGGCTGCCGGTGGTCGACGTCCCGGTGGGGGAGCGGCGCACGCTCGAGGCCGTGCTCACGGTCCTGCAGCAGCTGCCCGACGACCTGCTGGGCGAGGTCCGCTCGGTCGCCGCGCAGACGCAGGACACCGTGACGATGACGCTGCGCGACGGTGTGCGGGTCGACTGGGGGAGCTCGGCGCAGACGCCCCTCAAGGCCAGCGTCCTGGCGACGTTGCTCGACTCCAAGGCGGGCAAGGACGTGCGTGTCGTCGACGTCTCGGCGCCCACGCTCCCCGTCACCCGCTGACCGCGAGGGGCCGGGGCACCTCCTGTGCCGGGGCGCGACAGACACGTGCGAGACACGCGCGCGTCGGTCGTTGATCGGCGCCGGTGCGGGACCTACCGTCACGCACTGACAGAGCACCTGACATAACTATAACTCTCAACCTGAAGGTGAAGGTTGAACCCGACGCTCGCGTCGGACCCGCGAACGACGGTCGATCGACCAGCACTGCATCCGGCCCGACCGGAGAGAGAACGAGAGGCACCCACCGTGGCAGCTCCGCAGAACTACCTGGCGGTCATCAAGGTCGTCGGCATCGGCGGCGGCGGCGTCAACGCCGTGAACCGCATGATCGAGGTCGGCCTCAAGGG
Source organism: Cellulomonas sp. HZM (assembly GCF_000708885.1). Taxonomy (GTDB): domain Bacteria; phylum Actinomycetota; class Actinomycetes; order Actinomycetales; family Cellulomonadaceae; genus Cellulomonas. The sequence goes on along the minus strand of NZ_JEOE01000006.1, from coordinate 28,891 downwards.
TGTCGAGTTCATCGCGGTCAACACCGACGCCCAGGCCCTGCTCATGTCGGACGCCGACGTCAAGCTCGACGTCGGCCGCGAGCTCACGCGCGGTCTCGGCGCCGGTGCGGACCCCGAGGTCGGCAAGAAGGCCGCCGAGGACCACGCCGAGGAGATCGAGGACGTCCTGCGCGGTGCGGACATGGTGTTCGTCACCGCGGGCGAGGGCGGCGGCACGGGCACCGGCGGCGCGCCGGTCGTCGCGCGCATCGCCCGCTCGCTGGGCGCCCTGACGATCGGTGTCGTCACACGCCCGTTCACGTTCGAGGGCCGTCGCCGCTCGGTGCAGGCGGACGCGGGCATCGACGCGCTGCGCGCCGAGGTCGACACGCTCATCGTGATCCCTAACGACCGCCTGCTGCAGATCTCGGACCGCAACGTCTCGGTGCTGGACGCGTTCCACTCGGCGGACCAGGTGCTCCTGTCCGGTGTGCAGGGCATCACGGACCTCATCACCACGCCGGGCCTGATCAACCTCGACTTCGCGGACGTGAAGTCCGTCATGCAGGGTGCGGGCTCGGCGCTCATGGGCATCGGGTTCGCGCGTGGCGAGGACCGGGCGGTGCAGGCCGCAGAGATGGCGATCTCGTCGCCCTTGCTCGAGGCCTCGATCGACGGCGCGCACGGCGTGCTGCTCTCGATCCAGGGCGGCTCCGACCTCGGTCTGTTCGAGATCAACGAGGCCGCGAGGCTCGTGCAGGAGGCCGCGCACCCCGAGGCGAACATCATCTTCGGCGCGGTCATCGACGACGCCCTGGGCGACGAGGTGCGCGTGACCGTGATCGCCGCCGGCTTCGACGGCGGGACGCCGGCCGTCCGGCGCGACCAGCGTGGGCTCGGCCAGGTGACGCCCGCCCGTCAGGTCACCGCGCCGGCGGTCCCGCCCGCGGTGCAGGTTCCCTCGCCGCGGCAGGCGTCCGCCCCCGACGACCTCACGGCACCCGTGCCCGCGGCGCCCCAGACCCCCGCGGGTCAGCCGGACGTCCCGGCGTTCCTCTCGACCGAGGCCGAGCCTGTCCCGATCACCGGCGCGCTCGAGGTCCCGCGGATCTTCACCGAGGAGACGCCCCGGCGCGAGCGTGACGAGCTGGACGTGCCCGACTTCCTGAAGTGATCCCCGTCGCGAGCGTGGACCTCGGCCCGGGTGTCCGGGCCGGGTTCACGTCCCGTGCGGGCGGCGTGAGCGTGCCGCCCTTCGACGCGCTCAACCTCGGCGACCACGTCGGCGACGCCCCCGCGGCCGTGACCCGCAACCGTGAGCTGCTCGCGCGGTGGGCGGGCTGCGCGGTCGCGTTCGCGCACCAGGTGCACGGGCGTGAGGCCGTCGTGCTGCACGCGCCGCCCTCAGGTCCGCTCGGCGACGCGGACGTGCTCGTGTCGACGAGCCCGGACGTCGCGGTCGCCGTCATGGTGGCCGACTGCGTGCCGGTCCTGCTCGCCGATGCCCGCGCGGGCGTGGTCGCGGCGGTGCACGCGGGCCGCGCGGGCCTCGTCGCGGGGGTCGTGCAGTCCGCGCTCGCCGCGATGCTGGACCTCGGCGCGGACGTCACGCGCATCCGCGCCGCACTGGGCCCCTGCGTCGCCGCGTCGTCGTACGAGGTGCCGGCCGGGCTGCGCGACGAGGTCGCGGCCGCGGTGCCCGGGACCGGCGCGACCACCTCGTGGGGGACGCCCGCGCTCGACCTGGCGGCGGGCGTCGTCGGGCTGCTGCACGCGGCCGGCGTCGAGCACGTCGTCGCGGACGGCCGCGACACGTGGTCGGATCCCGGCCTGTTCTCCTACCGGCGCGACGGGCGCACGGGCCGGTTCGTCGGGGTGGTGCGCACGGCGCGTCGCGAACAGCACGAGCCGGGCGTGTCGCGCCCCTGACACCACGCCACGCGTTGCTAGCGTGGCCAGCGAGGTGGGACCGGCCGTACGCGCCGGGACCGACGAAACAGACGTGCCGGAGCTGTCCGGGGAGGGGCGAGGGCCATGGCCGGAGCGCTGCGCAAGACGATGCTGTACCTCGGCCTGGCCGACGAGCAGCAGGGCCACGAGGGGGAGTACCTCGACGAGTACGACCACGGGGGGGACGCGCCGGTGGAGCAGCAGGACTACGAGGCCCAGGTCACCCCGCTGCGTCCCACGCGGACGGCGGTCGTGCAGCACGAGCAGCCCGCGGGCGACCTGCGGCGCATCACGACGATCCACCCGCGCTCGTACAACGACGCGCGCAAGATCGGCGAGGCGTTCCGCGAGGGCACGCCCGTGATCATGAACCTCACCGACATGGACGACGCGGACGCCAAGCGTCTCGTCGACTTCTCCGCGGGCCTGATCTTCGGCCTGCACGGGGCGATCGAGCGCGTCACCAACAAGGTGTTCCTGCTGTCGCCGTCGCACGTCGAGGTCTCGGGCGAGGGTCCCGCGCCCGAGGGTGCGACGCGCGCCGGCTTCTACAACCAGAGCTGACGCGTGCACGTCGTCCTCACGGTCGCCTACCTCGCACTGCTGCTGTTCTTCCTGCTCCTCCTGGCGCGCCTCGTGCTCGACTGGGTGCAGGTGTTCGCGCGCGACTGGCGCCCGCGCGGCATCGCGCTCGTGCTCGCCGAGTCGACGTACACCGTGACCGACCCGCCGCTGCGCCTGCTGCGACGCGTCATCCCGCCGCTCCGCATCGGCCAGGTGAGCCTGGACCTCGCCTTCATGGTGCTGTTCCTGGCCTGCACGATCGGCCTGTCGGTGCTCGGGAGCGCCGCCGAGCGCTGAGCGCGGCACCCGACGAAACGACCGCGCAGGCGACGTGCGACCTGCGCATTGTCCGCTACGGTGGCCCGAGGTGGTCGGTGGACTGCCGCCGGCCCGACCAGTTCGACCTGACAGAGGTGACGACCATGGCACTGCTGACCGCTGACGAGGTGCTGAACAAGAAGTTCCAGGCGACCAAGTTCCGCGAGGGCTACGACCAGGACGAGGTCGACGACTTCCTCGACGAGGTCGTGAACACGCTCCGCGAGGTGCAGGGCGAGAACGAGGACCTCAAGACCAAGCTCGCCGCCGCCGAGCGTCGCATCGCCGAGCTCAGCCGCACCGGCGCGCAGCAGGCGGCGCCCGCCGCCAAGCCGGAGCCGACGCCCGAGCCCGAGCCCGTGCCGGCTCCCGTCGCCGCACCGGAGCCCGTGCAGGCCGCGCCGGTCGTCGCACCCGCCCCGGTCGTCGCACCCGTGACGGGCCAGCGTCCCAACGAGCCCGAGTCGGCCACCGGCATGCTCCAGCTCGCGCAGAAGCTCCACGACGACTACGTGCGCAGCGGCCAGGAGGAGTCCGAGCGGCTCGTCTCCGAGGCCAAGAACCAGGCCACGCGCATCGTCCGCGAGGCGGAGGAGACGTCGCAGCGCACGCTCGGCCAGCTCGAGCAGGAGCGTTCGCTCCTCGAGCGCAAGATCGACGAGCTGCGAGTCTTCGAGCGGGACTACCGCACACGCCTGAAGAGCTACCTCGAGAACCTGCTCGGCGACCTCGACAACCGTGGCAACGCCCTGCCCCCGCGCTCGAACCAGTCGCAGCCGGGCCAGGACTCGCCCAACCTCTAGGTCTCACCGCACGTCAGCAGCGCGCCACGCCGGGATTCACCCGGCGTGGCGTGTTGTGTCCTCAGATCACCACGTCTACAGTCACGTGACCTCACAGACAGGGGGATGGTCGTGGCCATCAACGACGCGCTCGGCACGGTCGACCTGACCGACGCCAAGGAGCTGTCCAAGCTCGTCCGTCAGTTCCCGGTGCGCGACGGTGAGTCGGCGTGGACCACCAAGGAGGTCCGTGCGGTCGCCGACGAGCTGACGTCCGACATCGACCGGCTCACGGCCGAGCTCGCCGCGGCGGACGCGGAGCTGTCCGACCTCCTGCGGAACTCCGGCGACGGCGCCGGCGACGACCAGGCCGACTCGGGCTCGTCGGCCCTCGAGCGCGAGCAGGAGCTCACGCTCGTGAACAACACGCGCGACATGCTCGGCCAGACGCAGCGCGCCCTGGCCCGTATCCAGGCCGGCACTTTCGGCACGTGCGAGTCGTGCGGCCAGGCGATCGGCAAGGCCCGTGTGCAGGCGTTCCCGCGTGCCACGCTGTGCGTCGCGTGCAAGCAGCGGGAGGAGCGGCGCTGAGCCGCCCCTAGACTCCTGCGGTGCCCTCTTCGCCCTCGGCCGGCTCGCGCCGCCTGCTCGTCACGCTCACGGTCGTCGCCGTGGTCGTGCTCGTCGTCGACCAGCTCTCCAAGCGGTGGGCCCTGAGCTCGCTCGTCCCGGGTGAGCGCACGGACCTGCTCGGTCACGCGCTCGGCTTCCAGCTCGTGTTCAACCCGGGTGCGGCGCTGTCGATCGCGACGGGCATGACGTGGGTGCTGACGCTGGTCGCGCTGGGCGTGGTCGTGCTCGTCGTGCGGGCGTCTCGTCGCATCGGCTCGATGCTGTGGGCGGTCTCGCTCGGCCTCCTGCTCGGCGGGGCGATCGGCAACCTCGTCGACCGCCTGGTGCGCGAGCCCGGGTTCGCCCGGGGGCACGTCGTGGACTTCATCGCCTACGGGGACCTGTTCGTCGGCAACGTCGCCGACATCGCGATCGTCGTCGCCGCGGTCCTCATCGTGCTCGCGGTGCTGCTCGGCGTGCACCTCGACGGCTCGCGCGACGGTGACCGGCGCGGCGACGACGAGCCGGACGAGCACGCCGAGGCGTCCACCGGGCGGACCGGCGAGGCGACGAACGGTGCCTGAGGTCCGGCAGCTCCCCGTCCCCGACGGGCTCGCGGGCGAGCGTGTCGACGCCGCGCTGTCGCGCCTCCTGGGGTTCTCCCGCACGCGCGCGGCCGAGATCGCCGCGGCCGGCGGCGTGAGCGTCGACGGCCGCGTCGTCGGCAAGTCGGACCGCCTCGTCGCGGGCGCGTGGCTCGAGGTCGAGATCCCCGACGTCGCCGCGCCGACGGTCGAGGTCGTGCCCGAGCCCGTGCCCGGCATGGGGATCGTCCACGACGACGACGACGTCGTGGTCGTGGACAAGCCCGTCGGCGTCGCCGCGCACCCGTCACCCGGCTGGACGGGGCCGACGGTCGTCGGCGCGCTCGCCGCGGCGGGCTACCGCATCGCGACGTCCGGGGCGGCGGAGCGCCAGGGCGTCGTGCACCGGCTGGACGTCGGCACGAGCGGTCTGATGGTCGTCGCCAAGAGCGAGCACGCGTACACCGTGCTCAAGCGCGCGTTCAAGGAGCGCACGGTCGAGAAGGTCTACCACGCGCTCGTCCAGGGCCACCCGGAGCCGACGACGGGCACGATCGACGCACCCATCGGCCGGCACCCGTCGTCGGACTGGAAGTTCGCGGTGGTGGCCGACGGCAAGCCGAGCGTCACGCACTACGAGCTGCTCGAGATGTTCCCTGCCGCGTCGCTCGTCGAGGTGCACCTCGAGACCGGCCGCACGCACCAGATCCGGGTGCACTTCTCGGCGCTGCGCCACCCCTGCGTGGGCGACCTCACGTACGGGGCCGACCCGGCCCTCGCGGCCCGCGTCGGCCTGTCGCGGCAGTGGCTGCACGCGGTGCGTCTCGGCTTCGAGCACCCCTCGACGGGTGCGTGGCTCGAGGTCACGAGCGAGTACCCGGCGGACCTGCAGCACGCCCTGGACGTGGTGTCCGCGGGCTACCGCTGACGCGCGGGCCGAACGGCGTGGCACGTCGGTCCGGACGTGTCGGTGGGGCGACCTAGACTCCTCGCATGGCACCCGGCGGAGCGAGCACCAGCACCCCGGCGGACTCGTCGTTCGTCCACCTCCACGTCCACACCGAGTACTCGATGCTCGACGGCGCGGCGCGCCTGCCGGACCTGTTCGCAGAGGTCGAGCGGGTCGGTCAGACGGCGATCGCGACGACCGACCACGGCTACCTGTTCGGGGCGTTCGACTTCTGGTCCAAGGCCACCGCGGCCGGCATCAAGCCGATCATCGGCATCGAGGCCTACGTCACGCCGGGCACCAGCCGCTTCGACCAGACGCGCGTGCGCTTCGGCCAGCAGGGCCAGGAGTCGGACGACGTCTCGGCACGCGGTGCGTACACCCACATGACGCTGCTCGCGCGTGACAACGAGGGCCTGCACAACCTGTTCCGCGCGAGCTCGCTCGCGTCGCTCGAGGGGCAGATGGGCAAGTGGCCGCGCATGGACCGCGACCTGCTCGAGCGGTACGGCAAGGGCCTCATCGCGACCACGGGCTGCCCGTCGGGCGAGGTGCAGACGCGCATCCGCCTCGGGCAGTGGGACGAGGCCGTGCGGGCCGCGGGCGAGCTGCAGGACATCTTCGGCAAGGACTACTTCTACGTCGAGCTCATGGACCACGGGCTCGACATCGAGACCCGGGTCTTCAAGGACCTGCTGCGGCTCGCGGAGGCGATCGACGCGCCGCTCGTCGCGACCAACGACCTGCACTACGTGCGCAAGGAGGACGCGGGCTCGCAGGAGGCGCTGCTCGCGATCAACTCCGGGTCGGCGCTCACCGAGCCCACCTACGAGCAGGGCGGCAACCGCTTCGCGTTCGAGGGCACCGGCTACTACGTGAAGTCGGCGGCGGAGATGCGCCGGACGTGGTCCGAGCTGCCGCAGGCGTGCGACAACACGCTGCGCATCGCCGAGCAGTGCGAGGTGTCGTTCAACACCTCGGCCAACTACATGCCCAACTACCCGTGCCCGCCCGGCGAGGACGAGACGAGCTGGTTCGTCAAGGAGGTCGAGACCGGCCTGCACGCGCGGTACCCCGGCGGCATCCCCGACGAGGTGCGCAAGCAGGCGGAGTACGAGACCGGGGTCATCACGCAGATGGGCTTCCCGGGGTACTTCCTCGTGGTCGCCGACTTCATCAACTGGGCCAAGGACAACGGGATCCGCGTCGGGCCGGGCCGTGGTTCCGGTGCTGGCTCGATGGCGGCGTACGCGATGCGCATCACCGACCTCGACCCGCTGCAGCACGGCCTGATCTTCGAGCGGTTCCTCAACCCGGACCGCGTCTCGATGCCCGACTTCGACGTCGACTTCGACGAGCGCCGGCGCGGTGAGGTCATCCGGTACGTCACGGACAAGTACGGCGAGGACCGCGTCGCCCAGATCGTCACCTACGGCACGATCAAGGCGAAGCAGGCCCTCAAGGACTCGTCGCGCCTGCTCGGCCTGCCGTTCGCGATGGGGGAGAAGCTCACCAAGGCGATGCCGCCCGCCATCATGGGCAAGGACATCTCGCTCACGGGCATCTTCGACCCGGCCGACAAGCGCTACCACGAGGCGGAGGAGTTCCGGCAGGTCCACGCCGCCGACCCCGACGCGCAGCGCGTCGTCGAGCTCGCGAAGGGCATCGAGGGCCTGAAGCGGCAGTGGGGCGTGCACGCCGCGGGCGTGATCATGTCGAGCGCTCCGCTGATCGACATCATCCCGATCATGCGGCGCCCGCAGGACGGCGCGGTCATCACCCAGTTCGACTACCCGACGTCCGAGGGCCTCGGCCTGATCAAGATGGACTTCCTCGGGCTGCGCAACCTCACGATCCTCGACGACGCGCTCGAGAACATCGAGATGAACGGCAAGGACGCCGTCGTGCTCGAGGACCTCACGCTCGACGACCCGAAGACCTTCGAGCTGCTCTCGCGCGGTGACACGCTCGGCGTGTTCCAGCTCGACGGCGGCGGCATGCGCACGCTGCTGCGGCTCATGCGCCCGGACAACTTCGAGGACATCTCCGCGGTCGGCGCGCTCTACCGGCCGGGCCCGATGGGTGCCAACTCGCACACCAACTACGCGCTGCGCAAGAACGGCATGCAGGACGTCACGCCGATCCACCCCGAGCTGGCCGAGCCGCTCGAGGACATCCTCGGCACGACGTACGGCCTGATCGTCTACCAGGAGCAGGTCATGGCCATCGCGCAGCGCGTGGCCGGGTACTCGCTCGGCCAGGCGGACATCCTGCGCCGCGCGATGGGCAAGAAGAAGAAGTCGGAGCTGGACAAGCAGTTCGAGGGCTTCTCGGGCGGCATGGTCGAGCGCGGGTTCTCGATGGCCGCGGTGCAGACGCTGTGGGACATCCTGCTGCCGTTCTCCGACTACGCCTTCAACAAGGCGCACTCGGCGGCGTACGGCGTCGTGTCGTACTGGACGGCCTACCTCAAGGCGAACTACCCGACCGAGTACATGGCGGCGCTCCTGACGAGCGTGCGCGACGACAAGGACAAGTCGGCGCTGTACCTCGGCGAGTGCCGGCACATGGGCATCACGGTGCTCCCGCCGGACGTCAACTCCTCGGCGGCGAACTTCACAGCCGTCGGGACCGACATCCGGTTCGGCCTCACGGCGGTGCGCAACGTCGGCGCGAACGTCGTGGACGCGATCGTGCGGGCGCGCGAGGAGAAGGGCGCCTTCACGTCGTTCACCGACTTCCTCGACAAGGTGCCTGCGGTCGTCTGCAACAAGCGGACCATCGAGTCGCTGATCAAGGCCGGCGCGTTCGACTCGCTCGGCCACCCGCGCCGTGCCCTGCTGCTCGTGCACGAGCAGGCCGTCGACGCGGTGATCGGCGTCAAGCGCAAGGAGGCGGAGGGTCAGTTCGACCTGTTCGCCGACGCGTTCGGCGGCGACGACGACCCGGGCTTCGCGATCGCCATCCCCGACCTGCCGGACTGGGACAAGAAGCAGCGCCTCGCGTTCGAGCGGGAGATGCTCGGCCTCTACGTGAGCGACCACCCGCTGTCGGGCATCGAGCACGTGCTCGCGGCGGCGGCCGACGTGTCGATCGCCACGCTGAACGCCGACGAGGCGCGCCCCGACGGCTCGACCGTCGTCGTCGCGGGCCTCGTCTCGTCGCTGCAGCGCAAGATGTCGAAGCAGGGCAACCCCTGGGCGTCGGTGACGATCGAGGACATGGAGGGCTCGGTCGAGGTCATGTTCTTCGGCGAGACGTACCTCGCGTACTCGACCGTGCTCGCGGAGGACACGGTCGTCGTGCTCAAGGGTCGCGTGCGCCGGCGCGACGAGACGATGCAGCTCCAGGCGATGGAGGTCTCGCTGCCCGACGTCTCGGTGACGGCGGACTCGCCCGTGGTCGTCTCGCTCGCAGTCGCGCGCTGCACGCCCCCGCTCGTCGAGCGTCTCAAGGAGGTGCTCTCGACGCACCCGGGTGTCACCGAGGTCCACCTGCGGCTCACGCAGCCAGGGCGGGCCACGGTCATGCGTCTCGACGACCAGCTGCGGGTCGAGCGCTCGCCGTCCCTGTTCGGCGACCTGAAGGCGCTGCTCGGACCGAGCTGCCTCGCGTCCTGACCGCGGCGCGGGCAGCTGTCAGCCGACGACCACCGAGCGGCGCCCGGTCGGCAGGTCCACCTCGACGACGTCGCCGCGCCGCAGCTGGCGGCCGCGGCGCGCCTCGGGCTCGCCGCTGACCCGTACCGCGTCGTCCTCCAGCAGCGTGCGCGCGTCCGCGCCCGAGTCGGCGAGGCCGGCCAGCTTGAGGAACTGCCCGAGTCGGATGACGTCGTCGGTGATCGGGACGGTCGTGGGGCCGGGGACGGGGCGCGTGCTCATGCTCACAGTGTGCCCGCGATGCGGTCGTCGGGCCTTCGCCCGCGGGTCGCGCGGCATAGACTCCCGAGGTGATCTCCCGCATCGACCTGCGCGGACGTGAGCTGTCACGCCGCGAGCTGCTTGCCGAGCTGCCGCGCGCGGAGGTCGACGTCGAGCACGCCGGAGCCGTCGTCGCGCCGATCCTCGACGCGGTGCGGACCCGCGGTGCCGTGGCGCTGCGCGAGTACGCCGAGCGCTTCGACGGCGTCCGGCCCGCCCGTCTGCGCGTCGCCGCGCAGGACGTGGCCGCCGCGGTCGACGCCCTCGACCCCGATGTGCGCGAGGCGCTCGAGGAGACGATCCGCCGCGTGCGCGAGGTCCACTCCGCGCAGCGGCCGGACGACTTCACCGTGCAGGTCGCGCCGGGCGCGCAGGTGCGTCAGCGCTGGCTCCCCGTGCGTCGCGTCGGGCTCTACGTCCCCGGCGGGCTCGCCGTGTACCCGTCGTCGGTGGTCATGAACGTGGTCGCAGCGCAGGAGGCAGGTGTCGGCTCGCTCGCGGTCGCGTCGCCTCCGCAGAAGGACAGCGACGGGCTCCCGGACGCGGTGGTGCTGGCGACGTGCGCGCTCCTGGGGGTCGACGAGGTGTACGCGGTCGGCGGTGCGCAGGCGATCGGCATGTTCGCGTACGGCGCCGCAGGTGCCGAGGAGGTCGACGGCGAGACGCTGTGCGAGCCGGTCGACGTGGTCACCGGGCCGGGCAACGTCTACGTCGCCGCGGCGAAGCGGCTCGTGCGCGGCGTCGTCGGCATCGACGCCGAGGCGGGCCCCACGGAGATCGCGATCCTCGCGGACGCGACGGCAGACCCCGTGCACGTCGCCGCGGACCTCGTGAGCCAGGCCGAGCACGACCCGCTCGCCGCGGCGGTGCTCGTCACGCCGAGCGTCGAGCTCGCAGGCGCGGTCGAGGCCAAGCTCGTCGACCGCATCGACTCGACGTTCCACCGCGGGCGCGTGGCGACCGCCCTCGACGGCTCGCAGTCGGCGATCGTGCTGGTCGACGACCTCGAGGCGGGCCTCGACGTCGTGAACGCCTACGGCGCGGAGCACCTCGAGATCCAGACCGTCGACGCCGCTGCAGTCGCCGAGCGGGTGACGAGCGCAGGCGCGATCTTCGTCGGCGCGTACTCGCCCGTGTCGCTCGGTGACTACATGGCCGGCTCGAACCACGTCCTGCCGACGGGCGGTTGCGCGCACTTCGCGAGCGGCCTGGGCGTCCACTCGTTCCTGCGCGCGGTGCAGGTGATCGAGTACGACGCGGACGCGCTCGGGCAGGTCGCGGACCGGATCGTCGCGCTCGCCGACGCGGAGGGCCTGCCGGCCCACGGCGAGGCGGTGCGCGCGAGGTTCTGACGCCGCACGCCGTGCGCGAGCGGCGTCGGGGGGACAAGGTAAGGACGGCGGGACCAGCGTGCCCGTGAGGCACGAAGGAAGAGGGTGCGGTGCATGGGCGCCAACGCCGTGTTCGAGCACAAGGACGTCGCGCTGCTGGCGGTGACCGCCGTCGAGGCGCCCGTCGCGGTGCCGTCGACGCAGTTCGACGAGCAGCTGGCCGCGACGCTGCGGCGGCTGCGCCTGCCCAAGGGGCTGCTGCGCCGGGTCGCGGGCGTGCAGGAGCGGCGCTGGTGGGACGGCGCGACGAGCTTCGACGACGCCGCGATCCAGGCGGGCGCGAAGGCGCTCGCCGAGTCGGGCGTCGACCCCGCCGCGGTGGGTCTCCTGGTGAACACGTCGGTGACCCGCACGCACCTCGAGCCGTCGGTGGCCTCCCGTGTGCACGACGGGCTGTCGCTGCCGTCGTCGGCGCTCAACTTCGACATCACGAACGCATGCCTGGGCTTCGTCAACGGCATGACCCTGGCCGCGCAGCTCATCGACGCGGGCCAGATCGACTACGCGGTGGTCGTCGACGGCGAGGACCCCGAGCCCGTGCAGCGGGCCACGATCGAGCGGCTCACCCAGCCGGACGCGACGCGCGAGGGCTTCCTGCGTGAGTTCGCGACGCTGACGCTCGGTGCCGGGGCGGCCGCCGCGGTGCTCGGCCGCGCGAGCGAGCACCCGGGCGGGCACCGCCTGCTCGGCGGTGTCTCGCGCGCGGCGACGCAGCACCACGAGCTGTGCGTCGGTGGTCCCGACGGCATGTCGACCGACCCGCAGGGCCTGCTCGACGGCGGGCTCGAGCTCGTGGTCGACGCGTGGCGCGAGGCCGAGCCCCGGTGGGGCTGGAGCGGCGCCGACCGCTTCGTCACCCACCAGGTCTCGCGCGTGCACACCCGGTCGATCGTCGAGGCGCTCGGGCTCGACAAGGCGCGCGTCCCGACGACGTTCCCGCGCTGGGGCAACGTCGGGCCGGCGTCGCTGCCGATGACGCTCGCCGCCGAGGCTGACTCCCTGAGCACGGGGGACCGCGTGGTGTGCATGGGCGTGGGCTCGGGCCTCAACACGGCGATGACGGAGATCGTCTGGTGACGATCGCGCTCGCCTCGGCGTCGCTCGCGCCGAGCGGTCTGCCGGGTCTCGACCCGGCGTGGTCGCGCGTGGTCCGCACCCCGGTCGGTGCCTGGCACGTGCTCGACAACCAGGCCGTGCTCACGACGACGTCCGACGACGCGCCCGTCGGGACGTTGCTGTGCGTGCACGGGAACCCGACGTGGTCCTACCTGTTCCGGTCGCTCGTCGCGGCGGGGACGCGCGCGCAGCGACCGTGGCGCGTCGTCGCGGTCGACCAGCTCGGCATGGGGTACTCGGAGCGCACGGGCCGCATGCACACGCTGGGGGACCGCGTCGCGGAGCTGGCCGTGCTCACCGAGGCGCTCGGCGTCACGGGCCCGGTCGTGACCGTCGGCCACGACTGGGGCGGCTCCATCAGCCTCGGCTGGGCCGTCGACCACCCCGACCTGCTCGCGGGCGTCGTGCTGCTCAACACCGCCGTCCACCAGCCCGAGGGCTCCGAGCTCCCGGCTGCGCTCCGGCCCGCGGTCGCCAGGCCGTTGCGCCACGGCGCCACCGTGTCGACCACCGCCTTCCTCGACACGACACTTGCGCTGGCGCACCCGCGCCTGCCGCGCGACGTGCGCTCCGCCTACCGCGCGCCGTACCGGGTCGCGGCGCGGCGTGCGGCGATCGGAGACTTCGTCGCGGACATCCCCATCGACGACGAGCACGTGAGCCACGCCGAGCTCGAGCGCATCGCCGAGGGGGTCCGGGACGTCGGCGTGCCGGCTCTGCTCGCCTGGGGTGCACGCGACCCCGTCTTCTCCGACCGCTACCTGCGCGACCTGCGCGAACGACTGCCGCATGCGGACGTGCACCGGTACCCGGATGCGGGTCACCTGGTGATCGAGGACCACGACGTCGCGGCCGGGGTGATGTCGTGGCTCGACGAGCACTTCGGACCGGCGTCCGGCGTGCCGAGTGCGTCGCCCGAGCCGCCGGTCACCGACACCGTCGATCAGCCCTGCCGTCCGCTCGGCGCCACTCTCGTGGAACGCGCGGAGGACGACGGTGCCGCGCTCGTCGAGCTGCGGGGCGAGACGACGCGCACGGTCTCCTGGCGCCTGCTCGCACGACGCACGGAGCAGCTCGCGCGAGGACTGGCCTCGATCGGCGTGCGGCCGGGGGACCGCGTGGCCGTGCTCGTGCCCCCGGGAGCCGACCTGACGGCCGTGCTGTACGCGTGCCTGCGGCTCGGTGCGGTGGTGGTCGTGGCGGATGCCGGGCTCGGTGTGCGGGCCCTGTCGCGAGCGGTGCGTGCGGCCGACCCCGTGGCCGTCGTCGGCATCGAACGTGCGCTCATGGCGGCGCGTGCGATGCGGTGGGCGCCGACGCTCGTGGCGGCCGGTCCGCTGCACCGACGCACGCGTTCGGCGCTCGGGGTGCGCGCGACGCTCGTGGAGCTCGCGGAGCTCGGTGAGCAGGCGGGTGAGCGCAGCGAGCTCGTGTGGCCCTCGCCCGACGCCGACGCCGCAGTCCTGTTCACCTCGGGCTCGACCGGCCCGGCCAAGGGCGTCGTCTACACGCACCGCGGGCTCGCGGCGATGCGGGACGCGGTCGCGACGACGTACGGCATCGCGGCGGACCGCCCGTTCGTCGCGGCGTTCGCGCCGTTCGCCCTGCTCGGCCCTGCGCTGGGCGCGACGAGCGTGAGCCCCGACATGGACGTGACCGCACCGCGCACGCTCACGGCGGGTGCGCTCGCGGCGGCCGTGCGAGCCGTCGACGGGTCGGTCGTGTTCGCGTCGCCCGCCGCGCTCGGCGGTGTGCTGGCCACGGCGGACGCCCTGACGCCCGACGAGAGGTCGGCCCTCGCCGGGGTGCGCACGCTGCTCTCCGCGGGTGCCCCGGTCCCCACGGGTCTGCTGGTCGCCGTGCACGAGCTGCTGCCGGCCGCGAGCCTGCACACCCCGTACGGCATGACGGAGATGCTCCCGGTCACGGACGTCGACCTCGACGAGGTCCTCGCAGCGGGCGACGGGCCCGGGGTGTGCGTCGGCCGTCCCGTCGCGGGCGCGCGCGTCGCGATCAGCGCCCTCGACGCCGAGGGCGAGGCGAACGGGCTCCCGTCGACCGAGCCGGGCGTGGTGGGCGAGGTGCTCGTCGGCGGTGCGCACCTCAAGGACCGGTACGACGGGCTCTGGTTCACGCACGCCGCGTCGGTCCGCGACGTGGGCTGGCACCGCACGGGCGACGTGGGCCGGCTGGACGACGCGGGACGCCTGTGGGTCGAGGGCCGGCTCGCGCACGTGGTCCGCACCGACCGCGGCGTCGTGACCCCCGTGCTGCCCGAGCGCCTCGTCGACGCGCTGCCGCACGTCGTGCGCTCGGCCGTCGTGGGCGTCGGCCCGGCGGGGACGCAGCAGCTCGTGGTGGTCGTGGAGCCCGACGAGCGACGCAAGCCGGGCCTCGCCGACGCGACGACGGTGGCCGCCGTCCGCGCCGTGCTCGCCCCGCTCGGGGTGCCGGTCGCGGCGGTTCTCGTCGTGCCGGAGCTGCCGACGGACCTGCGGCACAACTCGAAGATCGACCGCACGGCGCTCGCCGCGTGGGCGCAGGACGTGCTCGGGTGACGGGTACCGCGACGGTCCTGGTCACGGGCGCGAGCGGGATGCTCGGCCGCGCGGTCGCGCAGCGGCTCGTCGACGACGGGTGGGACGTGCGCACGCTGCAGCGCCGTCCGAGCGGCGTCGACGGCGCCCGGGACCGGCTCGGCTCGATCACCGATCAGGCCGACGTCGAGCGTGCGGTGGACGGCGCGACGCACGTGCTGCACCTCGCCGCGAAGGTGGACATCGTCGGGCCGCCCGAGCAGTACCGCCAGGTCAACGTGGAGGGCACGCGCACGCTGCTCGCCGCCGCGCGCACGGCGGACGTGGCCCGGTTCGTCCAGGTGTCGTCCCCGTCGGTGGCGCACGTCGGCGGCTCGCTGGTCGGCGTCGGAGCCGGCCCGGCCCAGCCGGAGCTCGCCCGCGGACCGTACGCGCGCACCAAGGCCGCCGCAGAGGTGCTCGCGCTCGCGGCCGACGAGCCCGGGTTCCGCGTGCTCGCGGTGCGACCGCACGTCGTGTGGGGGCCAGGGGACACGCAGCTCGTCGGCCGCATCGTCGACCGCGCGCGTGCCGGTAGGTTGCCGCTGCTCGGGTCGGCTGCGCCGCTCATCGACACGACCTACGTCGACAACGCCGTCGACGCGCTCGCCGCAGCGCTCGTGGCGGACGAGAGCTCCTTCGGCGAGGCGTACGTCGTGACGAACGGCGAGCCGCGCCCGGTCGCGGAGCTGCTCGAGGCGATCTGCACCGCGGGGGGTGCTCCGGTGCCGACCCGCCACGTGCCGGCCCGGCTCGCACGTGGCCTCGGCGGGGTGCTCGACGAGGTGTGGGCGCGCCTTCCGCTGCGTGGCGAGCCGCCGCTCACTCGATTCGTCGCGGAGCAGCTCTCGACCGCGCACTGGTTCGACCAGCGACGCACGCGTGCGGCGCTCGGCTGGTCGCCACGGGTCTCGCTCGACGAGGGGATCGCGCGGCTCGCAGCCCACACGCGCGTGCACGCGCGGGGCTGAGACGGCCCGCTCCCCGGACGATGTCGTCCCTAGACTCGGTGCCGTGACCGCCGACCTCGCACGTCCCGCCACGCCGACACGGTTGCCGCTGCGCCCGGAGCTCGAGGGCATCGAGCCCTACGGTGCGCCGCAGCTCGACGTGCCGCACGCGCTCAACGTGAACGAGAACCCGTACGCGCCGTCCGAGCAGGTCGTCGCCGACGTCGCCGCGGCGGTGGCGGATGCGACGCGCGGGCTCAACCGCTACCCGGACCGCGACTTCCTCGGTCTGCGCACCGACCTCGCGACGTATCTCGAGGCCGAGTCGGGCGTCCGGCTGACGCCCGAGCAGCTGTGGGCCGCCAACGGTTCCAACGAGATCATGCTGCACGTCCTGCAGGCGTTCGGTGGTCCCGGCCGCACCGCGCTGTCGTTCGCGCCCACGTACTCGATGTACCCGGAGTACGCACGCGACACCTCGACCGCCTGGGTGACGGGCCGCCGCGAGGAGGACTTCAGCCTCGACCCGCGGCACGCGCGCGCGACGATCGAGCAGCACGCCCCGTCCGTCGTGCTGCTCGCGAGCCCCAACAACCCGACCGGCACGGCGCTGCCCGCGAGCACGGTGCTCGAGGTCCTGGACGCGGCCGCGCACGTCCCCGGGGGCTGCGTCGTCGTGGTCGACGAGGCCTACGGCGAGTTCCGCCGAGCCGGGACCCCCTCGGCCCTGGAGCTGCTCGCGGACCACCCGCACCTCGCGGTGAGCCGCACGATGTCGAAGGCGTTCGGCCTCGCGGGTGCGCGCGTGGGCTACCTCGCCGCGGCGCCCGCGCTGGTCGACGCGCTGCGCGTGGTCAGGCTGCCGTACCACCTGTCCGCCGTGACGCAGGCCGTCGCACGGGCCGCGCTCGCGCACAGCGCCGAGCTCATGGCGCAGGTCGGGTCGCTGCGGGACGAGCGCGACGCGCTCGTGACCTGGCTGCGCGCGCGAGGGCTCGTGGTCGCGGACTCCGACGCGAACTTCGTGCTGTTCGGGACGTTCGACGACCGGCGCGCGATCTGGCAGGGTCTGCTCGAGCACGGCGTGCTCATCCGGGAGGTCGGCCCCGCCGGGTGGCTGCGCGTCTCCGTCGGCACGCCGGAGCAGACCGCGGCGTTCAAGGACGCGTTGGTCGAGGTGGCAGGACTGTGAACGAGACGCGGCGCGAGCGCGCCCGAGGAGGAGACGTGGCCGCAGCACCCCGCCGCACGGCGCGCATCGAGCGTGCGACGAGCGAGTCGAGCGTGCTCGTCGAGCTCGACCTCGACGGCACCGGACGGACCGAGATCTCGACCACCGTCCCGTTCTACGACCACATGCTCACGGCGCTGGGCAAGCACTCGCTCATCGACCTGCGCGTGCAGGCGACCGGCGACACGCACATCGATGCCCACCACACGGTCGAGGACGTCGCGATCGTGCTGGGCGAGGCGCTGCGCGAGGCGCTGGGCGACAAGCGCGGCATCTCGCGGTTCGGCGACGCGACCGTGCCTCTCGACGAGGCGCTCGCGCAGGCCGTCGTGGACGTCTCGGGCCGGCCCTACCTCGTGCACACGGGTGAGCCGCCCGGCCAGGAGTTCCACCTCATCGGTGGCCACTTCACGGGGTCGCTCACGCGGCACGTGCTGGAGTCGATCGCGCACCACGCGGCGTTCAGCATCCACGTGCGCGTGCTGGCCGGCCGCGACCCGCACCACATCGTGGAGGCGCAGTTCAAGGCGCTCGCGCGTGCGCTGCGGTTCGCGGTCGCCCTGGACCCGCGCGTCGAGGGGATCCCGTCCACCAAGGGCGCGCTCTAGTGACCGACGGCCCCGACGACGAGATCGTCGTCCCCGACGACCTGTCGTCGCTGTTCGCGCCGGCCGACGAGGCCCCGAGCGTGGCGCTCGTCGTCACGCCGGTCGCGGTCGCCGAGCCGCTCGCCGCAGCGTGCGCGCTCGCCGGGGTCGAGGTCGACGTCGTCCCATCGGCCGACGGTGCGATCGCCGTGCTGCGCGACCCCGCGGCCTCGCGCGAGGGTGCCACCGCGGTGTCCCAGCTGCTGCGCGCGGTGCCCGTCGTGCTGCTCGAGCGCCGCGCCGAGGCGATCACGGCGGCGCGCTGGACGGACGGGGCCGAGGGCGAGCAGGTGCCGGGCGGGCTCGTGCTCGCGCAGGGCCCCCTCGTGCTCGAGGACCTGCTGCTCGGCTCGCGCGCGGTCGGCGACGTCGAGGGCGTCGTGACCAGCGTGGGCATGTCGCGCTGGCGTGCGACGCGGATCCTCGCGTCGTCGGCCCGGCGCCGCCGCTGACACCGGGCCGACGGGCGGCTACAACGTCCCGAGGAACGGGGTGAGCGCCTTGACCGTCGTCTCGTACAGCGCCGAGCGCGCCTGCTCGACCTGCGCCCTGTAGCGTCCTTGAGCGCCGAGCACGTCGGTCGCGAGCTCGGTGAGCCGCGCGCCGAGGTGCTTCTCGGACACCTCCACGGCCCACTCCGGTCGACCGACGTCCTCGAGGAAGTACCGCAGCTTGGGGTGCGAGACGAGCGACACGATGGGCGTGCCGAGGCCGAACGGGATCATCCCCGCGTGCCCGCGCATGCCGACGACGAGTGCGGCGTCGCGGTACAGCGGCACGGTCGCCTCGATCCCGAGCCGGAAGAAGCTGTCGACCGGGACACGCGTGCCGTGCTCACGGAAGAGGTCCACGGCGATGCGTTCGTCGGGGATCGTGTGCGCGCCGACACGCACGTCGGCGACGGGTTGCAGCGCTCGTACGAACGCGTCGATCTCGGCGAGGAACCGGGCGTAGTCGTCCTTGAACCGCAGCGCCGAGCGGTCGTACGCCACGTTGAGGTACACCACGTCCCGTCCGCTCGCACTGCGCGGCTGTGCGTACGGGGTCCCGTCGAGCACGCCCAGCACGGTCGTCGGGCAGGGCAGGTAGGTGACCTTGTCCGCGAGCGTGGACGGCAGCAGGTCGCGCACGCGCTCGATCGACCCGGTGTTGCGCAGCCCGACGAACGAGGCGCGGTCGACGACGTGCTCGAGCGAGCGCCGGAACGTCGAGCCGACGAACTCCTGGCCGGGGAACAGGTTGTACCCGACGGCGACCAGTCCGAGGGGCACCTCGAGCCGGTCGAGCGACGCGGCGGGTACGTTCCATTGCCAGCCCGAGGTGCCGTTGGGCGAGGTGTCGGGCAGGAAGAGCCCGCCGCCGCCGACGAGCAGCCCGCTCGTCGCGTTGACCGCGTCGACCGCGGCGTCGTCGAAGACCTGGTGCACGTGCACGCCCTGCCACCGCTCGACGCCACGCACGTGGTTGGCGACCTCGCGCACGGCGGGCGGCAGCAGCACGTCCCCGAAGTTGCCGAGCGGGTCGACGTAGAACGCAGCGTGCGAGAGCGTCACCCCGCCCGGTGTGCTCGTCGCGACGACGTCGGCGTCGGGCGTCGACCGCAGGGAGCGTGCGTGCACGAGGCGCGCCTTGTGCCGCAGCGGGTCGAGCGCGAGGGCCTCGGTGCTGTGCTCTCGCGCTCCTGCGAGGTCACCCACGACCCACGCGGTCTCCGCGAGCGACAGGTGCGCGTCGGCCGCCCGTGACGTCGTCAGCGCGGTGCTCGCGAGCGTCGCGGCGTCGTCGTACCGGGAGACCGCGCGGTACGACGACGCGAGGTCCAGCGCGTAGCCGGCGTCGAGCCGGCGGGCCTCGAGCGCGTGCCCCTCGAGCACGTCGACGGCCCCCGCGAAGTCCCCGGCCGCACGCCGCGCGGCGGCCTCGCGCTGCGCCGCGGCGGGCCCGCGGACCTCGGGCGCCGCGTCGTCGACGAAGCGCTCGGCGTGCGCGGCCAGCGTGGCGCTCGCCACCTCGCCGCGTGCTGCCAGCGCGCCGACCGCGGCGAGGAAGTCGCGGTCGGGCAGGTCGAACCGGTGCCAGTGGGCCTCGAGGCGCGCGTACCCGTGCTCGCCGCCGTCCCAGGGCTTGTAGCGCCCGGTGAAGTGCAGGATCGCGACGTCGTCGGGGGCCGCACCACCGCGTCGCGTGGCGCGCTTGACCCAGTTGTACCGCCGCGGCAGGCGCACGTAGTCGCCCTCGAGCGCGGCCGTGATGACACCCTGGTCGTGGCGGTCGAGCTCGTACGCGCCGCTCTCGCCGATCTCGTCGAGCCGGTCTGCGAACGTGCCGTCGGTGTACGTCTCGTCGAACACGAGCAGACCGGAGTTGAGCTTGCGCCCGCCGTCGGAGTCGAACAGCTGCGGGACCGCCGCGAACGACGCGTCGACGCTCAGCAGCTCGTCGAGACGGTCCACCACCACCATGTCGGTGTCGAGCGTGACGATGCGGCGGTACCCGGGCAGACGGAACGCGTCGAGGATGTAGTACGCCTTGGTGTACAGGTAGTTCGACGCGTCACCCTTGGCGTAGCGCTCGTAGCGCTGCGTGCCGACGCGCACGAACCGCAGGTCGGGGCGCAGCGCGAGCGCGCGCGACACGTTCGCCGGTGCGAGGCCGTCGTGCAGCACCACGACGTCGGCGTCGAGGTGCGGGTTGATCAGCGTCAGGCTCTTGAGCAGCACGACGAAGCCGGGGAAGTACGTGTCGTCGACGAACGAGACGAACGCGTCGCGGGGAGTCATCCGGGTCACCTCAGGCTGATCGTGATGTCGGTGGCGGCGACGGCGCGTCCCATGACCCAGTCGCGCTCGGCGGAGTAGCTGTGGGCTTCGGCGACCGGCAGGTGCATCGCCTCGGGCAGGCGGTGGGCCCCGCCGTCGTAGAAGTCGAAGCCGACGAGGTCGATCGCCGTGCTCACGTCGAGGAAGTCGATCAGGCGCAGCGTGTTGAACCCCGTGGTCGGCACCTTGAACCGGGCGCGCTCCTCGGGCGAGAAGAGCTGCAGCGCGGGCCAGCGCAGCGACTCGTCGCCGAGCCACGTCTGGGCGTCGGGGTCGACGTTCGCGACGACCGACGAGCGCCACAGGTCGCGCTTGCCGCTGAACACCAGCCGGACGTCCACGGGGACCGACCAGTTGAAGCCGTGCAGGTGGATCGTGGCGTGCACGTCGGTCCGCGTGCCCGTGTGCGGTGCGTCGAGCGCGAACGAGTTGAACCGGATCACGACGTCGTGCTCGTCGACGAAGCCGCCGACGCGGTGCTCGAGGAGTCGTGCCGAGTTGGCGACGAGGCACACCGACCGCCCGGCGAGGTACTGGCGCAGGCCGGACAGGTCGAGCGTGCGCAGGGCGGCTGCCTGCTCGCCGGTCAGGCGTCCGTGCGCGACGGGTCGACGCGCGGCGTTGACGGCGTCGACGAGCGGCGCGAGCTCACGCGTGGGGCCGCCCGACGCGACGGTGCGCGCGACGAGCGCGTCGTACGCCGCCCCGAACCCCGCACCCGTCGACGTCGGGGCGGTCCGCGCAGCGACGAGAGCGCGCGCGAAGACCGGCAGCGCGGCGCCGATCCCGTCGCGCGCCGCGATCCGCTCGGCCTCGACCCACGTCCCGGTGATGTCGTCGCGCGCCGGCTCGTCGTCCGAGTCCGCGGGCTGAGCGGTGCGGGCGAGCCGGTCGAGCTCGGCGTCGAGGAGGGCCGTGTCGGCGGCCCACGAGCGTGCGGCCTCGTTCGGGAGGTCGAGCGGCGTCCCGGTGAGCTGCTGGTAGCGCTCGGCGGCGGCGCGCGCCCCGGCGTAGTCGCCCGTCGCGTCGAGCGCACCGGCGAGCCCACGCCACGAACCCTGCGAACGCGGGCGCGAGTCGACGAGCAGGCGGTACACGTCGGCCGCGAGCTCGTCCTCACCCGCGGCCTGGGCCTGGCGCGCGACCTCGAGCAGCGTCGTGAACAGTGCCGGGGAGGCGCCGTGCCACGGCTTGATCCCGGACTCGACCGCGAGCGACCGCGCGGTCGCGCGTCGCATCTGGGCGAGCGCCTGCGAGTGCGCGAGCACCGCCTGCGTGAGCGAGATGCGCTGGAGCTGCGAGCTCGCCGAGACGCCGATGCCCGCGGCAGACACCTGCGCCGCGACGTCGGCGTAGTGCCGGTTCAGCCGCAGGTGGGGCAGCGTCCCGGCGGCGCGGCGGGCACCGGTCGAGGCGAGGCGGCGCGCATGGCGCCGGACGTTCTTCACGCGGGTCCTCCGGGACGTGGGTGCGCCGGCGGGGTGCCGGTGGCTGGACACTAGGAGGGCCAGGTGACGCGATGGCCACGTCCGGATGCCGTGACTGACGACCGGCCGAACGTGAGGTGAACATTGGCCCGCGCCGAGCGTGCGGGCGTGGTCGGTCGATCTCGCGGGCGGGCATCCTCGGCGCATGCACGCACCACCGCTGCTCGTCGACGGGCCCGCGATCGACGAGACGTACGACATCGCGTACCTGACGAGCTACCTCGGCAAGCTCGACACCGGCATCGCGTTCACCGACCGTGCCTACCTCGCGGGCCTCGCCCGCAGCCCGTGGTCGACGCTCGTGCTGGGCAACGCGATGGCCGCGACCTACCCGGGGGACGGTCTCGCCTACACCAGCCAGGTCAACGAGTACCGGCGTCGCGACCCGCGCCTGCACCTCGTCAACGGGCTCGGCTCGTTCGTGTCGCACCTGCGCGGCTCGTACCTGCCCGAGCACCGTGGCTCGCACCGCGTCGCCGTGATGCACGACGAGCCCGCGGCGTTCGACTTCTACGCGCACGACGTGTGGAACCGCCGGCACGTGCGCGACGTGCTCATGGCCGCGCAGGACGGCTTCGTGTTCGTGTCGCGGCGCAGCCGGGACCTGTGGGTCGAGTACGCAGGTCTCGAGGACTCGTCGTTGTTCGTGCTCCCCAACACGTGCGCCGAGGAGGAGTGGGTCACCGCGACGCTGCTGGGCCGTGAGCGGGGAGACCTGCGGGCCGCGGCGGGACTGCCCGAGCACGGCACCGACCTCGTCGTCGTCGGGACGCTGCAGCGTCGCAAGGGTCAGGCCGAGGTGGTCGAGGCGGTGCGCCGTGTGCGTGCGAGCCGACCCGACCTGGAGGTCCGGCTCCACCTGGTGGGGCGCCCGCGCGAGCGCGAGTACGGCGAGGAGCTCGCCGCAGCGATCGAGCTCGCCGGTCTCGGTGACGTCGTGACGCTCGTCGGCGAGCTGCCCAAGCACCGTGCGCTCGAGATGCTCGCGGCGTGCGACGCGATGGTCCTGGCGTCGCACACCGAGGCGATGCCGCTCGTCGTGCTCGAGGCGATGCTGGTCGGCACCCCGATCCTCACGACGCGCGCGGGCGGGGTCCCGGAGATGGTGGACGACGCGAGCGCCGCGTTCTTCGACGCCGGGGACGTCGACGCGCTCGCCGCGCTCGTGGAGCGGGTGGCCGACGAGCCCGGCTGGGCCCGCTCGCTCGGCGACACCGCCGCGTGTCGCTACCAGCAGGACCTGTCGCAGGCGCGGTTCCGGCCCAGGTTCGACGAGGTGCTGGCCACGCTCGCGCGCGACGCGGGGCTGGGCACGGGCCCGACGGTGGGACCGACGACGGGACCGAAAGCGATGCACCACGGCCTCGGACCCGAGCGCGCCGTGGTCGAGCGCGGCGCCGACGCGAGCCACGTCGTGGTGCGCGCGGTGCCCCGAGGCGCCCGGTCGTGGCGGGCCGAGGTCGCACGGCTGTCGTCGGCCGGCCCCGTGACGCGCGTCGAGCTCGAGACGGGCGCCGATCTGGTCGAGACGTTCGAGGCGGCGGCACCGTGGGTGCGCGTCGGGCTGGGGGTCGCCGAGGTGAGCGCACCGCCCGTGCGGGTGGTGCTCGCGGCAGACGTCGTGCCCGCGCTCGCGTCGCGGGACCTGCTGCGCGTCGTCGGCGCGCCCGCGCACGAGGCCTCGTATGCGCTGCACGTGCGCGCTGCGGCACGGCGCGCGGCGGCCCGCGCCCGAGCGCAGGCCGCCACCGCCGTGCCCGTCGTGTCGCCGACCGGCGGGTCCTCGCGGGCGGTCGACCACGACGAGCAGGCGGGCGTCCGCGCGTCGCCCCGGACCAGGGGCCGAGGGATCGCCCGGCGCGCGCGCAGGTCGCTCGCTCGTCGGGCCCGCGCGCTGCGGGGGCGCCGCGCGCCGGTGCTCGTGACCCCGGCGACGACCGAGTCGACGATCGAGGCGACGATCGAGGCGCCGCAGCCGGTCGTCGACGAGGTCGTGAGCGGCGCGGTGGTCGCGATGGTCTTCAACAGCCCGATGCAGCTCATGGCCGTGCTCTCCCTGTGGGACGCGAACGGGCAGCGAGACGGGCAGCCGCACAGGCAAGAGCACGTGCTGGCCGACGGCAGCGCCGACGCCCGGCTGGTGGCTCTCGTGCACTCCACGACGGGGGCGGACGGATTCGCCGCACGGCTCGTCGAGATGTGCCGCGGCACCGGACGCTTCGCGACCGTCGCCGACATCTCCGTGGCCTACGCGCAGGTCTACGCGGACAAGCCGTCTGCCGCGTCCGTGCGCGGGTTCGCGGCGGCGCTGAGCGACGCGTGCGGCGGCGTGCCCGACGAGGTCTACGTCGCGGCGTACATGTCCGCGCGCGCGCAGAAGTACCTCTACGAGGCGTTCCCGGGCGTGCCGCTGCACCTCTTCGAGGACGGTGTCGGCTCCTACGTCCCCAAGTCGATCCGGCTGCGCGACGACGGGCTCGTCGACCGTGTGACCGGCCGCGACTGCGCGCAAGGTGCGCACGTCTCGGCCCTCAGCACGGTCGACCTCATGCTCCGTGGCGTCCCCGTGCCGGCGCAGTACGGTGCCCAGGTGCTCGCCGACGTCCCGCGGATCCGTTTCCCGCAGGTCCGCGTCGGCGCGTACGCGATCGACTACCCGCGCTGGGCACGCGTGCTCGGCGCGCAGCATCGCGCCTTCGCGCCCGACGAGGTGCTGCTCGTGACGCAGAACTTCTCCGACCACCTGCGACCGCGGGCGCTCGTCGCCGAGGTCGAGCGCGCCGTCAACGACCAGGTGATCGAGGCGCTGCTCGCCGACGGCCACCGCGTGGTCGTGCGACCGCACCCGCGCGCCGGGGCCCAGGTCTGGGGCGAGCGCTGGGCCGACGACCCACGGTTCACGGTGTGGGAGGACCAGCCGATGCTGCCCGTCGAGGTGCTGCTCGACCCGGGTGCGCCTCCCGCGCTCGTGGTGGGCGCGACGTCGTCGTGCCTCTTCTACGCGCACGAGCGCATGGGGCTGGCCGTCCGGCGCTACCCGGACGCGGCGCTCGACGCGCTCGCGGAGCACGCGAACGACGAGCACGCGTGGATGATGGGGCTCGCGGCGCAGGTGCTCCCGGCACTGGACGCCGACGACGACGCCGCCGTCGTCACCGGTGCGGCCCGGTGAGCGTGCCGGGCGTCGCGAGCATCCTGGCGGTCGCCGACTCGGACTCGTACCTGAAGTGGGCGGCGGCGACCCTCGACCGGCTCGGGTCCGTGCCGCGCCGCGAGCTCGTCGTGCTGCGCACGCCCGTGCGGCCCGACGACGTGCAGGCCACCGCGGCGCTGGCGGGCACCGGGTGGGCCGGTCGCGTCGTCGACGACCACTCGGTGGTGGGCCTCGCGGCGCGCCTGCGGCGCACGCGCCCGGACGCCGTGCTCGTGGCGACGACCGGCCCGGCCGCCGAGGTGCTGATGCGCGTCCTCGTGGCGCTGCCGTACCGGCCGGTCGTCGTGACGGGGCTGCCGGGCATGTCGATCCCGGCGACCGCCCGTGCGCTCGAGTTCCGGGCCGGGGCCGACGTGTTCGTCGTCCACTCGCGGCACGAGCGGACGGAGTTCGACCGGGTCGGGCGTGAGATCGGCGTGCGCCCGACGTGGGCGCTGGACCGACTGCCGTTCCTCGACGCCGGAGCGGACGGACCGGACGACGCCCCGCTGCGCAGGGTCGTGTTCGCACCGCAGGCGAAGTTCCCGCGCGCCCCCGGACAGCGTCTGGCGGTGCTGCGGTCCCTGGGGCAGCTCGCGCGCACCCGGCCGGACCTGGACGTCGTGGTCAAGGTGCGCGCGTGGGCCGGGCAGGCGCAGACGCACGACGAGGCGTACCCGTACGACGAGATGTGGCGCCGCTCGGGCGACGACGCACCGCTGCGCTGGGACGCGGGACCGCTCGCGGCACAGCTCGAGCCGGGCACCGCCCTCGTGACCGTCAGCTCGACCGCGATGCTCGAGGCGCTCGCGCTCGGGCTGCGCGGGCTCGTGGTGGCGGACTTCGGTCTCGGTGACGACAACCTGACGACCGTCTACGAGGGCTCGGGCCTCGTGGGGACCCTGCGCGACGTCGAGGCGGCGCGGTTCTTCGACGCCGACCCCGCGTGGCTCGTCGACAACTACCTGCACCCCGAGCCGGCCGAGCTCCCGCGCGTGCTCGCCGAGCTGACCGGCCCGGGCGCTCCGCCGCTCGGTCCGGTCCGGGTGCGGCCCCCCGTCGGGGGTCGGCGTGCGCTCGCGCGACGCTACGCGCGGCTCGCGCTGCCCGCGGCGGCGCTGCGAGGCGTGCGCAGGGTGCGGCGCCACGGCCTCGCGGGCCACTGAGCCCGCGCCGGCGCGCTCGTGCGCTCCTGTGCTCGAGCTGCTCGTGGCGCTCGCTGCGCTCGTGTCTCGCCCGCCGGGACCCCGGCCGGTCGGGCACGGGGCCGCCGGTAGCCTGGTCGGCGTGAGCACCCCCGCGCGCGTCGTCGTCCTCGACTACGGCTTCGGCAACGTCAGGTCCGCGGTGCGCGCGCTCGAGCGCGTCGGCGCGGACGTGACGCTGACGGCCGACAAGCAGGCGGCGCTCGACGCGGACGGCCTCGTCGTCCCCGGGGTGGGCGCGTTCGCGGCCGTCATGTCCGGGCTCCGCGCCGTGGGCGGGGACCAGGTGGTCGACCGCCGGCTCGCCGGTGGGCGTCCGGTCCTGGGCATCTGCGTCGGGATGCAGGTGATGTTCGCCGAGGGTGTCGAGCACGGCGACCGCACCGACGGGCTGGGGGAGTGGCCCGGGGTCGTCGACCGCCTCGAGGCACCCGTCGTCCCGCACATGGGCTGGGCGACGGTCACTCCGCCGCAGGGGACGGTGCTGTTCGACGGCCTCGCCGACGAGCGGTTCTACTTCGTCCACTCGTACGCCGCGCGCTCGTTCCCGCTGTCCGACGACGTGCCGTCCGAGTCGCCGCTGACGGCGCCGCTCGTCACGTGGTCGGATCATGGCGGACCGTTCGTCGCGGCCGTCGAGAACGGCCCGTTGTCCGCCACGCAGTTCCACCCGGAGAAGTCCGGCGA
Source organism: Cellulomonas sp. HZM (assembly GCF_000708885.1). GTDB lineage: Bacteria > Actinomycetota > Actinomycetes > Actinomycetales > Cellulomonadaceae > Cellulomonas. The sequence continues at coordinate 1,931 of NZ_JEOE01000006.1, read as the reverse complement.
CGCCGGTGCGCAGCTGCTCACCAACTGGCTGACGTCGCTGCACTGACCGTTGCACTGACCGGCTCCCCCCGCTGGATTGACCGGGTGCTGCGCGCGCAGCCCCCCGACCGACTGGAGAACGCCCCGCATGTCCGACCGCCTCGAGCTGCTGCCCGCCGTCGACGTCGCCGACGGCCAGGCCGTCCGACTCGTCCAGGGGGAGGCCGGATCCGAGACGGGCTACGGCGACCCGCTGGCCGCTGCGCTCGACTGGCACACCGGTGGTGCCGAGTGGATCCACCTCGTCGACCTCGACGCGGCCTTCGGACGAGGATCCAACGCGCCGCTGCTCGCCGAGGTGACCGCCGAGCTCGCGGCGAAGGGCGTCAAGATCGAGCTCTCGGGCGGCATCCGCGACGACGCGTCGCTCGCCCGCGCCCTGTCGACCGGAGCGACCCGCGTCAACCTCGGTACCGCCGCGCTCGAGGACCCGCAGTGGACCGCACGCGTGATCTCCGAGCACGGCGACCAGATCGCGGTCGGGCTCGACGTGCGCGGGACCACCCTCGCGGCGCGCGGCTGGACACAGGAGGGCGGCGACCTGTGGGAGGTGCTCGAGCGCCTCGACGTCGCGGGCTGCTCGCGCTACGTCGTGACCGACGTGACCAAGGACGGCACGCTGCGCGGACCGAACGTCGAGCTGCTGCGCGAGGTGTGCTCGCGCACCGACGCCCCGGTGGTCGCGTCGGGTGGCGTCTCCTCGCTCGACGACCTGCGCGTCCTGCGCACGCTCGTGCCGATCGGCGTCGAGGGGTCGATCGTGGGCAAGGCGCTGTACGCGGGCGCGTTCACGCTGCCCGAGGCGCTGGACGTCGCCGGGCGCCCCTGACCGTGGCGGGCCGCGAGCTCCCGCCGTCGTCGCCGTTCGCGTCCGACGACGGCTCGGCCGACCCCGCCGTCGCCGCTGCGCTCGCCGCGATCGCCGCCGGCAGCGGTGACGTCGCGGACCTCGTCGCCGCCCTGCCGGGCACGCGCGTCCTGGTCCCCGTGCTCGCGGAGCTCGAGGTGGCCGAGACCGTCCTCCACGGCGGTCACGAGCACGCCGTGGACAAGGAGGCGTCCGCCGGGATCGTCGCGCTGAGCACGCCCGACGGCCGCACCGCGCTGCCCGTGTTCACGTCGGTCGAGACGATGACGCGCTGGCGCGCCTCGGCCCGCCCGGTCCCCACGGCGCTCGAGCGAGCCGCGCTGTCGTCGGTGCAGGAGGGGTGGTCGCTGCTCGTGGTCGACCCCGGGGGCCCGGTGACCGTGCAGCTGCCGCGGCCCGCGGTGTGGGCGCTCGCGCAGCAGCAGCCGTGGCGGCCTGCGGTCCTCGGCGGGGCGGTCGCCGACGACGTGCGCGCCGCGGTCGCCGCCGCGCTCGCTCCCGTGCCGCACGTCGTGGCCGCCGACGCCGTCCCCGGCACGCGTGCCGAGGTCGCGGTCGTCGTCACGCTCGTCGCGGGACTGGACCGGGCCGCGCTCGACGCGGTGCTCGGGGAGGTCAACGCGGCGCTCGCGGCCGACCCGGTCGTCGCTGAGCGTGTCGACGGCCTCGAGCTCCGCCTGCGCGCGGCCTGACCTCCAGGTCGAGCCCGGCCGCGGCCTGGACCGCCGCTCCACCGCCGCCCAGCCGCGGCCCGGACCGTGGATCGGCCGGTGGATCGGACCGCGGATCGGCCGCCGATCAGCCGCGACGGAGGGCGGACGCGACGCCGCGCACCGCCCACGCGAGCGCCAGCGACGAGACGGCGACGGCACCGACCAGCTGACCTCCGGCGATGACCCTGTTGAGGTCGACGGCGGGACGCCAGTGCACGCCGGAGTCGTCGACCACGTAGACGCCGACGGCCTTGACCCGCACCCCGTACCCGCCACCGCCCCCGTGACCCGATCCGCGACCGCCACCGAAG
>NZ_JEOE01000005.1 GCF_000708885.1 Cellulomonas sp. HZM | reverse complement strand
ACCAGCACCAGCCGGTCATCAACGACGCCCTCACGAGGCGAACCAGGGACTTCGAACATGCGTATGAATCTACCCGAACCGGACACCCCGGGTCAACCCAGAAACAGCACCTGATCTGCGAAAACACCCTGTGGACAAGACAGCGCAACCACGTGCCTGTGGACGGCTCGACGAGAGCGCGCAGACACTCGATCGCCGCCGAGTGCCACGACCAGGCGGCGGACCTCGACGACGCGACGCTCAGGCCGTCGCGCTCGTCGGCTCGTCGTGCGACCGCGCCGCGGACTGGGCACCGACAGCCGGCATGCCAGGCACCGCGACCGTCGCCAGCTCGGCCAGCGCGGACGCGTACGCGGCGGTGTCCCCCGCGCGGGCCGCCTCGCGCGCACGGATCGTCGGCGCATGCAGCGCGGCACGCGTGCGGCGACGCAGAGCGCGCTCGGTGCGCTCGTCGCGTGCCTCGTCGGGCAGCGCCTGCAGCGCGGACTCGAGCCCACCGAGCACGCGCGTGCGCTCCGCGAGGACGGCGGGGTTCCACTCGCGCACGCGCCGGTCGCCCTCGTAGTCCTGCGCGGCGTTGTCGACCAGCGTGCGTGCGGTCTGGACCGCGGCGTGCTCGGCGGGCGCGTGCTGCGCGACGGTGTGCAACGACACGAGCCGGACGCCGGGCAGCTCACGCACGCCCGGGTCCACGTCGTGGCGCAGCGCGAGGTCGACGACGGTCAGGGGCCGGGCGTCGTCGGACCGCGCGGACGCGAGCGCGTCGACCTCGAGCACCGCCCCCGCAGCGCCGGAGCACGCGACGACGAGGTCCACCCCGGCGACCTCGGAGGCGAGGTCCGCACCGGACGGGACGGCCCGCACGCCACGCGCCGAAGCGAACTGCGACGCCCGGCCGCTCGGCGAGTACACACGCACGTCGGTCACCCCGCGCGCCTTGAGCGCGGCGAGCGACGCGCCCGCGTACGACCCGGTGCCGACGAGCACGCACCGCACGTCGGACCAGTCGGGCAGCCCGGAGGCCGCGATGTCGAGCGCGACGCCGACGACCGAGCGGCCCGTGCCGCCGAGCCCGGTGCGGGCGTCGACCGCGCGGGACACGCGGGACGCCGCCTGGAACAGCGACTCGAGGTCGCCGGTCGTCGTGCCGTCGCGGCGCGCGGCGGTCAGCGCCCGGCGCACCTGGCCGGCGATCTCGCGCTCGCCGACGACCATCGACTCGAGCCCGGACGCGACGGCGAACAGGTGCCCCGCGGCGGACGTGTCGGTCAGCGCGGTGAGGTGCGCGGCGACCGCCTCGACCGGGTACCCGGACCGCGCCGCGACCGTCCGGGCCGCGGCAGTGCGGGCAGCGGGGGCGTCGGCCGCGTCGGCGACGTCCAGGTACAGCTCGAACCGGTTGCACGTCGCCAGGACGACGGCACCGGAGATCGAGGTCGCCGCACCGACGAGCTCACGACCGACGGCGTGCACGTCCGACGAGAGACGTTCCAGCACGGCCAGGTCCAGCTCGTGGTGCGATGCGACGAGGGACAGCAGCACCACACCCCGAGTTAATCACCCCGCTATTTCTCGGGCACAATCGACGCGTGGTTCTTCCCGTCACACATCCCCTCGCCGACGGCCGCACGACGCATTCCGCGCTCGTGCGCGCATATTCCGGCGAGCGCCCCGACCGTCGTCCCGTCTGGTTCATGCGTCAGGCGGGCCGTTCGCTGCCCGAGTACCGCGAGGCGCGCGCCGGCACCGCGATGCTCGACGCGTGCCTCGACCCCGCGATGGCGAGCGAGATCACGCTCCAGCCGGTGCGCCGGCACGACGTGGACGCCGCGATCTTCTTCTCCGACATCGTCGTGCCGCTGCGGCTCGCGGGCATCGACGTCGAGATCCAGCCCGGTGTCGGCCCGGTCATGGGCAGCGCGGTCCGCACGGCCGACGACGTCGCCCGGCTGCGCGACCTCGAGCTGACCGACGAGGCGCTCGCCCCCGTCGCCGAGGGCGTCGCCCGCACGGTCGCAGCACTCGGCTCGACGCCCCTCATCGGCTTCGCCGGCGCACCCTTCACGCTCGCCGCGTACCTCGTCGAGGGCGGCCCGTCGCGTGACCACCTCGCCGCGCGCACCCTCATGCACGCCGACCCGGACACGTGGCGCGCGCTCACCGAGTGGGCGGCCGACGTCACCGGTGCGTTCCTGCGGGCGCAGGTGCTCGCGGGCGCTTCGGCGGCGCAGCTGTTCGACTCGTGGGCGGGCTCGCTGTCGCTGGCCGACTACACCGCGCACGTGCAGGCCGCCTCGGCGCGCGCGCTGGGCCACGTGGCCGACCTCGCCGCGGACGGCGTGCGGCGCGTGCACTTCGGCACCGGGACGGGCGAGCTGCTCGCGGCCATGCGGGACGCGGGCGCGGACGTCGTCGGCGTGGACTACCGGATCCCGCTCGACGAGGCGTCGCGCCGGCTCGGCGGGAGCACGCCGCTGCAGGGCAACATCGACCCGGCGCTGCTCGCGGCGCCGTGGGACGTGCTCGAGGCGCACGTGCGGGACGTCGTCGCGCGCGGTGCGAGCGCACCCGGGCACGTCGTGAACCTGGGTCACGGCGTCCCGCCGACGACCGACCCCGACGTGCTGACGCGGCTCGCCGCGCTGGTGCACGCGATCTGAGCACGCGCATGACGCAGCGCCCTGACCGCCGCGACCACTGGGACGCCGTCGTCGTCGGGGGCGGCGTGGCGGGGCTCGCCGCCGCGCGGGACCTGGTCACCGCCGGGCACCGCACGCTCGTGCTGGAGGCACGCGACGCCGTCGGCGGTGCGGTGCGCGGGCACGAGGTCGCGGGGCTGTCGCTCGACGCAGGTGCCGAGTCGTTCGCGACGCGCGGCGCGATCGTGTCGTCGTACCTCGCCGAGCTGGGGCTGGCCGACGACGTGCGCGCACCGGCACCGCTCGGCTCGTGGGTGCACCTGCCCTCGGGCGACGGGCCGCTGCCCCGCACCGGTCTGCTCGGCATCCCCGCACACCCCCTGGCCGCCGACGTGCGGCGCACGCTCGGGCTGCTCGGTGCGGCACGGGCAGCGCTCGACGCGGTCCTCCCCCCGTCGGTCGGGCGCGACGCGGCCAGTCTCGGCGCGCTCGTGCGGGCGCGCATGGGCGCGCGCGTGCTGGACCGCCTCGTGCGGCCGATCGTCGGCGGCGTGCACGCCGCGGACCCCGACGACCTCGCGGTGGACACCGTCGCGCCCGGCCTGGCGGCGGTGCGCACGCGGTCGCTCGCCCGTGCGGTGCGGACGCTGCGTTCCTCGGCCCCCGCCGGCTCGGCGGTGCAGGGCATCGAGGGCGGGATGCACGTGCTGGTCTCGCGGCTTGCGCAGGAGGCCGGCGAGGTGCGCACGCGCACGGCGGTCACGGCGGCGCGGCGGGAGGACGACGGCTTCGTCGTCGTGACCGACGCAGGAGAGGTGCTCGCCGACCGGCTCGTCGTGGCCGCGCCCCGCCCCGACCTCGTCGCGCAGGTCACCGATCTCGGGGACGTGACGGTCGACGAGGGCGCTGTGGTGACCCTGGTGACGCTCGTGCTCGACTCCCCGGCGCTGGATGCGGCCCCGCGCGGCACGGGCGTGCTCGTCGCACGCGACGCCACCGACGTCGACGCCAAGGCCCTCACGCACGCGACCGCCAAGTGGCCGTGGCTGGCCCACGCGGCCGGCCCGTCCCGCCACGTGGTCCGCCTCTCCTACGGCCGCGCGGACACCCCCACCACGTCCGCCCCTGCCGCCCCCGAGCGCGCGGGTCTCGGACGAGAGCGCGTGTCTGGACTGGCGCGCTCGTCCGGGACCGGCGCACTCGCGCAGGGGATGGCTGCGGACAGACGCGCGGCGGGCGATCGGCCGGATGCGGCGGGCGACGAGATCGTGGCCGACGACGCCGTGGCCGTCGCGCGGCGGGATGCCGCGGTGCTGCTCGGGGTCGACGACGACGAGCTCGGCACCCTCGTCGGGCACGCCGTGGTGCGCTGGACGCAGGCGCTCCCGCGGCCCAGCGCGCGGCACCGGGACGCGGTCGCGGCCGTGCGCGCGGCGGTCGCCGAGGTGCCGGGGCTCGCCGTGACCGGTGCGTGGGTCGCCGGGAACGGGCTCGCGTCGGTGCTCCCGGACGCACGCGCCGCCGCCGCATCCGTCGCCTGAGAGGCGCGGCCCCGCGCACCACCGCAGTGACGCCGCGCACATTTCTTTTCTGACAACTCGTCAGCGCATTTCCCTTCCACGGCCCCGCGGCTACCAACGCATGGCGCCCGTCACATTTCCGCGCGCATGTTCTGACTTTCCGTCAGCAACTCTCGCGAATTCCGCGTCCCACCCGGACGGGCTTCGACAGCCCGCCCCGTGCAGGGGGAGACTGACCCCATGCCCCAGCACGTCCGCATCGGTACGCGCGCCTCCACGCTGGCCCTCACGCAGACTGGCCACGTCGCCGACGACCTGGCCCGCCTGGCCGACGTCGAGGTCGAGACCGTGCGCGTCCGGACCGACGGCGACCGTCTCACGGGATCGCTCGCGACCCTGGGCGGCACGGGAGTGTTCGTCACCGCGTTGCGCGACGCCCTGCTCGACGGCCGCTGTGACGTCGCCGTGCACTCCCTCAAGGACCTGCCGACGGGCGACGCGGACGGACTGACCATCGCGGCCGTCCCCGCGAGGCAGGACCCGCGCGACGTCCTGTGCGCACGCGACGGGCTGACGATCGCGACGCTGCCCACGGGTTCGACCGTCGGCACCGGCTCCCCCCGCCGCGCGGCGCAGCTGCGGGCGGCGCGGCCCGACCTCGTCGTCGTCGACATCCGCGGCAACGTCGACACACGGCTCGGCCGCGTGGCCGGCTCGGGGCACGGTCCGGGCGATCTCGACGCCGTCGTCCTCGCGCGCGCAGGCCTGGCCCGGCTCGACCGGCTCGACGCGATCACCGAGGTCATCGACCCGGAGCTCATGGCCCCCGCACCCGGCCAGGGCGCGCTCGCGGTCGAGGTCCGCACCGCCGACCTCGCCGACCCCGGCACACCGCTCGCGCTCGCGCTCGCCGCGCTCGACCACGAGTCGACGCGGCTCGCGGTGCTCGCGGAGCGCGCGGTGCTCGCGCGCCTCGAGGCAGGGTGCGCCGCGCCGGTGGGCGCGTGGGGCACGGTCGTCGGCGCGACGCTCGAGCTGCACGCGGTGGTCGCCGCGCCGGACGGCTCCGCGACGCTGCGCCGCGACCTCGCCCGCACGCTCCCCGACGACCCGCGCGACGCGGTCGACACCGCCGACGCGCTCGGACGCGACCTCGCCGACGTGCTCCTCGTCGACGGCGCGGGCGACATCGCGGACCTGCAGGCGAGCCGATGACCGGGCCGACGAGCGGCTCGACGACCGGGCCGACGAGCATCCCGGCGTCCGGCACTACCGGCAGCCCGGCGTCCGGCACGCCGGGGTCGACGAGCCCGCTCGCCGGCTGGCGCGTCCTGGTCCCGCGCCCCGCGGCGGGATCGAGCCCCGCGCAGGTCGCGCTCGCCGCGGCGGGCGCGCACGCAGAGCTGGTCCCGCTCGTGCAGACCGTCCCCGCCGAGGGGCTCGACGACGTCGTGCTCGCGCTCGGTGCCGGGTGGTACCGCTCGCTCGTCGTGACGAGTGCCGCCGCCGTCCCCGTGCTCGTCGGGCATGCGGACGACGCAGGCCGCACGCTCGCCGACGTGCTGCGCGACGGGCGCGTCCAGGTCGCCGCGGTGGGTCCGGGCACCGCGCGTGCGCTCGAGGCCGCGGACGTCGCGGTCGACCTCATTCCCCGGTCCCCGTCGACGGCCGCGTCGCTCGTCGCCGCCTGGCCGGACGCGAGCACGGGCGCCGACGACCGACCGGCCCGCGTGCTGTTCCCCCGCGGCGACCTCGCCGCCCCCACGCTCGCCGAGGGCCTGCGCGCGAAGGGCTGGCAGGTCGACGACGTCGTCGCCTACCGCACCGTCCCGGCGCAGGCGCCCGACGAGGTTCGCACCGACTGGCGAGAGGGCCGGTTCGACGCGGCGCTGCTCACGTCCGCGAGCACCGTGCGCGAGATCGTCGCGCAGCTCGGCGCTCCCCCGCCCGGCACGCTGCTCGTCGCCATCGGCCCGACGACCGCGGCCGAGGCCCGCGCCCACGGCCTCGAGCTCGCCGCGACCGCCGACACCCAGACCATGTCCGGCCTCGTCGACGCGCTCGCCCGCGCGACCACGAGCCGCGCGACCACCTCCCACCAGGAGAACGCACGATGACCACGCCCCACCCCGGCCGCATCCGCCCCCGCCGCACGCGTACCACGCCCGCGGTCCGCCGCCTCGTCGCGCAGACTCGCCTGCACCCCGCCGAGCTCGTGCTGCCGGTGTTCGTGCGCGAGGGGCTGACCGAGCCGCGCCCGATCACCTCGATGCCCGGCGTGCTGCAGCACACACGCGACTCGCTGCGCGGCGCGCTCGCCCAGGCGGCCGAGGCCGGGATCGGCGGCGTGATGCTCTTCGCGGTCCCCGAGCACCGGGACGCGACCGGCTCGCAGGCCACCGACCCGGACGGCATCCTCAACGTCGCGATCGCCGACGCGGTCGCCGAGGTGGGGGACGCGCTCGTCGTGCAGGCCGACCTGTGCCTCGACGAGTTCACGGACCACGGCCACTGCGGCGTCCTGACGCCGAGCGGCGCCGTGGACAACGACGCGACGCTCGTGCGGTACGCCGAGATGGCGCTCGCGCAGGCGGCCGCCGGCGCCCACCTCGTCGGCCTGTCCGGGATGATGGACGGCCAGACGGGCGTGGTGCGTGACGCGCTCGACGACGCCGGGCACGACGACGTCGCGGTGCTGGCCTACGCGGCGAAGTACGCGAGCGCGTTCTACGGCCCGTTCCGCGAGGCTGTCGAGTCGCAGCTCGAGGGCGACCGCCGCACGTACCAGATGGACCCCGCGAACCGCCGCGAGGCCGCTCGCGAGGTCGCGATCGACGTCGCCGAGGGCGCCGACGTGATCATGGTCAAGCCCGCGATGAGCTACCTCGACGTGCTCGCCGACGTCGCCGCCGTGTCACCCGTACCGGTGGCGGCCTATCAGGTGTCGGGCGAGTACGCCATGCTCGAGGCCGCCGCCGCGCAGGGCTGGATCGAGCGCAGACGGGCGATTGTCGAGTCCGTGCTCAGCATCCGGCGCGCGGGTGCCGATCATGTCCTGACGTACTACGCGACGGAGCTGGCCGGATGGCTGGCGGAGGAGACCCGATGAGCACGACGAGCGACGCGGCGTTCGAGCACGCCCGGTCCGTGATCCCCGGCGGGGTGAACTCGCCCGTGCGCGCGTTCGGTGCGGTCGGCGGAGCCCCGCGCTTCCTCGCGTCCGCCCGCGGCGCGTACGTGACCGACGTCGACGGTGTCGAGCGCGTCGACCTGGTCGGCTCGTGGGGTCCAGCGCTGCTGGGCCACGCGCACCCGCAGGTGGTCGAGGCGGTGCAGCAGGCGGCCGCGCGCGGTCTGAGCTTCGGTGCGCCGACGACGACCGAGGTCGAGCTCGTCGAGGCGATCCGCTACCGCGTCCCGGCCGCCGAGAAGGTGCGCCTGGTCTCGACCGGCACCGAGGCGACCATGACCGCGCTGCGGCTGGCCCGCGCGTACACGGGCCGCGACCTCGTCGTGAAGTTCGCCGGCTGCTACCACGGCCACGTCGACGCGCTGCTCGCCTCCGCGGGCTCGGGCGTCGCGACGCTCGCGCTGCCGGACTCGGCGGGCGTCTCCGCGGCGACGGCTGCCGAGACGATCGTCGTCCCCTACAACGACCTCGACGCGCTGCGCACGGTGTTCGTCGCGCACGGCGACCGCATCGCGGCCGTCATCACCGAGGCCGCGCCCGCGAACATGGGCGTCGTCCCGCCGCTGCCCGGCTTCAACGCCGAGCTGCGCCGCCTCACGCTCGAGAACGGCGCGCTGCTCATCCAGGACGAGGTGCTCACAGGCTTCCGCGTCGGGTTCTCCGGCTGGTGGGGGCTCGAGGGCCTGCGCGAGGGCTGGTCGGCCGACCTGTTCACGTTCGGCAAGGTCATCGGCGGCGGGCTTCCCGTCGCGGCGGTGGGCGGTCGGCGCGACGTCATGGACCACCTGGCTCCCGAGGGGCCCGTGTACCAGGCGGGCACGCTGTCCGGGAACCCGGTCGCCACCGCGGCGGGCCTGGCGACGCTCCAGCTGGCCGACGCCGACGTGTACTCCCGCGTCGACGCGGCCGCCGAGCGCCTGCGCGGCGCGATCACGTCAGCGCTCGGCGAGGCCGGCGTCCCGCACGCGGTGCAGTGGGCGGGCAACCTGTTCTCGATCGTGTTCGGCGAGGCCGCGGCCCGCGAGGGCGCCCGCGACTACGCCTCGGTGCTGGCCACGGACTCGTTCCGCTACGCGCCGTTCTTCCACTCGCTGCTCGACTCCGGGGTCTACGCGCCGCCGTCGCCGTTCGAGGCGTGGTTCGTCTCGGCCGCGCACGACGACGACGCGCTGTCCCGCATCGAGGAGGTCCTGCCCGCCGCGGCGCGCGCGGCCGCCGAGGCCACCGCCCCGGCGCGCGACGCGGAGCACGCCCGGGTCTGACCGCGGTCAGCCGGGTCAGCCGGTCAGACCACGACCGTCGTGTCGCTGATCGTGTCCGCGAACGTGCGGCGGCGGCCGTCCCACAACGGCTGCAGGTAGCCGACCACGGAGACCAGGTCGACGAGGTGGAGCAGCTCACGCCGCAGCGCCCGGCCGATGCCGCACGCCCGCCCGTCGCTCGTGCGCACCAGCCGCACGCCGGTGAGCCACTTGCCCAGCGAGACGCCGTACCGGCCCTGCGCGTACACGCGGTTGCCGCCGAACCAGGCGAGGAACCAGACGACCCCGAGCAGCACCACCGACATGCCGTCGTCGGTGCCGTAGCCGAGCGCGACCGCCGCCGGCACGGCCATCACGGCGATGTCGACGACGTGCCCGACGGCTCGCCGACCCCACGACGCGTACTGCGGCCGCACCGCGGCGTGCTCGCTGAACCGGCGCACGGGCGGCTCGTCGGCGGCGTCGGCCACCGGAGGTCGGGGGAACGGGACCGACGGCGTCGGCTCCCACGCCGTGGGGCTCGTCCCGGGCTCGCGCTCGCCTGATGACGCCCCGGCGTCTTCGGGGCGGCGCGGGTCGTCGGCAGCGCTGCTCATCGAGGCGAGTATGCCGCCGATCGGGCGCGTGCGTGCGCCGATCGAGCGTGCGGGGGTCAGTCGCGGGCGGTGACCGGCGTGAGGTCGTCGGACCCGCTCGACGCGCGCGCGGCGGCCGCGACGGCGCCCGCGTGGTGCAGGCCGGGCGGGACGGGGGCGTCGTCGACCGGGGCGGTCACGCCTGCGGCCTCGTCGGCCGCCTTCTCGATGCGGTACGCACGCACGGACCACGCGACGGCGGCGGCCCACACCACGACGACCGTCCACAGCAGCGCGGCGCGGGCCGCGGAGGGGAGGTCGAGCGCGTCGTCGCCGACGATCGTGCGGACGTTGGTGAGCACGATGATCCCGCCGACCGCCGAGCCGAGGACCCGGGGCGGCAGCAGCCGGACCAGCCACGCTGCGACGGGTGCGGCGATGATGCCGCCGACGAGCAGCGCGAGCACCCAGCGCACGTCGATGCCCGCGGTGCCGAGCGCGATGAGGAAGCCGGCGCTCGCGGCGATCGAGACGAGGAACTCGCTGGTGTCGATCGAGCCGATCACCTTGCGCGGCTCCATGCGGCCCGACGAGAGGAGCGCGGGCGTGCCCACGGGCCCCCAGCCGCCGCCGCCCGTCGCGTCGAGGAAGCCCGCGACCAGGCCGAGCGGGGCGAGGAACCTGCGGCGCAGCGGCTGGCCGAGCCGGTCCTTGCGCAGCCCCTTGAGGGTGAACCGCACGAGGATGTAGATGCCGAGGCCGAGCAGGATGCCGGACATCACCGGCTTGGCGACGTCGAGCGAGAGCCGTGCCAGGACCGTCGCGCCGAGGAACGATCCGACCGCGCCCGGGACGCCGACGCGGCGCACGACGCGCCAGTCGACGTTGCCGAACCGCCAGTGCGAGACGCCGGACGCGAGCGTGGTGCCGATCTCTGCGAGGTGCACCGTGGCCGACGCGGCGGCGGGGTTGGTGCCGATCGCGAGCAGCAGCGTGGTCGACGTGACGCCGTACGCCATCCCGAGGCTGCCGTCGACGAGCTGTGCGGCGAGGCCGACGAGGGCCAGGAGCAGGAGCTTGCGCACGGGGACGGACCTGTTCGATCGGGGGCGGGATTCCCCGATCATTCCGACTCAGCGGGTAGGAATTCAATCGAGCATCCACGATCTGGGACGCGGCGCTCGGCGCGCGGGCTCGTCGGCCCGTTCGTCGGACCGGCTCGTCCGCCTGCTCGGCGACCCGCTCTCCGGACCCGCTCGGGCTACGGGTTCTCCCAGGACGCCGCATCCTCGGCCATCTCCCGCACGTGCGCGGGGAGCTTCCCCGAGACGAGCGACGCGAGCGTGACCTGGTCGAGCACCTCGCGCACGCTCGCGCGCAGCGCGACCCACACGTCGAGCAGCGACGCCGCCGAGCCCTCGTAGCTCAGGCTCGGCGGGCGCTCGTCACGCACCGTCACGAGCGGTCCGTCGACCGCACGGATGACCTCGGCGAGCGTGATCTCGTCGGCGGCACGGGCCAGGCGGTACCCACCCGCGCGGCCACGCACGCTCGCGACGAGCCCGCCGCGCCGCAGGTCGCCGAGGATCCGCTCGACGAAGCTCACCGGCAGCCCCTGGCCGCCCGCCAGGACGTCGGCCGTCACCGGGTCACCGTGCGGGCTCGCCGCCAGCTCGGCGCACGCCCGCACCGCATAGTCCGCCTTCGCCGAGACCCGCATGGCGACCATTGTGCCGGTCCCGGGACCCAGGTCCCGCCAACCGGAATACCCCTGGGGGGTACCTTGTTGCGAGCGATCACGACGAACCGAGCGGGAGGCACGATGCACGGCTACACCGACGCGAAGGACGACTACCTCAAGCGCCTGCGCCGCGTGGAGGGGCAGGTCCGCGGCATCGCGCGCATGGTGGCCGAGGACGTGTACTGCATCGACGTCCTCACGCAGATCGCCGCGGTGACCAAGGCGCTGCAGGCCGTGAGCATCGGCCTGGTCGAGGACCACCTGTCCCACTGCGTCGTCGATGCCGCGCGGCAGTCGCCCGAGGAGGGCGCCGCGAAGGTCAAGGAGGCGGCCGACGCGATCGCCCGTCTCGTCCGCAGCTGACAACCCCGAGGAGAACCACGATGACCACCACCACCTACGGCGTCGACGGCATGACCTGCGGCCACTGCGTGCAGCACGTCACCACCGAGGTCAGCGCCCTGCCGGGCGTCTCGTCGGTCGACGTCGAGCTCGTCGTCGGGGGCTCGTCGCGGGTCACCGTGACGTCCGACGCGCCGCTCGCCGACGCGGACGTCGCCGCGGCCGTCGACGAGGCCGGCTACGTCCTCACCCCCCGCCGGTCGCTGCTGTGAGCAGCACCCCGGACACCGCAGGACCGCTCGTCGTCGACCTCGCGATCGAGGGCATGACCTGCGCGTCGTGCGTGGCCCGCGTCGAGAAGCGCCTGGGCCGCCTCCCGGGCGTCACCGCGACGGTCAACCTGCCTCTCGAGCAGGCCCACGTCACGATCACCACCCCCGACGACCCGACGACCCCCACCGCCACCCCGGCGGACCTGGTCGCCGCGGTCCGCGCGGCGGGCTACGACGCCACCCCCACCCGCTCGTCGCGCCCTGCGGGCGAGCGCGCCAGTCTGGGACGAGAGACGAGGTCTGGACACGCTCGCTCGACCGGAAGTGGCGCGCTCGCGGGCGGCGAGCACGGTGCCGACGAGCACGGGATGGGCGCGATGGGTGGGATGGATGCGCGGGAGCACGCGCTGTCCGGGCACACCATGGCGCCGGGGCACGACATGGACCCCGACGAGGACACGTCCGCGCCGACCGACGCGCGCGGGGCCGAGCTGCGGTCCCGGCTGGTGGTCGCGGCGGTGCTGACCGTCCCCGTGGTGCTGCTGTCGATGGTCCCCGCGGCCCAGTTCACCGGGTGGCAGTGGGTCGTCGCGGCCCTCGCGCTGCCCGTCGTGACGTGGGCGGCGTGGCCGTTCCACCGGGCGGCGGCGCGCGCGGCACGGCACGGGGCGTCGACGATGGACACGCTCGTCTCGATCGGCATCGTCGCGGCGACCGGCTGGTCGCTGTGGGCGCTGCTGCTCGGCGGTGCGGGCGAGCTGGGCATGACGATGATGCCGTCCCTGTGGCCGCGCGCCGCGCACGACGGCTCGTCGCCGGAGCTGTACTTCGAGGTCGCGACCGTCGTGACGACGTTCCTGCTCGCGGGGCGGTACGCCGAGCACCGCTCGCGTCGCCGCGCCGGCGACGCCCTGCGCGCGCTGCTCGACCTCGGCGCCAAGGACGTGGCGGTGCTCCGCGGCGGAACCGAGGTCCGGGTGCCGATCGGCGAGCTGGAGGTCGACGACGAGTTCGTCGTGCGACCCGGTGAGAAGGTCGCGACCGACGGCGTGGTGGTGCGCGGCGAGAGCGCGCTCGACACCTCGCTCCTCACGGGCGAGCCCGTGCCGGTCGACGTCGCACCGGGCGACGAGGTGACGGGCGCGACGATCAGCACGACCGGCTCGCTCGTCGTGCGCGCGACCCGCGTGGGCGACGACACCCGCCTCGCGCAGATCGGTCGGCTCGTCGCGACCGCCCAGACGGGCAAGGCGCCCGTGCAACGGCTCGCGGACCGGGTCTCCGCGGTGTTCGTCCCCGTGGTGCTGGTGCTCGCGGTCGGCACGCTCGTGGCATGGCTGCTCTCCGGGGCAGACGCGCAGCAGGCGTTCACCGCGGCGGTCGCGGTGCTGATCATCGCGTGCCCGTGCGCGCTCGGGCTCGCCACGCCGACCGCGCTGCTCGTCGGCACGGGACGCGGTGCCCAGCTCGGCATCCTCATCAAGGGCCCCGAGATCCTCGAGCAGACGCGCGCGGTCGACACCGTGGTGCTCGACAAGACGGGCACCGTGACCGAGGGCCGGATGACCGTCGTCGACGTCCTCACCCCGGGCACCTCGCGCGACGAGGTGCTGCGGTTCGCTGCCGCGGTCGAGCGGCTCTCGGAGCACCCGATCGCGCGCGCCGTGGCAGCGGCGGGAACGGGGAGCGGGCCCGACGACGAGTCCCCGGCCACCGGCGCCGACGGCGTCGCGATCGGCTCCGACGAGGTGCACGAGTTCCGCACGTACGCGGGCCACGGCGTCACCGGAGTCGTGCGTACCGCGCACGCGGGCGTGGGGCTCGGCCGGCGCGTGCTCGTCGGCCGCCCCGCGTGGCTGGCGGAGCAGGGCGTCGCGGTCGACGGGCTGCGCGAGCCGTTCGACGCGGCCGAGGCCGACGGTGCGACGGCGGTCGTCGTCGCGTGGGACGGCTCGGCGCGCGGCGTCGTCGTGCTCCGCGACCCCGTGAAGGAGTCGTCGCACGAGGCCGTCGCACAGCTGCGCGACCTCGGGCTGCGGCCCGTGCTGCTCACCGGGGACAACGAGGGCGCCGCACGTGCCGCCGCGCGCGAGGTCGGGATCGACGACGTCGTCGCGCAGGTGCTGCCCGCGGACAAGGTCGCCGCCGTCGAGCGGCTGCAGGCCGGCGGCGCGCGGGTCGCGATGGTCGGCGACGGCGTGAACGACGCGGCGGCGCTCGCGCAGGCTGACCTCGGGCTCGCGATGGGGACCGGGACCGACGTCGCGATCGAGGCCGCCGACCTCACGCTGGTGCGCGGTGACCTGCGCTCCGCGGCGCAGGCGATCCGGCTGTCGCGCGCGACGCTCCGCGTGATCCGGCAGAACCTGTTCTGGGCGTTCGCGTACAACGTCGCGGCGATCCCGCTCGCGGCGCTGGGGCTGCTCAACCCGATGATCGCGGGCGCGGCGATGGCGTTCTCGTCGGTGCTCGTCGTCGGCAACTCGCTGCGGCTGCGCCGCTTCACGTGAGCCGGCCACCGCTCGCCCTGCCCGCCGTCCAGGTCGCGTCCAGGCGACGTCCAGACGGCGGGCATACGCTGCGCGCGTGACGGACCAGGAGGAGCGCACGGTGGCGAGCGGGTCGCCCGTGCCGCAGCCCGACGAGCGCGCGTGGCGGCGCCGGCTCACGGTCGAGGTGTGGATCGTGCTCGGCCTGTCGCTCGGACGCTCGGGCGTGTACGCGATCGTGAACATCGTCGACCGCCTCACCGTGGGCCCCGCGCTGGGCGACCAGTCGACGACGCTCAACCCTTCGCTGTCACCGCGCCCGTGGCTCGACCTGACCTACCAGGTGCTGGCGATCGGGTTCGCGCTCATGCCCGTCACGCTCGCTCTCTACCTGCTCTCGGCGAACGGCCGCTCGGCGGTCCGGCGCATCGGGCTCACGTTCACGCGGCCGCTGCGTGACCTCGGCGTCGGCGTCGGCCTCGCGGCGCTCATCGGCATCCCGGGCCTCGGCCTGTACGCCGCCGCGCGCGCGATGGGCATGGCCGTGGAGGTGCAGGCCTCCGCGCTCGGCACCTACTGGTGGACCGTCCCGATGCTGATCCTGCTCGCGCTCAAGGACGCGCTGCTCGAGGAGGTCGTCGCCGTCGGGTACCTCATGGAGCGGCTGCGGGACCTCCGCTGGCGCGAGCCCGCGATCGTCGTCGCCAGCGCGGCCCTGCGGGGCTCGTACCACCTCTACCAGGGCTGGGGCGCGCTGCTCGGCAACTTCGTCATGGGCCTGGTGTTCGCCGAGTACTACCGGCGCCGCCGCAGGGTCATGCCGCTCGTCGTCGCGCACACCGTCATGGACATGACCGTGTTCATCGGCTACGCCCTGCTGCCCGCGGACCTACGGGCGTCGCTGCATCTGGGCTGAGACGTCCTCAGACCTCGATGACCGTCGGGCCCGCCGTCTCCAGGCGCTTGCCCACCGACCTCGCGGCGAAGCCAGTCACGACGAGCACGACGCCCGCGACCAGGGTGAACATCCCGAGGATCACCATCACCACGGCGACCGACGTCTGCGGGTTGGTCAGCAGCAGCAGGCCGATGAGCAGGCTCACCAGACCGAACGTGAGCGGGAAGTACCACGTCTCGCTGTCCTGGTGGTGGGCGGCGATCGACGCGACGATCCCCGCGATCCCGAGGATCACGATCCAGGCGGCGATCAGGTAGAAGACCACCCGCACGGTCGGCGCGGGCCAGATCAGCACGACGACACCGACGGCGATCGCGAGCAGGCCACCCACGACGGGCCACAGCACGCCGGTGTCCTTCCGGTCCGCGAGCGCCGAGACGATCATCAGCACGCCGTCGACGATCGTGAACAGACCGACGAGCCACGCGAGCGCGGTCAGCGTGTCGAACGGGTGGAACAGCATGAACAGGCCGAGCACGAGCAGCAGCACACCGCGCAGCACGGGCAGCCACCAGAAGCGGCGCAGCTGCGCAGACACCTCGGCGGGCGTGGGATACGTCATGGCTCGACTCCTCGTGCTCGTCGCGCTCGCCGTCGGGGCTGGCCGCCCGACGGAAGAACTGCACGTCACGCTAGCGCGGGGCCCCTGCGCGTGCGCAAGACCACGCCGCACGCCGCGCCTAGACTCGCCCCTATGTCCGCGCCGTCGTCCGCCCGTCGCGAGGCCGACGAGGAGCCCGACGCACCCCGGTCGGCGCCCGAGCCGCAGGCCCCCCAGGTCGTCGTGGACGACGACGACCCCACGATGCGGGTCCACCACCCGAGCGACCTCATCGGCACCGTCCTCGCGGCTGCCGCCGTCGTGGTGGTCATGGTGCTCGCGACGTACGCGCAGCACACCACGACCGGCGTGGCGGAGGACGTGCAGGGCTTCGCGACGCTCCTGCGACGCATCCTCGTGGTCCCCGTGCAGGTGTTCGAGGGTCTCGTCACGCTCGTGGTCCCGGTCGCCGTCATCACCGAGCTCGCGCTGCGCCGGCTGGGTCGCCAGGTGCTCGAGGCGCTGGGCGCCGCGGTCGCTGCGATCCTGCTCAACGGCCTCGTGCTGTGGCTGGTGCACGAGTTCGGCGGTGAGGACCTCACGGTCGGGCTCTCGGTGCTCGTCAAGGGCGACTGGGTCGTCACGATGCCCGGGTACGTCGCGATGCTCGCCGGCCTCCTGACGGTGTCCGGGCCGCGCGCACGCCGCACGAGCGTGCGCTGGTCGTGGAACCTGCTGTGGGTCGCGGTCGGCATCCTGCTCGTCACCGCTCAGGTCTCGCTGCCCGGGCTGGCGATCTCGCTCCTCGTCGGACGGCTCGCCGGCCTCGGGATGCGGTTCTGGTCCGGCGTGCGGTCCGAGCGCGCGTACGGCGACGCGTTGGTCGCGGGCATCCGTCGCGCCGGGTTCGACCCGGCCCACGTGCGCCGCATCCCCGAGGCGGACGACGACCCGCACGCGCTGGGCGGCGACGCGGCCGCGCGTGCGCTCATGCGAGCGACGGGCTACCGCGCGTACGAGCTGACGACCGCGGACGACGAGAAGCTCGACGTCGTCGTCATCGACGGTGACCGCCAGGTGGCCGGCATGCTCTCGCGCGCGTGGCGGTCGCTGCGGCTGCGCGGCCTCGAGGGGCGCCAGGTCGTCGGACTGCGGCAGGCCGCCGAGCACAACGCGCTGCTGTCCTACGCCGCCCACGCGGCCGGCGTGCGCACGCCCAGCCTGCTCGCGGTCGCCGAGGCCGACGACTCGATGCTGATGGTGCAGACACGTCCCGAGCGGGCGGTCCCGCTGACGGAGCTCGAGCCCGACGACCTGACCGACGACCTGCTCGCCGAGGTGTGGGCCCAGCTGCAGCTGGTCCACTCGGCGGGCCTCGCGCACCGCGCGCTCACGAGCGACACGGTGCTCGTCGAGAACGTCGCCGGACGGCCGTTCGTCTGGGTGACCGGCTGGGAGCAGGGGTACGTCGCGTCCTCGGAGCTGGCCCGCCGCATGGACGACTCGCAGATGCTCGCGCTGCTGGCCCTGCGCGTGGGCGCCCGGCGCGCGATCGACTCCGCGGCCGGCGTGCTGTCCGACCAGGACATCGCCGCGATCGGCCCGCTCCTGCAGACCATCTCGCTGCCACGCCAGACGCGCGACGAGATGCGCGCGGACAAGAAGGTGCTCGCGGAGCTGCGCGCGGCCCTCGTCGAGCGGCTGCCCGAGGCCGACGTCGAGCCGCAGCAGCTGGTCCGGTTCGGCATGCGGACCGTGCTGACGATCGTGCTGCCGATCTTCGCGGTCATCTTCATCGTCACGCAGATCAACCTCGACGAGATCACGCACGCCGTCTCGCAGAGCGACTGGCGCTGGAGCGTGCTGGCCTTCGCGCTCGGCCTGCTCACGCTCCTCGGGGCGGCGTTCGCGCTCGTCGCGTTCTCTCCCGTGAAGCTCTCGCTGTGGCGCACGGTGCTGGTGCAGTCCGCCGCGACGTTCGTCGCGCTCGCGGCCCCCGCGGGCATCGGGCCGGCAGCCATGAACCTGCGGCTGCTCACCAAGCGTGGCGTGAGCGCGACCCTCGCGGGCGCGACCGTCGCGCTCGTGCAGGTCAGCCAGTTCATCGTCACGGTCGCGCTGCTCGTCGTGCTGACGATCGCGTCCGGGAACAAGGAGTCGACGCTCCCGGTCTCCCCGGTGGTGCTGCTCGTCATCGCGATCGTCGCGGCGCTCGTCGCCGCGTCGCTGCTGATCCCGGCGGTGCGCCAGTGGGTGCTGGCGAAGACGATGCCGACGATCCGCCAGACCTGGCCCCGGCTGGTCGACGTGCTCGGCCGGCCGTGGCGGCTCGCGCTGGCCGTGGGCGGCAACCTGCTCATGACGCTGGGGTACGTCGCGGCGTTCGACGCCTGCCTGCGCGCGTTCGGGCAGGAGGCGACGCTCATCCAGGTCGCGATCATCTACCTCGCGGGCAACACCGCCGGCGCGATGGTCCCGACGCCGGGCGGCATGGGTGCGATCGAGGCCGCGCTCGCGGGATCCCTCTCGGCCGTGACGGGCATCAACATCGGTATCGCGACGTCGGTGGCGATCCTGTTCCGCGTCGTCACCTACTGGCTGCGCATCCCGATCGGCTGGGTGTCGATGCGCGTGCTGCAGCGGCAGGGCGAGCTGTAGTCCTGCGCTCCTCGACGCACGAGAGCCCGGCACCCTCCGCGGGTGCCGGGCTCTCGTCCTGCGTCGGTCCTGCTCAGGTCAGGCGAGCGCCTTGGCCTTGAGCTTGGCGAACTCCGCATCGTCGATGACGCCCTGGTCGAGCAGCGCCTTCGCGTCCGCGATGTGCTCGGCCGGCGACTTGCCGGCGACCTCGCGGATGTAGGAGTCCGTGTCCTGCTTCGCCTGCGCGACGGCCGCGACCTGGCGCTCGGCCATGCCCTTGCCGCGTGCGATCACGTAGACCAGGGCCGTGAGGAACGGGAAGATGACGAGGCCGACGATCCAGGCCGCCTTGGCCCAGCCGCTCGCCGTGCGGTCGCGGAACAGGTCACCCAGGATCTGGAACAGGATGACGAGGTACGCGAAGAAGACGAACCACCAGATCAGGAGCCAGAACCAGTCCCAGAAGCTGTCCATGGAGCGCTGTCCCTTTCGAAGGTGCACGCATCGGGGCGAAGCGTGCAGACATGGGCACGCTAGTGCACGACGGCACCGTAGTTCCATCACCCCTCGACGGGTGGTCACCCCTCGGACCTGCGACGATGTACGGTCCGGAGCACATCGCGGAAACTACGAAGGCGCCGCCCGGGCTGTGGGCGACGCCTTCGTGATGTACGGGTCCAGAACGATCAGGCGGCGATGCCGTCGTCGTTCTGCGAGGGGACGAGCGCGAGGGTTCCCATGCGGGCCGCGAGCGCGGACCAGGCCGCGGTGCGAGCGGCGGGGAAGGACGTGACCTCGGCCGGGTCTGCGGGGTATCCCGTGGTGTCCATCTTCGTGTCCTGTCTGTTCGGTAGCCCGGCTGACCGTCGTGGGTCCCGTGGCTTTGCGTCCCCTCCTTGCGGAGGGTTTGCCGTTTCGCTGACAAGTGGGACATTACCCACTGACCACCCGGTTAGGAAAGACCCCTAACGAGGCTAATTCGGACATCCGCGGATTTCACCCGCCCGGTCTGCGCGCTGCGGCCCCGCGATCCGCTAACGGGGGCTGACGTTGCATCGCTGCAGGTCACGCGATCGGGTGTGTCGCGCATCACCTGTGCCTCAGAGGCGGCGCGGCCTCGAACCGGCCCTGGACGCCACGAAGGGGCCCTCCGCAAGCGGAAGGACCCCTTCGGTGTTGGGCATCCACGTCGCCGGCTGCAGCCCACGGCCGACGACGTACCCGTGGGATGTCAGCTGAACGCGTCCTTGACCTTCTCGCCCGCCTGCTTCACGTCGGCCTTCGCCTGGTCACCCTTGCCCTCGGCCTCGAGCTTCTCGTCGTCGGTCGCCTTGCCGGCGGCCTCCTTGATCTTGCCCTTGGCTTCCTCGGCCGTGTTGCGGATCTTGTCGTCGAGACCCATGCGGCACCTCCCTGCGGCTTGACGGTGCCTTGACCCTACGTCGACCTCTGGTGACCCGCACCCCGAACGGGGGATCAGCCCGCGGTGTCGCCGCGGTGCTCCTCTCGCAGGCGCGGCTCGGTCCGACGCGCGGGCACGAGGCCCGCCTTGTCGGCATAGAAGGCGCGCACGACGTCCATGTCGGCGCCCACGTCGCCGGTCAGCCGGATCGTCGGGCCGAGGCCCGTGGTCATCGTCGTCCGGTCCACGTAGCCCAGCGTCACGGGCAGGTCGGTCGCGCGCGCGATCCGGTAGAAGCCGGACTTCCAGCCGTCACCGCTGCGCGTGCCCTCGGGCGTCACGACGAGGTAGAAGCCGGATCCGGTGCGCAGCCGCTCGGTCAACTCATCGACCAGGCCCGCGGGGTCGCGGCGGTCCACGGGGATGCCGCCCAGCGCGCGCATCAGCGGCCCGAAGGGCTTCTTGAACAGCGTGTGCTTGCCGAGCCAGCGGATCGGCAGGTCGGCCTCGCCGGCGATCGCCAGCATCAGCACGAAGTCCCAGTTGGAGGTGTGCGGTGCGCCGATGAGGATGCCGGCGCCGTCGGACGGCACGCGCTCGGTCTCGAGCCGCCAGCGGCTCAGCCGCCAGTAGCCGCGGGCGACGGCGCTTCGGATGCTCACGCCCAGAGAGTAGGCCACCCCCTGCTCCCCGCTCCTCGTTCGGCCTCTCACTCCCCGGCCGGAGCGGGTGGGAATCGGCTCGTCAGGCGAGCCAGTTCCGACCCGCGCGTGCGGTGTCCCGGTTCGTCTTGACGCGTCCCGATTCGATTCGTAGGGTCTGGCACTACGACACGCAAGAAGTTGACAGATCGGTCGCACAAAGTTGTGCACGTCTGGCAACTCGCGCATGTCACGGTCGGCGTGAGCACGCGCCGGTCATTGCGTCCCTCCGAGGCGGCACCACGTCGCGGACACGCCGGTCAGACCCCTCGACCGGCGGCGGCGCGTCAGC
Organism: Cellulomonas sp. HZM; assembly: GCF_000708885.1. Classification (GTDB taxonomy): domain Bacteria; phylum Actinomycetota; class Actinomycetes; order Actinomycetales; family Cellulomonadaceae; genus Cellulomonas. The sequence goes on along the minus strand of NZ_JEOE01000005.1, from coordinate 121,771 downwards.
CCACGGCACCACCCGTCGAACGACCGCCCGCCGTCCCGGCACCAGGCCCGCCCCGTCGCACCGCTGCGACCCGACGCGCCGCGCACGACTGCAGCACCGCCGGACCGGCCCACCCCGCGCACGCGCGGGAGATCAAGGACGACCCATGCGAACCACCCTCAGGAGAGCGACCGTCGCCACGGCGTCCGTCGCGCTCGTCGTACCCCTCGGGCTCGTCGCGCTGCAGAGCGCGCAGGCCGTGACCACCAACCTCGCCGCCGGCAAGGCCACCACGTCGAGCAGCAGCAACTCCCCCTACGTGTCGGGCAACGTGACCGACGGCAGCCAGAGCAGCTACTGGGAGTCGAACAACAACGCGTTCCCGCAGTGGGTCCAGGTGGACCTCGGTGCCGCGTCGACCGTGACCGACCTCAACCTCAAGCTGCCCGCCGGCTGGGGCGCCCGCAACGAGACCATCACGGTCCAGGGATCCACGGACGGCAGCACGTTCACGACGATCAAGTCGCAGGCCTCGTACGCGTTCGACGGCTCGAGCAACAACGTGCCGGTGGACGTCACCGACTCCTCCGTGCGCTACGTGCGCCTGCAGTTCGCGGCGAACACCGGCTGGCCGGCCGCCCAGCTCTCGGAGCTCGAGGTGCTCGGCCAGGCTCCGACGACCCCGACGACGCCCGCCCCCACGGGCAGCAACCTCTCGCAGGGCCGCCCGGCGACGGCGTCGTCGTACACGCAGTCCTACGCGGCGGGCAACGCCGTCGACGGCAGCACCTCCACGTACTGGGAGGGCGCCAGCGGGCAGTACCCGAGCAACCTCGCGGTGAACCTCGCGGCGTCGAGCACGCTCACGGGCGTCATCGTGAAGCTCAACCCGGACTCGGCATGGGGGAACCGCACGCAGACGTTCTCCGTCGAGGGCAAGAGCGGCAGCGGCGCGTGGTCGACGATCAAGGCGTCCGCGGCGTACGCGTTCAGCCCGTCGTCGGGCAACCTCGTCACGATCCCGCTGACGTCGACCGTCACGGACGTCCGGCTCGTGTTCACGGCGAACACCGGGGCGGGCAACGGGCAGGTCGCCGAGCTGCAGGTGTGGGGCTCGCCGACGACGAACCCCGTCGCGAAGCCGGACCTCACGGTGCAGTCCGTGACGACGACGCCGGCTGGCCCGACGACGAGCGACACCATCACGCTGGCCGCCACGGTGAAGAACGTCGGTGACGGCGCCGCCGCGGCCACGAGCGTGCAGCTGTCCGTGGGCGGCACCGCCGTCGCCACGGTCGCCGTCCCGGCGCTGGCCGCGGGCGCGAGCACGACGGTCTCGACGAGCATCGGCACCAAGGCCGTCGGCACGTACACGACCTCCGCGGTCGTCGACCCGACCAACGCGATCGACGAGTCGAACGAGTCCAACAACTCGGCGAGCGGATCGTTCACGGTCACGAACGGCACCACGCCGACCGGCCAGAACCTCGCGCTGAACCGCCCGGCGACGGCCTCGTCGACCGAGTGGACCTACGTCGCGGCCAACGCGGTCGACGGCGACCGCACCACCTACTGGGAGGGCGCGGGCGGCCAGTACCCGAGCACGCTCGCCGTGAACCTGTCCTCGACCAGCACGGTCACGGGCGTGAACGTCAAGCTCAACCCCGACTCGGCGTGGGGCGCGCGCACGCAGACGTTCTCGATCGAGGCGAAGACGGGCAGCGGCTCGTGGTCGACCATCAAGTCGTCCGCGACGTACTCGTTCGCGCCGGGCTCGGGCAACGCGGTGAGCATCCCGGTGAGCGCGACGGCCAGCGACGTGCGCCTGAGCTTCACCGCGAACAGCGGCTCGGGCAACGGGCAGGTCGCCGAGCTCGAGGCGATCGGCACGCCCGCGCCCAACCCGGACCTCACGGTCAGCGCCGTCACGGCGTCTCCGTCGAGCCCGGTGGAGTCGGACACGATCACGCTGAGCGCGACCGTGAAGAACGTCGGCACGCTCGCCTCGGCGGCCACGACCGTCGCGTTCACGGTCGACGGCAACGCGGTCGGCACGGCGAACGTCGGCGCGATCGCGGCCGGCGGCCAGACGACCGTCACCAAGGCGATCGGTGCGCTCGCCGCAGGCAGCTACACGATCGGCGCGACGGCTGACCCGGACAACACCGTCGTCGAGCAGAACGAGGCGAACAACTCCTACGCGAGCCCGACGAAGCTGGCCGTCTCGGCGGTGCCGAGCTCCGACCTGGTGCCCGCGGTGAGCTGGTCGCCGTCGACGCCGGCGGCCGGCGCGACCGTCACGTTCACCGGCGCGATCACCAACGCGGGCAACATCGCCACGTCGTCGGGCTCGCACGGCATCACGGTCACGCTCAAGGACTCGTCGGGCGCGACGGTCAAGACGTTCACCGGCTCGGTGAGCGGCGCGATCGCGGCCGGCGCGACGAGCGCGCAGGTCACGCTCGGCACGTGGACGGCGGCCGACGGGAACTACACCGTCACGTCCGCCGTCGCGGCCGACTCCACGGAGGTCGCCGGCAAGCAGGGCAACAACACCACGTCCGGCGGGATCTTCGTCGGCCGCGGCGCCTCCATGCCGTACGACGCCTACGAGGCCGAGGACGGCCGGACGGGCGGCGGTGCGACCGTGCTCTCGCCCAACCGCACGGTCGGCGACCTCGCGGGCGAGGCCTCCGGGCGCCGCGCGGTGACGCTGTCCACCAACGGCTCCTACGTCGAGTGGACGCTCAAGAAGTCGACCAACACGCTCGTCACCCGGTTCTCCATCCCGGACAACGCGGCGGGCACGGGCCAGAGCGGGTCGATCGACATCTACGCGGGCGGGACGTTCCTCAAGCGCCTCGACCTCACCTCGAAGTTCGCGTGGCTGTACGGGAACGAGACCAATCCGGGCAACAGCCCGAGCGCGGGCGGCCCCCGGCACATCTACGACGAGGCCAACACCCTGCTCGGCACGACCCTGGAGGCGGGCACCACGATCCGTCTGCAGAAGACGGCGTCCAACCCGCAGCCCGTCACGGTCGACTTCATCAACACCGAGCTGGCGACGCCCAAGGCGAACCCGGACCCGTCCGCGTACGTGACGCCCACCGGCTTCACGCACCAGGCGGTGCAGGACGCGCTCGACAAGTTCCGCCAGGACACCACCGGCAAGCTCAAGGGCGTCTACCTGCCCCAGGGTGACTACTCCACCGCGAACAAGTTCCAGGTGTACGGCAAGGCGGTCGACATCGTCGGCGCCGGCCCGTGGTTCACCCGGTTCTTCGCACCGACCGACCAGGAGAACACCGACATCGGCTTCCGGGCCGAGGCGTCGGCGAACGGCTCGAAGTTCCGCAGCTTCTCCTACTGGGGCAACTACACGTCGCGCATCGACGGCCCCGGCAAGGTGCTGGACTTCACGAACGTCGCGAGCATGACGGTCGACGACCTCTGGGTCGAGCACATGATCTGCATGTTCTGGGCGTCGAACATGGACTCCAGCACCATCACGAACTCCCGTATCCGGGACACGTTCGCCGACGGCATCAACATGACCAACGGCAGCGCGAACAACCGGGTCGCCAACATCGAGGCACGCGGCACGGGTGACGACTCGTTCGCCCTGTTCGCGGCCACCGACAACGGCGGCTCGGGCCAGACCGGCAACGTCTACGAGAACCTGACCTCGCTGCTCACGTGGCGCGCGGCCGGCCTCGCGGTCTACGGCGGCTACGGCAACACGTTCCGGAACATCTACATCGCGGACACCCTGGTCTACTCGGGCATCACGATCAGCTCGCTGGACTTCGGGTACCCGATGGACGAGTTCGGGTCCGCGTCGCCGACGACGTTCGACAACATCTCGATCGTCCGCGCGGGCGGCCACTTCTGGGGCAACCAGACGTTCCCCGCGATCTGGGTGTTCTCGGCGTCGAAGAAGTTCCAGGGCATCCGGGTGAGCAACGTCGACATCGTCGACCCGACCTACTCCGGGATCATGTTCCAGACGAACTACGTCGGCTCCACCGCGCAGAACCCCATCACCGACACGGTCTTCACCAACGTCTCCATCAGCGGCGCCAAGAAGTCCGGCGACGCCTGGGACGCGAAGTCCGGGTTCGGCATCTGGGTCAACGAGATGCCGGAGGCGGGCCAGGGCCCGGCCGTCGGCTCGGTGACCTTCCACAACCTGAAGCTGTCCAACAACTTCCAGGACATCAAGAACACCACGTCGACGTTCACGATCAACCGCGACTGACGTCGTCCACGCCCACGGGCGGTCGGGTCCACCTGGACCCGGCCGCCCGTGCGGCGTCTGCGGCTCGCCCGGGTCGGCGGCGAGTGCGCCAGTTTCGGACGAGTGAGCGCGTCTGGACTTCGTCTCTCGTCCGAAACTGGCGCGCTCGCTCGGCGCTAGGTGGGTGAGTGCGGGGTCAGCGGGGGATGTTGGTGAGGAAGCGCTCCAGGAGCGGGCCGGCCGTCGTCGAGCCGTAGACGCCCTCGTCGACGAAGACCGCCACGGCCAGGTCGCCCTGGATCGCGATCATCCACACGTGGTTCTTCAGGTCGTCGCCCGTGCCGAACTGGGCGGTGCCGGTCTTCGCCGCGACCTCCCCGCCGGGCACGTCCTGCAGGAACGTCGCGCCGCCCGACGTCACGACGCCGCGCATGAGGCCGTGCAGCTCCTTCGCCTCGTCGGCGGTGAGGGCGACCACGGGTCGCGCAGACTCGGTGGGCGCCGGGGTCGCGGACAGCGAGGCCGTGGGCGTGGGCGTCGCGTCCGACGAGGGCACGACGAGCCGCGGCACCACCGTCGCGCCGTGCGCGACCGACGCCGCGACCGTCGCCATGCCGAGCGGCGAGGCGAGCACGCGCGCCTGGCCGATCATCGTCGCCGCGTGGTCGGTGCCCTTGGAGTCCGAGGGGACCGCCCCCAGGAACGCCGCGAAGCCGAGCGGGCCCGAGCCGGTGAGCCCGAGCGACCCCGCGGCGGCGATCACGTCGTCCTGCGAGACGGTGTCCCGCTGGCCGATGAACGCCGTGTTGCACGAGTTGGCGAACGCGGTGCGCAGGTCGATGTCGCCGGTGTGCGCGCTCGGGTAGTCGGGGAAGTTGCGGAACTCGCGGCCGTCGACCGTGATGCTCGTCGGGCAGGTGACCCCCGAGTCCGCGGACAGGCCCGTGCGCAGCAGCGCGAGCGTCGAGACCACCTTGAACGTGGAGCCCGGTGCGAACTGGCCGAGCGTCGCGGTGGACATCCCGTTGCCGCCCGGACCGCTCGCGACCGCGAGCACGTCCCCGGTCGAGGGCCGGATCGCGACGAGCGCGCTCGCCGGACCGACCTTCGCGAGCGTGTCCTCCGCGATCGTCTGGAGCGTCTCGTCGATCGTCGTGCGCAGCGGCGTCCCGTCCGTCGCGGCGACCTCGAACAGCTGCCGCTCCGCGCCGTCGCCGTCGACCGCGTCCACGGTCATGCCCGGCGTCCCGCGCAGCTGCGCGTCGTACTGCCGCTGCAGGCCGGACAGGCCCGTGGTGTCGCCGGCCGCGACCTGCCCGTCGGACTTCTCGACGATCTCCGCGGTCGCAGCGCCCACCGTGCCGAGCACCGGCCGCGCGAACGTCCGGGTCGGCGCGAGCGGGATCTTGTCGGCGACCGCAGACACCCCGTCGATCGCGGTCAGCTTCGCGACGTCGTACGCCTTGTCGCCGTCGCGGACGACGATCGCCTCGACGAACGCCTTCGACCCGGCACCCGCGACCCGCTTCACGTAGGCCGCCGAGTCGATGTCGAGCGCCGTGGCCAGGGCCTTCGCGGCCTTCGGCTGGTCCGCGGCGGCGACGTGGGTCTTGTCGATGCCGATGCGCTGCACCGCGCGCTCGGTCACGAGCGGCACGTCGTTCGCGCCCAGCACGTCGGCCCGCGCGCCCTGCACCCGGTGCACGACGACCTTCTCGTCGGCCGTGAGGTCCGGCGCGAGCAGCGCGGGGTTCCACGCCGTGGACCACTCGTCCTTCTCGCGGTGCATCGCGCCGACGACGGTGTACGTCCAGTCGTCGGGCGCCGCCATGTCCCACGACCAGTCGAGCTTCACGGTCGCGGCCGTGTCGTCGTCCGGGTCGACGACGACCGACGCGACCTTCACCTCGGGCGTCCGGTTCCCGAGCGCCTCGAACGCCGCCGTCCGCTCGTCGGCCGCCGCCGTGCCGTCCGTCAGGTGCACGGCCGTGAAGCTGCCCGACGAGAGCGCGGCGGCCAACGCCTTCGCCTCGGCCTGCGGCCCGGGCGGCTCGTGCGAGCACCCCGCGAGCCCGGCGACGAGCGCGGCAGCGCTCAGCCCGGCGGTCAGCGCGAGGACGGGGACCCGGCGCACGGCACGCGACATCTGCTCTCCTTCGAGGGGGGTGAGGCCGCCGCTCGTCGCGGAACCTTGCCCCACTCAACCACTGCGGAGCCCGCCGCCACCCGTTCTTTCACCATTCCTCCCCGCGCCCCCGGCTCCCGCCCGGCGGGCGCCGGGCACCCGCGAGCGCGAGCCTTCGGCGCGAGAGTCGAACGTAGAACCCTCGCTCTCGGGCCGGACGCGCGCTCTCGTCGACGCCGACGAGTCACGCGGAGCCGGCGGGCGCGAGCCGACCCCGGTCAGTGGGGCAGGTGGGTGCCTGTGAGGCGCTCGGACTCCTGCCACAGCCATGCCGCAGCGCGCGGGTCACGCATGCGGCGCGTCAGGTGGACCGGGGCGGGCGGGCCGACGAGGCCGAGGGGGCCGGCCGGGCCGAGGTAGGCGCCGTTCGCCACGGCCGGGTCGGTGGCCGCCGCCAGCAGCGGCTCCGCGCCTGCGGCCGCCGACTGCGAGGGCACCGGGAGCACGGTGAACAGCGAGCGGCGCGGCTTGTCGCGGCCCAGGGCGGCCCCCGCGGTCTGCAGGTTGGTGCGCGCGAACCCGGGGTGCGCGGCGGTGCTGCGCAGGTCCCACCCCCGGGCGTCCGCCGCACGCGCGAGGTGCTGCGCGAGGTAGAGGTCGGCCAGCTTGGACTGCGCGTACGCGCGCTGCGGTCGGTAGCCGTGCACCCACTGCAGGTCCTGGTGGTGGATGCGACCCCACAGCGCGACGCCCGAGCTCATGGTGACGACGCGGGGCGCGGGCGACTCGAGCAGCCGTGGGAGCAGCAGGTTGGTGAGCGCGAACGGGCCCAGGAAGTTGGTGCCCAGCTGCAGCTCGAAGCCGTCGACCGTCTGGAACCGGCGCGGCGGGGCCATCACGCCGGCGTTGTTGACGAGCACGTCGATGCGCGGGACCTCGCGCAGGAGGTCGGCCGCGAAGCCGCGCACCGAGCGCAGCGACGCGAGGTCCACCCGGCGCACGTCGAGGGACGCGTCGGGGTGCTGCCCGCGGATCCGGTCCGCCGCGGCCTGGCCCTTGAACCCGTCGCGCACCGCGAGCACCACGTGCGCACCCGCCCCCGCGAGCGCGAGCGCGGCCTCGAAACCGGTGCCGCTGTTGGCGCCGGTCACGACGAACGTGCGGCCGTGCTGGGCGGGGAGCTGGTCGGGGTCCCACTCGTCGGGAAGCTGCTCGTCGGGAACCTGCTGGGCGGGGAGCTGTGCGTCCTCGTCGGTCACACGGCGACGCTGCCACGCGCGCCGGGCGACGACAACCCCACGGCCGGCTGCACGCGGGAGGCACGCAGGATGCGCGACGGGGCCGACCGGAGTGAGATGGGTCCCGCCGCGCACCGCGTGCGGCACCGGACCGTTGGAGGACACGGTGGCCAAGTTCGTGCTCACGTTCGTGCAGCCGCAGGGGCCGGCGCCCGCGAACATCGACGAGATCATGCGCGACGTCGACGCGCTGGACCAGGAGCTGCGCACCGCGGGGCTGTGGGTGTTCGCGTGCGGTCTCGAGCCCGCGGCGCAGACGACGACCGTCCGGGCCGACGGCCGCGACGTGCACGAGTCGACCGGCCCCGTGGTGGCCTCCGACGAGTCGGTCGGCGGGTTCACCGTGGTCGAGGTGCACGACCGTGCCGAGGCGGTCTCGTGGGCCGGGCGGTTCGCGCACGCGACGGGGCTGCCGATCGAGGTCCGCGCCGCGATGTAGCCGGGTGGGCCGGACGACGATCGAGCGGGCCACCTCCCGGTGAGGGGAGGCGGCCCGCTCGTCGTCGGCCTCTAGCGTGAGCCCGCGTGCCGCACGGTCACGGCTGCGGGTACTCCGCGAGGTAGGCCGTGGTCGAGCCACCAGGCGCGGCCGCCGCCGGGCCGCCCACGCCGTTGACGACGTGGTCGATGGTCCCGGCGTTGTTGAGCGACACGATGATCATGTTGCGCAGCTTGACCCCCGCGGTCGTCGGCACCTCGAACGACTGCGTGGCGTGCAGCGTCGGGTCGACGTTCGTGTAGATGTAGCTGCCCAGACCCCACGCCTCGTGCTTCTTCACGTTCGGCGCGACCTTGTACGCGGCCCAGCCGAGCGTCGAGCCGTGCTTCCACGCCGCCTGGTTCGGTGCGTCGTACGGCAGCTCGTTCTGGAAGAAGATCGTCGTGCCGCGCTCGCCGTTCCACACGACGTTGTACTTCTGGTAGTGCTCGGCGAACAGACCCGTCGCGAGCACGTCGTTGCCGTTGACCAGCACGCCGGTCTCGGCGGTGTTGACGGTCCAGCCGACGCCCTGGCCGTGGTCCGCGCGCCACGCCCACGTGTGGTCCACGACGACGTTGTTCGCGTTGACCACGAGCGACTGCGTGGCCTTGCCGACGTGGGCACCGCCGACGCGGAAGAACACGTCCTGCAGCGCGGTCGGGTTGGACGGGTCGGACAGGTGCTGCTTCTTGAGCAGGCCGTCGATCTTCGACAGCTGCGTGCCGACGACGAGCAGCGCGGGCGAGTTCTTGGCACCCGCGTCGAACATGAGCCCGGCGACGTCGATGCCCGGCGCGTCGAGCGTCTGCAGCCCCACGACACCGTTCTCGGGCACGATCGTCGCGAGCCCCAGGCCCAGCACCACCTGGTTGGCGCGCGGCACGAGGATCGTGCGGTCGTTGTCGTAGATCCCCGGCGTGAGCAGCAGGTTCTTGCCCGCGAGCAGCTCGAGGTTGATGCGCTTGACGGAGTCACCGGGCTTGGCGACGTAGAACTTCGACAGCGGCACCGACCGGCCCGGGGTCGAGCCGTTCTTCCACGACGTCCCGACCGAGCTCTTCTGCGCCGCGGGGACGAAGACGTTCCACTTCCCCTTGCCGTCGACGTACAGGTACGGCTTCTCACGCGAGACGGGCGTCGCGGCGATCGTCGTGTACTTGTTGTCGTCGGTGAAGGCACCGCCCGCGGGCGCGCCCTCCACGCCGGAGAACACCTGGTTCCACACGAAGTTGCTCCAGCCCTCGACCGAGCTGTTGCGGGTGATGAACTGCTGCTGGCTCCCGCTCACCACGAACGGCATCTTCGAGTCGGCGATGAACCCGCCGGACGCGTACTGCGGCCCGGCCGTGCAGTAGTCCATGAGCGAGAGGTTGGCGCCCGTGAGCTCGACGCGGCGCATGGGCGCCGCCTGCGACACGGCCCAGAAGTTGGCGCTGTCGCGGCAGCCGTCGCCCCCGCCGACGAAGTTGATCGACAGGTTGGACAGGGAGCGCCAGAAGTTCACGAGCGCGATGCAGTTGGGGTCCGAGCCCTCGGGGACGGGCAGGCAGCGGTTGTAGACCTCGATCGCGCCGTTGATCTTGACGTCGCCGGGGTTCTGCCCGAGCCCTGCGACCTCGGTGTAGTACCCGACCTGGAAGCGCAGCGGGTGCTCGGTGGTGCCGTACGTGCCGGGCTTGAACAGGATCGCGTAGCGGCCGTCGCCCATCTCGGCGTCGACCTGCTGGGCGTGGATCGCGTCGACCTTCGCCTGGATCTGGTCGACCGGCATGCTCGGGTCGAACACGATGGTGTGGGGGCCGAGATCGGGGTCCGACGACGACGAGCCGTGCGCGCTCGCGGGCGCGACGGCCAGGGCGGAGACGGTGCCGGCGAGGGCCACCGCGAGCAGCGCGGAGAGCGCTCTGCGGGGCCGGCGGAGCCGACGTGGGTGCGTGCTGGGCAGCATGGATCGACCTTTCGACGATGAGGATCGACAAGGCCCGTCAGGCCTCCGGACCGTTCGCCATCGTTGGCGTCGGGGGGTGTCGGCTGCCGCGGGTCAGGCCCAACGTACCTTTCGGACAATCCGTGTCAACCCGTACCGCCGCGTAGGTCGGTGAATCGTGTTCACCAGGCATCACGCCGGGTAGTCGCCGGCCGGGCCGAAGTTCGCCCCGAGGTCGACCGCCAGCATCCGCAGGGGCGCGAGCACCGCCTCCCACGACGACTCCGAGGGCGACACCGGCTCCACGTGCACCGCCCTGAGCTCACCTCCGTGGACCAACGTCATCACGTGCGCGACACCCTCGGCGTGCTCGAACTCCCCCTCCGCCAGGACACCACGAGCATCGACACCGACGAACCCCGCGGCCCGCAAGGCCCCCACCACCGCATCCACCGGCAACGGCACCAACAGCCCCGGCTCCTCGAGCCCGCCCACCGGCCCCTTCGCCAACACCATCTCGTCCCACTCACCGTCGCCCGCTGCGCGCACCTCCGGCTCCACCGGCGCACTCACCCACGCCAACGCCGGAGTCACCCGCGCGATCTCAGGCATCGGCGGCAGGTCGGCCTCGAGATAGCCCGTGAGAACAGATGACTCTCGGGACTGCTGCCATGGCCTGAGGTCCCGGGGGCAGCTGCTGGCAACACTCCATGCCAGCCGGTCGGACTCCCCGGCCGCCCCGGTCATGGCCCCGAAGCCGATGCCGGCGCTGTCCTGCACGAAGACGGACCAGTCGATGTCTTTGCGGTCGGGCCAGTGCCATCCGGGCAAGAAGACCACGGTCTGATGACGGAGATTTTCCGCGAAGGGCCTGCGTCGTTCCGTGTACACACCCCAGTAGGACTCGGGCACCAAGCGACCCCAGACCAGGCGCACGTAGTGCACGAGACGATCCCCGGCAGCCGCGGACAGACGCCGAGCCACGGCGTGCGGATGCGACCTCTGTTCCGCGAGCGTCAGCTCTGGGTACCTCGCCGGGACGGCGTCGTCGACCAGGCCCAAGAACCCGGCGCGTGCTAAGTCGAGATACCAGTCGCACATCCGGATCAGAGAAGTGACCGAGGCGTCCATCAGCTCGATCGGGCCGCCCGTCTGCTCCATCCACGACGCCAGCTCCCGCAACATGTACGGCTCCCGCGCGATCACGTGGTCCCGGAACAGCTCTGCCTGGTCCAGCGGGACGTCATGGAACCTCAAGCGCGCTCACCCCGGACCCCGCTCGTCGTCGCCCGACCGAACAACCTGCGCACCGATCCCCCTCGAGACATTTCACCCAGACCCGAACATCTTCGGCAGAGTCTCGACGACGCATGAGCCGGCACGCACGGGCGGTCCGCAGATCACCCGTTTGCTCCAGGCGACGACCGCACGGCGCCCGTCGACCCCCGCACCACCAGCTCGGTCGCGAGCTCCACGTGCAGCGCGTCGACCTTCTGCCGCGCCACGAGTCGGGCGAGCAGGCTCACGGCGATGCGCCCCATCTCCGCGAGCGGCTGGCGCACGGTCGTGAGCTCGGGCGTCGTCGCGCGGCTCACCTCGATGTCGTCGAACCCGGTCACCGAGACGTCGTCCGGGACGCGCAGCCCGCGCTCCGCGGCGGCGTGCAGCGCGCCCACCGCGGTCTGGTCGTTGAAGCAGACGATCGCGGTGGGCCGGTCGGGCAGGTCGAGCAGCTCGCCCGCCGCGCGGTGGCCGTCCTGCGTGGTGGCGTGCGCGTGCCGGACCAGCTCGGGCGGGGGCAGGATCCCGACGTCGACCATCGCCGCGGCGTGGCCCGCGTAGCGGTCGTTGCCGGCGACCCACTCGCGCGGGCCGGCCACAAGGCCGATCCGACGGTGCCCGAGCGCGAGCAGGTGCTGCGTGACCTGGCGCGCGCCGGAGAAGTGGGCGGCGGAGACCGCGGCGACGTCCCGCGGGGGCGGCACGCGCGGGTCGACGACGACGAACGGGAAGCCTCGTCGGCGCAGCGCGACGAGCTCCTCGCCCGGTTCCGGCGGGAGCACCAGGACCGCGCCGGCGACGTCGCGCACCGGCAGCGTCGACAACGGGTGGCCCGCCTGCGCCGACTCGCCCGCGTCGAGCAGCATGGTGCGGCCGTGCAGGTCGAGCGCCTCCGCGACGGCGGAGACGATGGGCCCGAAGTAGTCCGAGAGCACGTACGGGCAGCGCACGAACACCGGGCCGCTGCGGGCGCCCGTCGACGCGCGCGGCACGGGGGCCGTGGTGCCTCCGGCCGCGAGCGCCTGCTCGACACGGGCGCGGGTCGCGGGTGCGACGTTGTCGGCGCCGTTGAGGACGCGCGAGACGGTGGCGATGGAGACGCCGGCCTGGGCGGCGACGTCGCGGACAGTGGGCATGTGTTACATCCGCCGTTTCATCGAAGGGAACCGTTCGCTGCAGTTGACATGCGCATCGTCGCGGGGTGTTCTGTACGGTTGCAACCGGTTCGCCCGATGTTACAGGTTGTTTCACTCGGGCGGCCCCACGTCTACTCGATGGAGAGTGAGATGAGGAGAACCACCCTCGCGCTCGTCGGCGCCACCGCCGCGATCGCGCTGGCCGTCCCCCCGGCGGCCGCGCACGACGACCGGCACGGCCACCCGACCGGCGGCGCGACGCCGCAGGCCCAGGTGTGGGTCACCACGGTCGACCGGTCCGAGCTGCTGCACCAGCGCGCCTCGGTGCCGTTCACGCAGGGCTCGTCGGATCTCTCGACGATCGTCGTCGACCCCGACCAGACGTTCCAGACGATGGACGGGTTCGGCGCGTCCATCACGGACTCGTCGGCCCACGTCCTGTCCGCGCTTCCGAAGACGCAGCGCGACGCCACGATGAAGAAGCTGTTCGACCCGCGCACGGGCATCGGCGTGAGCTTCCTGCGCCAGCCCGTCGGCTCGTCGGACTTCACCGCCGAGGCCGAGCACTACACGTTCGACGACGTCGCCCCTGGGAAGACGGACTTCGCGCTGAAGCACTTCTCGATCGCTCACGACGAGAAGCAGGTCCTCCCGCTGCTGCGCCAGGCCAAGAAGCTCAACCCGCAGCTGACAGTGCTCGCGACGCCGTGGAGCCCGCCGGCGTGGATGAAGACCGGCGACTCGCTCGTCGGCGGCCGGCTCAAGGACGACCCGAAGGTCTACGACGCCTACGCCCGCTACCTCGTGAAGTTCGTGCAGGCGTACGCCCGCGCCGGCGTCCCGGTCGACTACCTCACCGTGCAGAACGAGCCGCAGAACCGCACGCCCAGCGGCTACCCCGGCACGGACATGCCGGTCACGCAGGAGATCAAGGTGATCGAGGCGCTCGGCCCGCTGCTCAAGAAGGCCAGCCCGCGCACCAAGATCCTCGGCTACGACCACAACTGGCAGACCCACCCCAACGACGCCGCGAGCACGCCCCCGGGCGAGGACCCCGGGACGGACTACCCGTACCAGCTGCTCGACAGCGCCGCCGCGAGGTGGGTCGCCGGCACCGCCTACCACTGCTACTACGGCGACCCGTCGGCGCAGACCGCGCTGCACGACGCGTACCCGCGCAAGGGCATCTGGTTCACCGAGTGCTCGGGCTCGCACGGGCCCGACGACACCGACGCGCAGATCTTCCGCGGCACGCTCACGTGGCACGCCCGCACGCTCACGATCGGCACCCCGCGGAACTGGGCGAAGTCGGTGGTCAACTGGAACATCGCGCTCGACGAGAACGGCGGCCCGCACAACGGCGGCTGCGACACGTGCACCGGACTGGTCACCGTGCTCGACGACGGGACGGTCCGCACCGACGCCGAGTACTACACGATCGGCCACCTCTCGAAGTTCGTGAAGCCCGGCGCGGTCCGCATCGGGTCGACGTCCTTCGGGACCACCGGGTGGAACGGGCAGATCATGGACGTCGCGTTCCGGAACCCCGACGGGTCGACGGCGCTCGTCGTGCACAACGAGAACGACGACCCGCGCTCGTTCGCGGTGCGCGTGGGGTCCCGCTCGTTCGAGTACACGCTGCCCGGGGGTGCCCTGGCGACGTTCACCTGGCCGGCGTCGAAGGCGCTGCGCTCCGACCTGCGGTCGGTCCCGGTCTCGTCGGCCACGGCGTCGGTGAACGCGGGTGACGCGGCGCTCGCGGTCGACGGCGACGCGTCGACCCGCTGGTCGTCGGGAGCCGCACAGGAGCCGGGTCAGTACCTGCAGGTGGACCTCGGGCGCGTGCGCACGTTCTCGACCCTCGACGTGGACTCCGGGGACAACCTCGGCGACTACGCACGCGGGTACACGGTGACGACGAGCCGCGACGGGCACATCTGGCACCAGGTCGCGGCCGGCACCGGGACGGGCCAGCTGCTCCGCCTCGACCTCGGCCGGACGACGGCCCGATACGTGCGGGTCACGACGACGGCGTCGTCGGGCTCGTGGTGGAGCCTGGCCGACATCCGCGTCTACCGCTGATCCCGCCCGCCGTCCGCGCCGAGTGCGCGGGTTTCCGACGAGTGCGCCAGTCTGGACTGCGTCTCTCGTCGGAAACTTGCGCACTCGGTGGGCGGGGCCGGACCGGGCCGGCCAGGTCAGGCCTGGTCAGGTCAGGCCTGGTCAGGTCAGGGAGTCGTGGTCGCCGCGGGTCCAGGCGGCGTGGCGGGCGGCCGAGCGCAGGACGACCTCGCGCGCGTCCGCCGGGATGACACCCTCGAAGTTGTTGTACATCCGCTCGAACGGGCGGCGCGCGACGTGGGCCGCCACCCGCTCGGCGACCGCGCCCGACAGCGGGATGCGGTTGGGGTAGCTCCGCATGAAGCTGACCGACGTGCGGTCGGGGTTGGCGAAGATCGTGTCCCCGCTCAGCAGCGCGCCGCGCCCGTCGGCCCCCGCCGCCCAGTGGACCACCGCGCTGCCCGGGAAGTGACCGCCCGGCTGGGACAGCACGACCCCCGGCAGCACCTCGAGCTCGCCGCGCCACGACTCGATCGCCGGGTCCTCGCGCGCCACCCAGTGCCGGTCCGCCTCTGCGACGAGCACCGGCACGCCACCCACCGCGCGCGACCACTCGACCTGCACGCCGAACATGTGCGGGTGGCTCGCGACGACGGCCACGACCTCCCCGAGCGCACGCACCGCGGCGACCGCCTCGTCGTCCACGTACCCGAGCGGGTCCCACAGCAGCATCCCGACCGACGTCCGGACCACCTTGGACTCCTGGCCGATCCCCACGCCGGGCGAGGTCGTCAGCCCGAAGAGGTCGGGCTCGAGCTCGCGCACGTCGACGTGCGTGCCGGCGGCCGCGAGCTCGTCGAGCGTGGTCCACGACTGCCCGGACGCGGGCACCCACTGCCGCTCGTCGGCGCACACGGCGCACACGTCGACCCGCTCCCCGTGCTCGACGCCACACGTCGCGCAGATCCACCACATGCGCCCCGAGCCTGCCCGCGCCGACCGCGCCGAGCAAGCGGTTGGTTTCGTTCAGCCGGTCCATGGCGAGACCACCTGCTTGCTCGGCGGACCCAGGACGCGATCGACAGGTTGGACTGTGCAGTTTGGGCTGTCGAGGCGTACCGTCGATGGCGTGCCCACCACCACCGCCGCGGACACGGCCACGCAGGTGCGCGTCGTCTTCGGACGGCTGCGCCGCCGGATGCGGGAGGTCGCGCAGGCCGACGACCTGTCCGCGAGCCAGCTCGCGGTGCTGATCCGGCTCGGCAAGGGCGAGGTCGGCACCGCCAGCACGTTCGCCGCCGCGGAGGGCGTGCGGCCGCAGTCGATGGCCGCGACGATCGCCGTGCTCGACGAGCGCGGGTTCGTCACGCGGGTCGCGGACCCCGACGACGGTCGTCGCCAGCTCGTCGTCCTGACGGACGCGGGCCGCGAGCGCGCGGCCGGCGACCGCGAGGCCCGCGCGGAGTGGCTCGCAACCCGCCTGGCGGCCCTGCCCGACGAGGACGTGGCGACGATCCAGCGCGCGATGGACCTGCTGGACGAGGCGACGGCCCGGTGACGCGGGCGGCCGGCCCGAGCGCGGCCGCCCCGCGCGAGGTGGGGGTTGCTGCGCCGGACGGGGGCCGTTCGCGACGGGAGGGCCCACGTCGACGGGACGAGGCGCCCGCGGCGGGCGCGACCGGCGGGGTCGGGCTCGACGGGGCTCCGGCCGGGCGGTTCGACCGCCGGCTCGTGCCGCCGATGGTGCTCGGGTCGCTGCTCAACCCGGTCAACTCCTCGATGCTGGCCGTCGCGCTCGTGCCGATCGGGATCGCGTTCGGCGCCCCGCCGTCGGCGACCGCGTGGCTGGTCACGGCGCTGTACCTCGCGACGTCGGTCGGCCAGCCCGTCGTCGGCCGGCTCGTCGACACCTACGGTCCGCGGCCGCTGTTCCTGTCGGGGACGGCGATGGTCGGGGTCGGTGGCCTGCTCGGGGCGTTCGCGCCGAACCTCGGCACGCTGATCGCCGCGCGCGTCCTCATCGGGCTCGGCACGTGCGCCGGCTACCCCGCGGCGATGTACCTCATCCGCAGCGAGTCGCGGCGCACGGGGCAGGAGAGCCCCAGCGGGATCCTCACGCTGCTCGCGGTCACCAACCAGGTCGTCGCGGTCGTCGGGCCGACGCTCGGCGGGCTGCTCATCGCGCTCGACGGCTGGCGCGCGATCTTCACCGTCAACGTGCCGCTCTCGGTCGCGTGCCTGGTGCTCGGCACGTGGCGGCTGCCGCGGGTCCCGCGGGCGGCCGGGCCGAGGCCCGGGCTGGACCTCGCGGGGATCGCGCTGTTCGGCGCCGCGCTCGTGACCCTGATGCTGTTCGGCATGCACCCGCGCACCGGGACCGCGTGGCTCCTCGTCGTGACCGTCGTCGCGGGCGTGGGGTTCGCGCTGCGGGAGCTGCGCACGCGCGAGCCGTTCATCGACCTGCGCGTGTTCGGCGGCAACCGTCCGCTGCTCGCGACGTACGTCCGCCAGGTGCTCGCGCTCACGGTGTCGTACTCGTTCCTGTACGGGTACACGCAGTGGCTCGAGGCCGGGCACGGGCTCACGCCGTCGCAGGCAGGGCTCGTGCTGCTGCCGATGTTCGCGGGCGCGATCGTCGTCACGACCGTGTCCGGGCGGCGGCCCCAGGTGCGCGGCAAGCTCGTCGTCGGTGCGGTGTCGCTCGTCGTCGCGTGCGCACCGCTGGTGCTCGTCGGGTCGACGACGCCCGTGCCGCTGCTCGTCGGCCTCGCGCTGCTCGCGGGCGTGCCGCAGGGGCTCAACAGCCTCGCCAACCAGAACGCGCTCTACCACCAGGCGGATCCCGCGCGGATCGGCGCGGCCGCCGGGCTCCTGCGCACCTTCACGTACCTCGGCGCGATCGTCGCCTCCGCCGCGAACGCCACGTTCTTCGCCGACGGCGCCACCACCTCAGGCCTGCACGACATGGGCTGGTTCTGCCTCGCGGCGGCCGGCCTGCTCGTCGTCGTCACCCTGCTGGACCGCTCGCTGCGCGGCCTCGGCACCCCCACCCGCAAGGAGACCTCCGCATGACCCTCTCGACCATCGACCCCACCAGCGCGCTCGTCGTCATCGACCTGCAGCGGGGCATCGTCGCCGCCCCGACCGTCCCCCACACGGCCGCCGAGGTGGTCGAGCGGACCGCCCGCTTGGCCGACGCGTTCCGGGCCGCGGGGCGGCTCGTCGTGCTGGTCCGCGTCTCGCGCGCGGCCGACGGTGCCGACGGGGCGCACGGCCGGACCGAGCGCGGCCCCGCCGCGGCACGGGCGGAGGGCTGGGACGTGATCGTCGACGAGCTCGCGGGCCACCCGCAGGACGTCGTCGTGACCAAGCGGAACTGGGGCGCCTTCTACGGCACCGACCTCGACCTGCAGCTGCGTCGCCGCGGGATCACGCAGGTGGTGCTCACCGGCATCGCGACGAGCATGGGCGTCGAGTCGACCGCGCGGGCGGCGCACGAGCACGGGTACCACGTGACGCTCGTGACCGACGCGATGGCCGACATGGTCGGGACGAGCCACGAGCGCGCGGTCGAGGCGATCTTCCCGCGCCTGGGCGAGACCGGGACGACGGACGAGGTGCTGGCGCTCGTCGGCGCGTGAGCTCGTGCCACGATCGGTCGATGGACTGGACGGACTCGTCGGCACGTGGGACGTGCGGCGCCTCGTGCTCGACTCGCTGGCCGGCACGCGCGGGGAGTTCGTCGGGACCGCGACGTTCGCGGCCGACGACGGCGGCGTGGTCCAGACCGAGGCCGGTGAGCTCACGTACGGGGACCACCGCGGGCCTGCCGAGCGGCACCTGCTGTGGGGGCCGGGCAGCGCCGACGGCGTCCAGGTGCGGTTCGCCGACGGCCGCCCGTTCTACGTCTACCGCCCGGTGGCCGGCGAGTGGACCGCGGTGCACCCCTGCGGCGCCGACGAGTACGTGGTGACGGGCCGCTGGCTCGGCCCGCACGCCTTCGACGAGGAGTGGTCGGTCACCGGCCCGACGAAGAGCTACCGCCTCCTCTCGTCGTACCGCCGCCACCCGTCCCCCTGACAGGACCGCTAGCGAGTGCGCCAGTTTCGGACGAGCGCGCGCGTCTGGACTTCGTCTCTCGTCCGAAACTGGCGCACTCGCAGGCGAACACCCCCGCATCGAGGCCGATCGGCGCCGGCCGCGCGCCGCGCGGCACTCGACGGGAGGCTGACAGGTGAGTAATACTTACCGTTCGGTCAGCCGCTTCGGCGGGCCGCCCTGCTGTGCGTCGTCGGCCCCGGCGCAGACCGGAAGGATCGCCGTGAGCACGCCCACGCTGCCCTATCAGGACGCCTCGTTGCCCGTGCGCGAGCGCGTCGCCGACCTGCTCGCGCGCATGACGCTGCCCGAGAAGGTCGGGCAGATGCTGCAGCTCAACGCCAAGGACGGCGTGCGCAGCGCGATCGAGGACAAGCACGCGGGCTCGATCCTGCACGCGTCGCCCGAGCGCGTGCTCGAGGCCGCCGAGCTCACCGAGCGGACGCGCCTGCGCATCCCGCTGCTCGTCGCCGAGGACTGCATCCACGGCCACTCCTTCTGGGAGGGCGCGACGATCTTCCCGACCCAGCTCGGCATGGCCGCCACCTGGGACGCGGACCTGCTCGAGCGCGCGGCCCGCGTGACGGCCGTCGAGGTCGCCGCGACCGGCATCCACTGGACGTTCTCCCCCGTGCTCTGCATCACGCGGGACCTGCGCTGGGGCCGCGTGAGCGAGACGTTCGGCGAGGACCCGTTCCTCATCGGCGAGCTCGCGTCCGCGATGGTCCGCGGCTACCAGGGCGACGGGCTCGACGACCCCACCGCGATCCTCGCGACCGCCAAGCACTTCGCCGGCTACTCCGAGACGCAGGGCGGGCGCGACGCGTCCGAGGCGGACATCAGCCGCCGCAAGCTGCGCTCCTGGTTCCTGCCGCCGTTCGAGCGCGTGGCGAAGGAGGGCTGCCGCACGTTCATGCTGGGCTACCAGTCGATGGACGGCGTGCCGATCACGGTGAACAGCTGGCTGCTCAACGACGTGCTGCGCGGCGAGTGGGGCTACACCGGCACGCTCATCACCGACTGGGACAACGTCGGCCGCATGGTGTGGGAGCAGCACATCGCGGCGGACTACACCGAGGCCTCGGCGCGCGCGCTCAACGCGGGCAACGACATGGTCATGGTCACGCCCAAGTTCTTCGAGGGCGCACAGGACGCGATCGCGCGCGGCCTCGTGGAGGAGTCCGCGCTCGACGCGGCCGTCGCCCGCATCCTCACGCTCAAGTTCGAGCTCGGCCTGTTCGAGGACCCGCGCCACCCCGACGCCGCGCGCCAGGCCGAGGTCATCCAGCACCCCGACCACGCCGCGCTCAACCTCGAGGTCGCGCGCCGCTCGCTCGTGCTGCTCACCAACGACGGCACGCTGCCGCTCGAGGGCGGGTTCACCGCGGACGACGAGGGCCGCGCGCTCGCCACCGGCACCGCCCGCCGCATCGCGGTGGTCGGACCCAACGCCGACGACCAGCACGCGCAGCTCGGCGACTGGGCCGGTGCGTCGGGCCAGACCGACTGGCTGCCCGACGGCCACCCGCGCGAGCTCACGCAGACCGTCCTCGACGGCTTCCGCGACCACGCGCCCGCCGACTGGACGATCACGTACGCGCAGGGCGCCGAGATCCTGTCCGTCGGCCCCGACCCGGAGGGCGCGTTCTTCCCCGACGGCCAGCCCCGCCCGCCCGTGGTGGTCCCCGCCGAGCCCGACGAGGCGCTCGTCTCGCAGGCCGTCGCGGCCGCGCGCGAGGCGGACTACGTCGTCGCGGTGGTCGGCGACCGCATCGAGCTCATCGGCGAGGGCCGCTCGACCGCGACGCTCGACCTCATCGGCGGCCAGGTGGCGCTGCTCGACGCGCTCGCCGCGACGGGCACGCCGATGGTCGTCGTCGTGATCAGCTCCAAGCCGCTCGTGCTGCCGCCCTCGGCGCACTCGGCGGCCGCGATCATCCACGCCGCCAACCCCGGCATGCGCGGCGGCCGCGCGATCGCGGAGCTCACGCTCGGCCTGATCGAGCCGACCGGCCGCCTCCCGCTGAGCTACGCGCGCCACGTGGGCCAGCAGCCGACGTTCTACAACCAGATCCCCGGGCAGCACGGTCAGCGCTACGCCGACCTCACGCAGAGCCCGGCGTTCGCGTTCGGCGAGGGACTGTCCTACACGACGGTCGAGTACTCGGACCTGCGGGTCGAGAACCCGTCGGTCGGCGTCGACGACACCGTGCGCGCGGCCGTCACGCTGCGGAACACGGGCGACCGTCCTGCGCTCGAGACGGTGCAGGTGTACGTGCACGACGTCGTCTCGAGCGTGACGTGGGCGGTCAAGGAGCTCAAGGCCTTCCGGCAGGTGCGCGTCGAGCCCGGCGAGTCCGTGGTCGTCGACCTCGAGCTCGCCGTCGCGGACTGCACGCTCGTCGACCCCGAGGGCAACCGCGTGGTCGAGGCCGGCACGTTCGAGCTGCTCGTCGGCCCGTCGTCGCGTGACGAGGTGCTGCTGAGCGCGGAGTTCGACGTCAAGGTCTGACGCGCCGCGGTTCCAGGCAGCTCACGACGACGGCTTCGTCGCCTTCCCGTCGAGCCACAGCTCGGTCGACTCGTCGCTGTGCGTCCCGCCCGAGCCGACGTGCTTGTCACCGATCGTCGGCCCGTTGCGGATCACGTGCACGAGCGCCATCGCGTGCCCGCGACCCAGCCCGTAGTCGTCCTTGAGCCAGTCGACGATCGTCCCCGCCTTCACGTCGGGAGCGTCGAAGCCCTTCGCCTTCGCCTCCTCCACGAGCGAGCGCGGGGTGCGGCCGGTCTTGCCCTCGATCGCGTCGAGGTACGCCTGGAACGACATGCTCTGTCTCCTCTCGCTCCGGCAGCTCAGCCGTGCCGGCGTCGCAGGCCCAACGCGAGACCGCCCGCGGCGAGCAGCAGCACCGCGAGCATCGCGACGGGCCACGACTCGGCGCCCGTGGTCGCGATCGTGCCGGGGTTCGTCGGGCTCGGCGTCGGTGTGGGCGTGGGGGTCGGCGTCGGGGTCACCGGCACGCCGGCCGTCGCGGTGTCGCTCACCGCGTCGCACACCGGGCAGGCGCCGCTCGCGGTCGCGGTGTTGACCACGTCGGTGCCCTCGTCGGCCGTCAGGTGCCCGGTCACGGTGATGTCCGGCGCGTGCTTGCCGTCCTTCACCTCGCCCGGGTAGCTGCACGTGACCTGCTTCGAGGACTGCGTGCAGGTCCAGCCCTCGCCGCTCGCGTCGGTGAACCTCAGGCCCAGCGGCGCCGGGTCGCTGACCTGCACGGGCAGCGTCGTCGCGTTCGGGCCCTGGTTGGTCACCCTGATCCGGTAGGTGACGTCACGGCCGTCCTGGTGCGTGACCGACTTGTCGATCGCGAGCGCCGAGACCGGCGTCACGGGCGCGGTGTCCGTCGCGGTGTTGTTGCCCGGGTCGGTGTCCTCCGACGGCGTCGTGACCGTCGCTGCGTTCACCACGGACGGGTACGCGTTCGCGAGCACGTTCACGACGATCGAGACGTGCGCCTTCTCGTCGACCTTCAGCGCCGGGACCGTGCAGGTCACGTCCTGCCCGTCGACGGTGCAGGTCACGCCGTCGTCGGAGCTGGAGGAGACGTACGTGGTGCCGGTGGGGAGCCGGTCGGTGATCGTCGCGGGCGTGTCGTCGGGCGTCGGGCCGTCGTTCGTGACGACGAGGTCCCATGTTCCCGTGCCGCCGACGACGAAGTCCGCGTCGTGCGTCTTGGTGATCGTGAGATCCACCTGCGGCGGGACGGGGACGGTGTCGAACGCGTCGTTGTCCGCGAGCGCCGTCTCGGGCGTCGTGGTCGCCGCGTGCACCGAGTTGGTCACCGACGGGAACGCCCCCGGGTCCACCGTCACGACGAGCGAGACCGGCGCGGCGGTATCGCCCGGCGCGAGCGGGGCGTCCAGCCCGCAGTGCACCGTGCCGTCGTCGAGCGCGCACACCCAGCCGTCACCGGTCGCGTCGACGTACGTGACCCCCGCGGGCAGCGCGTCGTCGAGCGTCACGCCGGCGGCGTCCGACGGGCCCGCGTTCGTCACCGTGAGGGTCCACGTGAGCGGGTCGCCCACGCGGGCCGGGGCGTCGTGCGACTTCGTCACCGACAGGTCCGCGATGCGGTCGACGGGGAACACGTCGTCGTCGGTGTTGTTGTCCTCGTCCGTGTCGGTGGTGGCCGACGAGACCGTCGCGGTGTTCGTGATCTCGTCGCGCTGCTCGTCCGCCGCGAGCGCCACCGTGATCTTCAGGCCCGGGGCATGCGCACCGTCTGCGAGCGTGTCCACGTCGGTGAGCACGCACGTGACGCTCTCGCCGTCGGCCGCAGGGGTGCAGGTCCAGGGGCCGGCCGACGAGACGTACGTCGTGCCCGTGGGCAGCGTGTCGACGACCGTGATCGGGCCGACCGCAGCGGACGGTCCGTCGTTGCGGACCGCGATGTCGAACGTCGCGTCCCGGCCGGCGATCGCCGGCTCGTCGTCCGCGTCGTGCGACTTCACGAGCACCAGGTCGGCGTGCGCGACGACGTCGACGTCTGCCGTGCCGGTGTTGTCGTCGGGGTCGTCGCCCGGCGATGACGTCGACACCGTCGCGGTGTTGGTCAGCGTCGTGCCGTCGGGCACCGTGCTGCCGACGAGGGCGGTCACCGTGATCGTGCTCGTCGTGGTCCCGCCGACGGTCGCCGCGAGCGTGTCACGCGTGCACACGACCTGCGCGGCGGTGACGTCGCAGTCCCAGCCCGCGCCCGTGGCGTCGGTCGCCGTCAGGCCCGACGGGAGGTCGTCGACCACGCGCACCGCATCCGCGTCCGACGGCCCCTCGTTGCCGACCGTGAGCGTGAACGTCGTCGACGTCCCTGCCACGACCGGGCCCGTCGCGTCCGCGACCTTCCTCAGCGTGACGTTCGCGTCGTCGCCGATCGTGACGGTGTCCGTGGACGCGTTGTTGGTCAGCTTCGGGTCCGCGAGCGGGCCGTCGACCGACGCGATGTTGACGATCGTCCCCGGGCCGGCGTCCGGGTGGACGCGCACGTGCAGGGTGATGTCGGGCGCGTCGGCACCCGAACCCAGCGCGGTGGTCCGTTCGCAGGTCACGAGCGTGCGACCGCCCGCCCCGTCCTCCGTGGTGCACGTCCAGCCGGTCCCGGACGCGGTGAGCACGTCGACCGAGGCAGGCACGGAGTCCGTCACGGTGATGGTCCCCGGCGACACCGACGGGCCGTGGTTCGTGACGGCGAGCGTCCAGTCGAACGTCGAGCCCGCGGTCGCGTCACCCGTGTGGGACTTCACGATCCCGAGGTCCGCCTCCGAGGAGAACGCGGTGTCGTCGTCGTCGGTGTTGTTCGAGAGCACCGGGTCGGCCGTCGGCGAGCTCACGGTCGCCTCGTTGTGGAACGAGCCGGTCCCGGCGTCGTCGGCCACGAGGACCGTGATCGCCACGGTGGCCGTGTCGTCGAACGCCAGGGCACCGCTCATCGTGCACGTGACCTGCGTGTCGCCTGACGTCGCGGAGCAGGTCCAGGTGCCCTCGCGCGAGGTCGAGCCCTGGAACGTCAGGCCGTCGGGAAGGGCGTCCGTGATCGTCACGGGAGCGGCCGCGTCGGACGGGCCGATGTTGTGCACCGTGAGCACGTACGTTCCGGTCGCGCCGGCGACGAACGCACCCTCGTGCGACTTCTCGAGCTGGAGGTCCGCCGACGTGCCGACCGTGACCTGGTCGGTCCCCGTGTTGTTGGTCGTCACCGGGTCCGGCGTGGTGCCCGCGACCGTCGCCGAGTTGGCCAGGGTGCCCGTGCGCGAGGGCGCGACGTCCACCGTGAGCGCGATCTGCGGGGCCGAGGCACCCGACGCGACGAGCGTGTCACGCGTGCAGGTGACGAGCTGTCCGGAGGCCGAGCAGTCCCAGCCCGCGCCGCTGCCCGAGACGAACGTGGTGCCGCTCGCGAGCGTGTCCGTCACGGTGATGTCCGGCTGCGAGTCGGACGGGCCGAGGTTCGCGACGTCGATCGTCCACGTGAACGGCTGCCCGGCGACCGCGGTGCCCGTGTGGCCCTTCGTCAGGCGCAGGTCGGCCGCGGCCGTCACCGTGGCGGTGTCGGTCGTGGAGTTGTTCGACGGGACCGGGTCGTACGTGCGGCCGGACACCGACGCACCGTTGGTGAACGTCGTGCCCGCGAGAGTCTCGGCGGGGACGCTCGTCGTCACCGTGATGAGCGGCAGGGTCGCTCCGCCGGCGAGCGTCGTCGTGGTCGTGCCGCGCGTGCAGGTCACGGTCGTCGGGGTCGCGCCCCCGCTCGGCGTGCAGGTCCACCCGGGGCCCGTCGCCGAGACGTAGCCGAGGCCCGTCGGGAGCGCGTCCGTCACCGTGAAGGGGCCGACGGCCGTGTCGGCACCGTTGTTCTTCACGGTGACCGTCCACGTCGCGTCGCGGCCCGCGACCACCGGCGTGGAGTGCGTCTTGGTCACGACGAGATCTGCCGCGTCCACGTGCGTCGAGGCGGTGGATGCGGGCCCGACGTACGAACCCGTCTTGTTCCCCGTGGCCGTCGTCGCGTCCTCGCCGTAGGCCTGCGCGGTGTTGGTGTGCGGGACGGCGCTGCCGACGCCCGGGGCGGTCACCACGGACGCCGTCGGCCTCGCCTGGTACCGGATGCTCGCCGCGACCCCGCCGTCGAGCCCGCCGAGGTCCGTCCACGTCAGGTTGCGCCCGTCGACCTCCGGCTCCGCCGGGACCGGCGACCCGCTCGCGAGCGTGACCGTCGCCGAGCCCGCGACGTACTCCCAGCCCGGCGGGAGCAGGTCGGTCGCACCGACGGCGTAGGCGCGCGCGTTGCCGTCGTTGGTCACCTGGATGTTCCACGTGAACGGCTCACCGATGTACGCGGGGCTCGTCGACACGGTGGACTTCGTCGTCGTCAGGTGCGGGAAGTGCGGGCTCACGTCGGCGGTGTCCGACGGCCCGGCGTACGTGCGGCCGGCGTCGAGGAGCGACCGGTACGACGAGATCGTCGCGGTGTTGGTCAGGCGCGCCGTCGTGATCTCCGCAGAGGGTGCGAGCCTGGCCTCGTAGCTCAGGTCGGTGAACTGACCGGGCTGGATGCCGTCGCCGTCACGGTCGAGGGTCCACGTGATCGTCCCGCCGCCGAGCACCGGGTCGGCGCCGGTCAGCGCACCCGGCTCGGAGATCGTCGTCGGGTCGACGACCACGCCCGCCGGGACGACGTCCTTGACCACGGTCGAGTACGCCGTGCTCACGTCGCTGCCCGTCGCGTTCGTGACCCGGATGCGGTATGCGAAGACGTCGGCCGGGGCCGGGGTGGTGCTCACGACCGTCTTGTCGACGGTCAGGCTGGGCTCGAGCACGCGCACGGTGGCCGACGCGGAGCCACCCGTCGTGTCGCGTGCGGCCGTCACGGACGTCGGCGCGCCGTGGTCCGACGTGTCCCACCTCGACGTCGCGGTGTTCGTCAGAAGCGACCCAGCGACCGGCGTGGTGTCGGCGACGGCACCCGAGAGCTCGAGCGTGATGCCGCGCTGCGCCGGGTCACCCGCCGAACCTGCGAAGTACAGGCCGATGAGCGTGTTCGTGCCCTGCTGCACCGGAGCCAGGAAGTGGATCCCCGGGGCGCACGTCGTGACGGGCGTCGTGAGGATCTCGCAGGTGAAGTCGTCGAGCGTGACCGACGAGGCGTCGAAGCCCGACGGCAGCGAGTCGATCATCGTCGGGTAGTAGAACGCCGTGTTCGCCGGCAGCAGCATCGTGAGGGTCCACGAGACGCGCTGGCCGATCGTCGCGGTCGACGGGTCCACGGTCTTCGTGACCAGGGCGCCGATGATGCGGACGTCAGAGGTCGCCGTCGACGTGTACTGCCGGGCGCCGTTCGTCGCCGAGCCGCCCGGCACCGACCAGCCCTGCGCGCTCGCGTGGTTGGTGTAGACCGAGCCGCCGACCGCGGACGTCGGCGTGGTCGCCGTGTACGTCAGCGTCACCGGCGTGCCGGCGACGACCGTGCCGACGGACCACGTGAGCCGGGTCTCGCCCGTGGCGCACGGCGCCGTCGTCGTCTCGACGGTCGCCGTGCCGGGGTTGGTCACGACGAGGCCCGCCGGGACGCAGTCCTGCACCGTG
Source organism: Cellulomonas sp. HZM (assembly GCF_000708885.1). Classification (GTDB taxonomy): domain Bacteria; phylum Actinomycetota; class Actinomycetes; order Actinomycetales; family Cellulomonadaceae; genus Cellulomonas. Next base: position 95,008 of record NZ_JEOE01000005.1, on the reverse strand, counting down.
GTCTCGTGCAGCGGCGTGCGGTTGGTGGCCGTCCCGTTGGCGTTCTCGTTCGCCACCCGCAGCGTGTAGACGACGGGTGTGCCGCCCGGCACCGGGACGACGGCCGACGAGAACTTCGTCAGCACCAGGTTCGGCTGCCGCAGCGTCACGTTGACGGTCGCGCTCGCCGGCGGCCGCGCGGAGCCGCCGACCGAGTCGAGGCTCACGAACGTCGCGGTGTTGGTCCGTACCTGGTTGTTCGCGGTGGTGCTGAGCGCCGCGCCCGTGACCGTCGTGCGCACGGTCACCGCGAACAGCTGGTCGGTGCCCGTGCTGTTCGAGTACGTGTAGCCCGGCCCGACGTCGCTGAGGCTCAGCGTGCCGGTCGCGGGGTCGAGGGTGACGCCGGCGGGAGCGGGCGCGGTCGTCGCGGGAGCCGAGGCGTCGGGCGAGAAGGCCAGCGTGGCGCTGCCCGGCACGAGCGTCAGGCCCGTGGGCAGCGTGTCCGACAGCACCCCGGAGTACGCCGACGTGTGCTTCGGGATCGTCACCGAGTACGTGTACGTGACGATCTCGCCGACGGTCGCCTGCGAGGTCAGGTTGTTGTTGTTCTCGTCGATCGACGTCGTCGCCGTCTTCGCCACGGTCGCGCTCGGCACGACCACCGACGAGGGGTCGCTCGCCGCGGGCGCGTCCTGCTGCGTGACGGGGATCGTCGTGTCGACGTTGTCCTTCGGGTAGAACGTCGCCGCGTCGCCCGAGTTGGTCACGGCCTGGTAGCTGTGCACGTAGGCGGTGTTGCGCAGCGTGGTGCCGAGGCTGCTCGGCGTGCGGACGGTCGCGGTGTAGAGGACCGACACGGAGCCGCCGGGAGCGATCCCTGCCGTGCCGACGTTCGCCGCGGTGACGGCGGGGAACGTCACCCGCAGCAGGCTGGCGAGCGTCGAGCCCGCGAACGTCGGGTGCCCCGGGTCGCCGGGGTCGGTGCAGGTCACCGTGACGCCCGCGACCGAGGGCAACGTGTGCACCGACGCCAGGTCGATGTCCGTGCAGTCGATCTGCTGCGGCAGCACGTCCCACACGTCGGACGCACCGATCGCGTAGTCCGTCTGCGTCGCCGCGGTCCCCTTGTTGGTGAGGTCGACGCGGAACGTGACCTTGGAGCCCTCGTGGACCGGGACGCCGTCGACGTCGCTGTTCAGCCCGTTCGGGCCGGTGGCGGGGTCGTCGACGGACTCGACGCCCTTCACGACGCCCAACGGCGCCACGGGGACCACCGTCAGCTCGAGCTGGTCGCGGAACGACTCCGTCTGGCCCGCCGTGTTCGCGACCACCAGCTTCATGAGGTTGCTGCGCTGCAGCGGCGAGGAGCCGGTCGGCGTCTGCGACAGCCTCGCCTGGAAGACCGCGGCGAACACCGCGTTCGGCGGCACGTAGCGGCCGCCCGCCTCGGGGGTGCCGATGGTGAACCGGACCGTCGAGGAGCCGGACGTCACGGTGAACGGCGCGGCGACGGCGGTGCTCGCCTGCTGAGCGGTGCCCGCCACGTACGTGAAGCCCGGCGGCAGGTAGTCCGTCACGAGCGGGTTGCGGGTCTGGGTGCGCTCGGGGAAGTTCGCGACGAGCGCGAAGCAGATCGTGTCCCCGCGCATCAGGGAGATCTCGTCGGCGGAGAAGTCGCCCGGCTCCCCGTACTCGCTCAGGTCCGTCGGGCACGCGGTGCCGCCGGACAACGACCTGGGGGCGATGAGCTTGTCGATCGTCAGGCTGCCCGAGCCCTGCGTGGCGCTCGAGCTGTCGAGCACCCCCTGCGTCCCGGTCTCACCCGTGCCCGCGATCGGGGTGGTGGTCCCGGCCGCGTCGACGTTGTTGGTGAACGAGTCGCCGGTCGCCGTGGGGTCACCGCTGCCGATGTACGTCGGCAGCATCGTGCCGTAGTAGGTGATCGTGGTCGTGCCGCTCGGGTCGAGCACGAGCGGGTCGAGCACGACCGTGAACGTGCCGTCCGGGTTCTGCGTGACGGAGTCGAACGTCGCGTTCTGCGGAGCCGTCGCGTCCGACCCCGCGCAGTTCGGGATCGACGCGCTCGTGTAGTTGGTGCCGTCCGGTCCGAGGGGGCAGACGCCGTCCGGGACGGTGTCCGTGAGCACGACGTCCGACGCGGACGTGTACTCGCTGGTCGAGACCTTGACGGTGTACGTGACACGCCCGTTGACCGTGAAGTCGTCAGGAGAGACCCCCTTCTGGATCGCGAGGTCCTCCAGGGTGACCGTGGTGCTGTCGCTCGACCCGGCGCGCGCGACGGAGCCCGGCGCGAGGGGCCCGGTGTACGTGCCGTCGATGCGCGCGACGTTGGTCGCAGACTGCTCCGTCAGCGTCTCGCGGGTCGAGGGGCCGGTGTTGTTGTCGAGGTTGGCGATCTGCTCGTCGTCGGCGGGAGCCGGTGCTGCCCACGCCACGTTCGCGCGCAGCGGCACGCCCGCGGCGTACCGGATGGTCACGTCGGCGTTCGCGGGGAGGTCGCCCAGGTCCCACTCGACGCGCGTGTAGGTGCCCGGGGGGTACGTCGTCGAGCCGGTCGGCGCCGGGTTCACGACCGTCGACACCGCATCCGGCTGGCGGCAGCCCGCCGGCGTGGGCGTCGCCGTGAGCGACGGAGCGCCCACGTACTCGGGTGCCGACGAGTTGTCGACGCCGCCGCAGCCCAGGAACTCGAGCGCGGCCGGGAGGTAGTCGACGAGCACGACGTCGTCGCTGCCGGCGAGGCGCGTCGTGCGGGCATGCAGCGTGAACACGGTCGGGTGGTCGTGGACGCCGCGCAGCAGCTCGCCCTCCGGGCTGGGCTCCGACTTCTCGACCGAGACGCCGCTCATCGTCGTCGCGGTGGTGCCGGTGCTCGTCTGCTGCACCGCGGCGTCGGGCACGAAGACGCCGGAGTCGTCGAACGCGGGGACCGTGAACGGGTCGTTCGAGGCGTACGCCGAGGCGGTGTCGGTGACGGTGGACCCGACGGGGAACACCGCCGGGTCCGGCTGCACGGAGTAGTGGATCGCGATGGACCCGTCGACCGAGAGGTCGCTGACGTTCGACCACACGAGGGTCTGGGCGCCCGTCACGGCGTCGGTGTGCACGGTCGGTTCGCCGGCGCTCGCGGGCGTCGTCGGACCCACGTACGTCAGCCCCGGAGCGAGCTGGTCGCGGAACGAGACGTTGTACTCGTCCACGGCGTCCGCGTTGCTCGACGGGTTGCGCGCCGTGAGGGTGTAGGCGATCGGCGCTCCCGCGAGCGACTCCCCGTCCGCGCTCTTGGTCGCCGTGATGCCGGGCGCCGCGACCGCGGCGTCGAGCGGTCCGAGCAGGACGGCGACGAGGGCCGTCGTCGCGGCCACCGCGACGGCGCGGGTGATGGTCCAGGACCTGCGGTGACGGAGCACCTCCGCATTGTGCCGGGCAACTGTCCAGTTCTCCAGGGCCGCACCTCCTGCCGTGCCGCGATGCGACCGGAATCACCCGCGCCGTGGTGCGCGGCCGTAAGGTGCGGGGAGGACCAGCGACCGGAGGACGCCGTGCACCACGAGGTACCCCAGCCGAGCCCCGAGCGGCTCGTCGAGGTCGCCGGGCACGGCGCCGTCGTCGGGATCGTCCCGGGGCAGCCCGAGCTCGTCGCCCTCACGGCTGCGTCCTGGGCGCGCGCGACGGGCGGCACGCTGTGGTTCGCGTACGTCGACACCGCTCGCGTCGTCGACGCCGAGCACGCCGACGGCTCGGTGAGCCACTCCCCGATCGACCCCGACTCGGGCGACGAGTCGTGGAAGCGCACGCACGACGAGCTGCACGCCTACCTGACGCGCGTGCTCGACGGCCAGGACGTGAGCTGGGAGCTGCGCTACCTGGCCGGGCGCCCCGACCGCTCGCTGACCCACCTCGCCCGTGCGGTCGACGCCGCGCTGTACGTCGTGGGCGCGAGCGCCGCGGGTCCGGGCACGCGCCTGCGCGAGCTCGTCGACACCTCGGTGCCGATGCGCCTCGCGCGGCACCAGCACCGCCCGGTGCTCACGGTGCCGCTCAGCGTCGTCGACTGGAAGGCACGCACGGCGTGGGACGACTGACCCGCGTGCCCGTCGTCGCGTGGATCGTGCTCGGGGGGGCGCTCGGCACCACCGCACGCGCCGCGCTCGAGACCTGGTTCCCCGCGCGCGCGGGGAGCTGGCCCTGGACCACCTTCGTCATCAACCTCGTCGGGTCGTTCGTGCTCGGGCTGCTGCTGCAGTCGCTCGCGGTGCGCGGACCCGACGAGGGCGTGCGCAGGACCGTCCGGCTCGGAGTCGGCACCGGGATCGTCGGCGGCTTCACCACGTACAGCACGTTCGTGCTCGAGACGGACCGCCTGGTGCGCGGTGGCCACGCCGCGGTCGGGTTCTCCTACGCGCTGGTCAGCGTCGTCGTCGGCATCGCGGCCGCCGGGGCCGGCATGGCGCTCGCGCAGCGGAGGGCGGCCGCATGACGTGGGTGCTGCTGGCGCTCGCCGGCGGGATCGGTGCGGCGTGCCGGTTCTGGCTCGACTCGTTCGTCGGGCGCCGCCTGCGGGCCGCGGTGCCGCTCGGGACGATCGCGGTGAACGTCACCGCATGCCTCGCGATCGGGCTGCTCGCGGGCTGGTTGCTCGTCGGCCACGACGACCTGCGGACCGTGCTCGGCACCGGCTTCCTGGGCGGCTACTCGACGTTCAGCACCGCGAGCGTCGAGGGTGCGCGCCTGCTGCGCGCGGGGCGCCCCTGGGGGGCCGCGGTGCACGCGGGCGGGATGCTGCTGCTCAGCGTCGCGGCGTGCTGGGCGGGTCTGCTGCTGAGCGGCGCGTGACCGGCGCTTGACCCGTGCGCCGGTGGCGCGGACCTGTCGCGGTCCGCGCCACCGGCCCTGGTCAGCCTCGCCAGGTGTCGGCGAGCGAGAGCGTCCCGCTCGCGGGGACGGTCGCCGTGCGGTTCGCGCCGCTCTCCCACGTCACCGCGCCCGTCGCGTCCTTGCGGACGTACTTGTACTGCACGGCCGTCCCCGCGGGGAGCTGGACGCTCGCGCGCCACACCGGGTACGCGGCCGACGACAGCGCGACGGCCTTCGACGTGTCCCACGCGCCGAGCGCCGCGACGTCGCCGACGACGAACAGGTTCTGGCCCCAGCTCGTCGTCGCGGTCACGCTGAACGCGAGCGCGGCCGTGGTGGACGTCGGCGTCGCGGTGGGAGTCGGGGTGGGCGTGCTCGTCGTCCCGCACGGGTCGCTCGTCGTGACCGCCCCGCCCTTGACCGCGACCACGGAGCCGCTGAGCGCGTAGTCCTTGCCGCCGTTGTTGTCCCACGTGCCGTTGCCGTCGTTGAACGCGGCCGTGACGGTCGACCCGCCCGACGCGACCTGCTTGCTCACCCAGCCGGTGCAGGCCGCGGTCATGGCCTCGCCCGGGACCGTGGTCCACGAGCCGCTGCCCACCTTGTAGTGGATCTTGTAGGCACCCCATCCTGCTGCGGTCGAGTAGTACACCGTGGTCGACGTGCCGGCGGTCGTGGTGGGCGTCGGTGTCGACGTCGTCCCGGAGAGAGCACCGACGTGCAGCGCGAGGGCGCCGTAGGCCGGCACGGTCGCGCTGAACGTGCCGCCGCGGACCGCCACCGTGCGCGAGCAGTCGCTCGCCGCGACGACGTCGCAGTAGGTCCCGTCGGGCAGCGACGTCGTGTAGGTGCGCGTGACGGCGTTCGACGCGTTGTTGATCACCACGTAGCCCTTGGCCCCGCGGCCGTACGCGACGAGGTTGGCGCCGTCGTCGTACCAGTTGGTGAGCGCGGCGTCGCCGACCGTGTTGTGGAACGCGACCATGCCGCGGGTCTCGGTCCAGCGCTGCACGCAGGTCCACGCACTGCTCGAGCAATCGGCGGCGGGCACGCTCGTCGCGGACGCGCCGGGTGCACCGGCGTCGGTGTCGGTGAACGTGTAGCCCGAGTACACCGCGGGCGAGCCGTACGGGTAGGAGAGCATGAACGTGTTGGCCAGCTTGTACTTGGCGCCCCACTTGTAGCTCATCGTCTCGCCGTTGCGCTCGGTGTCGTGGTTGTCGACGAAGACACCCGCGTTCGCCGAGGGCAGCAGCCCGTTCGCGACGTTCTTGAGGTCGGCGATGTTGCCGTCGAACCGCGACTTGAGCGTGCGTGCGTAGCTGAACTCGTGCGAGTCACCCGTGCCGAGGTACTCGGACGGCTGGATCGGTTCGCCGGACGCACCGATCACCTCCTGCACCCAGTAGATGCCGGGGTTGCTCAGGCGCTGCTTGATCGCGACGAGGTCGGACGCCGGGATGTGCTTGGCCGCGTCGATGCGGAAGCCCGCGACGCCGAGGCCGATGAGGTCGTTCAGGTAGCCCGCGATCTTGTCGCGCACGTAGTCCGAGCCCGTGCGCAGGTCCTGCAGGCCGACGAGCCGGCAGCTCTGCACCTGGTACCGGTCGCCGTAGTTCGAGATGTTGGTGCGGCAGTCGTTGAAGTCGCCGTAGCCGTACGGCACCGCGGGGAAGCTGTCGTCGCCGAACGACGACCCGCCGGTCCCCGTGCCGGTGCGGCCGACGCCCGCCATGTGGTTGATCACGGCGTCGACGATCACGCCGACGCCCGCGGCCTTGCAGGTCGCGACCATGTCCGCGAACTGGGCGCGGTTGCCGAGCTTCGAGTCGAGCTTGTAGCTGACGGGCTGGTACGAGGTCCACCACTGCGTGCCCTGGATGCTCTCCTGGGGCGGTGAGACCTGCACGTAGGCGAACCCCTCGGGTCCGATCGTGGACGTGCACTCGGACGCGACGGCCGGCCACGTCCACTGGAACAGGTTGAGGATCGCGTCACCCTTGGCGGTCTTCGGGGCGGACGCGGAGGCGGTGTCGTTCCCCTGCAGGGCGACGAGCGCCCCGACGGCCAGGACGGCCGAGAGGGACAGCGCAGTCAGGCGCCGGGCCCAACGCTGCGGTGCGGTGGTGCGCATGCGGTTTCCTTCCGGGACGACCGGCGTCGTTGCCGGTCGGGGTGCCCGTGGGCGGTCGCTGCCGCGCGGCCGTGTCGGCCTGCCAGGGCGTGGACGACGCGTGCCACTGCAAGGGTTGCTGCAAATGCCAGCGCGTTTGCGCAAACGTAGCAAAGCCGGGCGGACCGGTCGAGAGACTCGTCCTGCCGGGTGACGCGCACGCGTCCCGGGCCCTCGGTCCCCCGGTGTCGGGGAGCGCTCCCGTACTCTCCGAGGGTGCGTACTCGCCTCACCGACCTCGCCGAGCAGGCGGGCGTGAGCATCTCGACGGTCTCGCGCGTCGTCAACGGCAAGCCCGGGGTCTCCGACGACGCCCGCCAGCGTGTGCTCGCCGCCCTCGACGTGCTCGGCTACGAGCGCCCCGCCACGCTGCGCAACGAGCCCGCCGGGCTCGTCGGCCTCGTCGTGCCGGAGCTCACCAACCCCGTCTTCCCCGCGTTCGCCCAGACCATCGAGACGCTGCTCGCCGGGCACGGGTTCACACCGCTGCTGTGCACGCAGTCACCCGGCGGGACCACCGAGGACGAGTACGTCGAGACCCTGCTGCACCACAAGGTCGACGGCATAGTGTTCGTCTCGGGCCGGCACGCCGACACCGAGGCCGACCCCGGCCGCTACCGGCGGCTGACGTCGAGCGGCATGCCGATGGTGCTCATCAACGGGTACTCGCCCGCGATCGAGGCGCCGTTCGTCTCGGCCGACGACGCCGCGGGCGTCGCCATGGCGGTGCGCCACCTCGTCAGCCTGGGCCACTCGCGCATCGGGCTCGTCGTCGGGCCGCGCCGGTTCGTGCCCGCGCAGCGCAAGATCGACGCGTTCCACGAGCAGCTCGTCGCGCACGGCCTGGCCGACGAGACGACCGCCGACGAGCACGTCGCGATCTCGTTCTACACGGTCGAGGGCGGCCAGTCCGCGGCGACCCGGCTGCTCGAGTCCGGGCACACCGCGATCCTGTGCGCGTCCGACGTCATGGCCCTCGGGGCGCTGCGCGCCGCACGCCAGCGTGGCCTGTCCGTGCCGCGCGACGTCTCGGTGATCGGGTACGACGACTCGCCGTTCGTCGCGTGGACCAACCCTCCGCTGACCACCGTGCGGCAGCCGATCGAGGCGATGGCGCGCGCGACCGTCGACACCCTCGTCGCCCGGATCGACGGGGCTCCCGCGCAGAACTCGGAGCTCCTGTTCGACCTCGAGCTCGTCGTCCGGGAGTCGACCGCGGCCGCGCCGCACTGACGGTCCCGGCCGACGGTCCCGGGCCCGTCGGCCGACCGCTTCGTCCGGATTCTGACGGTTGGCGCGGCGATCTTCACACGCCCTCCACCTCAGGGGCCGTGATCGGATCGTTACCTTCACACGCGGTGGCCTACGGTCGTCTGCGTTCCGAGGGCCTCCAGCCCCGGAGCTCCGGGCCGGACGCCGAGCGCTGCCGCCGCCCCGGATCCCCCGAATACCCCCACGGCAGCGACGGGCGACCCACATCAGTACGTGCCGGGCTCGTCCCGCACTCGGGGTGCACACGGGACACCGTCCCGCCGGCTCGCGCATCGACCCACAGCGCGTCCACGGAGCATCCGACAGCTCAGCTCGCAGGCGTCCGAGGTCACCTCTATGACGAACTCCGTCACCCCCACGCCCCGCCGCCGGTTCACCCGCAGCCTCGCGCTGCTCGCCGGAGGCCTGGCCCTCGTCGTCGCGGCACCCGTCGCGACCGCCGCCACCGCATCGGCCGCCACCACCACGACGGTCACCAAGAAGATCACCAAGAAGTCGTCCCGCACGACGTTCCACCTCTCCAAGCGCACGCAGACGCACGGCAAGACCGCCGCGAAGCTGCGCACGACCGTCACGGTCGGCTCGAAGCACGCGACCGGCCGCGTGGTCGTCAAGGACGGCACGCACAAGCTGCGCACCCTCACGCTCCACAAGGGCGTCGCGACGTACCGCCTGCCGTCCTCGCTGAAGGTCGGCGCGCACCGCATCGTCGTGCGCTACCTCGGCTCGTCGAGCGCGAAGGGCTCCGCGTCCGCACACCTCGTGCACGTCAAGAAGGGCACGCCCAAGGTCGTCACGGTCGCCAAGGAGTACGTCGGCAAGCCCTACCGCCACGGCGCGTCCGGCCCCAAGGCGTTCGACTGCTCGGGCTTCACGCGGTACGTCTACAAGAAGGCCGGCATCAAGACGCTGTCGCACAGCTCCTCGGTGCAGCGCCACCAGGGCAAGAAGATCTCGCGCAGCGCCGCCAAGCCGGGCGACCTCATCTGGACGCCGGGCCACGTCGCGATCTACCTCGGCGGCAACAAGCAGATCGACGCCCCCCGCCCGGGCAAGACCATCCAGGTCCGCGCGATCTGGCAGTCGCACCCGACGTTCATCCGCGTGAGCAGCAAGGCCGTCTCGGCCTGACGCCTGCTCGCCGCGTTCTCCTGCTCGCAGCGTGATGTCGTCCGTCGGGACGGCTCCGGCGCGGCCGGATCATGATCAGCGGCACTTGTGACAGCTGACTACTCGTGCGCCCTCCACGGCGCCCCACGAGTAGGCACACGTCACAAGTGCCGCTGATCTCGTTCGTGGTCAGGCTTCGAGGCGGTCCAGGGTCGTCCTCCAGCCGCTCTCGATGCCCATGTCCAGCCACTCCTGCACCGTCTCGTGCGACCACCCCTCGGGGAGCTCGACCGTGACGTCCATGCGCGTCCCGCCCGGGTGCGCGTCGCTGTCCACGAGCTCGACCGTGACCTGAGGACCTGCGTCGAGGTCGGCGGGGTCGATCGCCGGCCACCCGTCGGTCGCTCCCCACGCGAACACGAGCCGCTCGTCGGGGACCACGTCGCGGTAGACCCCGCCGGTCCAGTACTGCAGCTCGTCGTTCACCACCATGAGCAGTCGCCACGTCCCGCCGACACGCAGGTCCACGGTCGGGAGGTCGGACGGGCGCGGCATGGAGTCGTTGAAGAACCACACCAGGTGCTCCGGCTCGGTCCAGGCGCGGTACACGGCGCCGCGCGAGGCGGGCAGCTCCCGGGTGATGGTCAGCGTGCGGCCGGTCATCGTCGTCGCGTCAGTGCTCATCGCTTCCTCCGTCTGTTGCGGGCGCCGGTGCACCCATGGCCTGCAGCTGAGCAGCGAGGCGGTCGAACCGCCCGCCGAAGAACTCGCGGTAGGGCGCCATCCAGTCGTCGACACGGCGCAGCGGCTCCGGCTCGAGCCGGCACACGCGCCACTGCGCCTCGCGGCCCTTGCTGACCAGCCCCGCGCTCTCGAGCACCTTGAGGTGCCGGGACACCGACGGGAGGCTGATCTCGAACGGCTCGGCGAGCTGCCCGACGGTCGCGGTGCCCTGCGTGAGTCGCGCGAGCATCGCGCGGCGTGTCGGGTCCGCGAGCGCGGCGAACACCGCGTCGATGTCGTCGGTCACGGTCACTTAGCTACCTCCGCAATTACGTGATGTCGCAACTATGCCTCGGGGCGTGACGTCCGTCAACCCGTGCGCGACGATGACGCGATGGCCGACCTCGACCTCGCCTCCCGCGTGCGGGTGGCGCTCGACGGCATCGACGGGATCACCGAGAAGCGGATGTTCGGCGGCCCGTGCTTCCTGCTGCACGGCAACCTCGTCGCGGCGACCGGCTCGGGGAGGCTCCTGGTGCGCATCGGCCGGGCCGCGGTCGCCGACCTGCCCGACGAACCCGCCGCACGCCCCGCGGTCATGGGGGAGCGCGTGATGCGCGACTGGGTCCACGTGGACCCGGCGTCGGTCGACGACGAGGCGCTGCGCGCGTGGGTAGCCCGCGCGCTCGACTTCACGGCGACGCTCCCCGCCTCGGACTAGCCGCCCGCCGGCGCCCGCCCTGTGACCAGGAAAGCCGCGTGCGGCAGGCGCAGCAGGCCGTCGGGTCCGACGAGAGCCGTGCCCGCCTCGACGAACCGCTCGTAGGCCGCACGCCGCACCTTCTCCGGCTGCGCGACGAGCGTGCGCCCCACCGCCGCGATCCCCGCGGCGGGCCCCGCCCACCAGTCGTCGCGGGCGACGACGTGCACCCACCGCTCGGTGCGCACCGCGACGTCCACGAAGCCCGCCGAGCGCACCAGGCCGGCAAGACCGGCGGCGGACCGCTCGAAGTCGTCTTCCGCCGCGAGCACGGGCAGGTCCGACGGCCGCACCGCACCGGCAGCTGCGAGCGCCTCCGGCACGAGCCGCTGCCCGACCTCGGCGGGCGTCGCCCAGATCGTCGCTGCCAGCACTCCGCCCGGGCGGAGCACGCGGCGCGTCTCCTCGAGCGCGGAACGCGGCCGTCCCACGTGGTTGAGCACGAAGTTCGCGGTCACCGCGTCGAAGGACGCGTCGGCGAACGGCAGCACGGGGAGAGCTGCGACGAGCGCCGGTGCCGAAGCCGGGAGCCGCGCGGCCGTCAGCTCCACCATGGACGGCTCGGCGTCCACGGCCACCACGCGCGCACCTCGTTCGACGGCCGCGAGCGCGACCGAACCGGTGCCGGTGCCGACGTCGAGCAGGCGGGTGCCCGGCCCGGCCGTCACCGCGTCGAGCAGGACCGGCACGGTCGCCGCGCACAGCAGCGCGTAGGTGTCGCGGTAGGCCTGCGCTCTGCCCCGCCACGTCTCGCGCTCGGCCGCGTCGAAGGCGTTGTCCACCGGGCTCGTCGGGCTCACGGTGCACGAACCTAGCGTCCGCAGCATCGTGCGGAGACGCAGGTCACACCAGAACCCCGCATATCGCTCAGCCTGCGCGCGTACCGTCCCGAGCATGGGTGCACGCGGGGGCGGTGTCCCGGTGCGCGGGCGCCGGGCGTGGGTCGTCGCCGGGCTCGCGGGGGTGCTCGCGTTCGTCGTGCGCATCGCGCGCGGCGGCGGGCTCGTCGGGCTGCGCGCGTACCAGGGGTACGACGACGGGGTCTACTACGCCGCCGCGGCCTCGCTCGTGCACGGGAACGTGCCCTACCGCGACTTCGTCCTGCTCCACCCGCCGGGCGTGATGCTGGTGCTCGCGCCGTTCGCGGAGCTCGGGCGGTGGGTCGGCGACGCGGACGGCGTGCTGCTCTCCCGCCTGGCGTTCGTGCTGGTCGGCGTGCTGAACACGGTGCTCGTGGTGCGGCTCGCGACCCGCTGGGGCATGGCCTCCGCGGTCACCGCGGGCGCGCTCTACGCGGTGCTGCCGATCGCCGCGGGCAGCGAGTACATCACGCTGATCGAGCCGCTCGGGACGGCAGCGGTGCTGGGCGCGGTGGTGCTGCTGCGCCGCGGCACCCCCGCGGCGGTGCTCGCGGGCGGCGCCGTGCTGGGACTCGCGCCGACGACGAAGATCTGGGGCGTCGTCCCCGTCGTCGTCGTGCTCGCGTGGCTGGTGGTGACGCGCGGGTGGCCGGTCGCAGCGCGCGCCACGGGCGCGGCGGCGGGTTCGTTCCTGCTCGTCGTGGGGCCGTTCGCGGCGCTCGCGGGCGCGCGCATGTGGCAGCTCGTCGTGCGCGACCAGCTCGGCCGGCCGCGCTACCCGGGCACGCTCGTCGACCGGCTCGAGCAGATCCTCGACGTGCGGCACAGCGGGCTCGGCCCGGACGCCGCGGGGCGCACGTGGCTCGTGGTGCTCGTCGGCACTGTCGTCGTGCTCGCGGCCGTGGCAGCGTGGCGGGCGCGGCGCGAACGGCTGTGGGTCGTGATGCTCGCGGTGCAGCTGGGCGTGCTGGTCGCGTCGCCGTCGTTCCTGTGGCACTACGCGTCGTTCGCGGCGGCCGCGCTCGTCCTCGTCGTCGCCGCGGGCGCGTCGACGATGCCGGTCCCCGTGCGCGCACCGGTCGCCGTGGCGGCCTCGCTCGTGCTCGTCCTCGCGACCGGACCCTGGTTCCCGACGCACGTGAAGGCGTTCCCCGTCGCGCGCCTCGAGGCGCTGCTGCCGGCCGACGGCTGCATCCGCACCGACTCCCCCGGCACGCTCGCGCTGCTCGGCCGGCTGTCGCGTGAGCTCGACGAGGGGTGCGACATCCCCGTCGACGTCTCGGGCGTGAGCTACGGCGCGGGCAGCCGGGACCCGCACGGGCGGCCCGTGTCGAGGCTCGACAACCGCGTGTGGCAGGCCGTCGCCGCGAGGTACTACGGCTCGGGTGCCGCGACGCTGCTGGTCCGCGGAGCGATCCCGCAGGGGATCGCACCCGGCACGCGCGACGACATCGAGCGAGGCCGCCGCGTCGTGCAGGTCGACGGCGTGACGCTCGTCCTGCCGCCCGAACGGACGACCGCCGGCTGACCCCGCTTCCCCCAGGGCGTTCCCTGTCCCTACGGTGAGCGCCGTGAGCACGCCCGATACCGCACCCGCGAGCGCGCCGGACGACGTGCCCGAGCGGCGGCGCTGGCCCCTGTGGGCGCGACTCGCGCTGTGGCTCGGCCTCGGGGTGTTCGCCTGGTTCGCGCTGCGCGCGCTGATCGGTGCGATCGACTGGCGCGAGGTGGGGCAGTCGTTCGGGCGGGTGCCCGGGTGGGCGTTCGTCCCGCTGCTCGCGCTGCTGGGTGCCCGGCAGGTGCTCAACGCGATCCCGCTCGCGCTCTACGTGCCCGGCCTCGGGCTGCGCCACTCCGTGCAGAACGACCTCGGCGCCAACGTCGCCGGCACGTTCGCGCCGCCGCCGGGGGACGTCGTGGTGCGCGTCGCGATGTTCCGCTCGTGGGAGATCGAACCTGCCATCGGGCTGGCCGGGTCCGCGCTCAACACCGTGACGTTCTACGCCGTGCGGTTCGTCGCGCCCGTCCTCGGGGTGCTGCTCGGGCTGGCGGTCGCGGTCGAGCACGGCATCGAGCGACGCCAGTGGTTCGTGGCGCTCGCGTGCGGCCTGGTCTCGGTCGTCATGCTCGTCGCCCTCGCGCTGCTGCTCCGCAGCGACGAGCTCGCGGCGTGGATCGGGCGCTCGTCGGGCCGTGCGCTGCGGCGGGTGCGTGCGCAGATCGACCCCGAGAGGTGGGCGGACGCGGTGGTGGACCTGCGGCGCCGCTCGGCGGACAGCCTGCGGGCCGGGCTGGTGCGCGCGCTCGTCGCCCTCGTGCTCATGGTGCTGACCGATGCGGCGATCCTCGTCGTCGCGCTGCGGGCCGTCGGGGTGCACGTCCCGGCCGCCGAGGTCGTCGTCGCGTTCCTCGTGGCCTACCCGCTCACGCTCATGCCGCTGTTCGGGTTCGGGCCGCTCGACGCGGTGCTGGTCGGCGCCGTCACCGCGGTGGCGGGGGCCGACGCCGAGCCCGCGGTCGTCGCGGGCGTGCTGGTGTGGCGCGGTGTGACGATCGCGGGGACGCTCGCGCTGGGGGCCGTGGTGCTCGCGGTGTGGCGTGCGCGGGCGCGCGTCACACCAACGGGAGCACCACCAGCGTCTCGTTGAGCCCGGGGTCGCCGTCGGGCGACGGGTCCGTGAGGTAGACCTCCCAGAAGTCCCCGCGCGGAGTGACGCCGTGCGCGCGGCGCCAGTCCTCGAGGCTCATCCACGCGTCGCGCAGGCCGTCGTACGGTCCGACGTGCAGACCCGCGGCCACCCGACCCCCGGGCAGCGGCTCGACGACGACCCCGTCGACGACCTCGCCCTCGTCGAGACCCGCGACAGGGAACCCCGCGGACACGTCGGTGGTGTCCGTCGGCATGCCCCGGTACCACCCGATGGCCGGCCCGACGAGCGTGCCCCCGGCGGCCTGCACCGCGGCGACGACCGACCGGTACGCACGGTCGTAGAACCCGGGCAGCTCGTCCATGCGCACGGTCTCGCGGTGCACCGCCACCAGGCGGGTCGGTTCGTCGCGCAGCTCGATGTCCATGACGGCATCCCAGCACGCGACCGGGCAGGCACGCCAGGCGTAGGTTGCTCGTCGTGCCCGACGAACCCGCTGCTCCCGGCCCGTCCGCCGCCCCGTCCCTCGGCCCCCTCGCGATCCTCGCGTTCGTCGCCGAGCTGGCGATGCTCGTGCTGCTCGCGGTCGCGGGCTGGCGCATCGGCGGCGGTGGACTGTGGGGCGCGCTGCTCGCCGTCGCGTTCGTGCTGGTGGTGGTCGCCGTCTGGGGGCGGTGGATGGCGCCGCGCTCGAAGCAGCGGCTCGCGCGGGGGCCGCGGCTCGCGGCGCAGGTCGGGGTGTTCGTCGTCGTCGCCGCCCTGCTGGTCGTCGCCGGGCTGCCGTGGTGGGGGGTCGGCTTCCTCGTCGTCGCCACGGCTGCGTTCGCCGCCCACCGAGAACCTGCCTGACACAGGAACATCCGAGGCCTTCCGACCGTTGGTGATGAGAGCGATTCCCAGACGGAGGAGGTGTCGCGGGTGCCGCGACGAGCAGGACGCATCGAGTTCGAGACCGACGAGGGCACGGTCGTGCAGTACGACCGGCACGCCAACGGCGGCGGCTACGTGTCGCCGCACGCGCACGTGGCCGACGACGCCCAGGTGGACCCCGGCGCGTACGTCGAGGCCGGAGCCGTGGTCGGGCCGCGCGCGCGGCTCGGGACGGGCAGCTGGGTGGAACGTGACGCACGCGTGGGCGCGCGGGCGGTCCTGGGGCGCAACGTGCACGTGGCGGCCGGGACGGTCGTCGGCGACGGTGCGCGCGTGGGCAGCAACGTGCGGTTCGGAGCCGGGGTCGTCGTGCAGGAGCGCGCGGTCGTCGGGGCCGACGAGATCGTCGCGGCCGGGTCGGTGGTCAGCGGTCGCCGCGGGCACCTGCGGGGCGCGGCGGCTTAAGCGCTCGGGCCGTGTCGGATGCGGGCCGTAGGGTGCGGGCATGGCTCCCAGCGCATTCCCCACCGCCTTCCCGACCGACGCGGCCGGATGGCTCCCCTACCTGGCGGAGGCGGTCGATGGCGGGCTCGCACGCACGCGTGAGCTGCTCGACCGGCTGAAGGACGGGACCGAGCGCAGCACCGACGACGTGCTCGCGCTGTGGAACGACGCCGCCGTGGTGCACGGCGGGGCGAGCGCGCTCGCGCACCTGCTCTCCGAGGTGCACCCGGACGCCGACGTCCGGGCCGCGGCGGAGGAGGGCGCGCAGGCGTCGGAGGACCTCGCGACCGAGCGCAGCCTCGACGTCGACCTGCGGCGCGTGCTCGACGGCACGTCCGCCGACGGCCTGGACTCGAAGGCGGCCCGCGTGCGCGAGCACGCGCTGCGTGACTTCCGCCGCGCCGGCGTGGACCGGTCCGACGAGGAGCGCGAGGAGCTGCGCGAGCTCGCGCGGCGCTGCACCGAGCTGGGGCTCGAGTTCTCGCGCGCGATCCGCGAGGGCACGCGGTCCATCCGCGTCGAGGCCGCGCGGCTCGCCGGGCTGCCGGAGGACTTCGTCGAGGCGCACCCGGCCGACGAGGACGGGCTCGTCACCCTCACCACCGAGTACCCCGATCTGGTCCCGGTGCGCACGTACGCGACCGACGCGGGCGTGCGCCGCGAGCTCATGACCGAGTACCTGCGCCTCGCGTGGCCGGAGAACGAGGCCGTCCTCGCCGAGCTGCTCCGGCTCCGCGCGCGCCGCGCCGAGCTGCTGGGCTACCCGGACTGGCCGACATACGAGGTCGAGACGCGCATGATCGGATCGGGCGCGGCGGTCGCCGAGTTCATCGAGCGGCTCGACGCGCTCACGGCCGAGCCTGCGGCGGCGGACGTGCAGGTGCTCCTCGAGCGCGCGCGGCAGGACGACCCGACGCTCGAGGCGATCACGCCCGCCGACAGCCTGTTCTACGACGCCGCGATCCGCCGCGAGCGGTTCGACGTGGACCCGCAGGCGCTGCGCCCGTACTTCCGCTGGGAGGCCGTGAAGGAGGGCGTGCTGTCCACGATGTGCCGGCTGTTCGGGCTCGCGCTGCGGCCCGTGCAGGTGCAGACGTGGCACGAGGACGTCGACGTGTACGACGTGGTCGACGACGGCACCGTGATCGGCCGTGTGTACCTCGACATGCACCCGCGCGCCGGCAAGTACAACCACGCGGCGCAGTTCCCGCTCGTGCCGGGCATCGCGGGCCGCCAGCTGCCCGAGGGCGTGCTCGTGTGCAACTTCCCGACCGGCCTCATGGAGCACGACGACGTGCTGACGTTCTTCCACGAGATCGGCCACCTGCTGCACGAGATCGTCGGCGGCGGCCAGGCGTGGGCGGAGCAGACCGGCGTCGCGACCGAGTGGGACTTCGTCGAGGCCCCCAGCCAGCTGCTCGAGGAGTGGGGCTGGGACGTCGGGGTCCTGCAGGGCTTCGCGACGAACGAGACGGGTGAGCCGATCCCCGCCGACCTCGTCGAGCGCATGCGCACCGCGGACGCGTTCGGCCGCGGAGCCTGGACGCGTCGCCAGCTCAACTTCACGGCCTTGTCCTACGGCCTGCACGCGAACCCGCCGGCGGACCTCGACGCGTTCACGGCGCAGGTCGACGAGCACTACGGCCCGTTCGCACCGATCCCGGGCACGCACCAGTACGCGGGCTTCGGGCACCTCGACGGCTACGGCTCCGCGTACTACACGTACCTCTGGAGCCTGGTCATCGCGAAGGACCTGCGGACCGCGTTCGGCGACGACCTCATGGACCCCGAGGTGGGCCGGCGCTACCGCGAGTGCATCCTCGAGCCGGGCGGCAGCGCGGACGCCGCCGAGCTCGTCGAGCGGTTCCTGGGGCGGCCGTCGTCGTTCGACGCGTTCGACGCGTGGCTGGCGGCGTCGCCGCGCTGAGGGCGACGCAGAACACGGGCGCGCTCGAGCACACGATCGGGAACTACGCATACTGAGCGCCCCAGGCTACGCGAACGACATTAGTCGAGAAACAACGAAGTCGGTGAACATGGAAGTGTCCGCATAATAATTTGGATATGCGGCTTGCAGTTGGCCGATGCGCGCGATGTTTACAAGAACTGCATCGACCTCGGGGTCATTCTGGGACTCCAACTCGTTGAGCCGCGCTTCGGCTTCGGCCATTGTCTCGTGAACGGTCACGGTAAGGCGCCCTTCGCGTCTCTGCAGGGCAAGCGTGAGCGCACTGCGACGATCACTGCTGGCATGATCGCCAACGATGGCGGCATAGCCCCGAAGGCGCCCAACTATTCCGAGACGAGACTCTAACTCGTCGAGTTCCGCGAGCAGAGCGCCGGGAGCTTGCTCAGCGCCAGGAACGGGCGCCGTGCGCTCCTCGTATGCCATCAGCGAACTAACGATCGCGAAGAACCGAATGACGTCCCGATCCCCCTTGCTGTACTTGAGTTCACTCCCTGAAAACAGGTCCATGGTCTCGACCGCTGTGGCCCACGCGTGCTGCAGCTGGGTGCGCACCTGCAGTTCGATGCGTAGACCGTGATACTCGGCCATTGACGCGCCATATTCGTAGGCGAGGTGCATTCCTCTGTAACCGGAGGCCTTTGGACCTGGATCGTCGCGCAGGTAATCGTAGACACGGGTAACACGGTTCCTGGCCCTGGGTAGATCTCGCAGCACCGAGACCAGGGCGTCAACCTCTTCCACGGTTTCGAACACAACCCGGCAGCCACCCAGGTCGTGCATCGTTGTGACGCTCATTGTAGGAATTCGCGTCAGTTTGTCTAGAATTGTCGGCAGTCGCTTGAGTCGCTGTGCGACGACAGCATTGGGATTCACGTCTAGCGCCCGCTGACGCACGGTGACCGTGACGGCATTCAGCGGGAACGCGTGCGCGCTCCGAAAGTTGCTAAGCACCGCCCGCGCGGCTTCAATCTCACCGGCTGAGCCAACGCCCTTTCCAACGACCTTACTCGCACGGCCCACCGCGCTCTTCGTGTGTTCGGGAACCACTCGCCTCATGCCCCGACCATAACGGATACACTCAGTGGGCGTACGGGTGATTTTCAGCGTGATGTGGCGGCTGCGACGCGCCCGCACTTCTCACTCCGCATCCCATCGACTACTGACCGAGACGTCTCGAACACGGCACGAGATTCCCGGTACGTTGCCCGCGAATGATCGCGCGGACCTAGTTTGGGCAGGTTTCGATCAGCCGACGAGCTGCCACGGCCCCCACGGCGTCGTCGGCACCTGGTTGCGGGTCCACCACATCGCCCGGTACCTCTTCCCGCCGTACGCCACGACGTCACCGCCGGTGAACACGCGCGACGCGGTCCACACGGCCGTGCCGTCGGCAGTCGTCGCGATCTCCTCCCACGACCCGTACGCGCTGGACCCCGGGACCTCGCCCGAGGTCCACCACTGCGCCCGGAACACGGACCTGCCGTAGGACACGACGTCCCCGCCGACGTACACCGCGGCACGCACCCAGGCCGGAGGCCGCGGCACGCCCTGCCCGCCCAGCCCGAGGTCGCACGAGATCCGCCCGGCGTACAGCGCGTGCCCCTCGCCGGCCGAACCCGCGCCGGTGCCGTAGATGCCGTCGTCGGACCACAGGACGGCGCGCGTGCCGTCGACGCACGTCGGCGCCAGGGCGAAGCCCTCGAGGTTGTCGTCGGGCAGCCCGGCGGGGCGGCTGTACGCGACGTCGGGCACGATCGCGCCGGTCGAGCCGACCTTCAGCACCGTCGACACGACGCCGCACGTGTTGTCGCACAACGCCCAGATGCGCTGAGTCGTCGCGTCGTACTGCACGTCCATGACGTGGCCCATGCCGGTGTCGACGACGGCGACCCGGTGCGCCGAGCCGTCGCTGCCCAGCGCGTAGGCGTAGAGCTTGCCGTCGTTCTCGAGTGCCGCGAAGTACAGGCCCGAGCCGTGCTTCGGGTAGGCCGCGGGGTCGTACGTGCGGCCGGTCGAGGCGTCGACGAACCCGTTGTCCACGAGGTAGGAGTCCGGCACGAACGTGACGCCCTCGAAGCCGAGGTTCGCCTCCGTCTTGCTGCCGGCGTGCAGCTCGGGGAAGTCGGCGGTCAGGTCCCACTGCGCGGTCGCGACGAGCTGAGTTCCGGGCTGCGTCGGGTCGATGCGCAGGATCGAGTTGAGCGGGATGGTGTTGGCGGCGTTGTTGCGCTCGGTGGTGACGTAGAGCGCGCCGTCCGGGCCGACCGTCAGGCCCTCGGAGTCGGGCTGGTTGGTCGCCGGGTCGCTGCTGCCGGGGAAGAAGATCTCCTTGCCGCCCGCCCACCCGTTGCTCGTGTCCGGGGTCCACAGGCCGTCCCGCTGCACCAGGCGGAACACCCAGCTCTTGTTCTTCACCGCGTACAGCACGCCGGGGTCGGAAGGGTCGAAGACGAGCCCGCTCACGTCGCGGCCCTCGGGGCCGGTCGCGGTGGTCCAGGCGCAGGCGGCGTCGGCGACGGTCACGGCCGACGAGCCGGGCCACGTCGTCGGCGCGAGTGCGGTGGCCGGGAGCGACCCGCTGCCCGACGGCGCCTCGGGCTCGCACGGCAGGGTCGGGACGGTCGTCGTCGGGTCCTTCAGCGGGTGCTGGCACGCGCTGGAGTTGGATGCGCCGAAGCTCTTGTCCGCGACCGAGACGAACGCACCCGTGCTGTCCGGGCAGCGCGCGAGCGCCCCGGCACCGAAGCCGTTCGACTCGTCGTCGCCCGCCTGGCCGGCGGTGTACGTGACATGGTCGACGAGCGTGCCCGCGGTGCCCGACGGCCCGTCCGGCAGGTACAACTTCACGCCGTCCCCGCCGCTGCCGAGACCCTTGGTCGACGACAGGTAGACGAAGCCGTGCGCGGGCACGACGCTCGTCGCGGAGCCGTCGGCCAGGTACGCCGTGAACGTCTTCGCGGCCGACGCCGCGCCGCTGTCGATCTGCAGCCACCCCGCGATGCTCACGGCCTGGCCGCTGCTGTTGGAGAGCTCGATCGCGTCGGCCACGGGCGTGCTGCCGTTGTCCGACGACACCTCGTTGACGTGGATGCTCGCCCAGCCCGGATCGATCGCAGCGGCGGCCTGCGCGCCGGCGGGGGCGGCCACGACGACCGCGCTCAGGACGGACAGGGCGGCGAGGGGCGCGAGGAGGCGCGCGAGTCCACGGTTCACGGGGACGAGCGTGGCGGGCTTGGACGTACTCGCGGCCACGTCTGGGCGAACAGGCGGAGAACAACCGCGCCGGCAGCCGCCGTGCGCGTCAGCCCACGCGGACGACGACCTTGCCGCGCACGTGCCCGCCCTGGCTGGCCTCGTGCGCGGCGGCCGCGTCTTCCAGCTCGAACACCTGCGCCACGTCGACCTTGACCTTCCCGGCCTCGATCAGCCCGGTCAGCGCGTCGAGGTCGGACGACGAGGGGCGCACCCACACGTAGTGGCCGCCCAGCTCGTCTCGCGCCGCGGCGTCGACGATCGACGCGACGGTGCCGCCGTCGGTGAGCAGCGCACGGGTGGTCTCGACGAGGTCCTGCGCGCCGTAGTCGAGCACCACGTCGATGCCGTCGGGCGCGAGCGCACGCACGCGGTCGACGAGGCCGTCGCCGTACTCGACCGGCTCCGCGCCGAGCGAGGCCAGGTGGGCGTGGTTCGTCGGCGACGCGGTGCCGATCACCCGCGCACCGCGCGCCACAGCGATCTGCACCGCGAACTGCCCGACGCCACCGGCCGCCGCATGCACCAGCACGGTCTGCCCGGAAGTGATGCCCGCGCGCTCGATCGTCTGGAAGGCGGTCAGCCCCGCGAGCGGGACCGCCGCCGCCTCCTCGAACGAGAGCGACGCGGGCTTGTGCGCGAGCGTGCGCACGGGCGCGGCGACGTACTCGGCGAGCGTGCCGCCGTGCATCCAGTCCTTGCGCACGTACCCGTACACCTCGTCGCCCGCGGCGAGCTCCGGGGTGTCGAGGCCGACGCGCTCGACGACACCCGCGACGTCCCAGCCCGGCACCACCGGGAACTGGGTGTCCATGAGGCCGTCGAGGTACCCGGCGCGCACCTTCCAGTCGACGGGGTTGACCGACGACGCCCGCACACGGACAAGCACCGAGTCCGGGCCCACCTTGGGCACCGGCTGGTCTGTCAGCTCGAGGACGTCGGCGCCGCCGAAGCGGGAGTAGGTGATCGCTCGCATGCTCTCGACGCTATGCCCGCCGGTCGGCACGTGCGCGCCCGCGCGAGCGTGACGTCGGGCACGGGTGGCGGGCTTGCGGCTCGGCCGTCGGCGCGCGACGGCTCATGCGACGAGCACCGTGCGCACCCCCTGCTCGTCGGGCTCGCCCCACACGCGCTCGACGTCCGCGAGCGGCGCCGTGCGGGTGCGGACGGTGAGGGCGCCGGCCGCGAGCTGTTCGACCAGCGCGGGCAGCTCGGCCACGTACCCGGCGAGCGACACCGACCCCTGCCCGCTGCCCATGACACGCAGCCCGGCCTGCCGCAGCAGCGCCGACGGCAACTCCGCGGTCCGACCCGCGACAGAACCGACCTGCACCCAGTCGAGCGGGCGGCTGCGGTCGGACCGCGCGCGCAGGATCGCCTCCATGGCTGCCATCGCGGGCGGCCCCCAGAGGTAGTCGACGACGACATCGACCTCGGCGGCGGCGTCCGCGAGCGCCGCCGCGGTCTCCGACTGGTCGAGCCGGACCGTGGCGTCCGCGTCCAGGCGCGCGAGCGCGGCGGCGTCGCGCCCGGCCCCGACCACCCTCCCCGCGCCGAGCAGCCGCGCGACCTGCAGGGCCATCCCCCCGGCGTTTCCCGTCGCGCCGAGGACCAGCACGGACTGCCCCGGCTGGAGCCGCGTGCGGCGTCGCAGCGCGGTCCACGACGACATCGCGGGGTTCATGGCGGCCGCGACGAGCACCGGGTCGGTGCCCGCGGGCAGGGGGACCGTGCGGCGCGGGTCGACCGCGAGGCGGCGAGCCATCGAGCCGGAGACGTCGTCGTCCACCGCGAAGTAGACGAGCGAGCCGTCGTCCAGCCGGCCGACGCCGTCCACCCCCGGGACCATCGGCAGGCGCCCCGAGCTGGTGTAGTGCGCGCCGGAGGCGCCCGACCGGACGCGCGGGTGCAGCCCGACCGCGAGGACGTCGAGAGCCACCTCCCGGTCCGTGGGATCGGGCACGTCGATCTGCTCGTAGCGCGGTGGGGCGTCGAACGAACGGACGACGGCGGCTTCGGTGTGCATCTCGCACCTCCAGATAGTTCGTGGCGCGAACTACAGTAGTTCGTGGCGCGAACCTTGTCGAGTAGTCTCGGTGACATGAGCGAAGACGTCGACGCCCTCGTGGAGCTCACGTTCGCGGTGCAGGGCGCCGTCGCAGCCGTCGCCGCGGAGCACGACGTCACGGTGGCGCAGCTCCGGCTGCTCGGCATCCTGCGCGACCACGAGCCGACCATGGCCCAGCTGGGCGCCCACCTCGGGCTCGACAAGTCGAGCGTCAGCGGGCTCGTGGACCGCGCGCAGCGGCGCGGGCTGGTCATCCGCAGCGCCGGCGCGCACGACCGCCGCGTGGTGCACGTGCAGGTCACCGACGCGGGGCGCGAGCTCTCGGCGCGCGGGGCGGCCGCCGTCGAGGCGCGGCTCGGCACGCTCCTGGCCGCGCTCGACCCGGCGGACCGGGCGGCCCTGGTCGCGGCGGCGCGGCGGCTGGTCGCCCAGCGCTGACGTCGCAGGGGCGCGCCTCGTCGCCCGCGCCGGCGGCCCGCACCCCCTCCGGTCGCCGCTCCCGATCAGGATCAGCGGCACTTGTGACGGGAGGGACTGAAGTCGACCCGATCGCGCCCCACGAGTCGCCATGCGTCACAAGTACCGCTGACTCGGTCGACGGGCCGCACGGGCGGGGACGCGATGACGTCAGCCGACGGGGATGATGGGGGCATGGAGGGTCTGCGGGGGCAGCTGCTGGTGGCGCGGCACCAGCTCGACGACCCCAACTTCCACCGCACCGTGGTCCTGCTCCTCGACCACACGGACGAGGGCACCTTCGGCGTGGTGCTGAACCGACCGCTCGAGGTCGAGGTCGACGACGTGCTGCCCGGCTGGGGCGCCGCCGTCAGCGGCCCGAGCACGCTGTTCCAGGGCGGCCCGGTCGGGCTCGACGGGGCGATCGGCGTCGCGGTCGGCGGCGGCTCGCTGGACCTCATGGCGGCGCCGTTCGGGCTGATCGACCTGGACTCGGACCCGGAGCCGCTCGTCGGCGCGCTCACGGGCCTTCGCGTGTTCGCGGGGCACTCCGGCTGGGGCGGTGGGCAGCTCGAGGCCGAGATCGAGGAGGGCTCGTGGTTCGTGGTGCCCGCCGAGACGGCCGATGCGTTCACCCCGGAACCCGACCAGCTCTGGCGCAGGGTGCTGCGCCGTCAGGGCGGCGACCTCGCGATCGTCGCCAGCTACCCCGAGGACGCGAGCCTCAACTGAGGCCGCGCACCCGTCACGAGAGGCCACGATGAGCCACGACCACGAGCACGACCTGACGCATCTGCACGACCGCGACTTCTGGGAGGAGCGGTACGCGGGCGACGACCGCGTGTGGTCCGGGCGCGCCAACGGGACGGTGGTCTCCGAGGTCGCGGGGCTGGTGCCCGGGACGGCGCTCGACGTGGCCGCCGGCGAGGGGGGCGACGCGATCTGGCTCGCGCAGCACGGGTGGACCGTGACCGCGCTGGACGTCGCGGAGAACGCGCTGGCCCGCGGGCGTGCGGCGGCGCAGTCCGTGGGCGTCGCCGACCGCGTGACGTGGGTGCGAGCCGACGCACGCACGTGGAGCACCGACGAGCGCTTCGACCTGGTGACGTCCGCGTACCTGCACCTGCCGCTCGGGATCCGCGAGCGCTGGCTGGTCGCGGTCGCCGCGCTGGTGGCTCCGGGCGGTTCGCTCGTCGTCGTCGGTCACCACGGCTCCGACACCGAGGTCGTCGATCGCCCGCACCCCAAGGAGATGTTCGCCGACGCGGCGGACCTCGCGGCCGTGCTGGGCGACGACGAGTGGGAGACGGTGACGGCCGCGAAGGTCCCCCGCCCGGCGACGGTCGACGGCGAGGAGATCACGCTGCACGACGCGGTCCTGCACCTGCGCCGCCGCTGACCCGCCGCGCGCCGGGCGCCGACCGGGTGGGACCCGGCTCCCGAGCCGAGCCGGCTGCCACCAGCTCGAGATGTCACACGCCCGTAGCCGAAGGGCCCAGTCTGGCGACACATCGCGCCCGTAGCGTCCGGGCATGATCCTGGCCGACCTGCAGTCGCGCGTGCGCATCGCGCTGACCAACACGCTCGTCGAGGAGTGGTCGCTGTTCGCGCCGACGACCGGCACGAGCCGCCCCAGCGCGCGCACGCTCGCGTTCCACCTCGGGTGGTACCTGCGCCAGATGGTGCCGCGCGAGTGGAGCGTCGACAGCGAGTACGACCGCTCGGGGATGCTGCTCGAGCGGTCGGTCGCGCTCGGCGTCGACGTACCGAACCTCATCGTCCACCACCGCGGGCTGCTCGGCCCCGAGCACAACCTGCTGCTCATGCACGTCGCGGTCGACGACGCCGACGAGGACCGCCCCGCGCTCGCTGCGGCGCAGGCGCTGCAGCACCGGTTCGGGTACCGGTACGCGGTGCTGCTGGACCTGCGGCTCGAGGTCGAGGGGCGCGAGGCCGCGGTCACCCCGTACTGGCAGTGGTCGACGCTCGAGACGGGTGCGGACACGAACCTCGCGGTGCCCGTGTACATCCCGCGCGTGCTCGCGGAGATCACACGCCGCAGCCGCAGACCGGAGGACTGAGCGCCCGAACGGGTACGGCCTGCGCGAACCCCTCCCACGCGGCGTCGCCAGCCGCTACGTTTCGACCGACGACCGCACGCGAGCAGGGGGAACGATGAGCCGCGCCACCGCTGGGACAGCACGACGAGCGTGGGCGACCGCGACCGCCGCGGGCCTCGTCGCCGCGGGGCTCTCCGCGGGGGCGGTCGCGACGGGAGTGCACGCCGAGGCGGCGCTCCCGCAGGGCGTGCTCGTCGGCGACGCGACGCTCGTCACGGCCGTGGGGCTCACCGACGACCTGGTCGTCGCGCAGACCGCGGACGGCATCTCGACCCTCGACCGCTCCGGCCCGCGCACGGCGTGGACCCCGGTCGACGTCGACGGCGCTCGCCTCGTCGGGAACCTCCTGGACGCCGACTCCGGCACGCTCCTGGTGGACGCCGGCGAGCACGACGAGATCGCGTGGCAGCAGGCGGACGGCAGCTGGTCCGCGCGCGAGGTGCCCGACGGCACGGTCCTGGGACGTGGGGCGCGGTACGCGCTGCACGAGTCGACCGACGGCTGGCTCGTCCGCGATGCGCGCACGGGCGACGAGGTGTGGGACTACGCCGTCGCGGCCGGGTCGACGGCGGCGATCGACGGCGACCACCTGTGGGTGCTCGTGGCAGCGTCCGCGCCCGGCGAGGTGCGCGAGCTGCGCGAGCTCGACCTCGGGACGCAGACGTCGATCTCCTCGGCGCCCTTCGCCAGCCGGGTCCTGGCCGTCGCACCCGCGGGCCGGTGGGCGACGGTCACCACCCCCGGGTACCCGACTCGGTTCGTGCGCGACCTGACCGGGGTGCTCGACAGCTGGGCCGCGCCGTACGAGGACCGCGACACGTTCGTCACCGGTCGCGACGTCGCGGTCGGGCTCGATCGTGCGGGCGGCGCCTTCGTCGTGGCTGATCTCGGCAAGGACCGTACGACGACGAGCTACGGCCCCGCCTCCGGCGCGCAGCCGGACGTCGACGAGTCCGGGACGAGCGCGGTGTATGTCGACGCCGTCGGCCACGCGCGCCTCGTCGATCTGTCCGGCTTGCCGGCGGCCGCGACGCAGGTCGAGGACCACGACGCGCCGAACGTCCCCTGGGTCGCCTCGCTGCCACCGGTGAGCGCCGGGACGACGGTCGTCGCCACCACCTACGTGCCCACCGACGTCGCGACGTTCCCGTTCGTCGCGGCCGGGGGCGTCACCGTCGAGATGCGCTCCCGCCAGGCGCGCCCGGGCGACTCGTCCACGCCGTGGAGCACCCCGACCGCGGGCACCACGCGCAGCGTCAGGGCCGTCGACGGCCGCTCCACCTGCTTCGAGGCACGGGCCCGCGACCGGTTCGGCAACACCTCGGACTGGTCACAGCCCGAGTGCACGCTGTCCGACCTCGCCGCGCCCACGCTCACGAAGGTCTCCGTGCCCCCGGCCGTGATCGTCAAGGCTGGCCGCGCGACCGCGACCGTCACGTACGCGGCGACCGACGCGACCGGCATCGGCAGCTTCGACGTCCGCTACAAGGTGTGGCCGCGCGGCTCGTCGGCGTACGGCGCGTGGACGTACCGCTCGTCGTTCCAGGGCACGACGAGCCAGAAGGCGTCGGTGACGATCACGACCGGCCAGCGCATCTGCTTCGCGGCCCGCGTGCGCGACCGGCAGGGCCACGTCTCGGCGTGGTCTTCTAGCCGCTGCCTCGGCACCGACACCGCGGCGCCGAAGGTCACGAAGGTCTCGGTGCCGCGCTGGCGTGGGGTCCCGACGAGCGGCAGGCTGCGCTCGACCGTGACGTTCGCGGGCACCGACGACCGGGGCGTCACGTCGTACGACGTGCGCGTCAAGGTCGCCCGCATCGACGAGGGCCTCGGCCTCTGGGCGCCGCTCGCGTCGCACACGACGAAGCGGTCGGTGACCCATACGCTGCGCGCCGGCGAGGAGGCCTGCTACGAGGTGCGCGCGCGCGACGAGCTCGGCCGCACGAGCCCGTGGTCAGCCCCGCACTGCACGGATGTCGCCGCGCCGGTGACGGCGAAGGGCTTCACCGTCTACGGGAAGACGAAGAAGGTCGGTGGCCACACCGTCGCGGTGCTGCAGAACTCGGTCCACCACTCGGGCTCCTCCAGCGCGTCGCAGTTCCACCAGGACGGTGCGGTCGGGATCCGTCTGCTCGTGCGCACCTGCCCCACGTGCGGGACGTTCGACGTGCAGGTCGGCGACAAGATCATGCCCGTGCGCACCACGTCGTCGACGACCGGGTGGAAGTACGTGACGCTCCGCTGGCGCGACGACGACAACTTCGTGTCCTTCGACGAGGTCACCCCGTACCCGCACGAGCGGGTCACGAGGTCCTACATCCGCTCGTGGGTCCTGCTGCGCCACTGACGCACCGAGACCCACACGCACGCGCGAGGATGGCGTCGTGCCGGAACCCGAGCTCTCCGCCCTCGCCGTCAACGTCGTCGTGCCCGAGCACATGCGCTGGCGCGACACCCGCCGCGGCGAGGAGTTCGAGCTGCAGTCGATCACCGTGCGGCTGCTGCCGGACGGCACGCTCGCGGCCAAGGCGTACGGCCGCCCGGTCGCCGGGGGGCGAGGCGGCTACGTCTCGTTCCGCGTCCCGGACGTCCCGGAGCTGCGCGACCTCGTGACGGACGCCGCCTCGAGCGCCGCACGCCGGTGGGCGGCCCACACCGGGTTCGGGGCCGAGGGGTCGGTCGACCGATGACGACGATCCGGCACGTGCTGCTCGACGCCGACGGCGTGCTGCAGCAGATACCCGGCGGCTGGTACGCCGCGATGGAGCCGTACCTCGGTGACCGCGCGCGCACGTTCCTGCACGCGACGTGGAAGGACGAGCTGCCGATGCTCGCGGGACGCGGCGAGTACCTGCCTGTGCTCGCCGCGGCGCTCGCCGAGCACGGGGTCGAGACGCCCGTCGAGGTGGTGTACGCAGACGTGTGGCACCGGATCGAGGTCCACGACGAGTCCCTCGCGCTCGTCGCGGCGCTGCGCGCCGGCGGCTACGGGGTGCACCTGGGCACCAACCAGGAGAGCATGCGCGGCGCGTACATGCGCACGTCGCTCGGCTACGACGACCTGTTCGACGTCAGCTGCTACTCGCACGACCTGGGGGTCGCCAAGCCGGACCCCGGCTTCTTCGTCGAGGCGGCTCGGCGGATCGGAGCCGACCCGGGGACGATCCTGTTCGTCGACGACACCGCACCCAACGTCGAGGGCGCGCGGGCGGCGGGCATGCCTGCCGTGGTGTGGCACCTCGACGAGGGGCACGACGTGCTGCGTGCACGCCTCGCGGCGCACGGCGTGGTCGCCCAGCACACGTAGCCCGGCCGCGGGCCTCAGGCCTCGTCGGCCGCCGGTCCCGCAGCCGCAGACGACGAGGGGAGCCCGGCCGCGATGGCCGCGCTCCCCTCGTCGTGGTTCAGGTGCCACCCGTCAGCCACGCATCAGCTCGTCGTGCCCGTGAGGACGAACTGGCTGCCGGGCTCCTTGAGCACGTCCCCGTCGCGCGATCGCGTGATCGTCACGTTCGTCAGCGTCGCGTCACCGCGAGCGCCGCTCATCGCGAGGATGCCCGACCCGTTGTTCGACCTGTCGATCCGCACGTTCGTGATCTTGACGCCGGGCATGTTCCCGCCGCCGTTCTTGAACTGGATCCCGTCGTACGTGGAGTCGTCGATGTCCGTGTCCCGGATGGTCACGCCCGTGATGTCGAGCGTCGACGGGAACAGGGTGATGGCCCCGAACTCCTGGTCCTCGTTCCAGAACGCGCCGCCGGTGCGGTAGAGCCCGTTGTTGGCGATCAGCGTGGTGCCCCCGAACGGCAGCGGGCTGTGGTCGGTCGCCAGCATGATTCCCGGGTAGTTCATGGTGTCGGAGACGAGGTTGTTCTCGATCGAATTGTTCGAGCCGCCGTAGATCGCGATGCCGTTGGCACGCCAGGGCAGCGCGATCGTGTTGTTGACGAAGTGGTTGTCGTGCTCGTTGTCGACGGTCCGGTCCTTGACGTACGGGTTGGCCCACATCGCCAACGAGTCGTCGCCCGTGGTGCGGAACGTCGAGTTGAACACGCGTGAGTTGCGCGTGCCGTTGGAGAAGTTGATGCCGTCGGCGTAGGTGTCGCGGATGCGCATGCCGCTGAACTGCAGCCCGTCGGCCGGTCCCCACAGGTCGGGGATGTTGTCGTAGTCGCGGCCCACCCAGACGGCGACGTTGGCGTGCTCGATCCACACGTTGCTGATCGACGTGCCGGTGCCGAACCGACCGTTGAGCCCGACGCCGCCCTCGGCGTTGCCGTCGCCACCGCGGATACGGCCTGAGCCGAAGATCGCGATGTCGGACAGCGTCACGTTCTTGTCGATGTCGAACCCGAAGTTGCCCTCGTGCGGGTGGTTGATCGTGTTGGCGTCCTGCGGCTCCGTCAACGAGTAGAGCTGCGAGTACCACATCCCAGCGCCACGGATCGTGACGTCGCTGATGCCGACCTGGTTGTACGTCCCGCGGTGCTGGGGGTCGACGGTGAGGATCTTCTTCTCCTGCCGCCACTGCCCCGCCGGGATCCACACGCAGCTGATCTGCCCGTTCTGGTCCGCCGTGACGGCCGCCTGGATCGCAGCCGAGTCGTCGATGCCGTCGTTCGGCACCGCGCCGTACTGCGTGATGGGCACGCACCCCGCCGGCTGGGTCAGCGCCGGCGCGACCTGCTCGAGGTCCACGAGGTCGATGTAGTAGAACGCCGCGTCGTCCCCGGCGTCCCGCTGGAGGCGGAACACGGTGCCGACCGGGTAGGAGCGGGCCAGCAGCGCGTGCGACTCGTCGAACAGCCGGCGGGCGTCACCGCCCGGGGTGTTCGTCAGGCCCTCGGGCTGGTCCGTCGTGCCGTACAGCCACGAGTAGTGCGACGAGAGCGTGAGCTTCTGCACGAAGGTCCCGTTCGCGTACAGGCTGATCGTCTTCTCCTGCCCCTGGCCGCCGTTCGCGTCCGGGATGGAGTTGCGCACGACGATCGAGTTCGTCGCCACCGTCGACGTGAACTGCACGTACTGGCCCTGCGCGTCGAGCCGCACCGACGCCCGCCCCGAGGACTCGGTGGCGAAGTTGGTGTGCCCGAAGGTGCGCTCGGCGTCGGCGCGCACGACGGTGCCGTTCGTCGTGCCGTTCTCGGCCTCGTAGGACGTGAACGGCGCGGCGGCACCGCGTCCGACGACGATCGCCGTGGCGAGGGTGTTGTTCGCCTCGTTGGTCTCCGCGACGACGTTCGTCGCGTCGGCCGTGGCCGTCGCGGTCGCGCCCCCGCTGGTCGCGGTCCAGGTCCCGGCGATCGCGACGGTGACGGTCGCGCCGGCGGCGATCGCGGGCGTGGTGCCGTTGAGCGTCGTCGAGCCGATCGTGACGCGGGTGACGGTCCCGGCGGCGACCGCCGTCGTCCCACGGTTCTTCACCTGCACGGTGAACGAGACCGCCGCGCCGACCGCCGGGTTCGCCGGGCTGGTGGTGAGGTCGATGACCTGCAGGTCGGGGCCGGGGGCGTCCGTGACGACGAGCGCCGCGGTGCTGGTCAGGACGTTGTTGGTCTCGTCCTTCTCGACGACCGTGCCGGCCGGGTCGACCTTCGCCCCGAGCGTGTACGAGCCGGAGGCGAGCTTGCCGAGCGACGCGGTCACGGTGGCCGAGGCGCCGGCCGCGAGCGCCGGGACGGCTGCGCTGGCCGTCGCGGCGCCGTCGATCAGCACGTCGACCGTGGTTGCCGAGGCGGCGAGGTTGCCGGTGTTCCTGACGACGACCGTCGCGGTGACCGCGTCGGCGGCCGTCGGTGCCGTCGGCGTCGTCGCCACGCTCGTGACGACCAGGTCGGGGTTGGGTGCCGGGACGCCGACGACGACGAGCTCGGCGACCTGCCCGTTGCCTGCGCCGGTGTTGCCCGTGAACGACAGGCGCACCTCGTTGCCGGAGCCGGTCACCGGGAAGGTGACGGAGTTCGACGCGGTCGCGTTGGTGAACGCGTACGCCTTGGACGCGGCGATCGTCGTCCACGAGCCGGTCCCGGTGCGGGCCTCGACCGAGAAGGTCTGGGTGCGCGGCCCCCAGGCGTCGCTCGGCGGGAGCTTGACGGTCACCTGCTGCAGCGTGGACACCGACGCGAGGGTCACCGCGAGGGTCCCGGGGTAGGCGCCGCTGCCGCCCTCCCAGTAGGTGGCGGTGTCACCGTCGGTGGCCTTGGCGGCGTCGAGCGACCCGACCGACGAGGACGCCGTGGCGGGACGGTGGGTGGTGAGGTCGACCGGGTCGCCTCCGGTGGGGCCGGCGGTGACGGTGACGCTGCCGGTGGCGGAGTTGTTGCCCTCGTCGGACTCGGCGACGACGTTCGTCGGGTCGACGGTCGCGCCCAGCGTGTAGGTGCCCGCGGCGCGAGTTCCGAGCGTCAGGGTGACGCCGGACGACGCACCGACCGCGAGCGCCGGGACGGTCGCGGTCCCGACCTGCTGCCCCGCGACGGCGAACGCCACGGTGGTGGCCGCCGAGGCGCCGGTGCCCTGGTTGCGGACGGTGGCGCCGAGAGTGATGACATCGGCCGTCGTCGGCGAGGCGGGCATGGTGGTCAGGCCCTGCACGACGAGGTCGGCCTTGACCGGCACACCGTCCGGGCTGACGGTGAACGAGCCGGTCGCGGTGTTGTTGGACTCGTCGGACTCGGTGACGGCCCCGGCGGGGTCGACCGTGGCGACGACCGCGTGCGTCCCGGCGGCGCGCGTGCCGACGACGGCGGTGACGGTCGTCGAGGCGCCGGCGGCGAGGGCTGGGACGGCGACGGTCGCCGCCGTCGTGCCGTCCACGGTGAGCACGACGGTCGTCGCCGTGGCTGCGCCGGTCCCGGCGTTGCGGACGTTGGCGGACAGGGTCACCGGGGTCGTGGTGGTCGGTGCCGAGGGAGAGGTCGCCAGGAGGCTGACCTGCAGGTCGGGGGCCGTCGGCGTGCTCGACGGCGTGCCGATCACCTGCAGCTCCGCGACCTGGGCGCCGGTCGCACCGGTGTTGCCGGAGAACTGGAGCCGGACCTCGGAGGCGGCCGCGGTCACGGGGACCGCGACCTGGTTGCCGCTGCTGGGTGCGAACGCGTACGTCGCGGACGGCTTGATCGTCGTCCAGGACCCGCTCGAGCCCGTGCGGCCGAGAACGGCGAACGTCTGCGTACGGGCGCCCCAGGCGGCGTCCGGGTTGAGCAGCACGTTCACGGCGGTGAGGTCGGACGGCGCGGCGAGCGTGACGTCGAGGGTGCTGGCGGCCGAGGCGGCCTCCCAGTACGAGCTGCGCGAGCCGTCGACCGCGTTGGCGGCGACGTAGCCCTGCGTGGTCGACGAGCCCACGATCGGGCGTCCCTGGGCGAGGTTGCTGCCGCCCGGGTCACCGGTGCCCGAGCCGGTCGAGCCGAGCACACGCACCTCGGAGAGCTGGGCCGCGGGCCAGCCGGAGTTGGTGGTCACCGTGAGCCGGACGTAGCGCACGCTCGCGTCCGTCGTGTCGATCTCGACGGCGTTCGAGGCCGACTGCGTGAACGAGTAGGTGGCGGCACCCTTGAGCGTCGTGAACGACGAGCCGTCCGCGCTGCCCTGGACCAAGACGGTCTGGGTGCGGTCTCCCCAGCCGGGCGGCAGGTTCAGGCCCAGCGACTCGACGGTCTGCGCGGATCCGAGATCGATCTGCACCCACTGCGGGAACGCGTTGTTCTGCGACTCCCAGTACGTGCCCGTGCTTCCGTCGGTGACGTTGCCGGGCGCGTAGACGTCGCTCTGGCTGCTGGCCGTCACGGGCTTGCCGAGCGCCAGGTCGACGGGGGCTGCGGACGCGCTCGTCGCGAGGGTGACGCCGAGGGGGACCACCAGCGCGGCGGTCGCGACGGCGACGACGGCTCCGCGCAGCCGGTGCGCGAGCACGCTCCGGGACGGGCGGGCGCGCCGGGTCCTGGTCCGTGCGCCGGCGAGGGGCTGGTCGTGGAGGGGGCGGTCGTGGACGGGCTTCTGACTGCGCGATGGCCTCATCGGTGAGACTTCCTCGGTCTCCCGCGTCGTTGCGGGGTCGGGTTCCCCTCCCGCAGGGCAGGAGGGGGAGCGGACGTGCGACATCGGTGCGTGGACCTGCGGGTGCAGCATTCGTCGCGGACGTCGGCCACGGGGGTCGGCTCGCCACGGCGGCACCGCTGCTCGATTCGTTTCACTGCACGCACCGCTTTGTGCGTCTACTCGTCGAGTTCTTGCACGGTGAACGCCGACATTACGGACCGACGCGCGCAAACGTCAACCCCCGCGATGGTTCGGGGATCGCGCGCGCGTCCTGTTCAGGACGCCAGACGTCGGGGCATCGGGTGCGGGACGTCAGGGCGTCAGGACGTGGGCGCCCCATCGCTGCTGACGTCCCGCTCGCTCGCCGAGCGGTCCCCGGACAGCCAGCGCAACCACCCGCTCGACGGGTCGGGCTCGAGGATCAGGGCTCGGACCAGCAACGTCAGCGGGATGGACAGCACCGCGCCGAGCGGCCCCAGCACGAGCGACCAGAAGGCGACCGACGCGAAGCTGAGCGTGAGGCTCAGGTCGACCGCGTCGCTGACGAACTTGGGCTGCACGAACACCTGCAGCACCACGTTGACCGCGCAGTACACGGCGATCACCGCGAGCATGAGCGGCCAGCCGCCGACGACGAGCGCGAGCATCGCAGGCGGTACGAGGCCGATGACGAAGCCCACGTTCGGGATGAAGTTGGTGACGAACGCGAGGATCGCCCACACCACCGCACCGGGGACGCCGAGGAGCCACAGCGCGATGCCGTCGAGCACCGCGACGATCGCGCCGAACGTCGCGTTGACGACGTAGTAGCGCCGCACACCGGCGGTCAGCCGTCCGGCCCGGTCGATCGCCGCGCCGCGCTCGTGCCCGAAGTACGTGCGCGAGCGCGCGTAGTGCGCGCCGTCGACCGCCATGAACAGCACGTACGCGAACACGAAGAACAGCGCCCCGGAGATGGCCATCGCGGACGACCCGATGCGGCGCGCGAGGGACAGCAGCGTCGCAGGGTCGAATGCTCGGGTCACCGCGTCGGTCGTCGTCCCGCCGAGCCCCGCGGAGTCGAGCCAGCCCTGGGCGTCGCTCAGCTTCGCGGCGAGCTCGTCCTGGTAGTCGGCGATCATCGACCCGAACCGCACGACGCCGAACGCGACGAGCCCGATGATGCCGGCGAGGATCACCCAGCCGGCGACGATGACCACCGTCGTCGCGGCCCAGCGCGGCCAGCCACGGCGCTCGAGCGGGAACCGCAGCGGGTGGGCGATGACGACGACCACCGCACCCAGGACGAGCGGCGCGAGGAAGCCTCGCCCGGCCCACACCCCGACGAAGACCACGACCGCGGCCGCGAGCGCGACGAGCGTCCGGGTCGCGTGGTCCTTGCCGCTCATCCGCTCGGTGTCCGTGAGCACGCGTACCCTTCGTCGTCCGCGACGGCCCCGGCGGCCGTGCTGCGGGTATTTCTACCGTGCCGCGAGGTGGGTGCCGGCGGCGGCGCGCGGCACCCCCGCCGGTCTCAGAGCAACGTGAAGCCGGGTGCCAGCGCGTCGCGCCCGGTCAGGGCGAGCAGCACCGGACCCGCGGTGCCCTCGGCGGCCGCGAGCGCGGCGACGACGTCGAGCGCCGCGCGACCTGCGGCGGCGGGAGGTTCAGCCGGCTCGTCGAGCGCTACCGCCAGGTCGACGGTGTGGACGACGAGCTCGAAAGTCCGCGTGGGGAGGTACTCGGCGAGCCGCATCCCGCCGACGACGCTCGTCACCAGCTCGTCGCCGGTGGTGGCCGAGACGGCGCGCAGCACGCGCGCGGCGAGCGCGTCGAGGGCTGCGACCGGGTCGGCACCCAGCGCGGCGCCCGCCTCCCGTCCGCGCCGTGCCACGTCGGCCGCGACGCCCCCTCCTGCCGACCGCGCCGCGAGGAAGTACGCGACGCTCGTGGGGACGTCCACGGCCGCCGCGGGCCTGGCAAGGTACTGCTCGACCGTCAGGAGCGCACGCGAGGTGTGGCCGACGAGCGCGCGCACGTCCCACTCGCCGAGGGCCGGCCTGCCCCAGCGAGCACCCACGAGCCCGACCGTCGCCGTGAACCATGACGCCGCGGACGCGAACGCCACGCGGCGCTCGTCCCAGGCCGTGCCGACGTCGCCTGTCACGAGGCAGCCCAGCGGCGCGAGATCGCGTCGACGTCGGCCGGGCCGAGCGGTTCGGGGAGCGCGGCACGGCCGGGGCCGGACCGTAGCCCGTCGAGCAGCACCTGCAGGTAGCGCCGGTGCAGGGCGGGGCGCACCTCGGCGGCGTGCTCGGCGAGCGTCGTGACGAGCCACAGGAGCATGACGACGTCCTCGCCGCCGGCGCCGGCGCGCAGGTCGCCCTCGTCGTGCGCACGGGCGAGGAGCCGCTCCATGACCTCGGCGATGCGTTCGGTCGCGGGTGCGGCGAGCTCCCAGGCACCGCCGCCGAGCGCGGCGTCGCGCAGCCCGAGGTTGTCGACGAGCAGGTCGGTGATGCGGACCAGGAGGAGCTCGAGCCCGTCCCAGGCCCGTGCGGCCTCGTCGGCCCGGGCGGCGACCTCGACGAGTGCGTCGAGCGGCTCCTCGAGCGCGGCGCGCACCAGCTCCGGCTTGTCCGCGAACCGCCGGTACACGGTGCCGACCCCGACGCCGGCGCGGTGCGCGACCTCGTTGAACCCGACGCCGAGCCCGCGCTCGGCGAACAGCTCCCGCGCGGCGCACACGATGCGCGTGCGGTTGCGCTCGGCGTCGCGGCGCAGTGCCGGGCGGCGGTCGGTCATGCGGCCGACGATACCCGCCGAAGCGGATAGCTGAGATCAACTTCACAGCCGCGCGGGTGTGCACAGGCGGGCAGGAGATGCTTAGGCTGCCCGAAGTGGATTGCGTCGATCCGCTTCCCCTCACCCCAGGCCGCGCACCCGTGCGCCGGAAAGCGATGACCCGTGGCTGAACTGCTCTACCGGCTCGGCCGGTTCTCCGCGCGCCGGGCGTGGGTCGTCCTCGCCGGCTGGGCCGCGGTGCTCGCGATCGCCGTCGCGGCGTTCGTGGCGTTCGGCGGCTCGCTCGCCTCGACGCTCTCGATCCCCGGCACGCCGACGGCCGAGGTCACGGACCGGCTCGCGAAGGAGCTGCCCGCAGCGAGCGGCGGCACCGGCGCGGTCGTCTTCCACACCGACGACGACTCCGCGATGACGAAGGACCAGCAGGCCGGCGTGAGCGCGGCGCTGGCCGACGCCGCGAAGGTCGACGGCGTCACGACCGTCGTCGACCCGTTCGCGTCGACCGCGCAGCGCGAGGAGCAGGCCGCGAAGGTCACGCAGGGCGAGGCCCAGGTCAAGGACGCACGCGCACAGGTCGACGACGCGCAGACCAAGCTCGACGACGCACGCACGCAGACCGAGGGCGCGATCAAGCAGTCGGGCGAGACGCCCGAGCTCAAGGCTGCGCTCGCCCAGCTCGACGCGCAGCAGAAGCAGCTCGACGAGCAGCGCGCGAAGCTCGACGCCTCGCAGCAGCAGCTCGACCAGGCCCGCAAGATGCTCGACATGTCGAAGGAGATCCGCACGGTCTCCAGCAACGGCGCCGCCGCGATCGGCACGGTCGTGTTCGACGAGCAGCTCATGTCCGTCACGCCCGAGACCAAGCAGGCCGTGACCGACGCGATCGACGCCGGGCTGCCCGACGGCGTCGCCGCCGAGTACTCCACCGACCTCACGCAGGGCACCCCGCAGCTCGGCGGCGTGAGCGAGGCGATCGGCCTGGCCGTCGCGGCCATCGTCCTCGTCGTCATGCTCGGCACGCTGGTCGCGGCGGGCCTCCCGCTGCTCAACGCGATCCTCGGCGTCGGCGTCGCGGTGGCCGGCGCGATGGCGCTGTCGGGCACGGTCGAGATGACGTCGGTGACGCCGATCCTCGGCGCGATGCTCGGGCTCGCGGTCGGCATCGACTACTCGCTGTTCATCCTCAACCGCCACCGCCGCCAGCTGCGCGCGGGCATGCCGGTGCACGAGTCGATCGGCCTCGCCAACGGCACGAGCGGCAACGCCGTGGTGTTCGCCGGCAGCACCGTGCTCATCGCCCTGCTCGCGCTCAACGTCACGGGCATCCCGTTCCTCGGCCTCATGGGCACCGTCGCCGCCGGTGCGATCGCCGTCGCGGTGCTCGTCGCCGTCACCATGACGCCCGCGCTGCTCGGCCTGCTGGGCCAGCGGGTGCTGCCGCGCCGCCAGCGCGTCACGCACGCGACCCCGGCGACGACGACGCCCGCGACCCCCATGCGCACGGGGAGCGCGGTCCTGCGCATCGTCGTCGGCGTGGGCGTGCTCGCGGCCGTGGCGATCCCGTCGTTCTCGATGCGGCTCGGCCTGCCGACGGGCGACTCGGAGCCCGCGGACTCGACGCAGTACCGCGCGTACACGACGATCGCGCGCGACTTCGGCCCAGGCGCCAACGGCCCGCTCGTCGTCGTCGCCGACCTGCCCGGCGGCGCGACCGGCGACGACCTCACGGCAGCCCAGGCGACCATCGGCTCCGCGATCACGGCGGCCGACGACGTCGCGGCGGTCGCCCCCGTGGGCGCCAACAAGGCCGGCTCGGTGCTCGTCTTTCAGGTGGTCCCCGCCGAGGGCCCGAGCTCGGAGTCCACCGAGGAGCTCGTGCACGCGCTGCGCGACACCACCGTCGAGGTGGGCGGCGAGACCGTGCCGCTCGCCGTCGCAGGCAGCGCGAGTGCCGCCATCGACATCTCGGAGAAGCTGTCCGACGCGCTGCCGGTCTACCTCGCGGTCGTCATCGGCCTGTCGTTCTGCATCCTCGTGCTGGTGTTCCGGTCGCTGCTCGTCCCGCTCGTCGCGACCGGCGGGTTCGTCCTGTCGCTGTTCGCCGCGCTCGGCGGCGTCACCGCGGTGTACCAGTGGGGCTGGCTGCCGAGCGTCTTCGGGGTGCACAACCCCGGGCCGGTGCTGAGCTTCCTGCCGACGCTGCTGGTCGGCATCCTGTTCGGCCTCGCGATGGACTACCAGCTGTTCCTCACGTCCGGCATGCGCGAGGCGTACGCGCACGGGTCACCCGCGCGGCGGGCCGTGGTCGAGGGCGTGCACGCGGGCCGGACGGTCGTCACCGCGGCGGCGATCATCATGATCTCCGTGTTCGGCGGCTTCATGTTCTCCGACGTCGCGACGATCCGGCCCCTCGGCTTCGGGCTCGCGTTCGGCGTGCTCGTCGACGCGTTCCTCATGCGCATGCTCATCATCCCGGCCGTCCTGCACCTCGCGGGCGACGGCGCGTGGTGGCTGCCGCGCTGGCTCGACCGGCTCCTGCCGGACGTCGACGTGGAGGGCGCCAACCTCGAGCGGCACCACCACGCGCCGGCCGGGGCCGACGTCTGACGGCCGCCGGGCCGCTCAGCGCAGGGCCGCGAGCAGCGCGTCGATCCGCTCGAAGTCCTCGTCCATCCCGGCGTCCATGCCGCTCGCGAGCATGTCCTCGCACGCCTGCGCGGACGTGTAGGTGGAGGTCACCTCGAGCGCGCTGCGACCGTCCGGCAGGTCGACGAACTCGAGCGTCTCGAGCGTGACCTGCTCCTCGGCCTCGTACTGCCAGGTGTGCCGGATCCGCCCGGGGACGACGTCGTGGTACGTGCCCCGGAACGTCCACGCGCCGCCGTCGGGCGACACCACGGAGTAGCGGAACGCGCCGCCGGTCACCGGCTCGAACCGGTCCACCTCGACCGTCGTGCCGCGCGGGCCCATCCACTGCGTGAACAGGTCCACCTCGGTGTGCGCGCGCTGCACGAGCGCCGCGGGGGCCTCGAACTCGCGGCGGTGCACGATGCTCTGCTCGCCGGTGCGGGTATGGGTCGTGGCGCCGGGACGTCGGATGTCGTGCTGGCTCATGGCTGCTCCTCGTCGGTCGTGGTCGTCGCCTGCTCACGTGCGAGCAGGTCGTCGAGGCGGCGGTAGCGCGCCTCGAGCCGGAGCCGGCGCTCCTCCATCCAGTCCCGCGCCTCCTCGAGCGCCCGCGGGTCGAGCCGTGCGGGTCTCGTGCGCCCTTCGCGGCGTCGCACGACGAGACCCGCACGCTCGAGCACGTCGAGGTGCTGCGAGACGGCCTGGAAGGAGATGTCGAACAGCGAGGCGAGCTCGCCGACGGTGGCGTCCGACGCGGCGAGCCGATCGACGATCGTGCTGCGGACGGGGTCGCCGAGAGCGGCGAACGTCTGCACGGCCGAGGGGCTCATGGCTCCATTCATTCAAGTGTTTCCTTGAATGTCAACCGCGCGGCGGGCGTCTACGAGCACCCGCCGACCGGGAGCGCCAGGGGTTCGTCCGGCCCGGCCGACGCGGACGCGCGCTCCGCGGCGGCCAGCACCCGCGCAGCACCCGCGTCCGACCTCAGGTCGTCGAGGACCGGTGCGACGGCCGCCCGCATCGCCGCGACCTGCTGGTCCGTGGCTCGTCGCACGTGGCCACGACCGAGGCACGCGGTGGTCAGCGCGAGCTGGTCGACGTCGCGCAGCTCGGCGGTGCGCTGCACGACGTCCGCCACCGCGCGACGTATGGCACGCCGCTGGACGTCCGTCAGCCGGGACCACGTGCTCGGCGACGCCACGACGACGCTCAGGCGCGGCCAGAGCGGCTCGAGGCTCACGAAGGGCGCGAGGTCGGTGTGGTCGCGGTAGAACGTCAGGGTGTTCTCGACACCCTGGATCGAGCCGTCCTCGAGGCCGGAGTCGCGCTCCTCGAACCCCACCTCGCTCGGTGTCGCCCCCAGCGCGACCATCGTGCTCGACCCGACCGTCGAGTCGAGCACGTGCACGGTCCGCCCGACGTAGTCGTCGGGGCCTGCGAGGACTGCGTCCGCGCCGAGCACGTAGCGCAGGCCGCCGGGCACGAGCCCCACCCCCACGACGCCGGTGCCGTCGATGCCGTCCAGGACCTCCCCGACCGCGTCGTCACGCAGCACCGCCTCCTCCTGCCCGTACCCCGTGACGACCATGGGCCCGACGAGCGCGGCCGCACCCTCGACGCGGAGCCCGGGCTGCGTGAACACGCGCACGCCCGTCCAGCCCAGGCCGAGGTCGCCGGACGCGACGTCACCGACGAGCGTGCGCTCCGCGTCGGGACCGTCGCCGCAGCACGAGAACCGCGTCTCGACGGTCACCGAGCCCGCGCTCTCGCGCTCGACCGCCTCGGCGAACCAGGCGACCGGGGGGTCGAAGTCGGCCGAGCCGTCGACGTGGCCGAGCTGCAACGCGATCCGCGCGGAGCTCGGGGTGGACGTCATCGTCCCGTCGGGCCCCGGGTCCGGTGGCGACGCGTCGCACCCCGTCACCACCGCCACGCAGAGCGCGGTCACCAGCACCAACGACGCGGGTTTCCTCGGCATGGCATGCCCCCTCGGCATGACGGACCGCACGAGCGGATGCGTGGATCGTCCCACCGGCGCCGTGCGCCGTCACCCGAATTCCGACGTCACGCGACCGGCGTCACGGCAGCCGCCCCGTGGCCGCCGCCGCGACGTCGAGACCGGCCCCGGTGGACGTCGGACGCGGCGCGGCGCGCCAGCTCGCCACCGCTGCCACCACGCAGAACGGCACCCAGCACACCCGCTCGACGAGCGAGGGCGACGCGACGTTCAGGACGGCACCCGCAGCCATCGCCAGGGACAGGACCCGCAGCACGCGCCGCCGGGCGGTCGTCGACCCGATCCGCCCCGCTGCGACCGTCGCGAGGGCGAGGTACACGGGGACCGCGACCGCGCTCGCGACGCGCTGCCCGGGGTCGAGCGTGCCGCTCGTCGCACCCCCGTACGCGGCCGCACCCCACGGCGCCCCGGCCGCGAGCGCCGCCTGGAACCCTGCCATCGTCAGCATCAGGCCGGCGGCGACGCGCCCCGACCGCTTCTCGTCGTGTGCCATGCGCACATCAGACCATATCTGCCAGATATAGTCACTCCCATGAGCCGCCGTCCCCAGACCGATCTCGCCGTGCTCGGCGCCCTGAGCGTCGAGCCCATGACGGGCTACGCCCTGCGCGCCGCGATCGTCTCGACGCTCGGCCACTTCTGGAGCGAGAGCTTCGGCCAGATCTACCCCGCGCTCGCGCGGCTCGAGGCCGACGGGCTGGTCGCCAAGGACGACGGCCGCTTCACGATCACCGCTGCCGGCCGCACGCGCCTGCGCGACCTGCTGCGCACGCCCGTCGAGCGCACGCCCCCGCGCAACGGGCTCCTGCTGCGGCTGTTCTTCGGCAGCACGCTCGGCGAGGAGGCCTGCCTGGACCTGCTGCGCGACGCCGCCGACGAGGCCCAGGCGACGCTGGCGACCCTCGCGAGCATCCGCACCGAGGTCGAGGCGGAGCCGGACCACCCGGACAAGCGGTGGTTCCTCGTCACGATCGCCGCAGGCGAGGCGACCGCCCGGGCGCAGGCACGGTGGGCGCGCGAGTCGCTCGAGTCGCTCAGCCCAGGGATGGCGTGAGCGTCACGGGAGCGGTCGACGACGAGGGGCGCAGCGTGATGACGAGATGGTCGTCGGCCCCCGTGTCCGCGTCCACGCGGTGCAGCGTGCCCTTCGCGTCGACCAGGTAGTGCAACCGCTCGTCGGTCCTGCCGTCGGCGCCCGGAGCCGTGAACACGTCGACCTTCGTGCCGTCGACAGTGTCCGTCCCGACGAGCTGCGCGCCGTTCTGCTGCAGCAGCACCGGGTTCTCGGGGCGGTCCGACGCGAGGTTGAGCGTGATCCGCAGCGCGCTGCCGAGCGCATCGGTCGGGTCGATCGCCGCGACCTGCCACCCCGTGGTCGGCAGCGTGGCGGGAGCGGTCGCCGAGGGCAGCTCGAGCAGCGCCGAGCGGTCGAGGTCCCACTGCAGCAGCGCGTACCGCGGCGGCCGGTCCTGCGTCGTCACCACCACCGACGCGGCGTGCGTGCGCATGTCCGCCCGGCCGCTCATGTGCAGCGTCTGGCCCTGCACGGGCACCTGCAGGTCGAGGTCGACGAGGTGCGCCTCGTACACCGACAGCCGCGCGACCGCGAGCCGCTGCGCCTCCTCGCCCGTCACGGGCCGAGGATCCGGCGTGCCCGAGCAGCCCGCGAGCACGAGGCCCAGCAGCAGCGCCTGGGCGACGGCGGCCGACCGCAGCGTTCGTCGGGCACGCGGGCGCTGGCGGGACATGGGCGAAACCCTACGGCGAGCACGGTCGTCGGCGCCGCGGTGGTGGACTGAGGCCGATTGCCCGGGCAACATGTGCCAGAGTGACCGCTTCGACGCGAGCGCCCGCGCCCGCGTCGAACCAGCCAGGCGGCCACCAGGACGGGGAGATCTCGTGACGCTCGCGCACCGACGCAGCCGACGCGCACCGCTGCGCGATCGCGACAGGCGCACGCGTTCCGCGGCCCTCGTCGCCGGGGGCGCGATGCTCACCGCCGCAGCCGTCGCGGTCGGCGTGACCCTCGGCCTGGCGGCTCCCGCGTCGGCGGCCGACGGCACGGTCTCGGGCACGGTCTTCCGCGACTTCGACGCCGACGGCGTGCTCGACGTGGGCTCGAACGACCCGGCGACGATGCACGACCGGGGCATGGCGGGCGTGACGGTGACGGCCCGTGACGCGCACGGTGCGGTCGTCGGGACGACGACGTCCGGCGTGGACGGCACCTACACGCTGCCGGTGACCGGCGCGTTCACCGACCAGGTCCGCGTGCAGTTCACGGGCCTGCCGACCGGCATGTACCCGTCGTTCTCGGTGCTCGGCGCCGCCGCGGGACAGTCGGGCTCGAACGTGCACGTCGCGACGCTGGGGGACACGGGCGTCGACTTCGGCGTCAGCGCGCTCGGCGACTACAACAAGGCCGACGAGGACACCCCGCTCGCGATCCCGCTGCACTACGCGGGCCAGCGCCAGTACCAGGTGAACCCGAGCCAGCCCCAGACGGGCGTCTCGCTGGCCGCGTACCCCTGGCAGGACCAGTGGACCACCGCGGGTGCCGCGCCGGACTTCAACTTCGTCAACGACGGCACGCAGCCGTCGCCGTTCTTCGGCTTGCCGCGTGGCCGCACGATCCTGGCTCACTTCGACGAGACCGGTGGCCTGTGGGGCACCGCGGCGGAGCCGAGCACGGGTGACCTGTTCACGGCCGCCGTGCTCAAGCGGCAGGTGGACCTCGGACCGCTCGGGCTCGCGGGCGTGTACCGCGTGCCCGGCGCCTACGACCCCGCGAGCGGCACGATCAGCTCGACGCCCGGTGCGCTGCAGGACTGGCTCAACCTCGGCCCCGACCTCGCCGCGGACCCGGCCAACGGCGTCCCGAACGACGTCCCCGGCCTCGGCATCGACTTCGGCACGTTCGACGCGACGTACTCCGGTCGCGGCGGGTTCATCCGGCCGCAGGACCCGGCTGCGGACGCCCAGGCCTTCGAGGACATCGGCACCGTCGGCATCGGCGGCATCGCGATCAGCGGCGACAACACCGCGCTGTACGTCATGAACCTGCACCTGCGGGAGATCGAGGTCGTCGACATCGCGTCGAAGACGCTGCGCACGACGATCCCGCTGGGGCTGGCCTCCGACGACCGGCCCTGGGCGCTGGCCGTGCAGCACGGGCAGATCCTCGTCGGGTACATCGAGGGCGCGACCGCGAGCAGCACCGCCGGGATGCACGCCGTGGTGCGCGCCGTGCCGGAGGCGGACGCCACCGACCTCGCGTCGTCGTCGTCCCAGGTGCTGCGCGTCCCGCTCGACTACCAGAAGGGCCCGGCGTTCAGCCCCGGCAGCGCGACGTGCAGCCAGGCG
The DNA here is from genome assembly GCF_000708885.1 of Cellulomonas sp. HZM. GTDB lineage: Bacteria > Actinomycetota > Actinomycetes > Actinomycetales > Cellulomonadaceae > Cellulomonas. The sequence continues at coordinate 50,531 of NZ_JEOE01000005.1, read as the reverse complement.
GGGTTCGAGCAGTCGTGCCTGTGGCACCCGTGGACGAACACGTTCGACCCGGCCGCGATGATGACCAACAACAACCCCGGGCAGCTCGCCTGGCCGCAGCCGATGCTGACCGACCTCGCGTTCTCCTCCGACGGCGACCTGGTGCTCGGCTTCGCGGACCGGTTCGGGTTCCAGATGGGCTACCAGAACATCGCGCCGGACGCCCCGGCCGGGACGTCGACCCCGACCTACGAGGCGTTCTCGAGCGGTGACACGCTCATCGCGGCACCCACCGCGTCGGGGACCTACGCGATCGAGAACGACGGCGTCGTGGGCTCGAAGTCGTCCGCCAGCACTCAGCCTGACCAGGGTCCGGGCGGCCGCGAGTTCTTCTACGACAGCAACGTCTTCGCGGGAACCCGCGGCAACGAGCACCAGGAGATCACCACGGGTGGTCTCGCGACGTTGCCTGGCGCGAACCAGATCGCGTCGACGGGCTTCGACACCATCAGCGAGTTCCGCACCAACGGCTTCGCCTGGTACAACACCACCGGCGACGCGGGCGTGGCCGGCACCGCGCAGCGCGGACGCATGGTGATGATGCCGATCGAGGGCGCGCTGTCGAAGGCCGGCGGGCTCGGCGACGTGGCCGCGATGCTCGTCGAGGCGCCCATCCAGATCGGCAACGTCGCGTGGTTCGACGCCGACCAGGACGGCGTCCAGGACCCCGACGAGCCGCCGATCCCCGGCCTCACGGTGCAGCTCCTCGACGACGACGGCACGATCATCGGGACGACCACCACCGACGCGAACGGGCAGTACTACTTCAGCTCGGCGGGCACGCCCGGCGGGACCCCCGGCTTCCTCCCGCGCGGAGGCGACTACACCGTCCGGTTCGTGAAGCCGACGACGGGCGACCTGTTCAGCGGCGACCCCACGTTCGGCACGGTCGCGTGGTCCGACGTGCGCTTCACGACGACCGCCGCGGGCAACGACCGCGCGGTCGACTCCGACGCGGTGCCGAACGGCGCCGGCACGCAGGGCGACGTGGCCTACACGGCCGGCGCGCCCGGGCAGAACGACCCGGACCTCGACGCGGGTTTCGTCGCCGACGCGAGTCTCGTCGTCACCAAGCAGGTGGGCGACGACTCGCTGCCGATCCCGGACGGCACGACGTTCACGATCGACCTCGACGCCCGCGACTTCCGCGGCGACACCGAGACGCTCACGCCGTCGTCGGTCACGCTCGCCCCCGGCGACTCGCAGACGATCACCGGCATCCCCGTCGGGACCCAGGTGCGCGCCACCGAGGCGGACGACCCGAACTACGACGTGACCGTGAGCCCCGCCGGGTACTTCCTCGTCGGCTCGACGTCGCCCACGACGACGGTCACCGTGACCAACACCCGGCTCGCGTCGACCGGGTTCTCGATCACCAAGACCCTCGACGCGCCCGACGGCTCGGTGCCCGACGACGTGGTCTACACGGGCACCTGGACCTGCACGTTCGACGGTGAGACCGACGGCTCGGGCACGTGGTCGGTGCACGCGGGCGAGACGACGACGATCACGAGCGACGACCTGTGGATCGGGTCCGAGTGCGTCGTGACCGAGGACGCGCCCGACCCGGTCGACGGCGGCGAGTGGGGCCCGACGCCCGACCCGATCACCGTGACCCTCGGGGAGGCCGGCGCCGACCCGGTCCCGGTCGCGGACGTGACCAACACGTTCACCCCGGACGTGCCGCCGAGCCCGACGCCGACACCGAGCCCCAGCACGCCGGCTCCCAGCCCGTCGCCGAGCCCCACCCCGAGCACCCCGCCGCTCGCGACCACGGGGTCGGACGCCCGCACGCCCGCGCTCGCGGTGCTGACGTTCCTGCTCGGCGGCGGCGCGCTCCTCGCGCTGGCGACGCGTCGGCGGCGGCGCGACTGACGGGATGCTGCGGCCACCCGGTCGTGACCGGGTTCATGACCCGGTGAGCACCACCAGCTCGCTCGTCGCGCGCGTCATCGCGACGTAGCGGTCCACCGCGCCCTCGATCCCGTCGCCGAACGCGTCCGGCTCGACGACCACGACGAGGTCGAACTCGAGCCCCTTGGCGAGCTCGGGCGTGAGCGAGCGCACGCGGTCCCGCGCAGCGAACGAGGCGTCCCCGACGACGCACGCGACCCCCTCGTCGTGCGCAGCGAGCCACGCGTCGAGGATCTCGTCGCGCGCACTCGTCGGCCCGTGCACCACGGGGATCCCCGAGCTGCGCACCGACACCGGGACGTTGGCGTCGGGGATCGCGGCGCGGATCGCCGGCTCGGCCTCGGCCATGACCTCCTGCGGCGTGCGGTAGTTGATGCCGAGCGTGGCGACCCGCACGTCGCGCGCACCGACGCGCCGCAGCCGTTCCGCCCACGGCTCGGCGAACCCGTGCCGCGCCTGCGCCCGGTCACCCACGACGGTGAGGCTCCCGGACGGGCAGCGTGCGAGCAGCATGCGCCACTGGGCGTCGGTGAGCTCCTGCGCCTCGTCGACCACGACGTGCGCGAACGGCCCCGCGAGCGTGTCCGGCTCGGCATCCGGCAGCGCGGCGTCGTCGACGAGAGCCGCGCGCAGGTCCTCGCCGCGGAGCATCTTCATGATCTGCAGGTCGCTCTGGTCGGTCTCGATCAGGTGGTCCACGACCTGCGTCATGTACTCCCGCTCCGCGGCGACCACGGCGTCGCGACGCGCTCGACGGCCGGAGGCCTCGGGATCGCCGAGCCGGCGGCGCGCCGCATCGAGCAGCGGCAGGTCGTGCTCGGTCCAGGCCTGTGCGTCGTCGCGGCGCAGCGCGGCGCGTTCGTCGGCGGACAGCCACGGCGCGCACAGGTGCAGGTAGGCGGGCACGGTCCACAGGTCGCCGACGAGGTCCGCGGCGTCGATCGTCGGCCACGCGCGGTCGAGCGCCCGCGTGAGCCCGCGGTCCCGCAGCAGTGCTCGGCGCAGCTGGTCGGCCGGCACCTCGTCGTCGCCGAGCGTGTCCCCGAGCGTGTCCCCAAGCTTGTCGACGAGGACGTCGAGCAGCGCGTCGCGGATCTCGTCGCGCGCCTCGTTGTGCGGCAGGTCGGGGTCCGGCGCCCCGAACGCCTCGCGCCAGTCCGCGGGCTCGACGCGCACGTCCGCCCACGGCGTCTCGACCGTCATCGCCTGCGTCGGCAGGTTCTCGTAGAACCGCACCGCGGGTTCGATCGCGTCGACCATCGCGCCCGACGACTTGAGCCGCGCCGCCGTCGCACCGACCTCGAGGCCCGCCCCGCCGCCCTCGGTCACGAGGTCGCGCAGGGTGCACGTGCGCACGCCCTCCTCGCCGAGGCTCGGCAGCACGTCCTCGACGTAGTCCAGGTACGGCCGGCTCGGGCCCACGAGCAGCACGCCGCCGCGGTGGTGCCCCAGCCGCGGGTCGGAGTACAGCAGGTACGCGGTGCGGTGCAGCGCCACCACGGTCTTGCCCGTCCCGGGTCCGCCGTCGACGACGAGCGCGCCCGCCGACCCCGCGCGGATGATCGCGTCCTGGTCCGCGGCGATCGTGCCGAGCACGTCCCGCATGCGCGTCGACCTGCTCGCGCCCAGGCTCGCGACGAATGCCGACTGGTCGTCGAGCGCGACGGTGCTCTCCGCGCCGTCGGGGTCGAAGACCTCGTCCCAGTAGTCCGTCACACGCCGCCCGGTCCACCGGTAGCGGCGCCGGCTGGTCAGGCAGTGCGGGTCGGCGTGCGTCGCGGCGAAGAAGGGCTCCGCAGCGGGTGAGCGCCAGTCCACCAGCAGGCGCTCGTCGTCCGCGCCGGTCAGACCGAGGCGACCGACGTACACGGGGGCCGACCCGTCCGCCGGGACCATGCGACCGAGGCACAGGTCGATGCCGTAGCGGCGCAGCGTGCGCAGCCGCGCGCTGGTCCGCTGCACCTCCTGGTCGCGCTCGAGCGCCTCGGTGCCCGCGCGGTACGTCTGCCGACGAGCCTCGTCGAGCCTGCGTTCGAGCGTCGCGACCTGCGCCGCGAGCGCGGCCTCGATCGCCGCGAGGTGCCGCTCGTCGCCGGCGATCAGTGCCGGGTCGGCCTTGGCGGACCGGGTTGCGGGCAGGGCGAAGGGGGAGCTCGTCGATGTCACGAGCGGAGATGATCCGCCTGCAGGGGGGCCTTGCCGCAAGACCCCCCGTGGGTTATACGTTGAATACGGAAGGAGACTTCCGGGGGTCAGTCGCTCGTCTGCGGGAACAGCTCCCTGGCGCGGTGCGCCGCCTGCGTCAGACTGTCGCCGACGAAGTCCAGGAACTGCGCCATGCTCTGCAGCCGGATGCCGGCCGGCGTCCCCGCGCCGAGAACCGCGACGCCCTCGCGCGCCGTGCTCGCGAGGTCCGCGTTGGTGCGGGCCGCGGCGACGATCGACTGGTACCAGACGTCCCCGTCGGCGACGTACCGCTCGCGGCGCCCCTCGCCGCGCTCGCGGCTCACGAGGCCGAGCTCCTCGAGGCCCGCCACGGCCTTCGAGATCGAGCCGGCGCTCACTCCGAGACGCTCGACGAGCTCGGCCGCCGTGAGACTGCCCGCGTCGGTCGTGTACAAGCAGGTCAGCACGCGGGCCATCATCGTCGGCACACCCTGGCGCACCATGATCGCGGTGAAGACGGCCTCGTACTCGCGCACGGCGGCGGCGTCGCGTCCGTCGGACCGCGTCGTGGCCCGGGTGGCGGTGCGCGAGGGCTCGCGTCTGCGGTGCGACCGGCGCTCGGTGGCGCGATGGGCCTGCTCCGCGCGGTAGGCCGACGCACCGCCGTTGCGGTTCACCTCGCGCGTGACGGTGGACGTCGGGCGGTCGAGCCGGCGCGCGATCTCGGCGTACGGGAGGTCGGCGGCCAGCCCCTGGGCGATCTGCCTGCGGTCGTGCTGGGTGAGCCTGCCTCCGGGCAACGCGGCCTCCTGGTCGTCGTCGGACGGCTCCACCGTAGCGTTCGGAGCAGCCGGTTGCAACGCGCACATTGCGTTGCGTTCACGTTCGCTGCAACAATTTCTCCGCGCTGACCTGGTTATTTGTCCCCTCGGTGCGTGATCGTTGTTGCCCTGCATGTGAACGCAACGTAGCGTTTTGTCCGTCGGAAAGTCCGATGCACGACGAGCCGGGAGCGCCCCGATGCCCACCATCCCCACCGAGCCCGCGATCCAGGTCGCGGGCCTGCGCAAGTCCTACCGCTCGAGGTCGGGCGACCAGCTGGTCCTCGACGACGTCGACCTCGTCGTGCCCGCCGGCACCGTCACCGCGCTGCTCGGGGCGAACGGCGCCGGGAAGACGACGACCGTCGGCGTGCTGTCCACGCTGCTCGCCCCCGACGCCGGGACCGTCCGCGTCGCCGGGCACGACGTGGTGCGCGAGGCCGATGCCGTGCGTGCGTCCATCGGCGTGACCGGCCAGGTCACGGCGGTCGACGAGCTGCTCACGGGAGCCGAGAACCTGCGGCTCATGGTGCGGCTCGCGCACCTGGGCCGTGCCGAGGGCCGCGAGCGCGTCGCGGAGCTGCTCGAGCGGTTCGCGCTGACCGATGCCGCGGACAAGCCCGTCTCGACCTACTCGGGCGGCATGAGGCGCAAGCTCGACCTCGCGATGACGCTCGTCAGCGCACCCGCGGTGGTGTTCCTCGACGAGCCGACCACCGGCCTCGACCCGCGCAGCCGCCGCACGCTGTGGGACGAGGTCCGCGCGCTCGTCGCGGCCGGCACCACGATCCTGCTCACCACGCAGTACCTGGAGGAGGCCGACCAGCTCGCCGACCAGGTCGCGGTGCTGCACGGGGGCCGGGTCGTCGCGCAGGGCACGCCCGACGAGCTCAAGCGGGTGCACGACGCAGGGACGCTCGACGACGTGTTCCTCGCGCTCACCGAGCCCGCAGCCGCGACCCCCGCCGAGACCACCACCACAGACCAGGAGGCCGTCCGATGACCGCCGTCGCCATCCCCCCGACGCACCCGACCCTGCGCCCCCGCCCGGTGTCCGACGTCCTGACGATGCTCGGCCGCAGCCTGCTGCGCGCGGTGCGCTACCCGGCGCTGACGGTGTTCCTCGTCGTCGGACCGCTGGTGATGCTGGTGCTTCTCGTGTACGTGTTCGGCGGTGCGTTCGGTGCCGGCGTCGCGCCGGGTGTGACCCCCGGGGCCGACGGCCGCGCCGCGTACCTCGCGTTCATCGCTCCGACGCTGCTCGTGATCACGGTCGTCGGGGGCGCCACGTCGGTCGCGACGAGCGCCGCGATGGACGCCGCCGGCGGCATCATGGCCCGCTTCCGGACCATGGCGATCTCGTCCGGGTCCGTGCTGTCGGGCATGGTGCTGGGCTTCCTCGTGCAGGCGCTCGTCGCGGTCGTGCTCGTTCTCGGCGCGGCGTTCGCGATGGGCTACCGGCCCGACGCGGGACCGTCGGACTGGCTCGCTCTCGTGGGCCTGCTCGTGCTGCTCGGGCTCGCGCTCAACTGGCTGTGCGTCGCGATGGGGCTGCACGCCCGCAGCGTCGAGTCGGCGAGCAACCTGCCCATGGTGCTGCTGCTCCTGCCGTTCCTCGGGAGCGGGTTCGTGCCGGTCGACACCATGCCCGGGCCGGTCCGCTGGTTCGCCGAGCACCAGCCGTTCACGCCGGTCATCGACACCGCGCGCGGCCTGCTCGCGGGCGGTGCCGGGCTAGACGGCGCGACCGTCGTCCAGGCCGTGGCGTGGTGCGTCGTCATCGGCGTCGCAGGGTACGTCTGGGCGCGGTCGCTGTACCGCCGCGAGCGCCGGCTGTAGGAGCGTCCGGCCCGCTGACATGATGGTCGGCGGGCCGGACGGCCGCACAGGGAGGTCGACCATGGCAGGGCACCGCGTCTTCGCGACCAGCTTCGCGAGCATCTACCCGCTGTACGTGCAGAAGGTCGAGCGCAAGGGCCGCACCGCTGCCGAGGTCGACCAGGTCATCACGTGGCTCACGGGCTACGACGCGGCGGGGCTGCACGGCGTGATCGACGAGGGGGTCGACCTCGAGACGTTCTTCGCCCGGGCGCCGGGGATGAACCCCGATGCGGCTCTGATCACCGGCGTGGTCTGCGGCGTGCGCGTCGAGGAGATCGAGGACCCGCTCATGCAGCGCATCCGCTACATGGACAAGCTGGTCGACGAGGTCGCGCGCGGCAAGAAGATGGCATCGATCCTGCGCAGCGCGTAGGTCGCCCGCGCTCGCCGCGGCACGCGGTCAGCTCGTCGCGACGCTCTGCGCCTCGGCGACGGGCAGATCCGCGCAACACGGTGCCGAACGGACATCTCCGGCGGATGCGAGGCTGCTCCCATGAACCACACCCTCCCCACCACCGCCCTGGTCCTCGGCGGCGGCGGCTCCGCCGGCAACGCATGGCTGATCGGCGTGCTCGCCGGGCTGTCCGACGCCGGGCTGGACCTGAGCACGCCCGGCCTCACGGTCGGCACCTCCGCCGGCGCGACGACCGCGGCGCAGCTCACCGTCGCGTCGCCCACGTCGCTCTACGCGGCGGCCCTCGCGGCCGTCGCACCGCCGGCGCGTCCCGGCGCGCGCGGCGGCATGTCCGCGAGCGCCGTGTCCGAGCACATGGACCGGACGAGCCGCATCATCGCCGCCGCGAGCGACCCCGCCGACCTGCGTCGTCGGCTGGGTGCCGCGGCTCTCGAGCTCGAGGACGCCTCCGAGCGGTGGCGCACGGTCGTCGCCGGGCGCCTGCCCGGCGCGGCCTGGCCGGACCCTTCGGTCAGGCGCGTGCTGATCACCGCGGTCGACGCACGCACGGGTGACCCGGCAGTCTTCGACGGCAGCACCGGGATCGACCTGGTCGACGCCGTCGCCGCGAGCACGTCGAGCGGCGCCGCGTACCGCATCGGCGACGGTCGGTACATCGACGGCGGCTACCGCCGCAACGAGAACGCCGACCTTGCGACCGGCTGCGACCGGGTGCTCGTGCTCTCGCCGCTCGGCGGGCGCACCCGGACGCCGCTCGCATGGGGGAACCAGCTCGCGGTGCAGGTCGACGAGCTGCGGGCCGCGGGGAGCGTCGTCCAGGCGGTGCTGCCCGACGAGGCGTCGCTGGCCGCGTTCGGGGACAACATGATGGACCTGAGCGCCCGCCCCGCCGCCGCGCGCGCCGGTTTCCGCCAGGGCACCACGCTCGCCGCCGACCTCGCCCCGTCGTGGACCGCGGACCACGGGTGATGCCGCGCCAGGGTCCCTGACGCGTGTCCAACGCCGCGCGAGACGCGGGCACGACCCGGACAAGTCGGACCCTACGGTGGCGGCTCGACCACATCACAGACCGGGGGGCACTGTGCTGGCGACCTATGTCGACGAGCTCGTCACCGACGACGCGTTCCTGCGGATCACCGGGATCGGCGACCTCGCGTCGTGCTACCTGAAGGTCGAGGGGCTCAACCCGGCGGGCTCGATCAAGCTCAAGACCGCGCGCGGGCTGGTCCGGGCCGCCGAGCGCACGTACGGGGACCTGCGCGGCCGCCGGATCGTCGAGTCGACGTCGGGCAACCTCGGTGTCGCGCTCGCGTCGATCTGCGCGGCGCGCGGCTACTCCCTGACGTGCGTGACCGACCCGAACGCCAACGCGTCCACCGTCGCGACGATGCGTGCGCTCGGCGCGCACGTCGTGGTGGTCGACGAGCGTGACGCGAACGGCGGCTTCCTGGGGTCGCGCATCGCGTGGATCCAGGAGCTGCTGCGCACCGACGGGTCCGCCGTCTGGCTCAACCAGTACGAGAACCCGGCGAACGCGCTCGCGCACGAGAGCTCGACCGCGCTCGCGCTGCTGCAGGCGTTCGACCGCGTCGACACGCTCGTGGTCGGGGTGGGCACGGGCGGGACGCTCGCGGGCTGCCTCGCCGCGGTGCGCCGGTTCTCGCCGTCGACGCGGATCGTCGCGGTCGACGCGATCGGCTCGGTCACGTTCCGGACTCCCGCCGGCCGCCGGCACCTGCCCGGGCTCGGCGCGAGCCGCCCGTCGCCGGTCGTCGACGGGCTGGACCCCGACGTCGTCGTACACGTCGCCGAGCACGACGCCGTGCGCGAGTGCCGATGGCTCGCGACGCACGCGGGACTGCTCGCGGGCGCGTCCACGGGCACCGTCCTGGCCGCGCTGCGGCACCTGGCCGACGAGCTGCCGCGCGACGGCACGGTCGTCGCGCTCTCGCCCGACCTCGGCGACCGCTACCTCGCGTCGGTGTACGACGACGCGTGGGTCGCCCGCGCAGGTCTCGACCGTCCCGGGACCACCGGGACGCACGTCTCGTTCAGGAAGGAGGACGTCGTCGATGTCCTCGTTTGATGTCGTCCCCGGCTCCGTCGTCCGTGACCTGCTGCGCGACCACGACGCCGTGCGCACCGCGGTGCTCGACGCCTACCTGCAGCACGGTCGGGGGCGCACGACGAACCCGGACAGCTACTTCCTGCGGTTCGAGGACCTGCCGTCCTCGCGCATCATCGCGCTGCCCGCGCGGGTCGAGATGCCGGACGGGCAGGACGTCGCCGGGATCAAGTGGATCAGCAGCTTCCCGGCCAACGTCGCGCTCGGCGAACCACGCGCGTCGGCCGTGCTCGTGCTCAACTCGCTCGAGAACGGCCGGCCGTACGCGCTGCTCGAGGCCGCGGGGATCAGCGCGGCGCGCACGGCCGCGTCCGCGGCGCTCGTCGCGCGCGCTCTCGACCGGACCCACCCGGGCGACGGCACGCTCGGCGTCGTCGGCGGCGGCGTGATCGCACGGACCACGCTCGAGCACCTGGTCTCGGCCGGTTCGGACATCGACACCGTGCTCGTGCACGACACCGCGCAGGAGTCCGCGCAGCGTCTCGTCGACCACGCTCGGGGGCTCGGGGTCGACGCGGCCACTGTCCCGCTCGACGCGGCGCTCGACTGCGCGCGCGTCGTGACGGCGACCACCGCACTGACGCCGTACGTCACGCGCCCACCCGGCGTCGGCCAGGTGTACCTCAACATCTCGCTGCGCGACTTCGACCCGCGCGCGGTGCTGGACGTGCAGCACGTCGTCGACGACGTCGACCACTGCCTCAAGGCCGACACGACGCCGCACCTCGTCGAGCAGCTCACGGGGTCGCGCGACTTCGTGACGGGGACCGTGCCTCAGCTCCTCGAGGGCGACCTCGAGCTCGACCCTGCGCGCGGCGTGCTGGTGTCCCCGTTCGGGCTCGGGGTCCTCGACCTCGCCGTCGGGCTGCACGTCCACACCGCCGCGCGCGCGGCCGGACGGGTCGTGCCCGTGCCCGACTTCTTCGGCGAGACCCGGCGGTGGGCATGACGCGCATCGCGGTGGTCGGCGTGGGACCGCGGGGGCTCGCGGTGCTCGAGCGCGTGCTGGCCTGGGCCCGCACCGGGCGGTTCGCCGTCACGGTCGACCTCTACGAGCCCGCCGAGCACCTGGGCGTCGGCATCCACGGCACCGACCAGCCCGAGTACCTGCTGCTCAACACCGTGTGCGCGCAGCTCACGGCGTTCTCCGACGCCGAGATGGTCGGGGACGCGCCCACGACGACCGGGCCGAACCTGTTCGAGTGGGCCCGTGCGCACGGCGTGCGGGTCGACGGCCCCGACGGCCCGCGTGCCGTGCGCTGGGACGACCACCTGCCGCGCGCGACCCTCGGCGAGTACCTGCGCTGGGCGGCGGGCACGCTGCTCGAGGACCTGCCCGCGGGGGTCGAGGTGCGGCACGTCCGGCGCGCGGTCCGCGAGGTGCGGCCGGCGCTGCACGGCGGCCGGGTGGTGCTCGACGACGAGGTGCGTGACGCGGACCTCGTCGTGGTGACCACCGGCCACGGCCTGGCCGGGCCCGAGCACCCGTACCCGCTGCCGGACGCGCTCGAGGAGATCGCGCCGGGCGCGCGGGTCGCCGTCGTCGGCACCGGGCTGACCGCGATGGACGCGATCGCCGCCCTCACCGTGGGCCGCGGCGGGCGGCACGTGCGCGCTGCCGACGGCACCACCGCGTACGTCGCGTCGGGTGCCGAGCCGCACCTCGTGCTCGTGAACCGCACCGGCTGGCTGCCGTGCGCGCGACCCGTGCCGCAGGAGGGCCGACGACCGGACGAGCCCCGGTTCATGCGCGAGGACCAGCTGCGCCGCGTGGCGCACGGCTCGTCCGGGCTCGACCTGCGGCGCGACGTCGAGCCGCTCGTCGAGGCGGAGATGGTGCACGTCGCGGGCGAGAGCGCGCCCGACGTGCTGCGCGTGCTGCACCCGCCGACGAGCTGGCCGGACGCGTCGTCGTACCGCGCGGCCGTGCGGCGGCGCGCGGTGCACGACCTGCGCGAGGCGCGACGAGGGCTGGGGTCCAGCTCCTACAAGCGCGCGCTCGAGGTGCTGCGCGACCAGCGCGACTTCCTGCGCTCGGCGGTCGACGCGGGCCTGTCCGGCGCGTCGCGCACCGACTTCTTCGGCCGCTTCGCGGCGACCGTGAACCGGTGCGTGATCGGCCCGCAGAAGGAGCGGATCGAGGAGCTGCTCGCGCTGTTCGACGCCGGTGTCGCGACGATGGCTCCGGGTCCCGACCCGGCCGTCGTGCGATCGGGCGACCGCTGGGCGCTCGAGTCGCGCCGGCTCGAGCTGCCCGAGCGGGTCGAGGTGGACGTCGTGCTGCGGTGCACGTCGTCGTGGCCGTCGGACGACCCCGAGCGCGATCCGGTCGTCGCGCGCCTGCGCACCGGCACCGGGCTCGAGCCGGGCCGCTGGGTCTCGCGCGACGGCGCGGTCGTCGGGCCCGACGGGCGCGCCACGGCCGTCGTGGTGCTGGGCCCGCCGTGCGAAGGCGTGAGCTACTACAACCACTACGTCCCGTCCCCCGGGTCGTCGTCGCGCGCCCTGCTCGACATCGACCGTGTCCTGGCCACCCACCTGCCGGCCGTGCCGGCAGCCGTCGCATCGGAGCGTCCCGAGTGAGCACGTCCACGCAGCAGTCCACCCTCGTCGCGCGCAGCGGCGGTCGAACCAGCGGCGAGACCGGCGCGTACCCGGCGGACCTCTCGCTCGGGGTGACCTACGCGCGCGACGACGCCTACGCGACGCTCGCGCAGATGACGTACCTGCGCGACCAGGGCAGCGCGTCGCTGCGGGACGCCGAGTCGATCCTGCGCGACCTCGAGCACGGTCAGGACGCGCTGCTCCTGTCGTCCGGCATGGCGGCGAGCGTCGCGGTCTTCCAGGCTCTGCCCGCGGGCTCGCGCGTCGTCGTCCCGGAGATCATGTACTTCGGCCTGACCCGCTGGCTGCGGGAGTTCGGCGGGGTGCAGGGGCTCGACGTCGTCGAGGTGCCGAACGGCGACCTCGACGCGCTGCGCGACGCGGTGAACGCCGCGCCGACCGCGCTGGTGTGGCTCGAGACGCCGGCCAACCCGACGTGGCTCGTCGCGGACGTCGCCGCGAGCGCGGAGATCGCGCACGACGCCGGAGCGGTCGTCGCCGTCGACAACACCGTCGCGACGCCCGTGCACACGCAGCCGCTCGAGCTCGGCGCGGACCTCGTGATGCACTCGTGCACCAAGTACCTCAACGGCCACGACGACGTCGTCGCCGGGGCGCTCGTGACGGCCGACAGCGACGCTCCGCTGTGGCAGCGGATCCGGCTGCAGCGCCAGCTCGGCGGCGCGGTGCCGGATGCGTGGAGCACGTACCTGCTGGTCAGGGGCCTGCGAACGCTCGTCGCGCGGATGCGGTGGGCGTCGGCGTCGGCGCTGACCATCGCCGAGCACTTCGCCGACCACCCCGCGATCGAGCGCGTCGCCTACCCCGGGCTCGCCACCGACCCGGGGCACGCCGTCGCCGCGCGCCAGATGCGCGGCGGGTTCAGCGGGATGCTGTCGCTGTTCGTGCGCGGGGACGTCGAGCCGTCCCTCGGCGTCGCCCGTGGCACGCGCCTGTTCCTGCGCGCGACGTCGCTGGGCGGCACGGCGAGCCTCGTCGAGCACCGGTTCACGTTCGAGGGCCCGCGGAGCAGGTCGCCGCGCAACATGCTGCGGCTGTCGATCGGCCTCGAGGACCCGGCCGACCTCGTCGCGGACCTCGAGCAGGCGATCGAGGGCGCTCGTGTCCGTTGACGAGCGCGAGGTCGCGCCCCCGGTCACCGAGCGCCGCAGCCTGCGCGCGGACGTGTCGCTGTCGGCCGTCGTCGCGGGCTTCGTCGCGGTCCTCGTCTCGTACACCGGTCCGTTCCTCGTCGTGCTGCAGGCGGCGCGCACGGCCGGGCTGAGCACCGAGCAGACGACGTCGTGGGTCTGGGCGATCTCGGTCGGCAGCGGCCTGACGTGCCTGGTCCTGTCCTGGGCCACCCGCCAGCCCGTGATCACGGCCTGGTCGACTCCGGGTGCGGCGCTGCTCGTCGCGTCGCTCGGGTCGTACCGGTTCTCCGACGCGGTCGGCGCCTACGTCGTGGCCGCGCTCGTCGCGGTGGTCCTCGGCTTCTCGGGCTGGTTCGGGCGGCTCCTCGCGCTGCTGCCCCGGCAGCTGACGTCGGCGCTGCTCGCGGGGGTCCTGCTGCCGTTCGTCGTGGCCGGAGCAGTGGCGGTCGGCGCGTCGCCGGTGGTCGCCGGGGGCGTCGTCGTCGCGTTCGTGCTGGCGCGTCGCCTCGTGCCCCGGTACGCGGTGCTGTGCGGCCTCGTGGTCGGCGCGGTGCTCGCGGTGGTCACCGGTGCGCTCGGGCCGGTGTCCGTCGGCATCGAGCTCGCCGGGCCGCGGTGGACCACGCCGACGCTCTCGCTCCCCGCGGTCGTCGGCATCGGCCTCCCGCTGCTCGTCGTGACGATGGCCTCGCAGAACGCCCCGGGGCTGACCGTGCTGCGCAACGACGGCTACGAGCCCGACGACCGCGCCCTGGTCGGCTGGACGTCCGCGACCTGGCTCGCCACGGCACCCTTCGGCGGGCACGGCATCAACCTCGCGGCGATCACGGCGGCGATCTGCACCGGCCGCGAGTCGCACCCGGACCCGCGCCGACGTTACGTCGCCGGCATCGCGTGCGGCGCGTTCTACCTGCTGTTCGCGGGAGTCGCGCACAGCGTGGTCGCGCTGTTCCAGGCGGTGCCGGCCGCACTCGTCGGCGCGCTCGCCGGGACCGCGCTGCTCGCCTCGCTCGTCGGATCGCTGCGCGACGCCTTCGGCAGCGGCGACCCGAGGGTCCACGAGGCCGCCGCAGTGACGCTCGCCGTGACCGTCTCGGGCGTGTCCGCGTGGTCGATCGGCTCGGCGTTCTGGGGGCTCGTCGCGGGTGCGGCGGTGTGGGTCGTGGCGTGCGGGCGCAGGTCGTGGCTGCGCCGACGAGCGCGCGGTGCCGGCCGCGCGTGACGTCCTGCGCGCTCACGCCGTCATCTTGCCCCGCAGCTCGATCGCGATCTCGGAGGCGTCGAGGTTCGCGAGCGCGTCCTCGAGGACGTCCGCGTCGAACGTGCCGTCGTCACGCGCGTCGAGGAGCGCGGCACGCTGGGCCCGCAGCGTGTCGAGCCGGTACCGGCGCGCGACGGCGAACCCCTCGGGCGTGGGGTCCCCCTCCGCACCGGGCGGCTCGGGCACGGACGCCGACGCGGTCCGCATGAGCTCGAAGATGCGCGTCTGCTCGGCCCGGTTCTGCTCGGCGACGGCCTCGTCGTCGACCGGCGGCGACAGCCGGCGAACGACCGTGCCGATCGTGCCGCCCTGGACCAGGAGCGACAGCGTCGCGACGGCGAACGCGACGAGCACGAGCACCGACCGCTGCGGGGTGTTCTCGGGCAGCGTCTGGGCCGCCGCGACCGTGACCGCACCGCGCATGCCGGCCCACACGACGATCGCTCCCTCACGCCACCCGAGAGGCTCGTGACGGAAGTACTCGATGTCCGCGAGCCCCCGGGTCACCCGCACCGCGAAGCGGTCCAGCTGGCGCTCGGACACCTTGCGCCGTCCGCGGGCGTTCAGCTCCTCGAACGCCTCCTGCTTCCCCTCGGGGGACGTCATCTTCTCCTGCAGGTCCGCGAGCCGGCCCTGCATCCCCTCGAACTGGCGTGAGCGAGCGTGCAGCACGCCGAGCAGCGGAGCGATGTACGCGGCCCGCACGAGGACGGTGAGGACGAGCGCCCCGACGGCGACGAGCACCGCGGGCCCGACACCGGCGTGGTCCTCCTGCACGTTGCTGACGATCGTCGTGAGCTGCAGGCCCATCGTGAGGAAGACCGCGCCCTCGAGGACCAGCTCGACCGTGCGCCAGTTCTGCGAGTCCGAGAGGCGATGCTGCGGCGAGAGCATCCGGGGCCCGCGGATCCCGGTGACGATGCCGGCGATGACCGCCGCGACCAGCCCCGACGCGTGCAGCAGCTCAGCCGGGACGGCAGCCACGAAGGGCACGGTGAACGAGATGACGGTGTTGACCGTCGGGTCCTTCATCTGCCTGCGCACCACCAGGTTCAGCCGCCCGACGACCCACCCGATGACGACCGCGACGACGACCGAGTAGACGAACGTGCCCACGGCGTGCCAGAACGCGAACGAGACCGCGGTGGCGGCGATCGCCGTGCGCAGCAGCACGAGCGCCGTCGGGTCGTTGAGCAGGCTCTCGCCGTCGAGCATCGCGACGACCCGTTTCGAGACAGGCATCTCCTTGATGATCGACGTCGCGACCGCGTCCGTCGGGCTCACGATCGCGCCCAGCGCGACGCCCCACGCGAAGCCGAGCCCGGGGATCACGGCGGAGAAGAACAGGCCGAGAAGGAGCGCGCTCGCGATCACCAGGAGGACGGACAGCCCGGAGATCGCGCCGAACTCGCGGCGGAAGTTCATCGTCGGCATGGACACGGCCGACGAGTACAGCAGCGGCGGCAGCACACCCTCGAGGATCCACTCGGGCTCGATGTCGACCGAGCCGAGCGCGGGCACGAAGCTCGCGGCGAGGCCGACGGCGACGAGGACGAGGGGCGCGGCGACGCCGAGCCGCGGCGCTGCGAGCGTCGCGGACGCGATCACGACGAGCGCGCCCACGGCGACGACGAGGAGCTCGGTCACGAGCCCCAGGGTGGCAGCAACCGGTTCGCGACGGCCACCTGTGGCGCCGTCCGGGTCAGCCGTCCGTGCGCTGGTCCGCGTCCAAGCTCGTGACGGTCGTCAGCAGGAACACCGAGTCCTCGAGCGCGAGCACCGCGTGCCGCTCGTGCGTGAGCACGACGAGGTGGCCCGCGGCGACCTCGGACTCGTCGAGCCCCGTCACCCGCACGCGTCCCGTGAGCACCTGCAGGCTCGCGGCGTGCGGGGAGTTGTGCTCGCCCAGCTCCGACCCCGCGGTCAGTGCGAGGACCGTCTGCCGGAGCACGCCGTCGTGCGCGACGAGCTGCGCGTCGCGCCCGTGCGCCGACGCACGGGCCGCCTCGAGCTGGGTCCGTACGGCCTCGGTGAGGTCGGTCATCGTCGTCTCCTTCGTCGTCGTCGTCGACCGTTGACGGGATGGGGTCAGCCCGGCCCGTGCATCGCGTCCGCCGCCGTTGCAGCGGCTGCCCGCGGCACGGAAACTGCGCGCGTCCTCTCGCGCGAGAAGTCTCGCACGACGTCGGCTACGGTCTCGCCCGCCGGAAGCGGTGCTCATCGCAGCGCCCGCTCGACCTGCTGCACGAGGTAGAGAGAGCGCAGCAGCTGGTCGGCCGGCGGCGTGCTCGGATCCGGCGCGACGAAGAGCGTGAAGCCGACGTCACGCAACGCGGTGTGAGCGTCGGCCACACGCGTCCGGAGCGTTCGCGCGTCGGCGCCCGCGGTGCCGCGCTGCGCAAGGCGCTCGACCAGCGTCCGCAGCGCTCCGACCGCTGCCGGCACCGCAGACGCCGCGTCCGGGTCGTCGAGGCGGTCGGGGACCGCAGCGGCGAGCATCGCACCGACGAGCGTCGAGGCTCCTGCGCTCCCGAGGTGCAGGGCGTCGATCGGGCCAGGACCGTCGTCTCCGAGGCGGACGAGGCTCAACGGCTCGGCGACGACCTCCCCGTGCGCCCGGCGCACGCGGGCCACGACGCATGTCCCCGACGGGAGCTCTCCGAGCGACTCCAGCCGCCCGATCGCCGTGGCGTTCGCTCGCGACCACGGCAGCTGGACGAGCACGCGGTCGCCCACGGCGTCGACCAGCTCCCACCGGAGCAGCTGGGAGCTCGCGTCCCACACCGGACGCGACACGGTCGTCGGGCGGAGCACGGTCCACGCGGACGATCCCTCGGCCGGGTCGAGGAGCCCGGCGGGGCGGCTCGGAGCGAGGTCCGACCAGCGATCGACCACGGGGACGACACCGATCATGTCGTCGGCCGTCATCACGTCGACGAGGGCTGACGTGACGCCCGAACCGGAGATGCGTCCGCCGGCGCTCACCCTCGCTCCCGTGAGCAGCAGGTGCGTGCCGACCGTGTGCGCGGGCGAGACCACACCGGGCCACGGCCCCGGCTGTGACGGGCGAGCGAGCGGGTCGAACCCGGCCACGTCTGAGGGTCGGGCGTCTGTCCACGTGAGCATCCGGCCGGCCGTCGGGCTCCAGAAGACGCACGTGAGGCCGTGGTAGCCGCTGCCGCTGCGCCACGGGAGACAGCCGAGGCCGACGAGCTCGAGCCTGCGGACGTCGTCGAAGTCCGCTCGCGCTCGGCCGACCAGAGCCGGTGGTGCAGTCCCGGCGCGGGCCGCGACGTCGAGTGCCGTGGCGAGCGCGTGCACCTGCGCCAGCTCGTCGAGCAGCCGCAGGTCGTCGGCCGCCGACGAGCGGACGACGAGCAGGTCGACCTCGTCGGCGAGACGGCGCAGCCCTCTCGCGAGACGGTGGTACTCGACGCCCTGCGCCCAGACCGCCGCCGTGACGAGCCTGTCCTGGAGCGCCGGCGACGGGTGCGAGACGCCGATCTCGACGAGGTCCTGCAGCAGCTCGATCACCGTGCCACGAAGCCGTCCGCGGGAGGCCGTCATCGACTGCTCCGCCTCGTTCGGCGCCCGCACGGGTCCCGGCGGAGGCGGGAGCACGCGACCGTGCGCCCGCTGCCACGCCAGCACCGCGGCCACGCGGTAGCGCTCGATGTCACGGACCGGCGCGTCGACCAGCAGACCGGGCAGGCCGCCTCCGAGGTACCGGACCTCGACCGCCGGCATGCCGAACCGGACGGCGAGGTAGACGCCTCGCGAGACGTCGGGCGGTACATCGGCGTCGTCGAGAGCGTGGTGCGCCCACCGGTACCCGGAGATGCCGGCATGCGCGATCAGAGCGGCCGCATCGAGAGCCATGAGCTCGTCGTGCAGGTCGGCGGGCTCGTCGACCCCGGTCGCTGCTGCCTCGTCCGGCCGACCGGCGAACCAGAGGCCGGCGGCGACGACGTGCCGGCACACCGTGGGGCTCGGGCAGGAGCACACGGCCGACGCGGGACCGGGCCCGACGAACCGGACGACGGCGTCGCCGACCTCGACCTGGACCTCGCCGTCGCGCCCCGGGAGCAGGTGCGGCCGCACCGACTCGAGGTCCTTGCGCGCCCGACGGAGCAGGCCACGGTTCGCCAGTGACTCCCACGCCGCATCGTCGTAGCGCGAGAGCACGGTCGCCAGCTCCCGCTCGGCATCCGTCACGCCGGGCCTGCTCATCGAGCGGTCACCTCGGCGAGCCAGGCCGCGAGGCGGCCCGGTGTGAGCGCGGCGACCGGCATCCCCACGTCGACCAGGCGCTCGGCCATCCGGCGGTCGTAGAAGGGATGGGCGGAGCCGTCCAGCGACGCCAGCCCGATCGTCGTCACCTGCGCCTCGACGAGCCGACGCACCGCGGCGACGAGCGCGGACGGAGGGCCGCCCTCGCAGAGATCCGAGACGAGGACCACCACCGCGCGGCTCGGGTTCTCGACGATCGAGCCGGCGTACGTGACCGCCTGCGCGATGTCCGTCCCGCCGCCCAGCTGTACCGACATGAGCAGCTCGACCGGGTCGCCCGCCACGTCCGTGAGGTCGACGACGGACGTGTCGAACACCGCGAGACGCAACCGGTAGGACGGCAGCCCCGACAGGATCCCTGCCATCACGGCGCTGTGGATCACCGAGCTCACCATCGACCCGCTCTGGTCGACGAGCAGGACCACCTCCCACGGCACGCGCCGCACGTTGCGCTCGAGGAACAGCGGCCGCTCGACGACGAGGCGCCCCGTGGAGGCGTCCCAGTGCCGGAGATTGGCCCGGACGGTCGCCCGGGGATCGAAGCTTCCGGCCGACGGGACAGGCGCGTGCCTGTGCTGGCTGAGCCGACCCGAGAGCGCCTGGCTGACCTCGGTCTCGAGCCGTTCGCGCAGCTCGTCCACGACGACACGCACGATGCGACGCACCTCGCCGATCACCCGTTCGTCGAGGTGCCCCTTGAGCGACAGGAGCGTCGCGAGCAGCTCCTGGCTCGGCTCGACGCGGGCGAGCACGTCCGGGTCCGAGACCAGCTCGGTCAGCCCGTACCGGTCGAGGGCGTGCCGCTCGATGGTCTCGACCGCATCGCGCGGGAACAGCTCCCGGACCTCGCCCAGCCAGTCGACGACGGACGGCGCGGACCCCGCCAGCGACCCGGCGGGTGGCGAGTCGTCGTCCTCGCGTCCGTCCCGACCCTGGTACTCGCGGCCGTACATGTACTCGAGCGCGCTCTCGCGGCGCAGCCCGGCACCGTCGCCCGGCGGCGGCAGCCGGTCGCTCGCGTAGCGGCCCAGCACGAGTCGCCAGCGGTCGGTCGTCGTCACGACGACACCTCGCGCACCCAGCCACCCAGGCCGTCCCGTCCCAGCGCGGCGGCGATCGCCACCGAGAGCTCGGCGCGAGCCTGCAACGTCTCGGCGTCCACGTCATGTCGAACGACGACGGCCGGCGCCGGCGCCCCGGTCGCCGCCGCCACGTTGGCCGCGACCCGATCCGTCTCCCGTGGCGTGAGCGCGGCGAACGCGAGCCGCAGCTCGGGGAGCGCGGCCAGGAAGGTCGCCTCGTCCCAGGCCGCGAGCCGCGCGTCGAGCGCCTCGACGAGCGCGGTGGAGTGCCAGGCCGTCTCCCGCGCGGTGCCGAGCAGCCCTCGGACGAACCCCACCGCCTCGGGCACGGGGAGCGACCCGGACAGGTGCCCCGCGACGTCGCGCGCGACGCCGTCCGCGTCGCGTCGTTCGGCGGCCGAGGCGAGTCCCACAGCCGCCCCCCTGACGATCGCGCGCCCATGCTCCCGGCGCAGCTCGTCGACGGTCGCCCAGTACAGCTCGCCGTCCAGGCCGGATCCCGACGACGAGGCGAGCAGCTCACGCAGCCGCGCCAGGGCGGTCGCGACGAGGTCGGGCGGCTCCTCGTCGCCCCGCAACTGCCGCGCCAGGTGGAGCGCCCGCGCGTAGCCCGCAGCGATCAGCTCACCCAGGTCGTCGGGCCCGCTCAGCTCGAGCGGCTCCCGGCCTTCGGCGAGCAGCGCCAGCGTGCCCACGGCCTCGACCACGCGCACGAACGACGGTTCAGCCCCCAGCGCCGTCGCAACGAGCTGCCGGACGCCCCCGACCTGCTCGTGCAGGCCGACGACGGCGGCCTGCGCCAGCAACGATGCTGCCTGCGTGCTCTCGGGCACCCGCCCGTCCGCGGTCGAGGCCGCGAGCAGCTCGTCGAACCGCGCCCTGACCGCCTCGGGCAACGTGGAGCCGAGCAGCGAGACCTCGACGAGCCGCCCTTCGGTCGCCGGCGTCCAGAGCAACGACCACTTCTCCTGCAACCGCGCGAGGCCCCGCCCACGGACGAAGTCGGGCCCGGCGACGTGCGTCGCGAACGGCACGCCCAGCAGCCGGAGCCCGTGCAGCACCCGGCTCGTGCGGCGGTGGGCGGGGTTGCGGTACAGGTCGAGGGCGGTGGTCCGAGCCTCGACACCGTCCGTGTCGAGGCGGTGCTCGCGCAGCCGGTCGAGTGCGTCGCGGACGAGGGGCGGCGTCCCGGCGCCCGGCGGGACGCGGCCGATGCGGCGACCCGTGAGGACCTCCGCCGCCGCGCCCAGCACGGCCCGACCTTCGGTGTCGACGTCGCCCTGGACGAAGCAGCTGGTCACGGCGTCGAGCACGTCGGACCGGAGCGGGCCTGGCCGCTGCCGCAGCTCCGCGAGCAGGAGCGTGTGACGCTGCGCCGCGGCGAGCGTCGGGGTCGACACCGGCGTGCCCCGGCCGGCTCGCAGCACGTCGGCGAGATCGAGCAGCGTCGTCAGCGTGGCGCGCCCGCGGGCGACGTCCGGCGCGGCCCCGGCCCGACGCTCGTCCCAGATGCGTTGGTGCCAGCCTGGCGACGTCATCCCGCTCGCGTAACCGTTGAGCCGGTCGAGCTGCTCGAACGCGTACCGGACGAGGGCGGCACCCTGTTCCGTCGGGCCGACCGCCGGCTGCGGGCGCGACGGCGGATCGTCGACCAGGTCGGGCAGGACCACCGCGTGCAGGCCGCCGAGGACGACGAGCACCGGACCGTCACCCGATCGGCGCTGATCGAGCGCGGCACGGACGTGCCACGCCATCTCGGCCTCGCGCTGCTGCGTACCGTCCGCGGCCAGATCGGCGTCCGACAGGTCGTCGCGCGCCAGCAGGCAGTACGCGACCACCCGTGCGACGTGCTCCTCGAGGTCGGCGGCAGGCGCCTCGAACAGCAGCTCCCACAGGTCTTCGTGGTCACGGCATCCGAGCCGCGCGGCCAGCGCCGCGAGCGCCCGGCTGTGCGCGTACTCGTCCTCCACGAGGAGCGAGCCGTCGCCCGGCAGCACGCTGCTCGTCGCGACAGCCGCCTGCTCGGCCACCTCCAGGTCGCAGAACGCCACCGGGATCCCCTCGGCCCGGGCCTCGCGGATCGCGACCAGCTCCGGCGAGTAGTCGCAGAAGGGGTAGTACCCCCCATGGCGCTCCGCGCCGGCGGACGGTCTGCCGGCTGGCCGCGCCCACGCGTAGACCGCGAGCGGCAGCTCGGCCTCGGGATGGCACAGCAGGTCGATGAACGCGTCGAAGCTGCGCGGGCCCTCGACGAGCACGCGAGACGGTCGGACCTCCCGGATCGCGGTCTGCACGGCGGCCGCGCACGCGGGGCTGTGGTGGCGGACGGGTATCACGACGAGCTCGTCGGTCAGCAGTCGCGCCGCGACCACGCGCACCCGGGCGCCCGTGGGCAGGGCCGCCGAGCTCAACGGTCGAGCTCGGCTCTTGTCTCGAGCACGGCCTTCCATCGCGCGTCACGCTTGGCCCGCGGCCGCACGACCACGTCGAAGTAGTGCCGCAGCTTGGCCCCGTCCTCGGGGTTGTCCTTGAGGACCGTCCCGATGAGCTGCCGGGCGATGTGCTGCCCGCCGGCCGTGCCGTTCCCGAAGTAGTGCGCGTCGAGCGCGGCCGCGTAACCCACGGCGACCGCCTCCGCCGAGCTCATCACGGCTGTCGGCCGCTCGACCACGACGCCGTCCGCCGTCATGCCGTCGCGCAGGTCGTGGAACGCGGTGACGAGCAGGTCGACCACGTCCGGCGCGAGCCGCGTGCGCACCTCTGCGCGGGCGAGCAGGTCGGAGGTCTGCTCGACGACGAGGCGGCTCTCCAGCGCGCGGTCGCGGATCGGGCGCACCGTCTCGTAGTTGAACCGTCGCTTGAGGGCGCTCGACATCTCGTGCACGCCGCGGTCTCGGAGGTTCGCGGTCGCGAGGACGTTGAAGCCTCGTCCGGCGAACACGATGGCATCCGGCCCGTCCAGCTCCGGCACGTGCAGCACCTTGTCCGACATCACGCCGATCAGGACGTCCTGGATCTCCGGCTGGACCCGCGTGATCTCCTCGAACCTGCACACGGCTCCATGACCGAGCGCGCGATGGAGCGGACCTCGGACGAGCGCCTTCGGGGTGGGGCCCTCGGCCAGCAGCAGCGCGTAGTTCCACGAGTACGTGATCTGGTCCTGGGTCGTGCCGGAGCTGCCCTGGACCGTGCACGTCGAGTCACCCGACACCGCGGCCGCCAGCAGCTCCGAGAGCATCGACTTGGCGGTGCCGGGCTCACCGACGAGGAGGAGCCCGCGGTTGCTCATGAGCGTCACGACGCAGCGGTCAACGAGGGCGTCGTCGCCGTAGAACTTGCGGCGTACGCCGAGACGCTCGTCGCCGACGACGAAGGCACGCACGGCGCGCGGGGTCAGCCGCCACCCGACGGGCCGCTCCCCGGGGTAGCCCTTCGCGAGCGCGGCGAGCTCGTCCGCGAACGCGATCTCGGCGGGCTCGCGCAGGACCTCGTGCCCGGCTGTCGTCGTCACTGGCTCATCACGGTCTCGTCCGCTCCTCCCAGTCCGGATCGAATCCTGCGCCTTCCGCGGCGATCGTCCGCACGTCGTGCCACGTCTCGGAGAGCAGGACGGCGGGCACGTCGGCGAGCGTCAGCGCCGCCTCGCCCTCAGGTGAGCGTCGCACGAACGACAGCGTCTCGAGCGCGACGAGCCGGTTCTCCTCGGGCAGCGAGTTGCCCGTGAACCGGATGCGGGCGACCAGGCCGAGCGTCGGGAACCGCTTGTCGTACGTCCAGAACCAACCACCGTCCTCCGGCGCACCGCGCGTCCACCCGAGTCGCGTGGCCCGGTTGCGCAGCGCGAAGGCCTCGAGCACGTGACCCCGGAAGTCCGTGAGCTCGCTGCGGGTGCGCGCCTTCTCGTCGAGGAGGTGGACGTCGCGGCCGAGCTGCTGGAACAACGGCGCGACCTCGTAGTCGGCGAGGTGCTCGACCCAGCGCCGGCCCAGCTCGGGCCCGAGCAGGCTGCCGTGACCGAGCCGGACGCGGTGCGCCTGGTCCAGCTCGACCGGCTCGTCGTCGACATCCGTCAGGCTGCCGTCGTCGAGGGGGCGGAAGACGACGCGCACGTCGCCGCCCTCCTCACCCTCAGGTCCGGACACCCAGACGAGCCGCCGCACCGAGGGCCCCACCACGGGGTGCTCCAGCAGGTACGTCTGCCAGTCGTCGACGGACCACGATCGTTCCGTGCACATGGCCTCGTACAGCCTCTGCTGCTGCAGGTTCGCGATGGACCTCACGTCACGACGAGCCGACGCCAGCAGCTTCTTGGCCGCTGCCGCCTGCTCGGCGTCGTCCGACTGACGCGGCGCGGGGAGCGCCTTGATCACCTCTTGCTCCGGGTCGCGCAGCTGGACGGAGAGGTCGGGCATCAGTCGGGCACTGAACGACCGCGGTCCGTAGGAGAGCTCGATAGCGCCCAGCTCGTCGAACCCCGCGGTCGGGATGGTCCTGTCGGCGAGCTCGTCGATGGTCCATCCGCGCCGGTCGGCGAGCGCCTGTGCCAGCCGCAGCGCCTCGTCCTGGAAGCTCTTGGTTCGGAACCGGGTCGCCACAGCGAGGACCAGCTGGGTCGCAGCCGGGTGCTCGACCCACGAGAGCATCCCGAGCAGGGCCTTGCCCTGGGCAGCCCGCTGCCCGTACCACTCCTTGAGGTACCGCTCCGCAGGCGCGACCACGTCGCGGTCACCGCACGCGGCGACGACCGCGAGCAGGCCCTTGCTGGCGATCGCCGATCCCGCCGGCTGACGAAGGTAGGCCGGGAGGATCGCCTCGGCGACCTGCTCGACCGTCATGCCGAAGTACGCGCTCTCGGGCGAGCGCGTGTACCAGCCGTACGAGCCGCGCGCGGCGTCCGACGCCTGCCGGTAGGCCTCGTCGGCCGGGATCGGGCGCACGTCCTCGGCGAGCCACGCCGCAAGGATGTGCACGGCCAGTCGCCGACGCCCTTCCCGCTCGAACAGCGCTGCGTGGTGCCGGAGCATCGCGTCCGGTTCTGGAGAACGCGTCTTGACCGCGGTACCGCACACCCACTGGAGAACGGTGAGCGGGACCTGCTCGCCTGACGCCTCCCACCTCACCTCGGGCAGCGTGTCCCAGTCGAACCACGCCAACGCGGCAGGAAGGCCCTTCGCGACGAACGCCTGGGCTCGTGCCTCGGTGGTCGCCGGGTCGAGGTAGCTCTCCGGCGGCTCGCCGAGCGCGACGAGTGCGTCCAGCAACGCCCCGCGCACCACGTCCTGGCGTTCCTTCGCCCAGGCCGTGCGCAGCGCCGCAAGCGCCTGCGGGTCGGCGATCACCGCGAGCCACTGGGCGGCGACCAGGCGGACCTCCGCCTTGCCGTCGAGCAGCGCCGACGCAGCGCGCGCCGACCGTTCAGGATCGTCGGCAAGCACCGCCTGGGCGCGGCCGCGCTCGAGCTTTCGGCCTCCGAGCGCCGCCGCGAACAGCAGGTCACGCAAGCGGTCCGGTCGCACCGGGAGCGTCGCCACCGCCTCGTAGAGCGCGAGCTTGTCGAAGTCCCAGCTGTCCTGCTTCGCCTGCTGCTCGAACAGCCAGTCGAGGTGCGTGGCGACGAAGGGCCACACGTCGTCGTCGCGCCACGCGCGACCCAGCGACCGTCCGTACGCGCGCGCGTACATCGACCACACGAGCGAACGCCCGTCGAACCCGATGCCGTCGAGCAGGGCCTGCACGGTCCGCAGATCGGGGCCCGCCGTGACCTGGTGCAGCCGCTCCGCGACCTCCAGGAGGGGATCCAGTGCGTAGACCGACTGTCGGCTGAGCATCCCTAGGTCCGCGAGCACGGCCACCGCCGCGGGTGCGTCGATCCGGTTCGCGTCTGCGAGCTCCTCGAGGATGCTCGAGACCTCGTAGGGGTCGACCCACGCCTGCTCCGGCCGTACCTGCGGCGGTTCCGACGAGGTGAGTGCCCTGGTCAGCTCTCCGACGGCACCCGGCGGCACCGAGGGGCGGGTCGAGGAGCCGTGCGAACTTTGCCGCCCCTCCCTTGCCCGCGCGGCGGCGTTGTGCGCATCGATCCGCTGCGTCAAGCGATCGACGACCGTCTGGGCGACGGCCCTCGCATCGCGCTCCGACATCCCCCACACGACGGGCACGCTGTCGGGGATCTCGAGGGTCACCGGCGGCGCGATCGTCGAGATCGCGGCCTGCGCCCCCACGGCGCGCACGGAGGCGGACCGGTCGTCGGCGGCCGTAGCCAGCGCCCACTCGCGCTCGTCGGGTCTGTCCAGGAGGAGGGTCAGCGCCCGCGACCGCTCGGCGGGAGCGCGCTCGACGGCGGCGCGGCGCAGCGGTCCGACGATCTCACGCCCGAGCCGTTCGACCAGCGGGGCCGCGGCAGCACTGACCTGGCTGCTGCGGGCCACCGCCGCGATCGCGATCTCGTCTGCGAACGTGGCCAGCTGCCCGTCGTCGAGCACGGTCGCTGCGAGCGTGAGCGCCAGCGCCCGGCTCTCGGGCCGCCCCGACTCGATCGCCGCGGAGACCTCGGCCCGCGCCTCGACGAAGGCTTCTGCGAGTCCCGGCAGGCGGTCCAGCTCGCGGCGCAGCGGGTCGATGTGTCGCGCCCACGGCTGCAGCGTGAGCACGGAACCGACGAGGTCGCCCGGGCTGACCCCGTCGTCAGCCCCGATCCTGAGCAGGTCGTCGAACGTGATCGGCAGCGGCGCGGGCCGCACGGTCGCCTCGGCCGCGTGCACCAGCATCTCCTCGTGCCACCGGCGCCCGTCGAGCTCGCCGAGGATGCCGTACGGCGGGCGGGTCGCGTCGAGCACCCGCGCCCAGCGGCGCGCGACGTCGACGTCGACCTCACCGATCCCTGCGTAGAGGGTGCGCAGGGCCGTCGGCCGCCCCACCTCACGGCGACCGAAGAGCCGGGTCGAGACCTGCGGCGGGGGCGAACCCTGACCCGTCAGCACCCAGTCGACCCAGCCTGCGGCGCCGAAGGCTGGCGCCACCTCCCGCACGGCGTCAGCCCAGGCGGCGGGGGCGTCGTCGGCCCTGCCCTTGCGTCGCAGCCAGCCCACGCCTGACCCTCTCTACCGGTGACCGTAGCGGCGAGGTTAGCCGTCGACCGAGCCGTCAGGGTGCGACACGGGCTCTCGCGTCTCTGAGCGCCGTGCGGCTACACACCGGATCGCTTCGTCGTCACCGGGTACGGGGTCGTGCCCTCGGCCAGTCCGGCGGTGAGCCGCTCGATCCGCCGCGCGCGGGTCTCCGGACGCACCGCGGTCTGGACGCGCGTGATGAATGCGAAGCGGTTGCGGCCGTCGAGTGCGGCGAAGACCTCGGTGAGGCCGCGTGCGGCCAGCGCGGCGGCGAGGTCGTCCGGCACGGTCGCGCTGGCTGGACCGTCGTACGCGGCGTCCCAGCGGCCGTCCGTCTTCGCCCGCTCCACCTCGGCCAGGCCGGGCGGGCGCATCCGGCCGTCGGCGGTGAGTCGCTCGATGCGGTCGCGGTTGATCTTCGACCAGAGGCTCCTCGGGCGCCGCGGGGTGAAGCGTTGCACGTACCACTCGTCGTCGAGGCGCCGCGAGATGCCGTCGATCCAGCCGAAGCAGAGGGCGACGTCGACGGCCCCCGTCCAGTTGATCGACGCGACGCCGGTGCCCTTCTTGGCCATCCGGATCCAGACGTGCCCGGCGGTCGCCGCGTTATCGACGAGCCAGGCCTCGAACGCGGCCTCGTCCTCGAAGAACACGGCATCGGTGTGGTCCATCGACATGTCGGCAGAACCGTCACGCCTGCATGTCGACGAACCGCGAGTAGTGCCCCTGGAAGGCGACCGTGATCGTGTCCGTAGGCCCGTTACGGTGCTTGGCGACGATCAGGTCCGCCTCGCCGGCGCGCGGCGACTCCTTCTCGTAGGCGTCCTCGCGGTGCAGCAGGATCACCATGTCCGCGTCCTGCTCGATGCTGTTGTGGACCGCGATGCCGTTGGCGATGAAGTTGTGGGTGCCGAGGACGGTCGCGTCGTAGACGGGTCTCTCGCCCATGGGCTCGATCGCCACGACCTCGTCCCACAGCAGGTCGTTGACCGCCATGATCTCGAGGTCTTCGCTGTCCAGGACCTCGGCGATACGACCCAGACGCTGCCGCGACGGTGCATTCGGGTTCTCCTGCGGCACCACACCGGCGGGGATCGGCTGGGACGCTGCGCCGGCTCCGACGAGCACGTCGCGGACCTCGCCCCACACCGGGCGCGACACGGCGTTCGACGCGGTGCTGCTGCTGGCGGCGCGCACGATCTCCAGCAAGCGCGACGCCGTCGCGCCCGCGACGCCGATCTCCTGAAGGAAGCGTCGCTGGTCGTCGACACCGTCGATGTCGAGCATCCATCCGTCGTGGCCAGCGGCCTCGTGCGACCTGCGCACGACCGTCGAGATGCCGAAGCGGAGCAGCAGGCGGGACAGTCCGTCGAGCAACGCGCGGGATCTCGACGTGTAGCGAATCCGACCCCCTCGGCCCGACGGCTCGACGGTGACCGATGCGTTGGTCGACCACAGGTGATGGACGAACAGCGCGATCTGTTCCTTCGGGAGGTGGAATACCGCCGTCGGCAGAAACCGCTCGTCGCCGCGTGCGCCGAACAGCCCGAAGTCGTCGAGCCATTCCGCGACCGGCTTCGGCTTGCCCTTCCCGATCTGCGCCGAGGACCCGTCGCCCAGGAGGTTCGCGAGCATCACGACCTTCCGGTCGTCCCACGCCACCCGCCGCTCCGGACCGGGGACGTGGCGGGGCACGCCGAGCCTCGAACCGACCTCGAGCTCGCCCAGCGGGGTCCATCCCTCGTACGTCAGGAACGGGTGGTTCGCCGTCGCGACGACCTCCTTGCCGGAGGCCAGCCGCAGCCGGTACGTGGGTCGCGTCCCGGTCGGGAACACGTGCGAGAGGTGCCGGCGGACGTACTGCAGCCGCTCGTCGAGCGCCCACACCGGTACGTCCTTCGCACCCAGCGCGTACAGCTCGCCGAGCGTCGTCTCCGCGCCGGTGTCCGCACGCAGGATCCGCGTGTCCTCGGTCAGGCACCCCGATTCGCGAAGGTCGCTCATCTGCGGCTTCTTGTCCGTGCGCTGCTCCGGGCCACGGTTCAGCTGCGAGATCGCGATGACCGGGACCTCGAGCTCCTTCGCCAGCAGCTTGAGCGCTCGCGAGAACTCGGAGACCTCCTGCTGACGTGACTCGACGCGCTTACCCGACGACATGAGCTGCAGGTAGTCGATGATCACGAGCTTGAGGTCGTGGCGTTGCTTGAGCCGACGGCACTTCGCGCGGATCTCCATCAGCGACATGTTCGGCGAGTCGTCGATGAACAGCGGCGCCTCGGAGATCTTGCCCATCGTGGAGGCGACCTTCGCCCAGTCGTCCTCGCCCATCTGGCCGGTGCGCATCTTCTGCAGGTGCACACGCGCCTCGGCGGAGAGCAGACGCATGGTGATCTCGTTGCGGCTCATCTCGAGAGAGAAGACGACGGACGCCATGTTGTGCTTGATGGAGGCCGACCGCACGATGTCGATGCCCAGCGTCGAGTTGTGCGTCGGCACCATCGCCCGGCTCGCGAGGTACAGGTGCGAGTCGTGGTCGATCTGCACGCATCGCACGGGCACCGACTCGATCGGCTCGACGGCGACGATGTAGCGCTCGCGCAGCCTGCGGGTCGAGGGGCGGCGTCGGTCCTTGTGCACGAGCTTCTTGCGCTCGAGCGCGAACACCTCGTCGTCCGTCGTGAACGTCAGCGTGAACGCGGTCGACGACGCCTCGCTACGACCGGCCACCGACTTCGTCGACCACCCGGACCGGTACCCGAGCGAGTGGACGAGCTCGCGCACGTCCTGCGCGAGCCGCTTGGACGTCAGCGAGATCTGCACGCTGCCCGTCGGGTTCACGGTGCCGTCCGTGTCGAGCAGCCCGGCGAGGAGGTCGCGCCGCTGAGCCTCGCTCGCACGCAGGTACTGCACCGGGATGTGCTTGTCCTCGAGGACGCCCAACGTCCGCAGTCGGCCCTGGATCGTGCCGTACCGGTCGTGACACGACTGGCAGCGCCTCAAGCCCGACGTCTCGACCCCGCAGTCCGGGCAGGTCGGAACAGCCACAGGAGCGGAGACGACGCGTCCCCCGCACGACTGCCCACACGTTCGCACCTGGGAACGCGCCGGGATGAACGTCGACCCGCACACCTCGCAGCTACGCGCCGCGATGGGTTCGACCGGCAAGGTCATGGTGTAGAGCCGAGCTGCGCCCTGGAAGACGTCGCGCATGGTGACGTCGATGCCCCGGCCCTCGATGCGCATCGCGATCTCCGGGTCCGCGCTCGTGAAGCGGGCCGACGCGGAGTGCCCGTCGCCCAGCCACACGCCCAGGGCGTACGGGTCGACCAGGAGGTCGGCGGTCGGGAGGTCGAGCGGCCGTGCCGTCTCGACCGAGTGGTTCGCGCGTGCGTCGGCGGTCGCACAGCGGACGGTCGCGTGGATCTCCTCGGTGGTCCAGATCCCCGGGGTGCTCCCGTGCGGTCGGCGCCGGTCCGCGCGAGTGCGGGTCTCCCACTCGTGCTGCGCGTCGGCGACGATCGTCGTCCCGTCGTCGAACGTGACCCGGTAGCAGGGCCGTCCGGTCATCTCCCCGGTCGCCGCGACGACGCGCGTGGGCGTGCCGTCGGCCGCGATGAGCCAGTCGCCGACGGCGACCTCGCCCATCGTCGTCCACCCCGTCGGGGTCGGCAGCGGGGTGTCGAGCGCGAGCGCCTTCCCGATGGCCGGCCGCGCCGCCACCACGATCATCTGCCCCGGGTGCAGCCCGTTGGTCAGGCGGTCCAGGTCCGAGAACCCGGTCGGCACCCCGATCATCCCCTCGCCGCGGTGGCCGGCCGCCTCGATCTCGTCGACCGTGCCGCCGATGATCTCCGACAGCGGCAGGTAGTCCTCCGCCGCGCGCCGCTCGGTGACCGCGTAGACCTCGGCCTGCGCGTTGTTGACGATCTCGTCGACGTCGCCGCCGTCGGTCCCGTACCCGAGCTGCACGATGCGCGTGCCGGCCTCGACCAGCTTCCGCAGGATCGAGCGCTCCCGCACGATCCGCGCGTAGTAGCCCGCGTTCGCCGCGGTGGGCACGGACGCGATGAGCGTGTGCAGGTAGGGGGCGCCGCCGATGCGGCCCATCTCGCCGCGCTTGGTGAGCTCGTCGGCCACCGTGATCGCGTCCGCGGGCTCGCCGCGGCCGTACAGGTCGAGGATCGAGTCGTAGATGAGCTCGTGCGCCGGGCGGTAGAAGTCCGTACCGCGCAGCTGCTCGATGACGTCCGCGATGGCGTCCTTCGAGATCATCATGCCGCCGAGCACGGACCGCTCTGCGTCGAGGTCCTGCGGCGGCGTGCGGTCCATGCCGCGCGACGCCTCCACCGGCGCCTCGTACATCTCCTCGATGCTCACTGCCACCCCCTGAAGGAACGATCTGCGAACGCATGTTCGCACCAGGGTCTGACACGACGAGCCCCGCGCACGCGACCGTAGGCGCGTCGTCGGCCCCCTCACAAGCCGCCCGGACGAGCGCCGACGCGGTCTGTGGACAACCTGGGGACAGCCCGCCCGAGCCTGGGGACGGGCCCCCAGAGAAGTGTGGGCGGAGTGTGGACGGTGTCCGATTTGATCCACAGGTCGTGGACAGCGATGTGGATACTGTGGGTGAACCAGCCGTCCGGCACCGCTCTCACCCGCACGTTCACCGTGCACCGGGTGTGGATCCCCTGAGAGATCACCGCCATTTCACCTGTTGGACACCCGGACGACCACGGGAGAGTGAGCGTCGACCGGCAGATCCTCGCGCTCGCCGTCCCGGCGCTCGGCGCGCTCGTCGCCGAGCCGCTTTTCGTGCTCGTCGACTCCGCCGTCGTCGGCCACCTGGGGACCGACCCGCTCGCGGGGCTCGGGCTCGCGTCGACCCTGCTCGTGACGGTCGTCGGCCTGTGCGTGTTCCTCGCCTACGCCACCACGGCGGCGGTCTCCCGACGACTCGGCGCGGGCGACCAGCGCGGGGCGATGCAGATGGGTGTCGACGGCCTGTGGCTCGCGGTCGGTCTGGGCCTCGCCCTCGCCGCCGCGACCTGGGCCGGCGCTCGGCCGCTCGTCGAGGCGCTCGGCGCGCGCGGCGCGGTGGCCGACGAGGCGGTCACGTACCTGCACTGGTCCGCACCCGGGCTGCCCGGCATGCTCGTCGTCCTCGCAGCGACCGGAGCGCTGCGCGGCCTGCAGGACACGCGCACGCCGCTGGGCGTCGCCGCGAGCGGCGCCGTGGTCAACGCGGTGCTCAACGTCGCCCTCGTGCTCGGTCTGCACCGCGGCATCGGCGGCTCGGGCGCCGGCACGGCCGCGACGCAGCTCGCGATGGGCGCCGTCCTCGCGACCGTCGTCGCGCGCGGAGCCCGCGAGCGCGGCGTGAGCCTGCGGCCCGCGACCGCCGGCATCTGGTCGAACGCGCGCGCGGGCACGCCGCTGCTGGTCCGTACGCTCAGCCTGCGCGCCGCGATCCTGCTGGCGGCGTGGGTCGCGACCGGCCTCGGAGCGGTGAGCCTCGCCGGGCACCAGGTGGTCAGCGCCGTGTGGGGGCTTGCGGCGTTCGCGCTCGACGCGCTCGCGATCGCGGCGCAGGCGCTCGTCGGGCACGCCCTCGGCGCGGGTGACGTGGCCCGGGTCCGGGCGGTGCTGAGGCGCACGCTGCAGTGGGGCGTCGGCGCGGGTGCGGTGCTGGGGCTCGTCGTCGGCGGCGCGTCGTGGTGGTACGTGCGGGCGTTCTCGTCCGACGACGACGTGCGGCGGGCCGCTGTCGCGGCGCTCGTCGTCGCCGCCGTGACGATGCCGATGGCCGGCTGGGTGTTCGTGCTCGACGGCGTGCTGATCGGCGCCGGGGACGGGCGCTTCCTCGCGTGGGCCGGCGTGGGGACCTTCGTCGCGTTCGTGCCCGCCGCGCTGGCCGTGCACGGCTGGGCACCGAGCGGCGCTGCGGGGCTCGCGTGGCTGTGGGTCGCGTTCGCGGGCGTGTTCATGGCCGCGCGGGCGACGACGACCGGGTGGCGCGCCCGAGGCGACGACTGGATCCGCCTCGGGCTCTGACGCCGCCGACCCAGTAGCACAGGTCGGCGGCGACCAGTCAGATGTCGTTCCCCCATCCGATCGCGTCGCACGCGAGGTACGCGAGCGAGCCCTTGGAGTACGCCGACTTCCGCGTCTTCTTGTCGTACTTGCACTCGGCGTTGCTCGCGGTGACGTTGACGAAGCTCTGCCACTTGCCGGAGAAGTGGCGAACCACGCCTCCGGAGCAGCGGTCCATGCCCCACGTTCCCTTGTACAGGACGACGCCGTCGTAGGCGGCGTAGTACGCGTCCTTGGGGCGCTTCGCGATCGACACCTTCACGGACTCGGCCGACTTCTTGGTCGTCGCCTTGTCTGCGGCAAGGGTCAGGCTGTACTTGCTCTCGACCTTGCCGAGGACGGCGTTGCCCAGATCCTCGCTCACCGACACGGACGTCGACACGGACGCCTTGACCGTCGTGGTGTGCTCGAGGGACAACGTCTTCGAGTAGGTCGTGGCCGGCGCCAGATGCAGACCCGTGTTGTGCGTCAGCACCGGTGTCCTCGACTTGTTGGTGGAGAAGGTCTCCCACCACCAACCCGTCTGCGACGAGGAGCACGTACGCACCGGGTCGGCGTGCGCCGCCCCGGCCCATCCGAAGCTCGACGCCACGAGCGCCAGTGTGGTTCCGATACTGAGCGCCGCGCGACGGCGCGACGATGAGTTGAAGATCTGCATAGTGGTCCCCCTGCGCGCATGTCCGGATGGCAACCCGCCGCTACCCGCCACTTCCAGAAGGGGCATATCGGGCGCGACGCGAGACAACCTAGTGCATGGCGCGCATCAGAGCCGCGAGACGGTATCGTCCGCCCAACGATACGGACGAGTAGCTTCTGCGGGTCGCGACGGTGCGGCACCCCGCAGGTGCGCGACGGTCTGGACGGCGGTACAAAAGAGGCGCACCGCCAGCCTTGATCGTTTCGTGACCTGCAGGGAGTTGATTCGTCACATGCCCGAGTGGTGCGGTAACGCGACGGTAACTCCGCCGTTCTAGGTTGCGTTCTCCGGCACCGCCGCCGTACCCGAACGCCATCCGGACGCACAGGTCCGAAGGGCGAAGCCCAGTTGGAAGCGGTCCCCGACTCATCTCGGAGGAAGTACATGCGAAGCTCGACCCCCCGCCTCGCGGGCACGGCGCTGGTCCTCGTGGCCGGCCTCGTCCTCGCCGGCTGCTCGTCCAAGGACGCCGGCGACTCGAACAGCCCGTCCGGTACCGACTCGGCTGCGGCCTCCGGTGACCTGTCGATCCAGCCCGTGGTCCAGATCGACTCCGAGGGCAAGGAGGTGCCGGCGGCGGACTCGTCGAACGCCGCCAACCCCGCCGGTGACGGCAAGGCCAAGTGCGACCCGGTCTCCATCGGCATGGCCGGTGCGCTCACGGGCCCCAACGCCGCGCTCGGCATCAACATCCTCAACGGCGCCAAGCTCGCGGTGGACCAGCACAACAAGGCCAACCCCGACTGCCAGGTCACCGTGAAGGACTTCGACACCGAGGGTGACCCGCAGAAGGCCACCCAGGTCGCGCCGACGATCGTCGGCGACGCCAGCGTCATCGGCCTGCTCGGCCCCGCGTTCTCGGGCGAGACCAAGGCGGTCGGCACGGTGTTCCACCAGGCCAACCTGCTCTCGCTCACGGCGTCGGCCACCAACCCCGACCTGACCAAGAACGGCTGGACCAACTTCTACCGCGGTCTCGCCAACGACGCGGTCCAGGGCCCGTCGGTCGCGAAGTACCTGGTCGGCACCGCCGGCTTCAAGAAGGTCTGCGTCGTGCAGGACGACTCCGACTACGGCGTCGGCCTGGCCGAGCAGATCACGGCCGGCCTCGGCAGCGCCGCGGACTCCGCGTGCGCCGCGAAGGTCAAGCAGGGTGACAAGGACTTCTCCGCGACGGTGCAGATCGTCAAGGGCGAGTCGCCCGACGCCGTGTTCTACGCGGGCTACTACGCGGAGGCGGCCCCGTTCGTCTCGCAGCTGCGCCAGGGTGGCATGACGGCGGCCTTCGTCTCGGCCGACGGCACCAACGACCCGCAGTTCGTCAAGCAGGCCGGCAACGCGTCGAAGGACGCCTACCTGTCCTGCCCGTGCGGCCCGGCCCCGGAGCAGTTCGCCAAGGACTACAAGGCGATGTTCAACATCGACTCCGGCGTCTACTCCGTCGAGGCGTACGACCTCGCGACGATCATGCTCAAGGGCATCGACTCCGGCGTGAAGGACCGCGCCGGCCTCGTCGACTACGTCAAGAGCTACGACGGTGACGGCCTCGCCCGCCACTACAAGTGGGACGCGGACGGCGAGCTCGCGTCGGCGCTGATCTGGATCTACCAGGTCAAGTGACCCCGGTACGACGGCCGGGTCCTCTCGGGGGCCCGGCCGTCGTGCATGTCCCGCCGGTCAGGCCACAAGGAGCACCATGAGCGGTCAGCTCGTCACCCAGGTCCTCACGAACGACGTCATCGACTTCAACGTCCACGCGCTCACCCACAACTTCTGGGCGCTGACGGTCGACGGCCTCACGTACGGATCGATCTACGCCCTCGTCGCCGTCGGCTACACGCTCGTGTACGGCGTGCTGCGGCTCATCAACTTCGCCCACTCCGAGATCTTCATGCTCGGCATGTTCGGGCAGTACGCGGTCCTCATGGCGCTCGGGTTCACACCCAACGGCAACGCCTACAGCGAGGGCACGCTGCTGACGATCCTGTACCTCGGCATCGCGATGCTCGGCGGCATGGCCGTCTCGGGCGGCGCGGCCGTCGGGCTCGAACGCGTCGCGTACCGACCGCTGCGCAAACGCGGGGCCCCGTCGCTCGTCTTCCTCATCACCGCGATCGGCGCGTCGTTCATCCTGCAGGAGTTCGTGCACTTCGTGCTCCCGAAGCTCACGAACCAGAAGCTCGGCGGCGTCAACGCGCAGCAGCCCATTCGGCTCGTCGAGCCGAGCGTGCAGTTCACGTTCCTGGGCGCCGACGTGACGAACGTCGAGATCATCATCTTCGTCGCCGCGATCCTCCTGGCCGTCGCCACCGAGCGGTTCGTGTCGCTGACGAAGTTCGGTCGCGGCATCCGCGCCGTCGCGCAGGACCCCGTCACCGCGACCCTCATGGGCGTCTCGCGCGAGCGCGTCATCATGCTGACGTTCCTCATCGGCGGTGTCCTCGCCGGCGCCGCCGCCCTGCTCTACACGCTCCGGGTCCCCACCGGGATCATCTACTCGGGCGGCTTCATCCTCGGCATCAAGGCGTTCAGCGCCGCGGTCCTCGGCGGCATCGGCAACCTGCGCGGCGCCCTGCTCGGTGGTCTGCTGCTCGGCGTCATGGAGCTGTACGGGCAGGCCCTGTTCGGCACGGAGTGGCGTGACGTCGTCGCGTTCGTGCTCCTGATCCTCGTGCTGATGTTCCGACCCACCGGCATCCTGGGTGAGTCCCTCGGGAGGGCACGCGCATGACCACCTCGACCTCCGGCTCGGCCTCTCTCGACACCGTCGAGACCCCGAACATCGGCATCGGCGACCGGTTCCGCCTGTGGTGGGACGCGCTCGCGCGGCCCGCGCAGTGGGGCATCGGCGTGCCGTTCATCGTCCTGATCGCGCTCCTGCCGGTCATCCGTCCGCCGGTGCTGACGACCGTCGGCACCGACTTCGGCAGCGTGCTCGCGCAGTTCGGCATGTACGCGCTGCTCGCGATCGGCCTCAACGTCGTCGTCGGCCAGACCGGCCTGCTCGACCTCGGGTACGTCGGCTTCTACGCGATCGGCGCCTACACAGTCGGCCTCATCACCAGTCCCGACAGCCCGTGGAACCTCACGGACGACTGGCTCTCGCGTGACTGGGCGTGGCTGTTCGCCGTACCGATCGCGATCGGCATCACCGCCGTGTCCGGCCTGATCCTCGGGTCGCCCACGCTGCGGCTGCGCGGTGACTACCTCGCGATCGTGACGCTCGGCTTCGGTGAGATCGTCCGCCTGCTGGCCGACAACCTCACGACCCTCACGGGCGGCGGGCGCGGCCTGTCGCAGATCGCCTACCCCGTCGTCGGGGAGAGCGCCAAGAACCCCAACGGCGTCTTCTCGGCCGGCAACACCCACAGCCCGCTCAACTCCGGGACCTGGTGGTTCTGGCTGAGCATCGTGCTGATCATCATCACGCTCGTGCTCGTCGGGAACCTCGAGCGCTCGCGCGTCGGGCGCGCCTGGGTCGCGATCCGCGAGGACGAGGACGCGGCCGAGATCATGGGCGTGCCGACGTTCAAGTTCAAGCTGTGGGCGTTCGTCATCGGCGCCTCCATCGGCGGCCTGTCCGGTGCGCTGTACGCGGGCCAG
The DNA here is from genome assembly GCF_000708885.1 of Cellulomonas sp. HZM. GTDB lineage: Bacteria > Actinomycetota > Actinomycetes > Actinomycetales > Cellulomonadaceae > Cellulomonas. Next base: position 13,277 of record NZ_JEOE01000005.1, on the reverse strand, counting down.
GTGCAGTTCGTCGTGCCGACGACGTTCAACGTCATCAACTCGATGCTGTTCCTGTGCGCCGTCGTCCTCGGCGGCCAGGGCAACAAGCTCGGCGTGATCCTCGGGGCGTTCATCATCGTGTACCTGCCGAACTTCTTCCTCGGCCGCACCTCGCTGCTGGGCTTCCAGATCAACGGCAACGACATCGCGAACTACAAGTACCTGTTCTTCGGGCTCGCGCTCGTCGTCCTCATGATCTTCCGGCCACAAGGCCTGATCCCGGCACGCCAGAAGCTCCTGGCGTACGGACGCCAGGTGTACGTGGCGGCGCGCGACGCGTACCGCGCGCTCACCGCCCGCACCGAGGTCTCCGCCGACGACGCGAAGGGGGGTGCCCGATGAGCGAGTCCGGAGGCATGGGCGCCGGGTCCGAGCACGACGAGCAGTACCGCGCACCCGACGACGCGATCGAGACGTCCGAGGACCTCCCCGAGGAGTACCTGCCGGACGGCGGCACCACCGCGGTCCCGGTCGACGTCGCCGCGGTCAACCCCGACCTCGCCGACGAGACGATCGTCGCGGAGATGGTCGCTCCCGAGCGGGAGATCCGCACCGCTGTGGGCGAGCCGCTGCTGCAGATGCAGGACGTGACCGTCCGGTTCGGTGGCCTCACCGCGCTCGACGGCGTGACGTTCGACATCCGTCGCGGCGAGATCCTCGGCCTCATCGGCCCGAACGGCGCCGGCAAGACCACGTGCTTCAACACGATGTCGGGCGTCTACCGGCCCACGTCGGGGCAGGTGCGGTTCGACGGCAAGCCGATCGGTGCGATCAAGCGCAACGCGATCACCCGCCTCGGCATCGCGCGCACGTTCCAGAACATCCGGTTGTTCAACGACATGACGGCGCTCGAGAACGTCGTCGTCGGCACGGACGCCCGCCACCGCACGTCGGTCCCCGGCGCGCTCTTCCGCAGCCCGCGCCACCGCCGCGAGGAGCGCGACGCGCTCGACCGTGCGATGGCCCTGCTGGAGTTCGTCGGCATCGGGCACCGCGCCACGCAGCAGGCACGCAACCTCCCGTACGGCGACCAGCGGCGCCTCGAGATCGCGCGTGCGCTCGCCACCGAGCCCAAGCTCCTGTGCCTCGACGAGCCCGCCGCGGGCTTCAACCCGGCCGAGAAGCAGCAGCTCATGGACCTCATCCGCAAGATCCGCGACGACGGCTACACCGTGCTGCTCATCGAGCACGACATGCGCCTGGTCATGGGCGTCACCGACCGTGTGGTGGTGCTCGAGTTCGGCCGCAAGATCGCCGACGGCCTCCCGGCCGACGTCTCGTCCGACCCGGCCGTTGTCGCCGCCTACCTGGGGGTTCCCGACGATGCCTCTGCTTGAGCTCAAGGACCTCACGCTCGCCTACGGCCGCATCGAGGCCGTCCGGGGCGTGTCGCTCACCGTCGAGGAGGGCGAGCTCGTCACGCTCATCGGCGCGAACGGCGCCGGCAAGACGACGACGATGCGCGCCATCTCCGGCATCCGCCCCGTCTCGCGCGGGTCGGTGTGGTTCGACGGCAAGGACATCACGCGGATGAAGGCCCACGAGCGTGTGCTCGCCGGCATCGTCCAGGCCCCCGAGGGCCGCGGCGTGTTCCCGGGCATGACCGTCGTCGAGAACCTCGAGATGGGCGCCTACGCGCGCAAGTTCGCGTCGAAGGCGGAGCACGACGAGACGGTGGACCGCGTCTACGAGCTGTTCCCCCGCCTCAAGGAGCGCCGCACGCAGGTGGGCGGGACCCTGTCCGGCGGCGAGCAGCAGATGGTCGCGATCGGACGCGCGCTCATGGCCCGGCCCCGACTGCTCCTGCTCGACGAGCCGTCGATGGGCCTCGCGCCGCTCGTGATCCAGCAGATCTTCCGGATCGTGTCCGAGATCAACGAGTCGGGAACCACGGTGCTGCTCGTCGAGCAGAACGCGCAGCAGGCGCTGTCCCGCTCGCACCGCGCCTACATCCTCGAGACCGGCGAGGTCATCAAGTCCGGCAACGGCAAGGAGCTCCTCGCCGACCCCGCGGTGAAGCAGGCGTACCTGGGCGTCGCCTGACCCCAACGAAACGGGGGCCTCGTTCGTCCCTACGTCAGCGCGTGCCCGCAGGGGGCGCCACGCTCGACGAGGGGATCGACATGAGGACCAGGGTGGGAAGGGCGACTGTCGCGGCGGCGTCGACGGGATTCGCCGCGGCGGCGCTCGTCGCGGGCTGCTCGGGAGTCGCGCCGGGAGCGAGCGCGGGGACGGGGTCCCCGACGAGTGCCGCAACCGTGACCGCCGCTCCCGCCGGCGCCGTGCCGACGACCACGCCGACGTTCACACCGACGTTCACACCGAAGCGGTCGAGCGGCTCGCGCGGGACCGTCACGGGGATCGTGACCCGCGACGGCAAGCCGCTGCGCGGCGCGAAGGTCGAGATGTACGTCTCCCCGCACCCGTGGGACGCCGTGAAGACCGCGACGACCGACGCCGACGGGCGGTACGAGCTCGACCTCGTGCGCCCGAAGGACTACGTCCTCGTCGTGAAGCAGGATGCGAAGGGCACCTGGTTCGACACCTGGGCCGGGAGCACCGTGCGGCTGCCCGAGTCGGATGTCCTGCACCCAGCGGCGGGCGAGGTCTCGACCGCCGACATCGAAGTGGCGCCCGCTGAGCGGGTGACCGGCGTCGTCGTCGGCACCGACGGCAAGCCGCTCGCCGGCGTCGACGTGCACGCCGACGCGGAGCACTCGCAGCTCGGCGCGCACGACCGCACCGACGAGGACGGGCGCTACACGATCGGAACGCTGCCGACCGGCCGTGTCACCGTGACCGCGACGGCGAAGGACGGGGTCGTCACGGCGGCGGCCTCGGTCGAGGTCGTGCACGGCGCCGTCGCGGAGGTCACGCGTCTCGAGCTCGGTCCGGCCGGCCACCTCACGGGCACGGTCGTCGGCTACGACGACGAGGACGGCACCGGCGTGCGCATCGAGCAGAAGGGCGGCCCGGGCGTGCGCGCCGAGCTAGACGGCCACGGGCGCTTCTCGCTCGACGCGGCGCAGGGGTCGTACCGCGTGGTGCTCGGCAACGGCGTCGCGTCCGCGTGGGTTCACCTCGCCGCTGGCGGCACCGCCTCGCTCGGTACGACGAAGGCCGTCGCCGGCCACACGACGCTGCACGGGAGGATCTCGGCCGCCTGCGCGTCGGGCAGCCTGGAGAGCGCCGTCTACGTGACCGACCGGTACGACCAGCCCTCCGGCGACGCGGTGGTGCACAAGGACGGAACCTGGAGCGTGAGCGGGGTCGCCGCCGGCGACTACACGGTCGCGAGCGTCGAGGCGCCCGCGGGGTGCGCGGGCGGCAGCACCGACGTGCACGTGCCCACCGGCACGTCGCGCACCATCGTGCGGCTGTCGCTCGACAAGGCGTACGCGGTGCGCGGGCACGTGGTGTCGCAGGACGGGTCGCCTGTCGTGGGGATCGTCGTCGGGTGCCTCAGCGGCGAGACGGAGACGGATGCCGACGGGGACTTCACCTGCCACGTCGGCGTCGGTGACGAGATCGGGATGTACGACCCGTACGGCTTCTACCGCAGCACCTCGTTCACCCTCGACCACGCGAGCGACGAGACGCGCAAGGTGGTCCTCGACCGCTGACGCCGCACGCACGAAGCCCCGCCACCCGGGCGACCGGGGGCGGGGCTTCGTGCGTGTCAGGCTGGCGTCAGCCGGCGACGACCTTGACGGTCACCGTGGCGGCGACGTCCGCGTGCAGGCGGACGGACACCTTGTACTCGCCGAGGGCCTTGATCGGCTGGCCGATCTCGACCTTGCGCTTGTCGATCGACGGGGCGCCCGACGCCTTGACCGCGTCAGCGATCTCGGCGGTCGTGACGGCACCGAACAGACGGCCCGACTCGCCGGCCTTCGCGGTCACGACGACCGGCTTCGACTGCAGCGAGTCACGGACGGCCTTCGCGTCGTCCAGCGTGGCGATCTCGCGGGCCTTGCGGGCCTTGCGGATCGCGGTGATGTCCTTCTCGGCACCCTTGGTCCACGGCGTGGCCAGGCTGCGCGGGATGAGGTAGTTGCGGGCGTACCCGTCCTTCACCTCGACGACGTCACCCGGGGCACCGAGACCGGTGACCTCGTGGGTCAGGATGATCTTCGCCATGTTCGGCCTCCTTCTCAGCGAGCCGACGACGAGTACGGCAGCAGGGCCATCTCGCGGGCGTTCTTGACGGCACGCGCGATCGCGCGCTGCTCCTGGACGGACACACCGGTCACCCGACGCGCGCGGATCTTCCCGCGGTCGGAGATGAACTTGCGCAGCAGCGCGGTGTCCTTGTAGTCGACGACGTCGATCTTCGCCGCCTTGAGCGGGTTCTGCTTCTTCTTGGGCTTGCGGACCACGGCCTTGGCCATCGTGGTGCTCCTCCTCGGATGGAGCCCCGGGCGTTGCCGTGCCCGGGGATGGGATGTTGTCTGGGGTGAAGGGCCTGTCAGAACGGGGGCTCGTCGGAGTAGCCGCCGCCGGAGCCACCTGCGGGCGTCGCCCACGGGTCCTCCTGCTGCTGGCCACCGCCGCCGAAGCTGCCGCCGCCCTGGCCACCGCCGTAGCTCCCGCCACCGCCGCCACCACCGAAGCCGCCGCCACCCGAACGCTGGGTCCGGGTGACCTTGGCCGTGGCGTAGCGCAGCGACGGGCCGACCTCGTCGACCTGCAGCTCGACCACCGTGCGCTTCTCGCCCTCACGGGTCTCGTAGCTGCGCTGGACGAGGCGGCCGGTCACGATGACGCGGGTGCCCTTCGTGAGCGACTCGGCGACCGACTCGGCCGCCTCCCGCCAGATCGAGCAGCGCATGAACAGCGTGTCGCCGTCCTTCCACTCGTTGCTCTGGCGGTCGAACGTGCGGGGGGTGGAAGCCACGGTGAAGTTGGCCACCGCTGCACCCGACGGGGTGAAGCGCAGCTCCGGGTCCCCCGTGAGGTTCCCGATCACCGTGATGACGGTCTCGCCGGCCATGCCATCTCCTCGCTCGTTCGAATCAGTCGTGTGTTCGTCGGGTGGACGCTAGCGGCGGCCACCGACATGCGCTCAGGCGTCGGCGCGGAGCACCTTGGTCCGCAGGACGACCTCGTTGAGGCCGAGCTGGCGGTCGAGCTCCTTGGCGGTCGCCGGCGTCGCCTGGAAGTCCACGACGGCGTAGATGCCCTCGGACTTCTTCTTGATGTCGTAGGCGAGACGACGGCGGCCCCAGATGTCCACCTTGTCGACCGAACCGCCGTCGTTCTTCACGACGGACAGGTACTTGTCGAGCGACGGGGCGACGGTGCGCTCCTCGATCTCGGGGTCGAGGATGATCATGATCTCGTACTGACGCAGGCTCATACCCACCTCCTCTGGTCTTCGCGGTCACGGTCGTTCCGTGACAGGAGGGTTCTCGTGCGTCGCTGTGCGGCGAGGAGTCCTCGTCGTGCTCCCGCTCCCTCGCCGATGGCGGCGGGGGACGCGGGCACAGCAGTGTTCTAGCCTACCGGGCGGTCCCGGCGAGCCAGAAATCCACAGGTCAGCCGTCCTCGCCCTGGCCGTCACCGGAGCCGCCCGTCTGCGTCGGGTTCGGGTCCGGATCCTTGGTCGGCTTCGTCGTCGGCTCGTTGGTCGGCGCGATCGTCGGGATCTGCGTCGGCTTGCTCGTCGGCCCGGGCTTGGGGCCCAGCGAGATGACGAGCGTGACCGAGCCACCCGGTTCGATCTTCTTGCCCTCGCCCGGATCCACGCGGATGACGCGGCCGACGATGACGTCGTCCGAGTACTCCGAGGTGATCGTCGCCGAGAGGCCCGCCTGGTAGAGCACCGAGGTGGCGTCCGCCTGCAGCTTGCCGACGAGGCCGGTCGGGACGCGGTCGACGGTCGGCGCCGTCTCGGTCTCGGTCGGCGTCGGGGTCGACGACGGCGTCGCGGACTGCGTCGGGCGCGAGGTCGCGGTCGGGCCGACGTTCGCGCGCGGCGGGAAGTCGACGACGTCCTCGTACTGCGGCTGCTCGAACACGCCGCCCATGTAGCTCGCCCAGATGCGCGCGGGGATCGAGCCGCCGGTCACGGCGTCGAGCGCGATGTGGCTGCCGAACTTGTAGCCGATCGGCGTGATGGTGTCCCGCGACTTGCCGTCCTCACCCACCTGGCTGAGCGCGACCGCGGTCGAGATCTGCGGCGTGAAGCCCACGAACCACGCGGACCGGTTGTCCTGCGACGTGCCGGTCTTGCCCGCGATCGGACGGCCGAGCGGCTTGACGTAGTTCTTGCCGGACCCGGACTGCACCACCTGCTGCATCGCGTAGGTCGCGTCCGCGACCACGTCGGCAGGGAACGCGCGCTTGCTCTTGGGCTTGTCGTTCGCGTACGCCACCGACCCGTCGGAGTTGTCGACCTGCTGGACGATGTACGTCTGGTGCCGCACGCCCTGCGCGGCGAGCGTCGCGTACGCGTTCGCCATCTCGAGCGGGTGCACGTCCGCCGTCCCGAGCACGTTCGACGGCTGGTCGGTGATCGGCGTGGTGATGCCCGCGGCCGCCGCTGCAGCGACCGTCTTCTCCGGGCCGATGTCGAGGTTCAGCTGCGCGTACACGGTGTTGACCGACTGCGCGGTGGCCGTCACCAGGTCGATGTAGCCGAACTGCTCGTTGCCGAAGTTCTGCACCGCCGGGTCGCCGGCCTGGCCCCAGCCCTTGGGCTTCTGCGGCGAGTAGCCCGCGTAGCGGGTGGTGAGCGTCTTGCCGTCCTCGAGCGCCGCGAGCAGCGTGAACGGCTTGAACGTCGACCCCGCCTGGACGGTGTCCACCGACGCACGGTTGATCTGGTCGGTGATGAAGTCGGGGCCGCCGTAGAGCGCGACGATGGCGCCCGAGCTCGGGTCCACCGACGCCATCGCCAGCTTGGTGCGCTTGTTCGGCTTCTGGTCGTCCACCAGCTTCCCCTTGAGGAAGTCGCTGGCGGTGGCGTTCATGTCCTTCTGGACCGGCTTCTGGATCGTCGTGACGACCTTGTAGCCGCCACGCTCGAGGTCGCTCTTGGTGATGTGCGTCGGGCCCGAGGCCAGCTCGTCCTCGACCATCTGCAGCAGGTAGCCCTGCGACCCGCGGTAGCGCTCGGTGCGCTTGTACTCGATGGTGTCGGGGAACGTCAGCTTGGCGCGCTCGGTCGCGGAGACCCAGCCCTCCTGCTGCATGCCGTCGAGGATGATGTTCCAGCGCGCCTCGGACTTCGCCTGGTTGACGGCGGGGTCCCAGTTGTTGGGCGACGGGATGACGGCCGCGAGCAGCGCCGCCTGCGAGACGTCCATGTCCTTGGCGTCGATGCCGAAGTACGCCTGCGAGGCCGCCTGCACGCCGTAGGAGTCGCGGCCGAAGTAGATGGTGTTGAGGTACCGGCCGAGGATCTCCTCCTTCGACTCGGTACGCGCGATCTTGATGGCGAGCAGCGCCTCGCGGAACTTGCCGACGTAGTCCCTCGTCGTCTTGTCCACGTAGTACCGCTCGACGTACTGCTGCGTGAGGGTCGAGCCGCCCTGGACGGTGCCGTCGCTCGTCGTCGCGTTGTGCAGGAAGGCGCGCGCCATGCCGGTGAGCGAGATGCCCGCGCTGCTGGTGAAGAAGGAACGGTCCTCGCCCGCGACGACGGCCTTGCCGACGTAGTCGGGCAGCGTGTCGTACTCGACGATCTCGCGCTTCTGCACAGCGTAGGTGCCCATGACGTCGCCCTGGCTGCCGTCGGCCTTGTTCGCGTAGTACACGGTCGAGGTCTGCGCCTGCGTGTCCTCGGCACCCTTGGCGGGGACCTTGACGCTCGCGTACGCGCCGACGAGGCCGCCGACGAGCAGGAAGCCCATGCCCAGGATCGTGCCGACGACCACGCGCCACGACGGGATCCAGCGGTGCAGGCCGCTGTACCCGGTGCGGGGGTAGTCGAAGAACCGCTTGCGGCCGGTGGGCTTGGGCGGGGTCGCGACGCGGGTGCCGCGCGACGAGCTGCGACGGGACCGCGAGGGAGCGGACCGTCCGTTCGACGAGCCTGCCAACGTGCTGCCTTCCTGACGACGACGGGGGTGCCGACCCGCGCCGTGCGTGCTCGGGGGCGCACGGGGGCAGGGGTCGGCCGACTGCCCAGTATGGAGGAGCGACCTGTCGTCGGGGCCGGACCGACGTCCGTCGCCGGGACCCTTCACACGATCGGCACCTGGCGGTCGTGGCGTGGTCGCATCGGGTGCGATCCGGCCACGATCGGGCCGCGATCCTGGCGCGCGCAGCGTGGCGTGCCTCACGCGGCTTGCTTCGACGCATCGCATCGACATACTCTGCGGATGTATCGAGTTGATACATCGTCCGTCTGGCCCGTCCCAGACTCTAGCGCTCACCCGAGGAGGTGCCCACGTGCGCGGTCGTTCCGACGTGCTCGAGCCGGCCATCCTCGGCCTGCTGCACGAGTCGCCCATGCACGGCTACGAGCTGCGCAAGCGCCTCAACCTGGTGCTCGGATCGTTCCGCGCCCTGTCCTACGGCTCGCTGTACCCCTGCCTCAAGTCCCTCGTGGAGCGTGGCTGGATCGTCGGCACGGAGTCGGCCACGGACGGGCACGGCGTGAGCAAGCGCGCCCGGATCGTGTACCAGCTGACGGCCGACGGCAAGGAGCACCTCCAGCAGGTGCTCTCCTCCGCGGGCCCGTCGGCCTGGGAGGACGAGAACTTCGACGTGCGGTTCGCGTTCTTCGCGCAGACCGACGCCGAGACCCGCCTGCGGATCCTCGAAGGCAGGCGCACGCGCCTGACCGAGCGACTCGAGACCGTCCGGCAGTCCTTCGCCCGCACCCGCGAGCGCATGGACGAGTACACGCTCGAGCTGCAGCGCCACGGCCTCGAACAGGTCGAGCGCGAGGTGCGTTGGCTCGACGGGCTCATCGACAACGAGCGCGGCCGCCGCCGCGTGCGTCCCACTGGCACCGGTCGTCCGGCCGATGCTGCTTCCACCGCCGCGGGCTCGTCGAGCTCTCCGGCGCGAACCACCGAGAAGGAGCGAGGATGACCTCCATCCGCGTCGCCATCGTCGGCGTCGGCAACTGCGCCGCGTCGCTCGTCCAGGGCGTCCACTACTACGCCGACGCAGCTGCGGACAGCAAGGTCCCCGGCCTGATGCACGTCCAGTTCGGCGACTACCACGTCAAGGACATCGAGTTCGTGGCCGCGTTCGACGTCGACGCGAAGAAGGTCGGCTTCGACCTCTCGGAGGCGATCCTCGCGTCCGAGAACAACACGATCAAGATCACCGACGTCCCGCCGCTCGGCGTGACCGTCCAGCGTGGCCACACGCTCGACGGCATCGGCAAGTACTACTCGCAGACCATCGAGGAGTCGGACGCCGAGCCGGTCGACGTCGTCGCCGCGCTGCGCGAGGCCCAGGTCGACGTCCTCATCTGCTACCTGCCCGTCGGGTCCGAGGCCGCCGCGAAGTTCTACGCGCAGGCCGCGATCGACGCGAACGTCGCGTTCGTCAACGCGCTCCCCGTCTTCATCGCGTCCGACCCGGAGTGGGCCGCGAAGTTCGAGGCCGCCGGTGTCCCGATCGTCGGCGACGACATCAAGTCGCAGGTCGGCGCGACCATCACGCACCGCGTGCTCGCCCGCCTGTTCGAGGACCGCGGCGTCATCCTGGACCGCACGTACCAGCTGAACGTCGGCGGCAACATGGACTTCAAGAACATGCTCGAGCGCGAGCGCCTGGAGTCGAAGAAGATCTCGAAGACGCAGGCCGTCACCTCGAACCTCGAGGACGGCCCGCTGGCCGGCAAGAAGGACGACCGCAACGTCCACATCGGCCCGTCGGACTACGTCGCCTGGCTCGACGACCGCAAGTGGGCGTACGTGCGCCTCGAGGGTCGCGCGTTCGGCGAGGTGCCCCTGAACCTCGAGTACAAGCTCGAGGTGTGGGACTCCCCGAACTCGGCCGGCATCATCATCGACGCGCTGCGCGCGGCGAAGATCGCCAAGGACCGCGGCATCGGTGGCCCCATCCTGTCCGCGTCGACGTACTTCATGAAGTCGCCGCCGGTCCAGATGGAGGACGGCAAGGGCCGCGCCCAGCTCGAGGCGTTCATCGCCGGCGAGGTCGAGCGCTGATCTCCCGCTGATCTGATCAGCATCACCGGAGGGGCTCCGGGTGCTTCGGCACCCGGGGCCCCTTCGTCGTGCCGAGCACGCACCCGCCGAGCAAGCACTTCGTCGCGTGGTGGGCGCCGATCACGTGACGAACCGCTTGGTCGCGTGGCGGCAGGGGGTGCGGTGCGAGGATGGCGCGTGTGCAGGTGATCACGGACCTTCGGCAGCTCGCGCCCCTGCAGGACTTCCGCAAGCTGCTCGCCGTGCGCCTGACCAGCCAGACGGCCGACGGCGTCTTCCAGGCCGGCCTCGCCACGCTGTTCTTCTTCTCGCCCGAGCACGCGAGCACCGCGACGGGTGTCGCGACGTCGTTCGCTGTGCTGCTGCTGCCGTTCACGATCGTCGGTCCGTGGGCCGGTGTGCTGCTCGACCGGTGGCGTCGCCGCCAGGTGCTGCTCGTCGGCAACCTCGTGCGCGTCGCCCTGACGCTGGCCGTCGCGGCGGTCCTCGCGACGAGCGGCGTCGGGCCCGCCGTGTACGTGCTCACGCTCGTCACGCTGTCCGTGAACCGGTTCCTGCTCGCGGCGCTGTCCGCGTCGCTGCCGCGCGTCGTCGACGGCGAGCTGCTGCTGACCGCCAACTCGGTCACCCCGACGCTCGGCACCGCCGCGGCAGGCGTCGGCGCGGGCATCGGCATCGGCGTCGGACTCCTCACCGGCAAGGGGCTCGCGCACGACGTCGGGTCGCTCGTCGTCGCCGCCGCGCTCATGGGCACCGCGAGCGCGCTCGCAGGGAGGCTCGGCCGCGAGCGCCTCGGTCCCGACGAGCTGTCCGACGCCGCCCAGCTGCGGGCGGCGCTCGGGACGCTCGCGCGCGGGCTCGTCGAGGGGGCCCGGTACCTCGTCGCGCGCGGGACCCCGGCGCGGGCGCTCGCCGTGATGACCGTGCACCGGTTCCTGTACGGGGTGGTGTTCGTCGCGAGCCTGCTGATCTCGCGCAACCTGCTCTCCGACCCGCACGACGCCGCCGCCGGGCTGCGCACGTTCGGCACGGTGCTCGGCGCGACGGTCGTCGGGTTCGCGCTCGCCGTGGTGCTCACGCCGACGATCACGCCGCGCATCGGACCGCACGCCTGGATCGTCGTGTGCCTGGGGATCGCGGCGGTCAGCCAGGCGGTCGTCGTCGTGACCTACGCGCTGTGGGCGCTGGTCACCGCGGCCGCTGCGCTGGGCCTGGCGGCGCAGGGCGCGAAGATCGCGGTCGACACCATCGTGCAGCGCGACACGGCCGACGAGTTCCGCGGGCGCGCGTTCGCGCTGTACGACGTGCTCTACAACGCGGGGTTCGTCGGCGCCGCTGCCCTCGCCGCGTTCACGCTCCCGGACACCGGCTACTCGCGCGGGCTGTTCGCGGCGCTCACCGCGGGCTACGTCGCGACGGCCGCGGCGTACGGCTGGGCATCGCGACGCGCCCCCCGGCCGTCAGCCGTCTGACGACGAGCCCGAACGCGCACCCCACCACGCGAGCAGCTCCTCGCGCGCGACATCCGCCCCCAGCGGCCCCCGCTCCATGCGCAGCTCGAGCAGGTGCTTGTACGCGGCGCCCACCTCGCGCGACGGCCCGATGCCCAGGATCTCCATGATCTGCGTGCCGTCGAGGTCGGGCCGGATCGCGTCCAGCTCCTCCTGCTCCTGCAGCCGCTCGATGCGGGCCTCGAGGTCGTCGTACGCGGCGGACAGGCGCGCGGCCTTGCGCTGGTTGCGCGTCGTGCAGTCCGAGCGCGTCAGGCGGTGCAGACGCTGCAGCAGCGGGCCGGCGTCGGTGACGTAGCGGCGCACCGCGGAGTCGGTCCACTCGCCCTCGCCGTACCCGTGGAAGCGCAGGTGCAGCTCGGTGAGGCGCGAGACGTCGTGCACGGTCGCCTTGTCGAAGCGCAGCTCCTTGAGCCGCCTGGCGGTGAGCTTGGCGCCGACCATCTCGTGGTGGTGGAAGCTGACGCCGCCGCCCGGCTCGAAGCGGCGCGTGCGGGGCTTGCCGATGTCGTGCAGCAGCGCCGCGAGCCGCAGCACCAGGTCGGGGCCGGGCACCGGGCCGTCGGGGCCGGTCTCCGAGGCGATCGCCTTGTCGAGCACGGTCAGCGAGTGCTCGTAGACGTCCTTGTGCCGGTGGTGCTCGTCGATCTCGAGCCGCAGCGCGGGCAGCTCCGGCAGGACGTGCTGCGCGAGGCCCGTCTCGACGAGCACCTGCAGCCCGAGCCGCGGCTGCGCCGAGAGCAGCAGCTTCGTCAGCTCGTCGCGCACCCGCTCGGCGGACACGATGGTGATCCGGTCCGCCATGTCGACGATCGCGGCGCGCGTGCCCTCCTCGACCGTGAAGCCGAGCTGGGCGGCGAACCGCGCCGCGCGCATCATCCGCAGCGGGTCGTCGTCGAACGACTGCCGCGGGTCCACCGGCGTGCGCAGCACTCCGCGCGCGAGGTCGGCGAGGCCGTCGAACGGGTCGACGAACGTCAGGTCCGGCACGCGCACGGCCATCGAGTTGACCGTGAAGTCGCGGCGCGAGAGGTCGCCCTCGAGCGAGTCGCCGAACGCGACGACGGGCTTGCGCGACGACGGGTCGTACTCGTCGGTGCGGTAGGTGGTGACCTCGACGACGACGTCCTCGCCCGACGAGCGCCGCGACCCGAACCGCCGCGCGCCGATCGTGCCGAACTCGCGCCCGATGTCCCAGTGCGCGTCGCCCCAGCGCGCGAGGATCGCCTGCGTCTCGTCGGGTGTCGCGCTCGTCGCGAAGTCCAGGTCGGCCGACGACCGGCCGAGGAACGCGTCACGGACAGGCCCGCCGACGAGCGCGAGCTCGTGGCCCGCGGCGCGGAACAGCTCGCCGAGCTCGACGGCGTCGGAGGAGAGGCCGGCGAGCACGCCGAGCGCGCGCTTCTGCAGCGCGAGCAGCGTGGTGGGGGCGTCGGTCACCCGCAGATTCTAGGCGGACGCGCCCCGGCGGGTTCGGGCCGCACGGGCGCAGTCGTTACAGTGGCGTGCATGTCCGGCGCCGCGTCCTCCCCGTCTTCGCGGGGTGTCCCGGCGCCGCCCGGAGGCCATCGTCTGCAGATCGACCCCCGCC
>NZ_JEOE01000004.1 GCF_000708885.1 Cellulomonas sp. HZM | reverse complement strand
ACCCTGCACGGTGCCGAGCGCGGCGTAGTGGTCGAGCCCCCAGCGACCGTCGACCCGCAGCGAGCGCACCACGAGGTTGACCATCGGTGTGGCGGCACCTGCGCGAGCCCGAGCTCGTGCGGCGCTGGTTCCGGTGGGAGGACGCCGAGCTCGACGAGCGCATCAGGGACGACGTCGTCGACGCGCCCGACGAGCACGAGCGGACCGGCGACGGCACGACGACGCGCACGCTGACGTGGCCCCGGAGCGTGCTCGTCGTCGAGGCCCGCGCGACCACGGGCTCCGCGGCGGGTGTCCCGGCGACCGAAGCCGCGGCGACCGGTGCCGCGACGGCAGGCCGCCGGGCGCCCGGTGGTGGACGGACACGGCTCTCGGTGACCCGGCCCAGCCGGGAGGGCTCGCACGCGGCGTACGACGGCGTGCGCGACGAGCTCGACGAGCTGTGGATCGCGTCGGCGCAGCAGCTGCGGTTCGCGCTCGGCGTCCAGCCCGGCGAGGAGCGGCGCACGCTCGCCGTGATCGGCCTCGACGCCGGCACCTCGCGTGACCGGCTGCTCGCCCGCGCGGGGCTGCACGGCGTGCGCGGCGTCCCGGTCGGGGGGAACGTGCAGGCTCGTCGGCCGGACGGGACGTTGCTCGGCGGCACCGTCTGGTTCAAGACCGACCAGCAGCTGGGGCTGCACCTGCACGGCATCACCGCGGCGCTCCTGGTGCTGCAGGAGACGCCCGTCGCGAGCGACCCGCCCAACGGTGCGGTCAACGCGGTGCTCAACGCGTACGGGGTCGACGATGCGACGTTCGCCGACGTGGGTGCGCGCTGGAGCGCGTGGTGGTCGATGGCGGCGCGCGGCGAGCGCGTGATCTAGCGGTCGCCCGCGTCGGTTGTCCTCACGCGCTCGTTCACAGGTCGAGCTGCCACTCGCCGGCCCCGCCCTCGGGTGCGAAACCGAGCCGCACGTTGATCGCGAGCATGTACGAGTTCTCCTCGGCGTTCCACGTCCCGACGCGGCGCACGGCCGGCAGGTCGCGCTCGAGGCGCTGCAGGTTCGCGGCCTTGACCAGCATCCCGAGTCGGTGGCCGCGGTGCTCGGCGACGACGAGCGTGTCGTGCTGGTGCACGTACGCGTCGGTGTGCGGCACGGTGAGGAACGCCGAGTAGGCGACGAGTGTGCGCGACGGCACGTGCTCCGCCGCGACCGCGAGGTACCCGAGGCGGCGCTCGGCGAACTCGTGCTCCTGGTCGCGCACGCGCGCCGCGTCCCACGTCTCCTCGCGGTAGTCGAGGCCGCCCGTGGGGGCGTCGGTGCTCATGCGGGACTGGAGGTACGCGAACGAGTCGACCCACTCGTCGGGGCAGTGCGCGTCCCACAGCACGAGCCGGTAGTCGTCGCCCGCGACAGCCTGGGCGTCGGCGAGGTGCCCGTCGAGCGTCCCGGCGGGCAGCGGGAGGTGCAGCACGGAGCGACGCTCGACCTGCTCGAGCCGCCAGCCGCGCGCGAGCAGGAAGCGTGCACCGGGGTCGTCCGCGGGCACCCGGCCCGACCCCGTGGGGGCGACGAGCGCGTCCTGGTCGGGAGCGGCCTCGGTGCGGAAGTCGGTCGACGCGGTGACGCGCGTGCGGCCGGAGTCTCGTGCGATCGCGAGGAGCGAGTGGTAGAGCGCTGACCCGATGCCGCGGCGTCGGTCGTCGGGCAGCACCCCGAGCTCGACGTACCCGGTGTGCGTGTTGTCGCGCTGCGGCAGGTTCAGCGCGCCGTACCCGACGGGTCGGCCGTCCTCGAGGGCGACGAGCCGCACCTTGCGCTCGTAGGCCTGCGCGCGCAGCGACCCGAGCACCTCGAGGGCGTCGCGGCAGAAGTCGACCTCGCCCCAGGTGTCGAGCGTGACGGCGTTGGCGACGTCGACGTACGCGAGCAGCGTCGCCGAGTTGTCGGGCTGTCCCGACGCGGGGACCGTGACCTCCTGGAGCTCCCACATGTCCCTCAGCGTCCGCCGCGTCGAGCGCCGCGTCCACCGGAATACGCGTAGAGTTCGGTAGACCGAAACTTCAGACGCGGAGGACCGGATGACGACGACGGCCACGCGGCCGACGAGCCGCGCCACGCGACTGCCGTGGCTGCTCGGACCCGCGTTCGTCGCCGCCGTGGCGTACGTCGACCCCGGCAACGTCGCCGCGAACCTCACCGCGGGGGCCCGCTACGGGTACCTGCTGCTGTGGGTGCTGGTCGTCGCGAACGCGATGGCCGTGCTGGTGCAGTACCAGTCGGCGAAGCTGGGGCTCGTCACCGGGCGGTCGCTGCCCGACGTGCTCGGCGACCGCCTCGGCCGGCGCGGGAGGCTCGCGTTCTGGGTCCAGGCGGAGCTGGTCGCGGCCGCGACCGACATCGCGGAGGTCGTCGGAGGGGCCATCGCGCTGCAGCTGCTGTTCGGGGTGCCGCTGTGGCTCGGCGGGATCATCGTCGGCGTGGTCTCCCTCGCGGTCCTCGCGACGCAGGACCGGTACGGGCAGCGACGGTTCGAGACGGTCGTCGTCGGCCTCCTGGCCGTCGTGACGATCGGCTTCCTCGCGGGGCTCGTCGTGAGCCCGCCCGACGCGCGCGGCGTGCTGTCCGGCCTGGTCCCGCGGTTCGACGGATCGGACTCGGTGCTGCTCGCGGCGAGCATGCTCGGTGCGACCGTCATGCCCCATGCGATCTACGTGCACTCCGCCCTCGCGCGTGACCGGCACGGTCACGCGCCCGCGGGGCCCGCGCGCGACCGGCTGCTGCGTGCCACCAGGTGGGACGTGGGCACCGCGCTCGTCGTCGCCGGGATCGTCAACATCGGGCTGCTGCTGCTCGCCGCGTCCGGGCTGCGCGGGCTGCCGGGCACCGACACGATCGAAGGGGCGCACGCCGCGATCGTCGCGGCGCTGGGCACCGGCATCGGCGTCGCGTTCGCGGTCGGGCTGCTCGCGTCCGGGCTCGCGTCGACGTCCGTCGGGGCGTACGCGGGCGCGACGATCATGCAGGGCCTCCTGCACCGCCGCGTGCCGATCCTGGTGCGCCGGGTCGTCACGCTCGTGCCCGCGGTGGTGCTGCTCGCCGTCGGTGCCGACCCCACGTGGACGCTCGTCGTCAGCCAGGTGGTGCTGAGCTTCGGCATCCCGTTCGCCGTGGTCCCGCTCGTACGGTTCACGCGCTCGCGGGACGTCATGGGTGACGCCCGCAACGGCGGACGGCTGCACGCGGTGCTCGTGACGGTCGTCGTGCTCGTCGTCGCGCTCAACGTGGCTCTGCTGGGTCTCCTGCTGCGGGGGTGACGTCGGCGTCGTCGAGGCGCATGGTCAGCACGACGACGTCGTCGTGGCGCTCGACCGGAGGGGCGAGCCCGTCGAGGACGCGGCGCGCGCTCAGCCGCCCCGCTCTCGCGAGCTCGGCCTGCGCGCGGTCGAGCGCGCCCGGCAGGTCGCCCGTGCGCCGCTCGACGAGGCCGTCCGTGTAGAGCACGAGCGTGTCGCCCGGGCGCAGGTTGACGCTGCTGTCGGTGCGTGCGCGCTCGGGCACGAAGCCGAGCGGGAGGTCCGGGCGTGCGTCGAGCCGCTCGACCTCGCCCGACGCGCGGCGCACGAACGGCGGCGGGTGGCCCGCGTTCGACCACGTGAGCCGGCGCCGCCCGTGCGGGGTCGGCGGCTCGAGCCGGGCGAGGATCGCGGTGGCCGTCGCCTGCAGACCGGTGCCGACGTTCGCGCGGTCCAGCAGCTCCAGCACGCGCGACGGTGGCTTGTCGTGCTCCCACAGCAGGCTGCGCAGCATCGGGCGCAGCTGGCCCATGAGCGTCGCGGCCTGCAGGTCGTGGCCCGTGACGTCACCGACGACGACCGCGAACCCGCCGTCGCTCAGCTCGAGCGCGTCGTACCAGTCGCCACCGACCTGCTCGGTGACCTCGGCCGGCGCGTACGCGGCCTCGAGCGTCACGCCGGCAGGCTCCGGCAGGCGCGAGAGCATGGCCTCCTGCAGCGTGCGCGCGACGTCCGTGCGGCTCTCGAGGAGCTGCGCGCGCTCGAACGCCGTCGACGCGTCGCTCGCGAGGGTCACCACCAGGTCGCCCAGCACGCCCGTGAGCGTCCGCGGCCCGTCCCACCGCAGGACGATCGCGCCGAGCAGCGCGGTCGACGTGGTCAGCGGCAGGAACGCCGCGGCGCCAGGTCCGCCCACTCCGGCGACGAGCGGGAAGGCGGCACCCATCTGCGCCGCGTCGTCGAACAGCAGGGGCCGGCGGCCGAGCATCGCGGAGATCGCCGGCGACGCGCGGTTGGTGACGGGTTCGCGCTGCCACAGCGTCGGCGGACCGCCGGGGACGTCGGCGTGCCGCACCCACTCGAGCATGTCCCCGCGGACCACGCCGATCGCGGCCCTGCTCGCGCCCGTGAGCTCGATCGCCGCGCGCTCGACGGCGTCGAGCACGTCGTGCGGGGTGCGCGTGCGCGTGAACGCCTCCGACAGGTCGAGCAGCACCCGCGCGTGCTCCTCGCGCCGGTCCGCGAGGGCGACCGCCTCGCGCTGCCGGATCTCCGAGCCGCACGCGAGCGCCAGGTCCTGCAGCACCTCGAGCTCGTCGTGGGTCCACTCGCGCGGGTGGTCGTCGATCGCGCACAGGCTGCCCACGGCCACGCCTTCCCGGTCGTGCAGCGGGAAGCCGGCGTAGGCGATCACGCCCAGGTCGGGGATCGCCAGGTTGTCGCGCACCAGGTCGACCGTGCGGGCGTCGGAGACGACGAGCGGACGGTCGCGCGCCACGACGTGCTGGCAGAAGGAGTGCGACAGCGGCGTGCCGCGCCGCGACTGGTACGGCTCGGGCAGCCCCAGGGCGCCCGGGAAGCGCTGGCCGTCGGGGCCGACGAACGTGACGAGCGCGACGGGGACGTGCAGGTACGCCTGCACGAGGCGCGCGAACCGCTCGTAGGCGGGGTCCGCGTCGGTGGTGGGTCCGAGCAGGTCGGCACCGGTGCGGGCGGTCTCCCGCACGTCGTCGTCCGGCGGCCCGGCGCTGGTTCTCACGGACGGCATTGTGCGTCAGGACGCAGCGTCACGGACACCCCCGGGGCGAGCGTCGACGTCGGCGATGTCGTCCGCGCGCTCGTCGGCCGCGGCGACGCACACCGTGAGGGCCGAGCGCCGCACGCTCACCTCGAGCGTCGTCGAGTCGTCGATCACGTCGCCGTCGAGCTGACGCGGCTCGGGTGCGCCCGCGCGCACCAGCACGTGCGAGCCGCGGAACGTCTCGCGGTGGGGCGCGTGCCGGCGGCGCAGCGCGATCGCGACGACGAGCTTGAGCCAGTGCCCGATGTTGCGCGGCGCGACGACCGCGACGTCGAGCTCGCCCGAGTCGGGCCTCGCGTCGGGCAGGAGGTCCACGCCCCCCTGGAGCCGGCCGACGTTGCCGACGACGACCGTGCGCGCATGCCGGCGCAGGGTCTCGCCGCCGTCGACGGTGATCTCGACGTGCATCTCGCGGTCGACCAGGTGCCGCAGCGCGGAGAACACGTACGCGACCGGGCCCATGACGTTCTTCACGCGTGCCGGGGCGTCGTCCATGATCTTCGCGTCGAAGCCGATGCCGGCCATGATCGCGAACGCCTGCCCGTCCACCTCGCCGACGTCGATGCGTCGGCGCTCGCCCGCGGTCACGGCGCGGACGCCCCCGTCGACGTCGGTCGGGATGCCCAGGTTCTTGGCCAGCAGGTTGCCCGTGCCGCCCGGGAGCACGGCGAGCGCCGCGTCGGTCCCGACGAGGCCTTCGATCACGGCCCGCACGGTCCCGTCTCCGCCGCACACCATGACGACTTCCGCGCCGTCGCGCGCTGCCTGACGCGCCTGGCCCGTCCCGGGGTCCTCCGCGGTGGTCTCGAGCCACGCGGGGGCGGGCCAGCCCGCGTCGGCGAGCGCGCTGGTGATCTGCTCGCGCAGCTCGTCGGTGCCCGTGACGCGGTGGGCGTTGACGACGACGGCGGTGCGCTGGGGTGTTCGGGCCACGCCGAGAGTCTGCGGGTGCCCGCCCGTTCGCGCGACCGCTGGGGTGCTACTCGCCCGTGCTGCCGTCGATGGACTCGCGCACCAGGTCGGCGTGCCCGTTGTGGCGCGCGTACTCCTCGACGAGGTGCACGAGGATCCAGCGCAGGCTGAACCGGCCGCCGTGGTGGCGGCTCTCCCGGACCGAGAGCTGGTCGAGGCCCCCGGAGGCGAGCGCGTCGTCGACGATGCGCCGCGACCGCTCGACCGACGTCGCGTACAGTGCGAGGAGCTCCGCACCCGTGTCCTGCGCCGCGCTGTTCCACTCCCAGTCGCGGTCCGCCGACCAGTCGACCGACGCCCACGGCTCGAGGGCATCGCTCCCGAGCAGGACCTCCGAGGTCCAGTTGTCCTCGACCAGCGCGAGGTGCTTGAGCAGCCCGCCGAGCGTGATCGTCGACGGCGGGAGCGTCTGCCGGAGCTGCTCGTCGGTGAGGCCGCCGCACTTCGTGAGCAGGGTCGCCCGGTGGAACTCGAGGAAGCCGAGCAGCGTCTCGGCCTCGGAGCCGGACAGCGGCGGGTCGACGCGAGCGGGGGACGGGTCGGTGGGCGTCGTCGGCGTCGTCATGCCCGCGAGCGTATCCGGGCGCCTGGCGCGGGGGCTGCGTGGGGGTTGCGTGGGGGCGCCCACCGGGTCGGCTGGGTCGGCTCAGAGCACGCGGGCGAGCTGCTCCAGCGCGGCGGCCGGGTCGCCCACGGGCACCAGGACGTTGCTCGTCACCCCGACGCGTGTGAGCTCGTCGATGCGTGCGCGCACGCGCTGCGGAGTGCCGGCGAGCGCCAGCTCGCGGACCCACGCGTCCGGCAGCGCTCGTGCGAACTCCTCGCGACCGGCCGAGGCCGCGCGGAGCGCAGCGACGTCGGCGCCGATCTCGAGGGGCGCCAGGTGGGGCGCCCAGTCGGGGTCCCCGACCCACTGCAGCGCGGGCCGGACGGCGTCGACCGCGGCGGCCTCGTCGTCGTCGACGGCCGCGACGTTGTAGGCGACGAGCCGGTGCGGCCCGGCCGCCGCGACCTGCTCGAGCGCAGCCCGCACGTACTGCGGGGTCACCGGCTCGGCCAGCACGGTGCCGTCCGCGACGCGGCCGGACAGCGCGAGCGACCGCGGTCCGCGCACGCCCAGCAGGACGTCGGGGACCTCGTCGGGCACCGCCGAGGGGTCGAGCACGACGTCGTCGAGGTGCACGAGGCCGTCGACGCTCACGCGCTCGCCACGCACGATCGAGCGCACGGCGGACACGTGCTCGCCGAGCAGGGTCAGCGGTGAGCGCGGCCACGTCCCGACCTGTCGCATCCACCCGGGCATGCCGTGGCCGACGCCGATCGTCACGCGCCCGGGGAACAGCTGCGCGAGCGTCGCGACCTCCATCGCGGCGAACGCGGCGTTGCGCGCCCCGGCGGGCAGGATGCCGATGCCCACGTGGATGCGGTCGGTCGCGGCGAGCACGGCCGCGGCCTGCGCGACTCCCCCGCGGAAGCCGAGGTCCTCGACGACCCACAGCTCGTCGAACCCGAGCTCGTCGGCCCGGCGCGCGAACGGCAGGACCTGCGACGCGGGCAGGTCGCGCGGCAGCATCGTGCCGATCCGGGGTGCGGTCACAGCTCCTCCACGGCGTCGCCGTAGGCCTCGACGAAGCGCGCGAACAGGGAGAGGAACGTCTCCGCGTCCGGCCCGAGCGTGTCGAGGCTCGCCGAGAGGGCCCCGAGCGCGCCTGCGAGGTCGCGTTCGAGAGCGGACCGGCCCTCGTCGGTCGGCTCGAGCAGGCGGGCCGTGTGCCCGGGCTCGTCGAACCGGCGCAGCAGGCCCGCGTCGAGAGCGGCGTTGGCCTGGCGGTTGACCGTGGACTGCTCGAGGCCGAGGGCGTCTGAGACCTCGCGCAGCGTGCGGGGTCGACCGTCCGACAGGAGCCACAGCAGGCGCATGTCCGCGGTGTTGAGGCGCATGCGCTGCTCGGCGAGGTGCATGTGCCGGGCGAGCTGGCGCATGAGCCAGCCGACGGCCCGGTCGGGCGAGAGGTCGGGCGGGGGCTGCGCCGACGAGCGGTCCGGCGTCCTGGCGTCCATCGGCCCATCCTCCCGCGGCGTGCTCGTCGTCGTTGGCATCCGGCGCCGACGTATGTACTCTACATACCGGTGATGTGTAGGTTACACATCGCAACCTCGTCGAAGAAGGCCCTATGAACCCCACCCCCGCCGCGCCCGCGGGCGCCGACCGTCGCGCGGTCGTCGTCGTCGCGGTCCTGTGCTTCGCGAGCCTCTGCTCCGCGCTGATGCAGTCGCTCGTCATCCCGATCCAGAGCGAGCTGCCCGAGCTCCTGCACACCACCGCCAGCACGGCGTCGTGGGTCGTCACCGCGACACTGCTCGGCGCCGCGGTCGCGATGCCCGTGACCGGGCGGCTCGCGGACCTCGTCGGTAAGAAGCCCGTCCTCGTCGTGTCCGCGTCGATCCTGCTCGTCGGCTCGCTCGTGTGCGCGGTGTCGGACACCGTCGGACCGGTGCTCGTCGGCCGCGTGCTGCAGGGCGTCGCGATGGGCTACATCCCCGTCGCCATCTCGATGGTCCGCGAGGTCACGCCCGCGCACATGCGCAACACCGCGGTCGCGGGCGTGAGCGCGACGCTCGGCGTCGGCGGCGCGCTCGGCCTGCCGCTCGCGGCATGGATCGCGCAGAGCCACGACTGGCACATGCTGTTCTGGGTCTCCGCGGTGCTCGCCGCTCTCATGGTCGTGCTCTCCGCGACGGTCTTGCCCCACATCCACGACGCGCACCCCGGCCGGCTCGACGTGCTCGGCGCGATCGGCCTCGCCATCGGGCTCGTGTCCCTGCTCGTCGGCGTCTCCAAGGGCAACGACTGGGGCTGGTCGAGCCTCGGCACGATCGGCATGATCGCGGGCGGCGTGGTCGTCCTGCTCGTCTGGGGCGCGTACCAGCTGCGGCACGACGACCCGCTCGTCGACCTGCGCACCACCGCGAAGCGCCCCGTGCTGCTGACCAACGTCGCGGCCGTGCTCATCGGCTTCGGCATGATGGCGCAGTCGATCGTCGTCCCCCAGCTCCTCGAGATGCCCGAGGCCACGGGCTACGGCCTCGGCCAGAGCATCCTCGCCGCAGGGCTGTGGATGGCGCCGGCCGGAATCGTCATGATGCTGTTCGCGCCCGTGTCGAGCCGGCTGCTCACGCGGTTCGGCGGACGGCTCACGCTCGCGACCGGGGCGTTCGTCATCGCCGGCGGCTACGTCCTGGCGGTGTTCATGACGAACGCGCCGTGGCAGCTCATGCTCGCGTCGTGCGTCGCCGCGGCGGGCGTCGGCATCGGCTACGCGGCGATGCCCACGCTCATCCTCACCAACGTGCCCGCGGCGGAGGCGGCCTCGAGCGTCGGCGTGAACAGCCTCATGCGGTCGATGGGTACCACGGTGGCCGGGGCCGTGATGGTCGTCGTCCTGACCAGTCGCACGATGGACCTCGGCGGCGCGGCGATCCCCACGCACGGTGCTTTCCGGCTGTGCTTCGTCATCGGTGCGGCGGCCGCTGCGCTGGGTGCGTGCATCGTGCTGCTCATCCCGCGGCGTTCAGCCGGCACGGCGACGACGGTCGTGGACCCGGAGCCCGAGGCGGTGCTCGCGCACTGACGGCGCATCGGCCTGCCCGGGGCATCGACCCCGGGCAGGCCGCGCCGTGCGACGGCGCTCCCCTCGAGCGTGGTCGCCGCCACGTACCGAGCGCGTGGCACCCGGCTCAGGGCGTCACGATCGGGAACACGGGGTCGGCTGAGTCCAGGAGCGCGGCGTACGCGTCGAGCTCGGACGGGTCCCCCGTCAGCATCAGAGCGCCCGCGTCGACGAGCGCACCCGCGGACGCGGGGTCGAGCAGCACCGCGACGAGCGACGCCTTGGGACCGCTCAGCGAGAGCCGAGGGGACGGGCTCGGTCCTCGGCGCGCGTTGAGGACGCCACGCCGGACCCAAAAGTGCCAGCGCTCGTCGTGCGGGTCGTCGTGCTGGTCGGTCAGCGCGATGTCGATCAGGACGTCGGCGTCGGCTGCCTTCCGGCCGTCGACGTGCACGGCGGCGTAGTCGAACAGGATGTCGACCGGCATCGCGTTGATCGAGTCG
Source organism: Cellulomonas sp. HZM (assembly GCF_000708885.1). Lineage (GTDB taxonomy): Bacteria > Actinomycetota > Actinomycetes > Actinomycetales > Cellulomonadaceae > Cellulomonas. Next base: position 173,861 of record NZ_JEOE01000004.1, on the reverse strand, counting down.
TCGCTCGCGCTCGTCAGGCCTGACGAACGCACGCCCGTGCGCAGCTCGAGCGCCGCCGTGAGCATCACTCCACGCCACTGAGGTCCCTCCGCCTGGTAGCCGAGCTGCTCGTACGCGCGCGCCGCGAGCTCCTTGGCCTCCGTGTTCTCGGGCTCGGCGAACACCACGTGGTGCAGGACCTGCGTCGCCCACCGGTAGTCGGCCTGCTCGAGCGCCCGACGGCCCTCCTCCATCAGCCGCTCGGCGCCCACCAGCTGGACGTAGCGCCGAGCGGTCTCGACGGGTGTGTGCGGGTTGAGCGACACCGGGTCGCCATCCCACATCCCCAGCTCCTTCGTGTACACCGCACGCACGTCGTGGTGCACGGTCCCGTGGTAGCCGCGGTTGTACCAACGCTGGCTGAGCGCAGGCGGGAGCTCGATCTCCTCGGCGGCCTCGAGCGGCGTCCAGCCCTTGTTCGCGAAGCGCAGCGCCTGGTCGTGGATGAACTTGTAGGTGTCGCGCTGCGAGCCGATGAACTCCGTCACGGACGCGTTGCCCCACACTGGCCATGTGTGCGGACCGAAGTGCACCGCGGCCTCGTCCCCCCACCGTTCGAGGGTCTCGTCGAGGAACCGCGCGAAGTTGCGTGCATCTCGCGTGCGGGCACCGCGTAGCGTCTGGATGTTGTGCAGCGCGTGGTTGGCGTTCTCGGCGCACGTGAGCGCCCCGAGCTGCGGGATCCAGACGTGCATGTTCTCGGGCGCCTCGGTGTCCGGCGCGTAGAGGAACTCGAGCTCGATCCCCGCGATCGTGCGCCGCTCGCCCGTGCGCGTGATCGGATCGGTCGGGGAGATGTACGAGATCGTCGGGTTGCCGAGAGCGTTGCCGATGCCGCACGTCACGAAACCGCGTTCGCCGTACGGGAGCAGGCTGCCGAACGCGTACTGGGCACGACGCGCCATCGCCGCGCCCGCGACGACGTTCTCCCCGATGGCGAAGCGGTCGAACGACCGCACCGTGCCGGGCGCGATGATCGGCACCCTCCCGCTCGCGACGTCGGCAGGGTCGACGACGCCCTTGACGCCGCCGTAGTGGTCCGCGTGCGTGTGCGTGTAGACCACGGCGGCGACCGGCTTGTCGCTCACGTGCTCGCGGATCATGCGCATCGCCTGCGCGCCACTCTCGATGCCCGTGGTGCAGTCGATGACGACGAGACCGTCGTCGCCCTCGATGACGGTGAGGTCGCCGATGTCGTTGTTGCGGACCTGGTACAGGCCCGCGACGACCTCGTACAGGCCGCCGCGCTTCATCAGCTGCGCCTGCCGCCACAGGCTCGGGTGCACCGAGTCCGGAGCAGGGGTGTCGTCCTCGATGAAGTCGAACCATGACGGGTCGAAGATCGGCGTCCCGTCCGCGTGCAGCACGGCCTCGGTGAGCGGCGCGATCAGGCCACGGGCAGCATCGGCGAAGTCGTCGACGTCGTGCATCGGGAGGTGCTCGAGAGCCTCGCGGTTGGCTGCCGCGGTCTGCGGCGTCGGGGGCAGGGGATGGACGTGCGACATGGCGTGAGCTCCTCGGGACGGGGCGCTCAGGCGCCCAGGATGCGGGCCTTCTGCACGGCGAACTCGTCGGGAGTCAGCACTCCCTGGTCGCGCAGCGCCGCGAGCTGGGTCAGCTGCGCCGCGATCTCGTCGACGGACGCCGGGGCCGGCGCAGCCGGGGCAGGGGCGGGAACGGGCTCGGCCGCAGCGGGCTGCGCCGCCTGGCGCGCTGCCTGCCCCTGGGCCACGCGGCCGGACACTGCGGCGGCGGTGCCCGCGACGACGGCCGTGCGGGCCGCGGTGCCGACGAGCCCGCGGGCTGCGGGTCGTGCGACGGGACGACGGATCATGGTCGTGCTCCTCTCGGTATGGCGTGCTCAGACGCTCGTCACGGACTCCAGCGCGGCCTCGACGGCGTCGCGGGGGATGCGCTCGCCGGCGAGGATCACGCCGCCCGCGTCCCGGATCGCTACCGCGAGCTCGGTCGCCCACGTGTCCTCCCACACGATGAGCACGGCCGACGATCCGGGCTCGAGATCGGCCGCGGCCCGCGCGATGTCGTCGTCACCGAGCACCCCGCCCGCCTCTCCGGGCAGGTGCGCGAACGCGGCGGTCTCCTCGAGCGCGTCGTACTCGAACACCTCGACGGCGCCCGTGACGTCCTTCTTCATGAACACGATGTCGATCACGCGGATCGTGGCGTGCTCCACGAGGTCGACGAGGGCAGGAACGATCTCGCCCGTGAACCGGCTGCCAGGGAAGGCGATGAGCACGTACTGCACGGGTCCGACGGACATCGACGTCTCCTTCGCTCGGCCGGTGACGGGATCGTCGTCGGCGTGCACCCAGCCGACCACCGGGCATGCGGCACGACATCACCCCCCACGGGGTGAACCGCGGGCCGCTACGTTCGGGTGGTGGCGATCGAACGGACCGGCGGTGCGACGTTCGCGCGCTCCAAGAGCGCCGTCCCGGTCGCGTCCACGTGGGTCACCAGGGCCGACCTGCTCGCGCGGCTGGGCCAGGACCCCGCCGCGCCGCTCACCGTCGTACTCGGTCCGGCCGGTGCGGGGAAGACGTCGCTGCTCGGGCAGTGGGCGGCGACTCGCGATCCCTGCGACGTCGCATGGTTGACGTGCGACCGCGGGGATGTCGACGCCCGGTTCTGGCGCGCCGCTCTCCGCGCCGTCGCGGCCGTACGACCGGGGTTCGGTGCGACCTGCCTGGACCTGCTGGCGCTCGACGAACGGGTGGACCATCAGCTCCTCGAGTGCCTGCTCGCGGAAGCTGAGGCGCTCGATGACCCGGTGGCCCTGGTGCTCGACGACCTGCACCTGGTGGGCCCCGCCGTGCACGACCACCTGCGGTTCCTGCTCTCCCGCGGCATGGCTCAGATACGCCTGCTCGTCGGCGCGCGCAGCGAGCCCTGGCTCGGCCTGGACCGGCTTCGGGTCACCGGGGGTCTCGTGGAGGTGCGCGAGGCGGACCTCCGGTTCGACGCGCGCGCCGTGCGTGACGTGCTGCGTCGCCTCGGTGCGCCCGCGGACGCCCACGTCGTCGACCTCGTGCAGGGCCGCACCGAGGGCTGGGCAGCAGGTGTACAGCTCGCGGGCCTCGCGCTGCGCGACACCCGACGGCGCGACGACGTCATCGCGCGTCTGGCTTCCTCCGACGCTGCGGCGCGCGACTACCTGTGGTCCGAGGTCCTCGACGCCCAGCCCGAGCACGTGCGCGAGTTCCTGTTCGACACGTGCGTCGCCGAGGTCCTCACTCCCGCGCTCGCGGCCGTGCTGGCACCGGGGTCCGCCGTGACGCTCGAGGACGTGGAGCGGGCGTCGCTGATGCTCGTCCGGCTCGACCCGGCCGGCACGGAGTTCCGCTACCACCAGCTGTTCGCCGAGCTGCTGCGGTCCCGCCTGAGCGCGCTCGATCCGGAGCGCGAGGCTGCGCTGCACGAGCGTGCTGCTCGGTGGCACGACGAGCACGGCCGACCGGCCGCCGCGTTCCGCCACCGATGGCGGGCGGGCAGGCGCCGGGACGCGATCGCAGGCGTGCAGGACGGCGTGCTCGAGGCGTACGCGGACGCCGCGCTGCCCGTGTTCGACGATGCGGAGCGCGTGCTCACGGACGACGACCTGCGCGCGAGCCTCCAGGCAGCCGTGGGTTACGCGAGTGCGCTGCTGGTTCAGGGGTTCCCGCAGGATGCGGACCGGCTCGCGGCCAGGGTCGCGGCGCTGGCGGGTGAGAGCGGGCCCTCTGGGGTGCTCGAGGCGTCGACGCGTCAGCAGCTGTGGTGCGTGCGCGCGCTGAGCGCGCTGGCGCTCGGCGACACGAGAGCCACGGTCCGTCACGGTCGGACGGCGATCGAGAGCGGCCCCGGCGACGACGAGTGGTCGGCGCTCGCCTCGGCGGGCGTGGCACGTGCGCTCGCGTGGCAGGGGGAGGAGGAGGCAGCCGACGAGACGCTCCGGACGGCCCGCGAGCCCTTCGGTCGAGCGGCCCAGGCCGAGATCGCCGGCACCACCGCTCACGTCCTGCTCGCGCAGGGGCACCTCGAGCGCGCGCTGGGTGTCGCGGACGCGCTGGCGGAGCGCATGCGTGCGGCGGCTCCCGCCTCGCACGACCTACGCCTGCACCCCGAGGTCGTCGCGGCATCGGTCCACCTGGAACGTGGGCGCTCGTCGTACGCGGCTGGCATCCTCGCGGCGGCCGGCGAGCACGTCTCCGCCCTACGACTGCCGGCCCGGGTCCTCGCACTGCTCGGTCTGTCGCGCGCCCTGTGGGTACAAGGCGACGACGACGCGTTCCGCGTGGTCGACGAGTGCCGCCGCCTGCTGCGTCACGCGCCGACGACGAGCGGCCTCGTCGACCGTGTGCGCGCGCGGCGAGCTCGGCTTCTGCTGGACACCGGTGACCTCGACGGAGCGGCGAGCACGATGGATGCCATGTCGAGCCCGTGGCTGCGGAGGATCGTCGAGGCGCACCTGCGGCTCGCGGACGGCGACCTCGGCCGGGCACGTGCCACGCTCGAGAACGTCGAGCGGGATGCACGATCCCCGCGGCGGCGGCTCGACGCGTCGCTCGTCGCACTCGCGCTCGCGCAGGCCGAGGACGGGGACATCGTGGACGCCGCGCGGCAGGTGCTGGCGCGGGCCGAGCCCGAGGGATGGGTGCTCCCGCTGCAGGAGGCCGGGCTCGCGTCGCTCGACGCCGTCCGGGGCGTCGCCCGCTCCAGGACCGTCACACCGTTCGTCGCCGCGCTGCTGGCCGCACGCCCGGTCACGGGCGCTCGCGACCTCCGTGTGCCGCGGCTCACCGGACCCGAGCTCTCGGAGCGGGAGAGGACGGTGCTCGGCTATCTCGCCACGTCGCTCACGTACCCGGAGATCGCGGCGACGCTGTTCGTCTCGGTCAACACCATCAAGACGCACGCCAAGAACATCATGCGCAAGCTCGGCGCGGCTTCCCGGGCGGATGCCGTCGTCCGGGCACGAGAGGCGAGGTACCTGTGAGCGGCTCAGGATCCGGTGGCCTGGTGCGGCACGTCGCTCGCCAGGTGTCACCGCACAGCGCGTCCGAGCTGCTCTACGGCGCCATCGTGACGGCGTCGGTCCTCGCGGTGTCGAGCCTGCACCCGGGACCGGGTGGCCACGTCGTCCTCGCGGCGGGCGTCGTCACCCTCGTGTACTGGCTCGCTCACGTGTACGTCGACGCCGTCGGCGGGCGGTTCCTGGACCCCGAGCACTCGACGACGCGGCGGCTGGGGCACGCGCTGCGGAGCAACTGGGGCGTGCTGCTGGGAGGTGTGCCGCCGATCGTCGTCTACGTCGTCGCGCGGCTGCTCGGCGCTTCGGTGCCCGGCGCGGCGTGGGTCGCGATGTGGTTCACGGTGGGCCTGCTCATGACGGCGGGCGGGTTCGCGGCCTACCGAGCGGGCCGGCGTGGCTTCGCGCTCGTCTCGGAGATCGCCGTGTGCGGCTGTTTCGGCCTGGCGGTCATCGCGATGAAGTACGCGCTGCACTGACGGACCTTCGGAGGCCGGGGCGACCGGGCGCACTGGCACACTCGGGACCATGACGGTCGTCAGGTCGCTGGTCCTGTTCGTCGCCGCCGCGATCTGCGAGATCGGCGGTGCGTGGCTGGTGTGGCAGGGCGTGCGCGAGCACAAGGGTTGGGTGTGGGTCGGTGCCGGCGTCGTGGCGCTCGGGCTGTACGGGTTCGTCGCGACCCTGCAGCCCGACGCGCACTTCGGCCGGATCCTCGCGGCGTACGGGGGCGTGTTCGTCGTCGGCTCGCTGCTGTGGGGCATGGTCGCCGACGGCTTCCGGCCCGACCGCTACGACGTCGCCGGCGCGCTCCTGTGCCTGGGCGGCGTCGCGGTGATCATGTACGGGCCGAGGTCGGCATGAGCGACCGGGACACCCGGGAGTACGACGCGTTCGGGCCGTGGGTCGACGAGGTCCGCTCGGCCGACGACGTGCCGCGCCTGTTCCGCCCGTTCCGGCTCGACCTGGCTCGCACCCGGCTGGTGCTCAAGGTGCCGCGCGACATCGCCCGACGCGACGCGACGCCGGACATGGACCTGTACGACCACCTCGTCGTGCTCGACGACACGCGCATCACCGTCCTGACACGCATCGCGGCCGGCGGGTTCGACGAGAGCGCCGTCGCGTACGGGGACGTGCTCGCGGTGGTCGACGCCGTCGACCTGCTCGACGCCCGGTTCACGCTGCACGACCGGCACGGTGGCACGCTGTCCTTCCGGTACAACGGCTCGGCGGGGCGCAGCATGAAGCAGCTGGTCTCCGAGCTGCGGTCGGCGACGAGCGACGCGCCGATCAGCCCGGTCGCACGCGCCGTCGCGGCCGCGCCCGGGGGTCCGCCGCCCGGTTCCGACGACCTCGGCCCGCGCGGCCGCGGGCTAGTGAGCGAGTACCTGGACGTGGCGCGCTCGCGGCCCGACCTGCGCGCGCAGGCGTGGCACGGGCCGCGCACGCTCCAGACCCGCCGCACCGGACCGGCCGCGTGGTGGCACCGGGTGGTCAGCCTGTTCCTCCCGACGAGGCTCGCGGGTGCTGTCGTCGCGAGCGGACCCCGCACGCTCGAGCTCGTGACGCGGCGCGAGGGGATCACGCGCAGCGCCCGTCCCGACTACTCGCTCGCGCGGGTCGTCGTGCCGCTGGGTGCGCTGGACCGGGTCGATGCCGCTCCGCACCCGGAGCTCGCGGACGTCACGGTGCTCACGCTGGTGGGCGGCGAGGGCGGCGTGCCGCTCGCGGTCCCGACGGGCTCGTCGACGGAGACGTTCCTGACGGCGACCTAGCCGCCGCCGGCGGACGGGTCAGGCGACGTCCGCGCGGAACGCGGTGCGGTAGTCGAGGGGCGGGATGCCGACGACGCGGCGGAAGTGGTGCCGCAGCAGCGCCGCGGACCCGAACCCGCACTCGCGCGCGACCTCCTCGACGTCCAGACCGGTCTCCTCGAGCAGCCGCTGCGCGTGCTGGACCCGCTGGCTCGTGAGCCAGCGCATGGGCGTGGTGCCGGTCTCGGCGGCGAACCGGCGCGCGAACGTGCGCGACGACATGAGCGCGCGGGCCGCGAGCGTGTCGACCGTGTGGTCGTCGGCGAGCGAGCCCTGCACCCACTCGAGCACGTGCCGCAGCGAGTCGTCGGAGCACTCGGGCACGGGCTGCGGGATGAACTGGCGCTGCCCGCCGTCACGCTGCGGCGGGACCACCATGCGGCGGGCGATGGTGCTGGCCACGGAGCTGCCGAGCTCGCGCCGGACGATGTGCAGGCACGCGTCGATGCCCGCCGCGGTGCCGGCGCTCGTGACGATCTGGCCGTCGTCGACGAACAGCACGTCGGGGTCCACCGTGACCTCGGGGAAGCGCTCGGACAGCTCGGCCGCGTGCCGCCAGTGCGTGGTCGCGACGCGGCCGTCGAGGATCCCTGCGGCGGCGAGCACGAACGCGCCCGAGCACACCGACACGATCGTCGCTCCACGCGCGTGCGCGCGGCGGACGGCGTCGAGCACCGCGGGCTCGTACTCGTCGCGCACGACGGTCGCGGGGACGGCGACCAGGTCGACGTCGTCGAGCGCGTCGAGGCCGTGCGGGGTGACGAGGTCGACGCCGATGCCCGACCGGATCGTGCCGCCTGCCTCGACCCCGGCGACGCGGAAGTCGAACGCCGGCACGCCCTCGTCGGTCCGGTCGATGCCGAACACCTCGCACACGACCCCGAACTCGAACATGGCGAGACCGTCCACGAGCAGGACCCCGACGCTGCGCAGCATCGCGCCAGACTACTTGGCAGGATGTTGACGGTCAACGTCGTGGCTGCCACTCGTCGGCGTCGTGCGGCCCGACGAGAGTGGCCGCATGGACACCATCGTGACTGTCATCGCAGCCCTCGTGATCGCCTCGCCGTTCGTCGTGCTCGCGCTGCGCACGACGCGGTGGGACCCCTTCGCCCGCCGGTCCGCCGGCGCGGTGGCGGCCGACGAGCGTGACGCCGACGCGCGCCGCACAGCCGCCGACGTGGCGGCTCTCGTCGGGCACGACGCCCCGACGGCGACCCGGCCGCTCGCCGAGCCGACCTGGACGGCACGCGCGGTCCACATGGACCGAGCCGCCTGACGCGAGGCGGGCCGTCCTCGGCACTACGGCCGCAGCAGCACCTTCGTCGCGCGCCGCTCGTCCATTGCCGCGTACGCCTCGGCGGCCTGCTCGAGCGGCAGCTCGAGGTCGAACACGATGCCGGGCCGCAGCGAGCCGTCCAGCACCTCGGGCAGCAGGTCCTCGATGTACCCGCGTACGGGTGCCACGCCGCCGCGGACGCCCACGTTGGAGTCGAACATGGTCCGTACGGGCAGCTCCGGGCCGCCGTTCGGGACGCCGACGAAGCCCACCTGGCCACCCGGCCGGGCGGATCGCAGCGCCTGGTCCATCGACTCCTTGGTCCCGACGCACTCGAGCACCACGTCGGGCCCGACGCCGTCGAACATCTCCTTGAGCCGCGCCACGCCCTCGTCGCCCCGCTCGGGCACGACGTCGGTGGCTCCGAGCTCGCGCGCGAGCGCCTGCCGGTCATCGTGGCGCGACATCGCGACGATGCGTGCGGCGCCGAGCCGGCGCACGGCGGCGACCGCGCTCAGGCCCACCGCTCCGTCGCCGACGACGGCCACGGTCGAGCCCTCGCGCACCCCGCCCGCGACGGCCGCGTGGTGACCCGTGCACATCACGTCGGACAGCGTCAGCAGGTGCGGCACGAGGGCGCGCCCGGTCTCGGAGTCCGGGTCGAAGCCGGGGACGACGACGAGCGTGCCGTCCGCGAACGGGGCGCGCACCCGCTCGCCCTGGCCACCGTCCGCCGAGGCGCCCTCGGCGTCGTGGCTGCCCCACCAGCCGCCGTGCAGGCATGACGTGCTGACGCCGTTGCGGCAGTTCACGCACGTGCCGTCGCACACGTAGAACGGTGCGATGACGAAGTCGCCGACGGCCACGTCGCGCACGTCGTCGCCGACCTCCTCGACGACGCCCACGTACTCGTGCCCGATGCGGTGCGGTCGCTTCGTCGGCGTCACGCCGCGGTACGGCCACAGATCGGAGCCGCACACGCACGCCGCGACGACGCGGACGACCGCGTCGGTGCCGAACCGGATCTCCGGGTCGGGGACCGTCTCGACGCGGATGTCCCGCTCGCCGTGGATGACCGTCGCGCGCATGGGTTCCTCCTTGCAGGGATGGGTGGCTGCAAAGCAGTCTCGCCCATGCCGGCGAGGGCCGCGTGCGCAGTCGGCGCGCCCCTTCCGGGCGGGCGGGCGACTGCGGCACGCTGGCGCCATGACACCGAACTCGCCCGCGCGCGCCCGGCTGCGGCAAGCGGGGCCGAGATGGCTCGCCTGACCAGCGCCGACGTCGCCCGCGAGAGCGGCGTCTCCCGCACCACGGTGAGCTACGTGCTCAACGGCAAGACGGGCGTCGCGATCCCGGAGGCCACCCGGCAGCGCGTGCGCGAGGCGGCCGAGCGCCTCGGCTACACCCCGTCCGCGGCCGCGCGCGCCCTGCGCCGGGGGCGCAGCGACCTCGTGCTGCTGGTGCTCCCGGACTGGACCGTCGGGCCGGTGATCGACACGCTGCTCGACCACCTCACCGCGGAGCTCGCCGAGCGCGGGCTGTCCCTGCTCGTGCACCACGACCGCGGGCCCCGTCGGCTCGCGGACCTGTGGGGGGCCGTGACGCCGCGTGCCGTGCTGGGCCTGGTGCCGTTCGCGGCGGACGACGCGCACGCGATGCGGCAGGCAGGCATCCAGGTGGTCGGCAGCACGCTCGACGCCGACCCGGAGCCCGGCACGTTCTCCGTCCCGCAGCGCGAGATCGGTCGCCTGCAGGTGGAGCACCTCGCGGCGCGGGGGCACCGGGTGCTGGCGTACGCGGCGCCGAGCGACGAGCGGCTGGCGGAGTTCGCCGACCGGCGTGCCGCGGGTGCGGCGGCGGCGTGCGAGCGTCTGGGTCTGCCCGCGCCTGCCGTCCGGGCGGTCGGGCTGGACGTGACCTCCGCGAGCGCCGCGGTGCAGGAGTGGCGTGCGGGCGACGAGCCCGTCACGGCCGTCGCGGCGTACAACGACGAGGTCGCTCTCGCGGTGCTCGCCGGGCTGCGCGCCGAGGGCCTTTCCGCCCCCGCCGACATCGCGGTCATCGGGGTCGACGACGTCCCGGTCGCAGCCCTCGCCGCGCCGCCGCTCACGACCGTCTGGCAGAACATCGACGCGCAGGCCACGTACCTCGCCGCGTCGGTGCTGGCGGCGCTCGACGGCGCGGACGAGCCGGAGCGCCCGGACGACGTCTTCCATGTCGTCGTCCGGGCGTCGACCTAGCTCCCGGTCAGCTGAACGTGAACCAGTTGAGGTTCACGAAGTCGGCGGGCTGCCCGGAGTCGAACGTCAGGTAGACGGTGTGCGTGCCCGTGGTGTCGGTGATGTTGGCGGGCACGGTCTGCCACGTCTGCCAGCCGCCGGTGCTGGCGATCGCGAAGCTGCCGATCGACGGGCCGGTGAGGCTGTCGAGCCGGACGTTCACGAGCCCGCTGACGCCACCTGCTGCGCCGGATGCGACGCGGGCGGTGAACGTCCGCTTCGCCGACGAGCCGAAGTTCACCGAGTCGAACCGCACGTGGTCGCCGTTGCCGATCCACCCCACGTCCAGGCCGCCCCCGGTGTCGGACGTGCTCTCGGTCGCGACGCCGGCCATCCCGTCGTACGACTCGGCCTCGATCCGGGAGGTCGCGTCGCGACCGGTCGTCGTGCCGGCCGTCGTGACCGAGACCGCGCTGCTGGCGGCGGACCGGTTGCCTGCCGCGTCGTACGCCCGGACCGTGAACGAGTACGTCGTCGATGCGGACAGCCCGGTCGCGGTGTACGTGCGCGCCGTCGTCGTCCCGACGACGGACCCGCCGCGCAGCACCTCGTACCCGGTCACGCCGACGTCGTCGGTGGACGCGTTCCACGTGAGCGTCGTCGACGACGAGGTGGTGCCCGACGCGGACAGCCCGGTCGGCACGCTCGGTGCCGTGGTGTCGCTGGAGCCGGGTGTCGTGACCGAGACCGCGCTGCTCGCGGCGGACCGGTTGCCTGCCGCGTCGTACGCCCGGACCGTGAACGAGTACGTCGTCGAGGCGTACAGGCCGGTCGCGGTGTAGGTGGTCCCGGTCGTCGTCCCGACCACCGACCCGCCGCGCAGCACCTCGTACCCGGTCACGCCGACGTCGTCCGTGGACGCGTTCCACGCCAGCTTCGTCGAGGTGCTCGTCGTCCCGGACGCGGCGAGGCCGGTCGGCGTCGACGGCGGCGTGGTGTCCGTCGGGGCGGTGCCGCTCGAGCTGGCCACCGAGCGGGCCGGTACGGACAGCGTCACGCCGTTCGAGAACGTCACGGTGATCGGCGTCGAGCCCACGTTGGCCGCCTGGTAGGTCCGCACACCGTCCTTGACGAACACCGCGTGCAGCGGTGTGTTCGCCGTGACCGACCGGTCGACCGTCCCGAGGCCCGCGAGGTTCTTGAGCCAGTAGAACGTGTGCGCCCTCGACTCGCCCTCCTCGGGCGTGTACGACGAGGCCTGCGCGCGGAACTGCGAGAGCGCCGTCGGGGCGTCCGCGAGCGCCTGGAACTCCCAGATGATGTCCTGCCACACGGTGGCCGGCCCGCCGTTGTTGCGTTCGAGCTCGGCGAGGTTGCGCTTCACGTACGCCGGGTCGTAGCCGAGGTACAGGTGGCCGCCCGTCGAGGGCAGCAGGTTGATGCCCTGGATCATCTCGGGGTCGGCGCTGAACCACGTCGAGTACGCGCCGCCGTCGCCCCACACCATGCCGACCGTCGAGTGGCCGAACGCGGCGGGGAACGCCTCGTCGTCGGTGTCGAACCAGTAGTTCTCGATGGCCGACGCCTGCGTCGTGTAGAGGTAGATGCCGAGGTCACGGACGGCCTTGTTGCCTGTGGCCTGACCCCACTGGACGAGCCCGCTGGCGAAGTTCATGCCCTCGGACGACGACTCCTGGTTGTTGCCCGCGCCGAACGCGCCGTGCCCGGATGCCCAGTCGTGGCCGGCGTAGACGTCGAAGTCGCGCAGGAACGGGAATCGGGTGTCGCTCCGGTCCCAGTTGGCGGCGTCCTTGATCATCGTGTTGACCATGCCGCCGTATGCGGAGTCGGCCGCCCACGCGGGGTCGAACTCCGCGAGGGTCGCGGCGCCGACCACGTAGTAGCCGTAGTGGAAGTGGTGGTCGTTGAGGTCGGTGTCCGAGCCGTAGGAGGCCGGGTAGCCGATCAGGGTGCCCCACGCGGAGTTGTACCAGAACGACCGGGTCGTCTCGCCGGGCGAGGCGGTCATCCAGTCCGTCATCCGCGTCTTGAGGGATGCGAGCAGGCTGTCGCGCGCGGACGTGTTGCCGGTGGCGTTTGCGATCTGCACCACCTGCGCGATGCGGCCGAAGGCCTTGCCGGTCCAGTACGTGTCGTCGCCGAAGCCAGCGAAGGGGTCCCCGGACGCGACGCTGTTCACGTACCCGTTGAGCTGGGTCGCGTCCGCCGAGCCGGCGGCGAAGCCCGTGTTGGCGAGCTGCGGGAGCACACCGTTGAACGGCGTGACGGTCTGGAACTGCGAGGCGCCGACGACGACCTTCATCGGGCCCCTCGGCGACGTGTACGAGTAGCCGCTGAGCGTCGTCCCGCTGAGGTGGTCGCGCTGGTGCGGGTACAGCGCGAAGACGGTGCCCGTGCCGCTGCCCTGGCGTGCGGTCGTGGTGAACGCGTACGTCGCGGTCATCTTCGCCGTCGCCTCGTCGTACGACCACGAGACCTTGGTGCCCGTGACGTGGTTGTGCGCGTACGGCGCGTAGGCGTTGAGCGCGGCGACGCGGTCGGCGTTGCTGCTGCTCGACGTCGTCGGGAGCACAGCCACCGAGAAGAACGTGCTGCCGTTCAGGGCCGAGCTGATCGTGCTGCCGGACACCGTCCACGTGGAGCCCGTGGGGCCGAACGCGGCGTAGTCGTGCCCGTTGAGCGTGAAGCCGACCGCGGCGTTCGCGTTGCTCCACACCGTGGGGGCGGCGCTGCCGGTGAGCGTCGCGTTGCCGCCGGTCTTCGTCGCGTAGACGAACGGCAGGCCGTGCCCGAACGTGGTGCGCAGGCTGTTCGAGCCGCTGCTCCACAGCTCGCTCACGGTCCAGTCGGAGTAGCCGTCGACCTTCCCGTCCGACGACAGGCCTGCGATGCCCAGGCGGAAGTCCTCGGCGTACGGGTAGTGGTACTCGCCCACGCCGGTCGCCGTGCCGGAGATCGTCGGGGTCGTCGGGTAGCTCACGCCGAGGCCGTTCGTGTACGCGTGGAACGACAGCGGGTGCGCCATGAGGTTCTCGGAGATCGACGCGCAGTCGAACTTGCGCCACAGCAGCGACGTCCACCAGTCGTTGGTGGGGATCGCACCGGCGGGGAAGCTCGCGGTGACGTGCGCGCGCGGGTTCGTCACGGGCGTGCCGTTGCACTCGGTCGGGACGGCGCCGCCGGCGGGTGTGCCCTCGGCGTAGCTGCCTGACCCCACCGACACCGCGCCGGCCGAGGTGGTGACGAGCAGCGGCGTGAGCACCGCAAGCATCGCGGCGATCACCGCACCCCCGACGACGGATCGCCGCGTCGCTCGGGTCGATCGGCTCCGGCGCGTGGGCCGCTGGGTCGGGTTCGATGGCACGCCGTTGTGCATAGGGGACTCCGTCGTCAGGGTGCGCGGCCGGCGGAGCGCGTCGTTGCGCCCGGCTCGACCGAGTGACTCGTGTCACTAGGGGTTTGCCCAGAGTTGTCCGATCGTTCGCCGAAGTCAAGACCTGGGACGCCCGCGGACCTAGGCTCGGCCCGACGAGAGGGGCGACGTGACGGTCGTGCTGATGTGTGGACCCGCCGGCGCGGGCAAGTCCACCGCGGCGGCGCGCCTCGAGCGCGACGGCTACGTCCGGCTCGCGTTCGACGAGCGGGCGTGGGAGCTCGGGCATCGCGACCACCCGCTCCCGGCGACGGTCGCCGCCGCGGTCCACGCCGACCTGCACGCGACCCTCCTCGCCCTCGTCGCGGAGGGTCGGGACGTCGTCGTCGACTCGTCGTTCTGGTCCCGCGCCTCGCGCGACGCCTACCGCGAGCTCCTCGCGCCGGCGGGCATCGTGCCGGTCGTGCACGTCCTCGACACCCCGCGCGAGGTCGTCCTGGCGCGGCTCGCCCGACGGACCGGGGAAGGGCCGCACGACGTCCCGGTCCGACCCGACCGCGCGCTCGCCTACCTCGACGGCTTCGAGCGCCCGACGCCCGACGAGGGCCCGCTCGTCGTCGTCGACGGGACGCTCAGAGCGAGCGGCGACGTCAGCGGATGACCAGGACTGATACCCCGACGCCGACGGCTGACGCGAGACGAAGGTCGGCCGTGAGCAGCGGTGCATCGGTCGCGCGAGCCACGGCCACGTAGAAGGCGTCCGCGACCCTGAGCCTGCCGCGCTCCGCCCAGACGTGACGGAGCAGGTCGACGTGATGCACGCGGTCGCACGGGAACGTGGACCACGCGTCGACCGCGTCCGAAGCCTCCGCGCTGGTCAGGGCTCCGGATCGCTCGAGTCGCGCGACGGCAGACAGGACCTCCGTGTCGATCAGTGCAGGAGCGAGGGGTTCAGACCCGGCCAGGCGTGCGCGCGCGATCCTCTGGAGCGGGCCAGGGATGAGCGCGTGGACGGCCACGCTCGCGTCGAGGACGACCCTCACGCCGGCGAAGAGATGGGTGCGTCAGGCGCGTACTCCACGCGTACGTCGTCGAGGGCCGCGGCGACATCGATCGTTCGGCGGACTGCTGCAGGCGGGTGAGCCGCCAACCACTCATCCATCGACGGACGACCGAGATCGCGGCGCAGCAACTGGGTCACGTACTCCGTCATCGTGACTCCTTGCCTGCGGGCACGTGCGGACAGCTGTGTGTGCAGCTCGTCGGGGAGATTCTTCACCTGCAGGGTGGCCATGGGCATGACCGTAGCATGCTCGAAGCATGCCCGCGCTGATGAGACAGTCCTTGCACGACGCCGGGCGCGTGGTGGATCCGCGACGATGTACGACGAGATCGCGGATGCGCTCGTCCGTGCGGGTGCTCGGCACGTGGAGCTCGACGGTGCCGGGCACCGGGTCCAGGACCACGCCGAGGCGACCGGCTTGATCCGCGAGGTCGTCGGCGCGCAGGGCTGACGCCGCGGACATTAATGCGATGACGCGCCCGACGGCCTCGTCGTACGGTCGTCCACGCTCGGGCCGAGCAGCCGGACGGTGTGACCGTCGCGGGTCCTGCGTCGAAGCCCATCGAGCAACTGCCTCTGGAGCAGCGCCTGTACAGCGCTCGGGTTCGATTCCCGATCTCTGCCGGCCGGCGTGCGGCCACCACGGCGGTCGCGGTCTGCGACGTCCCGCACGACGGGGTGTCCCCCGCGGTCGTCGGGCTGCGCGCCGGTCGGTGCGCGCGCTCGCGACGGAGGTGGACCCGGCCGAAGGGCGGTCGGGGACGGACGACGGGAGGAGGAGAGCGATGCGCATCGTCGTGCAGGAGTGGGAGAAGGTCCTGGTGTACAAGGACGGCCGGTTCGAGGTCGAGCTCGCCCCCGGCAGGTTCCGGCTGGCGCGTCGGCGTCGTCGGTTCGTGCACGTCGTCGTCCGGCCGCGCGTGCTGACCGTGCCGGTGCAGGAGGTGCTGACCGCCGACGGGCTGTCGGTCAAGGTCAGCCTCACGGGCGTGCTGCGTGTCGCGGACGCGCGGGCGTGGACCGAGGCCGTGCAGACCCCGGACGCGTTCGTGTACGCGGAGCTGCAGGTCGCGCTGCGTGACGAGGTCGCCGCGCGCACGCTCGAGGAGCTGCTCGCGCAGCGCGTGCAGGTGGCCGACGCGCTGCTCGCAGCGACGGCGCAGTTCGTCGCGAGCGTGGGTGCGGTGCTCGAGCGGCTCGCGGTGCGCGACGTCGTCGTGCCGGCCGAGCTGCGCCGAGCCGCGGCCGACGCCGCCACCGCGCGGCTCGAGGGTCTCGTGGCGCTCGAGCGTGCACGCACCGAGGTGGCGGCGACGCGTGCGCTGGCCAACGCGGCGCGGCTCGTCGGGACCACGCCGGGCCTCCTCGAGCTGCGGACGCTCCAGGCCGTCGAGGCCGGTGGCGCGACCGTCGTCCTGAAGCAGGGCGTCGCGAGCGCGTGACCTGGACCGGTGGCGACCCCGCGGGGTCGCCACCGGGCTCCGAGATGCCGGTGCGGCGAAGCGTGCCTAGCGTGGCCGGACTCGTCGCACGAGCCGAGGGGAGCCGACGATGCCCGACCAGCAGCCCGACCAGACCACACCCGACCGCCCCGCCCAGCAGCAGGAGCCGCCCGGCCTGACCGCCCCGATGCGGCCGCAGCCCGACCACGGCGAGGAGTCCTACGCCGGGCACGGGCTCCTCGACGGCCGCAAGGCGTTCATCACCGGGGGCGACTCCGGGATCGGCCGCGCGGTCGCGATCGCGTTCGCGCGGGAGGGGGCCGACGTCGCGATCGGCTACCTGGAGCAGGAGCAGGAGGACGCCGACGAGACGGCGCGCTGGGTGCGCGCCGCGGGCCGCACGTGCGTGCTGGTCCCGGCGGACCTGCGCGACGAGGACCAGGCGCGCGGTTCGGTGCGCACGGCCGTCGCCGAGCTCGGGGGCCTGGACGTGCTCGTGAACAACGCGGGCTTCCAGATGGCTCGCCGGGACTCGTTCGCGGACGTCACGACAGACGACCTCGACCGCGTGATGAAGACCAACCTGTACGCCCTCGTGTGGGTCACGCAGGAGGCTCTCGAGCACCTGGGCGAGGGGTCGGCGATCGTCAACTGCTCGTCGATCCAGGCGTACCAGCCGTCCGAGTCGCTCGTCGACTACGCGTCGACGAAGGCCGCGATCAACAACATCACCGTCAACCTCGCGTCCGAGCTGGGGGAGCGCGGCATCCGCGTCAACGCGGTGGCACCCGGACCGATCTGGACCCCGCTGCAGCCCGCCACCCAGCCCGCCGAGAAGCTCGAGACGTTCGGCCAGGACACGCCGCTCGGCCGCGCCGGCGAGCCTGCGGAGGTCGCGCACGCGTTCGTGTTCCTCGCGTCGCAGGTCACGGGCTCGTACGTGTCCGCGACCGTGCTGGGCGTCACCGGGGGCAAGCCGGTGTTCTGACGCGAGCGGTCGCCGATCCCGGCGTCCGGGGTGAGAGTGAGACGACGGGCGCGGGCCCCACGAGGGCCCCGCCGAGTCCCCCGGGCAAGGAGCAGAACATGCGTGCCGTCGTCTACGAAGGCCCCCGCGAGATCGTCGTCAAGGACGTGCCCGATGCGCGCGTCGAGCACCCCACCGATGCCGTCATCCGGCTCACGACCACCAACATCTGCGGCTCCGACCTGCACATGTACGAGGGCAGGACGGACGTCGAGGAGGGGACCGTCCTCGGTCACGAGAACATGGGTGTCGTCGAGGACGTCGGTCCCGGTGTCACGCGGATCAAGGTCGGCGACCGAGTCAGCGTGCCGTTCAACGTCGCATGCGGGACGTGCCGCAGCTGCACGAGCGGCTGGACGTCGTTCTGCCTGCGCACCAACCCGATCGAGGGCATGGTGGGTGCCGCCTACGGGTACGCGA
Organism: Cellulomonas sp. HZM; assembly: GCF_000708885.1. GTDB lineage: Bacteria > Actinomycetota > Actinomycetes > Actinomycetales > Cellulomonadaceae > Cellulomonas. The sequence continues at coordinate 156,132 of NZ_JEOE01000004.1, read as the reverse complement.
ACATGGGTCCGTACCCCGGAGGCCAGGCCGAGTACCTGCGGGTCCCGTTCGCCGACGCCAACCTGCTCGAGCTGCCGCAGGGCACCGAGCACGAGGACGACTTCACGATGCTGTCGGACATCTTCCCGACCGGCTGGCACGGCACGGTGCTCGCGGGCGTCAGCCCGGGCGACGACGTCGCGGTGTTCGGCGCCGGCCCTGTGGGGCTCATGGCCGCGCACTCGGCCCTGATCCAGGGGGCGGCGCGCGTCTTCGTCGTCGACCAGCAGGCCGACCGGCTCGCGCTCGCCGACAAGATCGGTGCGCAGGCCGTCGACTTCTCGGCGGGCGACCCGGTCGAGCAGATCATGGACGCGACGCAGGGCCGCGGCACGGACTGCGGCGTCGAGGCGGTCGGCTACCAGGCGCACGACCCCGCGGGCGACGAGCACCCCGAGCTGGTGCTCGACAACCTCGTGCAGGTGGTGCGCGCGACGGGTGGCATCGGCGTCGTCGGCGTGTACGTGCCGCAGGACCCGGGTGCGGCCGAGGAGGGCGCGAAAGAGGGCCGCGTCGGCTTCGACTACGGCACGTTCTTCACCAAGGGCCAGCACATGGGCACGGGCCAGGCGCCCGTCGCCCGCTACAACCGGCAGCTGCGGGACCTGATCGTCGCGGGCCGCGCGACGCCGTCGTTCATCGTGTCGCACCACCTGGGCCTCGACGACGCCCCCGACGCGTACGCGAGGTTCGACGCACGGGAGGACGGCTGGACCAAGGTGCTGCTGCGTCCGCACGGCTGACGCTCACCGCCCAACGCTCGCCGCTCATCGCTCGCCGCGCGCAGCGGGCGGGCACGCGTCAGGATGCTCGCGTGCCGGTGACGACGAAGAGCCGAGCCGCCGCGGCAGCGTGCGCGGTGGCGCTGTGCGCGGGCTGCGTCGGCCCGGCCGGCGCGGACCGGCACTCCGACGAGGTGCTCGGCACGGCCCTCGACGGCGCCGCGTCGGCCCTCGCGATCGGGACCCTCACGGTCGACCTCCTGGCGGACGGACGCACGTTCCGGACGGTCGCGGACACGACCCTGCAGGACGCGATCGAGGACGCGAGCAGCGCGCAGGGCACGCTCGCGCGGGACCAGCCCGCGACGCCGCAGATGTCGAAGGCCCGGGCCGCGGGAGTCGAGGCCGTGGCCTCGGCCGTCACGGCGCTCGCGGACGCCCGGGAGTGGGTGAACGGCGTCGACGGCACCGACGTGGCCGACGTCCGGTCGGCGCTGGGGGTGGCGACGCAGCGGGTCGATGACGCGTCCGACGCGGTGGATGCCGCCGCGGGGAGCGGCTCGTGAAGAAGCTCCTCGGCGTCGCGCTCGGCATCCTCACCGCGATCGGCGGCTTCGTCGACATCGGTGACCTGGTCACGAACGCGGTCGTCGGGGCACGCTTCGGGCTCTCGCTCGTGTGGGTGGTGCTCGTCGGGATCGTCGGCATCTGCGTGTTCGCGCAGATGTCGGGCCGGGTGGCTGCCGTGAGCGGGCGCGCGACCTTCGAGATCATCCGCGAGCGCCTCGGCCCGCGCGTCGGCGGCATGAACCTCGTCGCGTCGTTCGTCGTCACGATGCTCACGCTCACGGCCGAGGTGGGCGGCATCGCGCTCGCGCTCGAGCTGGCGAGCAGCGTCGAGGAACGGCTGTGGATCCCGTTCGCGGGCCTCGCGGTGTGGCTCGTGCTCTGGCGGGTCAAGTTCTCCGTGCTCGAGAACGTCACCGGCCTGCTCGGCATGTCGCTCGTCGTGTTCGCGGTCGCGCTGTTCCTGCTGGGGCCCGACTGGGGCGAGCTGCTCGACCAGGCGGTCCGGCCGACGATCCCGCAGACCGAGGCCGCGCCGACGTACTGGTACTACGCCGTCGCGCTGTTCGGAGCCGCGATGACGCCGTACGAGGTCTTCTTCTTCTCGTCCGGCGCGCGTGAGGAGAAGTGGACGGTCAAGGACCTGAACATGTCCCGGGCCAACGTGCTCATCGGCTTCCCGCTCGGCGGGCTGCTGTCGATCTCGATCGCCGCGTGCGCCGCCGTGGTGCTGATGCCACGGCACGTCGACGTGACGTCCTTGTCGCAGATCACGCTGCCGGTCGCGCTGGCCGGCGGCAAGCTCGCGCTCGCGGTGGTGATCCTCGGCATCGTCGCCGCGACGTTCGGAGCGGCCCTCGAGACCGCGCTGTCCACCGGGTACACGCTCGCGCAGTTCTTCGGGTGGTCGTGGGGCAAGCACCACCGGCCCGCCGAGGCGGCGCGGTTCCACACCGCGATGCTCGTCGCGGTGCTCGTCGGGACGCTGGTGCTGCTGACCGAGGTCGACCCCATCGCAGTCACCGAGTACTCGGTGGTGTTCTCCGCGGTCGCGCTGCCGCTGACGTACCTGCCGATCCTCGTCGTCGCGAACGACCGCGAGTACATGGGCGAGCACGTCAACGGCCGCGCCACCAACGCCGTGGGGCTGGTCTACCTCGGCATCATCGTCGTCGCGTCGCTCGCGGCGATCCCCCTGATGATCGCGACGGGAGCGGGTGCATGAGCCCACGCGTGCGGCGCGACGAGCGCCCCTTCGACCCCGACGAGGAGCTGCCCGAGCCCCCGCGGCCGGCCGGGCGCGTGCTCGACGCGCGCCTGCACCTGCTGGACCGGCAGGTGGTCGATGTCGACGACGTGCCGGTCATGACCCTCGACGACCTCGAGCTCACCGAGCCCGTCGTCGGCACCGACGTCACGGTCCAGGGCCTGCTGAGCGGACCGGTGCTCGCGACGCGCATCTTCGGTGGCCGCCCGCCGCGCAGCAGGCTGCACCGCACCCCGTGGCGGCTCGTCGCCGAGGTGGGGACGACGGTCCGGCTCGGGGTGCGCGGCGAAGGGCTCGATGTGCTGTGGGTCGAGCGCTGGTTGCGCGACCGGGTGATCGGCAGGATCCCCGGAGGTCGTCATGCTCCTGAGTGACCTGCTCGACGTGCCCGTGCACGATGCGGACGGCGTCCGGCTCGGCTTCGTCGTCGACGTGCGGCTGGTGCTCGACGGCCCGCTCGACGGGTCGCTGGCCCGGCCTCGCCTGCACGGCGTTCTGGTCAGCCCGCGCACAGGGACGTCGTTCCTCGGCTACGAGCGCAACGACGAGCGCTCGCCCGCCCTCGTGGCCCGCTGGCTGCGCCGGCGGCACCGCGGCACGTTCCTGCTGCTGTGGCAGGACGTCGCGGCGGCCGACGACACCGCGGTGGTGACCGTCGAGGGCTACCGCCGCTGGTCGCCGCGCCTAGGCTGACGGTCGGGTAAGCCCGTCAGTGGTTGCGCAGTGCCTTCACGAGCTCCGCCTTCTTCATCGACGAGCGCCCCTCGATGCCGATCTCGGCCGCTCGCTTGCGAAGGTCGGCGACGGACCAGTCGTCGTACGAGCCCGACTCGCCGCCCTTCTTGCCGACCGCGGACCGGCCGCGCGCGGCGGCGGCGTTGGCGATGCGCGCCGACTTCTCCTTGCTGTTCCCCTCGTCGCGCAGGTCCTCGTAGAGCTTCTTGTCCTTGACGCTGGGGCCGGGGTCTCGTCCGGGCATCGCACACCTCCGTCGTCGGTGGTCTCCTGCCCATCGTGCGCGGAGGCCGACGGCTCCGCACCCGCTGCACACGTGCTTGGGCTCGCCCGAGCCTCGGATGCCCTAATCTCTGGCCATGCTCATCATCGGTCTCATCCTGTTCGGCATGCTGGTCGGCGCCGCGGCCCAGCTGGTGCTCGGCCGCGAGAACAAGCAGATCGACTGGACGATGGCGATCGTCGCCGGTCTCGTCGGCTCGTTCGTCGGCGGTCTGCTCGCGAGTCTGATCGCGGGCGACGGCCTCGCCTTCCGCCCCAGCGGGATCATCGGCTCGATCGTCGGCGCGATCATCGTGACCGCACTCTGGCGGTGGCTGAGGTCGCGCCGCTCGGCGTGAGCCGGCGTCGCAGCTGATGCGTCGTCGGGATGCCGGCCGCGCCCCTCGGACGGACGATGGGTGTGGAAGGGAGACGACATGTCGACGACGAACGAGGACGACCGCCAGCACGCCGACGAGCCCGCCGAGGGAGCGGTGACCCCGGAGGCCACCCGGACCGCGCGCGAGCACTCCGAGGACCCTGCCGAAGGCCCCGAGGAGTGACGCCCGACGGTACGTGAAGCGTTACGTGGCTCTGAGCGAAGTAACGCTTCACGCAGCCGTCGCCGCGTCGAGGCGTGGCCCCGTCCGTCGCGGGGTCCGCGATGCGAGAGGATCGCCCGCGCGGGGTACCGCCAGCGGCTGCCGGGGCGATCATGCCCCCATGGACGACTCCACAGCGCAGGCTCTTGGCACCGACAGGGTCATCGACATCACGACGGTCGGCAGGCGCTCGGGTGAGCCGCGCCGCATCGAGATCTGGTTCCACCGGGTCGACGGGCGCTTCTACATCACCGGCACGCCGGGTCGGCCGCGGGCGTGGTACGCCAACCTCGTGGACGAGCCCGCGTTCACGTTCCACCTCAAGGAGTCCGCGACCGCGGACCTCGCAGCGCACGCGCGCCCGGTGACCGACCCGGCCGAGCGGCGCGCGGTGCTCACGGGGATCCTCGCGGGCATCCCCGAGCTGGCGCACGGCGACGGTCGCACGTCGGAGGACTGGTTCGCGGACAGCCCGCTCGTCGAGGTCACGTTCGACGCGTGAGACGCCCGGGCGGGCCGGAATGGATCGCCGGACCGGATGATTGAGCACCGCATGACCACCTACGGAATCATCGGCGCGGGCCACATCGGCAGCCAGGTCGCACGTGCAGTCATCTCGCTCGGCGACGACGTCGTCATCGCCAACTCGCGGGACCCGCAGACGCTCGCGGACCTCGTCGCGGAGCTCGGCCCCCGCGCCCGGGCCGCCACCGCACACGAGGCGGCGCAGGCTGCCGACGTCGCCGTCGTCACCGTCCCGTTCAAGGCGATCGGCGACATCCCCGTCGAGCCGCTCGCGGGCAAGATCGTCCTCGACACGAACAACTACTACTTCGAGCGCGACGGGCACGACGAGCGGCTCGACCGCGGCGAGGCGACCGTGTCCGGCCTCCTCCAAGAGCACCTGCCCACGTCGAAGGTCGTCAAGGCGTTCAACCACATCGCGGCGCCGCAGATCACCACGGACGGCACGCCCGCGGGCACGCCGGACCGGCGAGCGCTCGCGACGTCGAGCGACCACCCGGAGGCGGTCGAGCACGTCACGCGCCTGTACGACGCGCTGGGCTTCGACGCCGTCGACGTCTCGCCGCTGAGCGAGTCGTGGCGCGTCGAGCGCGACCGGCCCGCGTACGTGGTCCGGCAGAACCGCGAGGAGCTGGTCGAGAACCTCGCGAAGGCGCCGCGGACGATCTGACCTGCGAGGTCAGGACGCGGCGCCGACGACGGCCGACGACGTCGCTCCTCCCGCTCAGCCGCCCAGGCGTGCCGCGACGTCCGCCGGGAAGCCGCCCGTCGCGACCGGACCCCAGCGTGTCGGCGTCACGCGGATCAGGGACTTGCCCTGCACGCGCATCGCCGCGCGGTACTCGTCCCAGTCAGGGTGCTCGCCCGCGATGCACCGGTAGTAGTCGACGAGCGCGTCCTCAGCCTCGGGCATGTGCAGGACCTCGGCGTCGCCGTCCACCTGCACCCACGGGCCGTCCCACTCGTCGGAGAGCACGACGACCGAGACGCGCGGGTCGCGCTCGGCGTTGATCGTCTTGGCGCGGCCCGGGTACGTGGACACGACGATGCGGCCGTCGTCGTCGACGCCGCCGCTCACGGGGGAGACCTGCGGGCGGCCGTCGCGGCGCGTCGTCGCGAGCAGCAGCCGGTGGCGCGGGCGGACGAAGTCGAGGAGCTCGGTCAGGTCGACGGTGCGGGTCGTCGCGATGGTGCGGGCCATCCGTCGAGGCTAGCCCGCGCTGCCGGGCGGCGCGGCCGTCGCGAAGACCTCGTCGTACAGGTCGCGGCCGAAGCTGGTCCGCAGCGGCTCACCGGGCTCGAGCCGGTACCGCGAGGTCGACGAGAGGCGTGGCGCGCGCAGGCAGACCGCGGGCCGCGTCGCGTCGTCGTGCAGCGGGCGCGACAGGTCGTACAGGTGCGTCACGAGGTACACGACGACGCCGCAGTCGACGAGCGCGCGTACGACCTCGAGCGCGATCGCAGCCCCCTCGTCCTCCGTGGTGGACGACAGCGACTCGTTGCTGACGACGATCGACCCGGGCCGCACGCGGTCGACGATGTCGGACAGCCGGGTCAGCTCCTCGTCGAGCTTCCCGCTGCGCAGGTCCGCGTCCTCCTCGCGCGCCCAGTGCGTGTGGACGTCGCGCACCAGCGCGACCGTGCACTGCTCCGCGGCGACCGGCATCCCCGCCTGGGCCATGAGGTGCGCGACGCCGAGCGCCCGCAGGAGCGTCGACTTGCCGCCGTGGTTCGCACCACTGACGACGAGCAGGCGCCGGCCTCGGAGGTCGACGTCGTTCACGACCGCCGCGGTGCCCGTGCGCAGCACGAGGCAGGGGTCGTAGACCCCGGCGCATCGCAGCTCGTGCTCACCGGCGGCGGGCGTGGTCGTCGTCGGGAGGCACCACCGTGCGCCCGCTGCCTCGAGCGCGGCCGTCAGTGTGAGGCAGCCGCGGTAGAACGCGAGCTCGGTGCGGAGCGCCTCGAAGAAGCCGACGACGTGCTCGGCGGCGTGCAACGCGGTCGTCGCGACGTCGAGGATCGCGCGGTCGCGGAGCTCGCCGAACGCGCGGGCACCGCCCTCGTCACGCTCGGGCACCGTCCACGAGTGCGTCGGCCGGAGCAGCGGGTTGCGCTGCAGGACGTGGTGGTTCTCGGGCCGCGGGCGGCGCAGGACGAGGCCCAAGGCGAGCCCCGTCGGGGACAGGTGCGCGCTGAGCACGACCCCGTCCTCGAGGCGCAGGTGGCGCACCTCGGCACGCAGCACCTCGAGGTAGTCGTCGTCGATCTCGGCGCGGACGGTCGCGAGCAGCGCGGTCCACCCCGGTGACGTCACGTCGTCGGCGTACCGGTCGGCGACCGCCCGCAGCGCCCGCAGGTCCTCCAGCAGCAGGTCGAGCACCGTCACCGCGTGACCGAGGCTCATGGAGGCGGACCTGTCGAAGACCCACGACGAGGCACGCCGTTCCGCTGTCACGGCCCGCTCTGCGACCTCCTCGAGCTCGTCGAGGAGCCCCGGCACCCGCCGGCACTCCGCGAGGACCGCGTGCCGGTGCTCGACGACGGCGACGTCCTGGACGGGCCGCAGGGTCGTCGCGCGGACCACCCCGCGCACGAACGCGTCGCCGCGCGCCATCGCGTCCCACAGCGTGTCGAGCTCGAGGTCCGCGGCCGTGGCGTCGGCACCGGCCATCTCGGGCGTCGCGCCGTCGACGTCGTGGTCGGGGAACATGAGCCGGACCTTCACGACCGGTCCTCCAGCCTGCTCCGGACGAGCTCGGCGGTCAGCCCGTGCCTGCGTGCGAGCGCTCGCGCGTACGCGAGGCCGTCGGGCGGGCGGCGTGTCACGTGGAACGTGCGCACCGCGGCGTCGTCGGGATCGACCTCGGCGACCATGGAGACCGTCGAGCCGTCGGGTCCTGCGACGTCGTCGACGAACGTGACGCACACGACGAGGGCGCCGGTCGCCCGTGCCCGCGCCAGGATCTCGCGCGTGAGGAAGCGCGCGTCGTCCAGCCCCGTGGAGCTGAACGGCTCGTTGAGGACGACGACCGAGCCGGCGGTCGCGCGTCCCAGCAGGTCCTTCATGCGGTGCAGTCCCTCGCCGAGTCGGCCCGCCAGGTTCCCGAGCCGCTCGGGCCGTTCGAAGTGCGTCAGGACCTGGTCGGCGAGGCCGAGCGCGACGCGGCGCCCCGGCACGGGCAGCCCGACGGCGGCGAGGTGGTGCAGCTGGCCGACCGCGCGGGCGAACGTCGTCTTGCCGCCCTGGTTCGGCCCGGAGAGCAGGAGCAGGCGCTCGGTCGTCGCGAGGGTCAGGTCGTTCGTCACGACGTCCTCGTGGCGGTCCACGAGGCGGGTCGCGAGGACGACGTCGTACACCTCGCGCGCGTCGGTGTGCACGTGCCCGGCACGGACCCGCGGCAGGCACACCGGCAGCCCGGCGGCCCGCAGCGGTGCGATCACGTCGAGCCACGCGAGGTAGAGCCGCACGTCGTGCACGAACCGGGCGGCGAACCCGTCGACGACGTCGCCGACGGCGGCGAACGCGTGCACCTCGTCGAACACCTCCGGGTGCAGCCGCGCGGCCATGCCCAGGACGTGCGCCTGCACCTCGTCCATCCGGCGTCCGCTCGTACGTGGAGGTGCGGCAGCGACCCGACGCTTCGCGCGGCCGTGGTCCGCGAACCGTGCGAACACCTCGCGCACGGTGGCGACGTCGTCGGGCTCGTCGTCGAACCGCCCCACGGTCACGGTGTCGCCGTGCAGCCACAGGGCGACCGTCACGTCGTGGACCGCGGCGGCGAGTGCCGTCGCGCGCGCGTACAGCTCGCGGAAGGAGGGCTCGTCGACGCGCTCGGCGCATGCGCGGGCGACCTCGTCGAGCGCCGCGCTCCGACTGCCCGCGCCGGCCAGCTCGCGCGGCAGGTCCGACGCGAGGGCGACGAGGGCGTCGAGGTACGTCGTCGCCGCGTGCAGCCGCCACAGGTCGGCCTCCACGGGGTACGCCTTGCGCGCCTCCGCGTGCTGCCCGACGCTGCGCGTGACGGCGTCGACGAACGTCTCGACGACCGCGCGCACCGCGGGCACGTCGAGCGCGCGGGCGACGTCCTGCCGGCGACGGACGGCGTCGACCGTCGCGAGCGGCACGGTCAGCACCGCGGCGAGGTCGTCCCCGACCTGCGTCGCAAGCCGCGTGACCAGCTGGTCGATCGCGAGGTCGTGCAGCGCGTCCTCGCCCAGCGGGGGGCGTGTGGCGGTCGTGTCGAGCAGGCTGCCGGACGGCACTGCGTCGGAACGCACTGCGTCGGACGGAACTGCGTCGGTCTCGGGCTCCGCGCGGGCAGGAACGGGCATGGCGACGGCCTCTCCTCCAGCAGGTGCCATCAGCCGTCGCGGCGGTTCGGAGACCTTCTCCCGGCGAGCCCCATCGCCACCGCCAGGGTGGCACCGTCGCGCCCGATGCTCAACCCGAGCCACCTCGCGCAGGCCTCGCCACGGCCTCGCCACGGATGGGGTCGCGGTCCGCCGGGTCGTGTCGTACTGTCGCGACCAGGCGATGGATCCCGCCGAGACCCACGAGGGTCTGAACCGCCACCCAGGCTGATGGTTCCTGTCCAGGACGGACAGGAGCGCGCCCATGAGCGGCCTGCGGATGGCACACGAGCGCGGACCTCCGCGCGGTCGGAGCCCATGTCCCGCCCACCCGGCGGCCGACGGGGCGACTCGTGGTCCCCCGTACCCGACCCATCGCGCTCGTGCCCGGAAAGAAGATCCCATGAACTGCTTCGACTGCCTCACCTCCCTGCAGACCGAGTCCCCCGCCTCCGCGGTGTGCTCGTCGTGCGGTGCCGCGCTCTGCGTCGTGCACGCGCTCGTCGGCGTCCCGCGCCAGGAGGTCCACTCCGTCGGCTCGCCCTCCGCGACGGTCCTGCCTGGCCGCCGCGTCTGGTGCAGCGCGTGCGCGCCGTCGGGCGCCGCCCCGCTCGCCGTCCGCACCCGCAGCCACAAGGTCGCAACCGCGTGAACCGTCGAACCCATTCGCACACCGCACGGAAGGACGCATGATGACCCGCAACGATGTTGCCTTCTCCGACGTCTCCGCTCTGGAGGTCCTGGACTCGCGGGGCAACCCGACACTCCAGGTGACGCTCACGGACCGCGACGGCGTGCGCTACGTCGCCGGCGTGCCCTCGGGGGCGTCGACCGGCACGCGCGAGGCCGTCGAGCTGCGTGACGGCGACGACAAGAGGTTCGGCGGCAAAGGCGTGATGCACGCGGTCGCGAACGTCGACGGCGAGCTCGCCGACCTGCTCCGGTCGCGCACGTGGGCCTCGCTCGCGGACCTCGACGCCGCGATGATCGAGCTGGACGGCACCCCGACGAAGTCGCGTCTCGGCGCCAACGCGCTCGTCGGTGTGTCGATGGCCGCGGCCAGGGCGTTCGCCGGAGGCGACCCGCTGTGGGTGTCGCTGCGACCGGCCGACGTCGAGGCCCGGTTGCCCGTGCCGCACCTCAACGTGCTCAACGGCGGGGTGCACGCCCCCAACGACCTCGACTTCCAAGAGTTCATGATCGCGCCGGTCGGCGCACCGAGCTTCCCGGAGGCGGTCCGTGCGGGAGCGGCGGTCTACGCGGCGCTGCGCTCGCTGCTGCGCACGCGTGGCGACGCCACCGGGCTGGGCGACGAGGGCGGGTTCGCGCCCGACATCGCGCAGCCCGAGGACGTGCTGCGGCTCATCGTGCAGGCGATCGGCGACGCGGGCTACCCCGCGGGCGCCTCGGGTGTCGCGATCGCGCTCGACCCCGCGGCGAGCGAGTTCTACCGCGACGGGAGCTACCACGTGGCGGGCGAGACGCTCAGCAGCGACGACATGATCGCCCGCTACGAGCAGATTGCCGCGGACTTCCCGGTGTGGTCGCTCGAGGACGGGCTGGCCGAGGGCGACTGGGACGGCTGGGAGCGGCTCACGGCGCGCCTCGGGGAGCGTCTGCAGCTCGTCGGCGACGACATCTTCGTCACCAACCCGGCGATCATCACCGAGGCGATCGGGCGCGGCGTCGGCAACTCGTCGCTCATCAAGCTCAACCAGATCGGGACCGTGACGGAGACCCTCGACGCGCAACGGATCAGCCGGGAGGCCGGCTACACGCAGATGGTCTCTCACCGGTCCGGCGAGACCCCGGACCCGTTCATCGCCGACCTCACCGTCGCGACGGGGACCGGCCAGCTCAAGAGCGGGGCACCGGCCCGCGGCGAGCGCGTCGCGAAGTACAACCGGCTGCTCGAGATCGCCGCGACGGCGCCCGAGCTGCCGTACGGACTGACGAGCGAGGCGCGCCTGAGGTGAGGTCGCGGGGTCCGCCGCCGTGGAGCGGCGGACCCCTACACTGACGAACCACGGCGATGGACCCCGCCGGGACGACCGTCCGAACCGCGTCAGCGCTGATGGGCCCTACCTCCGACACGTGGAGGTAGGTCATGCCCGTACGCCGCCTGTCCCTGGACGTCGACAAGGTCGTCGACCGCCCGCACCTGGTCACGCTCGCGCATGCGATCGAGGTGGTTGACGGCGTCGACGCCGTCAACATCACGGTCAACGAGATCGACATCGAGACCGTGGGCACGCAGGTCACGGTCGAGGGCCCGGACATCGACTGCGACGCCCTGTTCCACGCGATCGAGCGCGCGGGCGCCGTCCTGCACAGCATCGACGAGGTCGTGGCCGGCAGCAGGGTGATCGACGTCGTCCCGAGGATGCGTTAGTGGTCGGCACCCCCGGGTGGCGCCTCGTCCCGGTGCTGCCCCTCGTGCTGGGCCTCACGGACGGCATCCTCAACGCCCTGACTCTCGCGTCGGCCGCGATCCTGCGCGACGCCGGCGCCGCGCTCGGGGTCTCGCTCGCGCTCCGCGTCGGGACGGCGGCCCTCGTCACCGCGGGGTTCACCGTCTTCGTCGCGGACTACGCCGAGCGCAGGTCCGTCCTCGTGCGCTCCTCGCGGCAGCTCAACCTGACTCAGCCGGGACGACTCGCCGCGACGAACCTGGGTCGTGCCGTGGTGCGCGAGTCGGCGCTCGCGACGGTCGTCGCGAGCCTGGCGAGCCTCGTCGGGGCGTCGACCCCGCTGCTCGTCGGCGGACTGCTGCCGGTCCCGGCGCTCGTGACGATCGCGGTCACCATCGGGTTCCTCGGTGCGCTCGGGTGGGTGATCGGATCGGTCCTGGCGGCTCGCCGCACGCGCTGGGCGGTGGCAATGCTGCTGGGCGGCGTCGTCGTCACCGTCGTGGGCACAGTGCTGGACATCGCATGAGGACGGCGCGCTCGCGGCACCTGTTCCTGGCGTGCGAGGGCCGCCGGGCCGTGCCCGACGAGCCTGCCGCCGACGACGTGTCGGCCGACCTGGCTCCCGACGCCCCCCTCGACGCGGTCGGCGTCGCGCAGGCGGAGCGGCTCGCGGCCGCCGTCCTGGCGCTCGGCGTGGCCCGCGTGGTGTCGGGCGCCGGCCGGGGGGAGTGGCAGACCGCGCACGTGGCGGCGCTGGCGGCGGCGGTCCCGCACGTCGTCGACAGCCGCCTCGCGGGGACGCGTCCCCTCGCGGTGCTCGAGGACGCGGTGCTCGCGACGACGACTGGCGCCCCGCTCGTCGTCACGCGGGGCGACGTGGTCCGCGGGCTCGTCGCGGCGATCGAGCCGGGCAGGTGCGTCGAGGCGGGTGCGGGCAGCTGGTGCTGGCTGACGCTCAGGTCCGGGCGCTGGGCCGTCGTCGTGACCGACCAGCGTCCCGCTGTGCCCTCCGTGCCTCCTGTGCCGCCCGGTCACGTCGCCGGAGCCGCGAGGTCGGTCCGCTGAGGCTCACGGCGAGACGGTGGTCGCCTCGCGCGGCAGGACCTCGTGCGGGGAGCGAACCAGGAAGTCGCGGATCGTGCCCCGGCTGCGGGTCCAGCACGGCAGGCGGGACTCGAGCCCGACGAGCTCGGCGGCGAGCAGTCCTAGTCGCGTTGCGACTGGGTCGGGACATCCCGCAGCGCTTCGACCTCGGCCAGGTGGTAGCGGCGATGGCCGCCGAGCGTCCGTATCGTCGAGAGACGGCCGGCGCGGGCCCAGCGCGTGACCGTCTTCGGGTCGACCCCGAACAGGTCGGCGACCTGGGCGGGCGTCAGGAGGACGTCACGGTCGTCGGATTCATCGGTTGCCATGTCGTCGCTCCCCCGTCGTCGTCGACCACCTCGCTCTCGACGCTAGCTCTGACGCTCGCTACGCGCGCGTTCGCTTCCCCTGACCATGGGCCGATCGGGCGAATTCGCCCGATCGGCCCATAGCGACAGTGGTCGGCGCACCCCGCGATCCTTCGTCCCGGACCCGCCGGTGCACCCATCACACGTTCGGGCGAACCCGAGGATCGCGGGCTGCGAGTCCGGCGGTCGAGGCGGACCGTGATCTGATGGGCGAGGAAGACTGGATCGACATCGACAACCAGGACATCCGCGCCGCCCGCGAGGCATGGTTCGCCGCCAAGCGCCAGGACCCGACCTCTGCGCGGACGGCGCAGCTGGAGGACGACTTCCGCCGACTGCTGCGCGCACATGTGCAGCAGGTCGAAGAGCGCTCGCACGAGGCGCCGGGCAGCGACGATCCCTGATGCTCAGGAAGGGAGCGGACTGTCCTCGCGCAGCAGGACCTCGTGCTGGGTGCGGACCAGGAAGTCGCGGATGGTGTCCCTGCTGCGGGTCAGGCACGCCAGGCGGGACTCGAGCCCGACGAGCTCGGCGGCGAGCTGTTCGGCGACCGCGACAGGGCACGTCTCCTCGTCGCGCGCCGCGGCGTCCTCGGCGTCCATGAGCACGCGCACGAGCCTCGTCGGGACGCCCGCCTGCACCAGGCTCGCGATGCGCGTGACGCGCTCGACGTGGTCCTCGGTGTAGCTGCGGTATCCGTTCTCGGACCGTGCGGGGGCGAGCAGGCCCTGCTGCTCGTAGTAGCGGACCAGGCGCGGAGCGACCTGGGTCCGCCGGGCGAGCTCACCGATCTGCATCGTCGTGGATCCTCTCGCCGCTACCGCTTGACATTGACACCAATGTCAAACTTTAGCGTCGCTCTCATGGACGTCCACCCCGTCGAGACCGCTTCGACGACGACCGTGCCGACGACGACCCGCGACCGGCTCCCCTGGCCCAGCCTGCTGGCCCTCGGCGCCGCGACGTTCGCCATGGTCACGGCCGAGATGCTGCCCACCGCCGTGCTGCGCCCCATGGCCGACGACCTGGGCGTCGCCGACTCGCGCGCGGGCATGCTCGTGTCGCTGTGGGCCGGTGTCGTCGTGCTCACCGGGTTCCCGCTGGTCGCGCTGACACGACGGTTCGACCGGCGTCGCGTCGTGGTCGTCGGGCTGCTGGTGCTCGCCGCGTCGTCGGTGCTGACGGCCTCGTCGTCCGGCTTCGACGCCGTGGTCGCCGCGCGGCTGCTCGGTGCCGCCTCGGTCGGGCTGCTGTGGGCGACGGTCAACGCGCTCGTGGCCGACCTCGTCCCGGACCGCTCGCTCGGGGCGGCGGTGTCGGTGGTGCTGGGCGGTGCGACGCTCGGCATGGTGATCGGCACGCCCGTGGCGCGCATGGTCACGGACGTGACGGGGTGGCGCGTGGCGTTCGTCGGGCTCGGCGTCGCGACCGTCGTCGTCGCGGCGCTCGTCCGGCTCGTCGTCCGGTCCTCCGTGGCGACGGCCGACGAGCCGGACGCAGACACCGCCGTCGTGCCGACCCCGGTGCGGCCCATGCTGCTGGTCGCAGCGTTCACCGCGCTCGTGCTCGTCGGCCACTACGGCGCCTACACGTACGTCACCGTGCTGGTCCGCGCTGACGGGGTGCCCGGCGGTGCCGGCACCGTGCTCCTGGGGTTCGGACTCGCGTCCGCGGTGGGGATCGCGCTCGCGGGCCGGGTGCGCGAGCGGACGGCGCTCGCGCTCGTCGTCGTCTCCCTCGGCACGGCCGCCTCGCTCGCGGCGCTCGCGGCGGCGTCGCGCAGCACGGTGACCGGCGTCGTCGTGGTGCTCGTGTGGGGCGTGTTCTCCGGCGCTCTCCCGGCTCTCGCGCAGACCGAGATCATGCGCCGTGCGGGTGTCGCGCACCGGTCCGCGGCGGGGGCGCTCGTGCCCGTCCTGTTCAACGGCGGGATCGCGGTGGGCGCCGCGGGCGCGTCGGTGGTCGCCGCGGGCGCGGGGGTCGGGGCCGTGCCGCTGCCGGCGGCGGCCGTGGTCTTCGCGGCGGCGCTCGGGCTCGCGGCGGTCCGACGAGCGGGCGCCCGCTAGCTAGAGCTCGACGTGCTCGAGGATCGCTCCGTGCAGACCGTTCCGGTCCAGCCGGGCGCCCGTGAGTGTCGTCGGCCTGGCGTCCTGACCCGCGCCGCCGGTCCCGAACGTGGCCCCGTGCAGGTCGGCCCCCCGCAGGTCTGCTCCGGACAGGTCGCACCCGTGGAACCGTGCACCTCGCAGCGAGGCGCCGCGCAGGTCTGCGCCCGAGAGGTCGCAGCGGCCGAACCCGACGCCGTCGAGCGTCGCGTGCCGTAGGTCGGCTCCGGCGAAGCTGCAGTACTTGACGAACAGCTGACCGCGCGCGGCCACGGTGTCGAGCCGCGCGCCGGAGAAGTCGACCCTGACCAGCTTCGCGCGGCCACCGACGATCAACGACCGCAGCCGCGCGTTCTCGGCATCGTTCATGCACCGACCTTGCCCGCGCGTCGTCCGGATGTCACTCGAGATCCTGGGCGACGGCACGGGCGAGCCGATCGAGCGCGCCGGCCGCGAGCCGGTTCAGGCCCTCCTGCATGGCGGCCTCGCCTTGACCAACCTTGACGGCCATGCCTAACCTGGACCTTGACATGCCTTGACGGCAGGGTTTGGGAGATGATCGGCGTGACGAGCGTTGCGGAGTTCAAGGTCGCCCTGATGGAGTCGCTCGAGGCCGGCGTCGACGAGCTCGTCGCGACGGACGCTCCAGCTCTCCACGAGGACCCTGCGGTGCTGGCGCGTCGGATGCTCGCCGCGGTTCCGCGGGCACATCTCTACGACCAGCTCGTCGGCCCGTTCTTCGACCTCGAGGGAGTGCGGCGCCTCCTGGGTGGTACGTCGCGTCAGGCTGTCCACGACCGCGTCAAGCGCGGCACGCTCCTGCAGGTGCGCACCAGCGACGACGTGCTGCTCTACCCGGCTTTCCAGTTCGACGGCACCGATGTCTCGCCCCGGATCCGGCAGGTGCTCATCCACCTTCGTGACGCCGGCGTCGACGGCTGGACGATCGCGACCTGGTTCAGCGTGCCCGCGGCCGACCTCGATGGTGACAGCCCCCGCACGCGCCTCGTCGATGCTGGTGCCCCGATCGAGCCCGTCGAGCAGCTTGCGATCGCGGCCGCGCGCCGATGGGCGGCCGCGTGAGCGAGGCCTCACGCGCGAGACCCGCGCAGGGCCCGGCGGACAGGGACCTGAGCGGCTTTCCACGCAAGAACCTGCCCGCCGGCAGGCGCTGGTACCGACAGCACGGCCCTGCCGGGCCGTGGTTCTTCGACTCGAGCACTCAGGGTCGGTTCAACCTCGACTCCCCACGGGGAACCCTGTACCTCGCGAGCACGCCCGAGGGCGCCGCACGGGAGCGGATCGGCTTCGACCTCGCCGCGACTGGTTGGGTCCCGGCCGGGCTCGTGCGTGATCGAGTGATGTCGGTTCTCGACCTGTCGGTCACGTGCACCGTGGCGTACCTGACCGCAGGGAGCGCTCTCGAGTGGGGCGTGGTCTCCAACGAGCTCGCGACGACGGACGACTACGCGCTCACCCGGTCGTGGGCGTGCGCGTTCGACGCCGCGGGATTCGACGGCCTGTGGGGACGGCTGCGTTTCTCCGCAGGACGCGGACGAGCCCTCGCACTCTTCGGTGACGAGGGCACGCGGCCCTGGCCGGTGGATCCTCACCCCCGGACGCTGCGCGATGTCGTCGAGCTCGACATGCTGATGCACGTCGTCGATGCGCCGTCGTCCACGTCGCTGACCATCCTGTCCGACTGACGTCGGCGGCGCGGTTGTCCGCCTACCCCGCGCCCAGCTGCCCGCGACGGCGTGCGAGGTATGCCGTCTCCGCACTGTTGCCCGCCAGGTCGATCGCGCGCGAGTACGCCCCGCGCGCCTCGCGGCTGCGCCCGAGCCGGCGCAGCAGCTCCGCACGCGTGGCGTGGAACGCGTGGTAGCCGTCGAGCGGGAGGCGGTCGACGAGCGCGAGCGCGACCTCCGGCCCGTCGACCTCGGCGACCGCGACCGCGCGGTTGAGCGCCACGATCGGCGTCGGGTCGGTGCGCACGAGCCGGTCGTACAGCGCGACGACCTGCGACCAGTCGGTGTCGCGCGCCTCGCGGGCGTCGGTGTGCACGGCGTTGATCGCCGCGAGGAGCTGGTAGCGCCCCGGCGGCGGCCCGCCCGCGGCGACGGCGGCCAACGTCGAGCGGGCCAGCGCGTGCCCCTCGTCGACCAGCGCGCGGTCCCACGCCGAGCGGTCCTGCTCCTCGAGCGTGACGAGCTCGCCGCTGGTCGACACCCGCGCCGCCGCACGCGCCTCGGTGAGCAGCATCAGCGCGAGCAGCCCGGTGGTCTCGCCGTGGTCGGGCAGCAGCTCGCGCACCAGGCGTGCCAGCCGGATCGCCTCGGCCGTGAGGTCACCGCGCAGCGGGTCCGTACCGGGGCCGGTCGCGAGGTAGCCCTCGTTGAACACCAGGAACAGCACCGCGAGGACGCCGTCCACGCGCGCCGGGAGGTCCTCGCGCGCGGGGACCCGGTACGGGATGTGCGCGGCCCTGATCTTGGCCTTCGCACGCGTGATCCGCTGGCCCATCGCGGGCTCCTGCACCAGGAACGCGCGCGCGATCTCGGGGACCGTGAGCCCGCCGACCATGCGCAGCGTGAGCGCGACCCGCGCGTCCGAGGAGAGCGCCGGGTGGCAGCACGTGAACAGCAGCCGCAGCCGGTCGTCCTCGATCGCGCCGCGCGGCGTGGGCGGGTCGTCGTCGAACAACAGCCGCGCCTCCTCGTGCTTGTCGTCGCGGCGGGCCTCGCGGCGGATGCGGTCGATCGCCTTGCGGGAGGCGGTAGTGGTGAGCCACGCGCCCGGGCTGGCGGGCACGCCGTCCTTCGGCCAGCGCTCGACGGCCGTCGCGAACGCCTCGGCCGTCGCGTCCTCCGCAGTGCCGAGGTCCCCGAACCTCCGCGTGAGGGTCGCGACGACCCGGGCCCACTCGTCGCGGTGGGCCCGGGAGATCGCGTCGTCGACCCGAGAGCCGACCCGAGAGCCGACCCGGGAGCCAGGCGCCGTCACGAGTCCAGCAGCGCCTGGAACGACTCCGCGGTCTCGAACGGCCGCACTTCGACCTTGCCGCGGCACGCCTTCGAGCCCTCGGCCGCGAGCCTCAGCGCGACGTCGAGGTCGGGAACCTCGACGATCCAGAAGCCGCCCAGGTGCTCCTTGGCCTCGAGGTAGGGGCCGTCGGTGAGCACGGGCTGCTCGCCATGGCCGTCGACGACGGTCGCGGTCGACACCTCGGCGAGCCCGTCGGCGAACACGAAGTACCCGTCGGCGACGAGCTGGTCGTTGAACGCGCCCGTGTCGGCGAACGACTCGAGCATCGCCTCCTTCGTCGGGTACGCGCCGTAGGGCGTGCGCTCGGCGGGTCCGTACACGGAGAGCAGGTACTTCGGCATGATGTGCTCCTTCGTCGTGGGCCGGCCCGGTGGCCGCCTCTCATCCTGACGACGAACGGCCGCGCCGGGATCCGACACCTTTGTGCCAGAGATCTTCTGCGGCGTCGACCGCACCCGTACCGTGTCGAGGCGACGCCGCCCGACGGACCGGAGGACCGCGATGACGCCCGAGACCACCATCACCCCCGTGAACGTCGCGGACCTGCTCGTCGGCGAGGACGAGGTGCTGCCCGTGCACGTGCACGTCATCGACCACCCCGAGGGGCGCGTGCTCGTCGACACCGGGCTCACGAGCCTGCACCCCGCCGTCGCGGACATGGACCCGCGCCTCGTCCCGGGAGCGCTCGACGCGATCGCGCGCGACGGGGTCCTCGCGGTGGTCTGCACGCACCTGCACTTCGACCACTGCGGCGGCAACCACCTGTTCGCGGGCATCCCGGTGTACGTCCAGCGCCAGGAGCTCGAGGACGCGCGCACGCTCGAGGACTACACGATCCCCGAGTGGGTCGACGCGCCCGGGGTCGAGTACGTGCCGGTCGACGGGGAGCGCGAGCTGCTGCCCGGTGTCCGGCTGCTGCCCGCACCGGGTCACACGCGCGGCTCGCAGGTGGTCGTCGTCGACACCCCCGCGGGCCGGGAGGTGGTCGTCGGCGACACCGCCGTGTGGGGCGGCCAGCTCGACGAGCCGGAGACCGAGGGCCAGCGGCTCGTGCGGTCGCTCGAGCCGTCGCGCGCGTGGATGTCCCACGCCGACGACCCGTGGGAGCCCGGCCGCTCTGCCTGACCTCCGGCCGGGCTGCGGCCACGGCGGCCCGCGGTTAGCGTCGGCCCGGGAGGTGGCGCCATGGCAGCAGAGGTGAAGGTCGCGCTCGTGACGGGCGTGGGGTCGGGCATCGGGCGGGCGACCGCGCTGCGGCTCGCGGCCGACGGCCTGCACGTCGTCGCGCTCGGGCACCGCCAGGGCAGTGCCGACGACGCGGCCGACGAGATCCGCGCCGCGGGGGGCTCGGCGCTGCCGCTCGCGGCCGACGTCGGCGACGCGGACGCGATGCGCGAGGTCGTGCAGCGCATCGACGACGAGCTCGGCCGCCTCGACGTCGTCGTCGCGAACGCGGGCATCAACGGCGTGTGGGCGCCGCTGGAGCAGATCGACCCCGAGGAGTGGCGGACGACGATCGCCACCAACCTCACCGGCACGTTCCTGACCGTGCGCTTCGCGGTGCCGCTGCTCGTGCGTCGGGGCGGCGCGATCGTCGTCGTCTCGTCGATCAACGGCACGCGCACGTTCTCCAACTCCGGCGCGTCCGCCTACGCGACGAGCAAGGCCGGGCAGCTGGCGTTCGCGCGCATGGTCGCCGTCGAGCTCGCACCCCGGCGGATCAGGGTCAACGTCGTGTGCCCGGGCGCGATCGACACCGAGATCAGCGACAACACCGAGGCCCGCGACACCGAGGGCCTCGGTGTGCGGGCCCAGTACCCGGACGGCCCGATCCCGCTCACGGGGAGCGAGCCGGGCACGCCCGAGCAGGTGGCCGACGCGATCGCGTTCCTCGCGTCCGATTCCGCGAGCCACGTGACCGGTGCCGAGCTGTTCGTCGACGGGGGCCAGTCGCTCGTGGTGTGAGTCGCTCGCCGGACTCAGTTCTCGCCGGACTCAGTGCTCGTCGACCGACCGCGAGCTGCTGAGCGACAGCGCGCCCGCCCCGGCGACGATCCCGACCAGCACGGCCAGCGTCACGTAGACGATCCGCTCGCCGTGGAAGAAGGACTGCACGAGGTCGGCGCCCCACGTCCCGTCGGGCAGGACGGTGGTGACGAGCACCGCGATGAGCGTGCCGACGATCGCGGTGCCGACGCTCGTGCCGACCTCCTGCGCGGTGTCGTTGAGCGCCGCGCCCAGCGAGGTGCGGTTCTCGGGCATCGCGTCGACGAGCGCGACGGCGCAGATCGTCATGACGGTGCGCAGGCCGAACGTGAACGTGACCATGAAGAACGCGATCGCCAGGTAGCCGTGCTCGACGCCCCACGCCATGCCGACGAGCGAGCCGGCGAGGAACACCGCGCCGACGAGGCACGCGATCCGGTGGCCGAAGCGCTTGGCCAGGCCCTCGGAGAGCGGCGTCGCGGCGATCATCGTGACGATGAGCGGCAGGTTGGCGAGGCCGGCGCGCACCGGGCTCCAGCCGTACGCGTACTGGAAGTGCAGGATCAGGCCGAACATCACGCCGGCCATGGCGATCGAGGTGCCGACCTGGGCGATGCTCGCGCCGCGGACGATGCCGCTGCGGAAGATCGTGAGGTCGAGCATCGGCTGCTCGGTGCGGCGCTCGTGGACCACGAAGGCAACCAGCGCGAG
Organism: Cellulomonas sp. HZM; assembly: GCF_000708885.1. Lineage (GTDB taxonomy): Bacteria > Actinomycetota > Actinomycetes > Actinomycetales > Cellulomonadaceae > Cellulomonas. The sequence continues at coordinate 135,352 of NZ_JEOE01000004.1, read as the reverse complement.
CACGGCACCGAGGGCCGAGGCGAAGGTCCACACCGAGGTCCAGCCGTGCTCGACGCCGCTCGTCGCGGTGTAGCAGGCGAGGCCGATCGTGGCGATACTGAGCGCCGAGCCGGGCAGGTCGAGGCGGTCCTTGGTCAGGCCGGCGGGGTCGTCGGCCGCGACGCCCTTGCGCACGCCGATCCACGCGATCAGGGCGATGGGCGCGTTCACCAGCAGCAGCCACTGCCAGCTGACGTGGGCGAGCGCGGTGCCGCCGAGCAGCGGGCCGAGGATGAACCCGCTCATGCCGACGACGATCATCACGGTCATCGCGCGCATCCGGAGCTCGGCCGCGTCGAACAGGCGGAAGACGAGCGAGTTGGTGATGGGCGCCATCATCGCGGCGGCGACGCCGAGCGCGGCGCGCAGGGCGATGAGCTCGCCCGCGGTGCTGACGAACGCGACGAAGATGCTGATCGTGCCGAACGCGGCGAGACCGACGAGCAGCACGCGCCGCCGTCCGATGCGGTCCGCGGCGGAACCCGCCGTGAGCAGCAGACCGCCGAACGTGAGCGAGTACGCGCCGGTGACCCACTGGAGCGCGGTGGTGCCGGCGCCGAGGTCGCGGCCGATCGTCGGCAGGGCGATGGTGAGCAGGGTGTTGTCCACCATCTCGACGAAGAACGCGAGGCAGAGGGCGAACATGGGGATCCACGCGGCGCGCAGCGACGTATAGGTCCGCTGCGAGGCTGGAGCGGTGAGGGTGGTCATGGCGTGGTCCTTTGGCTGGAACGTTGTTCGGTGATCGAACGCTGTTCTATACGCTAGAACGATGTTCGATAGGGTGCAACCCATGCGCAGGGACGAGATCGTGACTGGTGCGTCACAGGGCGGCGCTGCCGCTCGTCGTGGCGGTGGACGCGGGACCACGGGACGGCGGCGCGCGTCGCACTCGCTCGAGGCCGTGATCTCGGAGGCCGTCGCGATCCTCGACGAGTCCGGCGAGCCGGGCCTCACGTTCCGGGCCCTCGCGGCACGGCTCGGCACCGGCGTCGGAAGCATCTACTGGTACGTGTCCAGCAAGGACGAGCTCCTGGAACGGGCCGCGGACAGCGTGCTCGCCGGGGTGCTGGCCCAGACCGCGCACGTCGGGACGGACCCGGACCCGATCGCCGACGTCCGGGCGATCGCGATCGCGTTCTACGAGGCCACGGTCAACCGCCCCTGGCTCGGCGCCTACTTCCTGCAGGACTCGGGGACCCAGATCAACGGCCTCACGCTGTACGACCGGATGGGCCGCCAGGTCATGCGGCTCGACCTCACCCGCCGGCAGCAGTTCGACGCCGTCTCGGCCGTCATGGCGTTCGTCGTCGGCGTCGCTGCCGACCGCGGCCAGGACCCGCCGCAGGAGGTGCGCGACGGCCGCGTCAGTGCCGACGAGTTCGTCGCCGACTTCCGCGCCCAGATCCGCGAGCTGGGCGAGCAGGACTTCCCGTTCCTGTTCAACATCGCCGACGAGTTCGCGGCGCACGACGACGCCGAGCAGTTCCGCGCGGGCCTCGACCTGCTCCTGGCGGGCATCCGCCAGCAGGCGGCGGGCTAGGCGACCGCGGCTCGCAGGTCCGTGTGGCGGAAGTCGTCGCCGACGAACAGCAGAGGCTCGTCCCGGACGGCCGCGAGCGCGTACGCGAAGCAGTCCCCCAGGTTCAGACGGGCGGGGTGCCCGCTCCCGCGGCCGAACTCCCGGTACGCCTCGGCGGCGACCCGCGCGTGCTCCGGCGTCAGCGCGACGACCTCGATGCCGAGGCGTTCGAGCAGGGTCTCGACCCTCCGGTGCTGCTGGGGTGCGCCCTTCTGCCACACCACCGCGGACAGCTCGACGAAGGTCGCGGCCGACATGCGAGGGGCCGGGTCGGCGAGCACCGCGCGGGCCAACGCGTCCCACCCGGGCTCGCCCAGCAGGATCGCGACGACCGCCGACGTGTCGACGATCATCGCGGGAGGCCGAGATCGTCGTAGAGGTCGGCCTCGGCACGGAGCATCCGTGCGCGGTCGTCGGGCGCGAGGTCGACCCGGAACTCGACCAGGAGCTCCTCGACCTCGGACCACCGTGCGTCCGCGCGTCCCGTACGCCCGCCGGCCTCCACCTCGGCGAGGCGGCGGGCGACCGCGTCCTCGACGGCCGCCGTCTGCGACTGCCCGGTGAGCGCCGCGAGCCGACGCACCAAGGAGTGCGTCCGCTCGTTCTTGATGTTGAGCGACATGCGCGGATTCTACCCGGGTAGACATGAGGTCTACCGGAGGTGCCATCCGCCGGCGGGCTGGTGCTAGGGGCCGTCGGCGGGCCGCTCGAAGAGCACCTGGACCGACGGCGCGACCCGTTCGACGAGCTCGTCGAACGTCAGGGCGCACAGCGTCGGGATGCGGGTGATGTGCCGCCCGCAGGCGATCCCGAGGAGCTGGCCGATCGCGAGCGCGAACGTATCGTCCGCGCGTGCGGCCGCCGGCGTCGTGCTCCTGAGGTGGGCCTGCACCGCGGCGATGAGCGGTCGGACGCGCGCCATGGCGGCCTCGTTCGTCAGGGCCGAGCGCGCGAGGATCACCATCTGGCTGCGGGTGTCGTCGCTCTCCCACAGGCTCAGGTAGGCGCGGGTGAGCCGTTCGCCGACGTCCGACACGTCTCCGTCGAGCGAGGACAGGACGAGATGCTCGCCGCCGTCGGGGAACTGGAGCGTCTCGAGGAGCAGCTCCTCCTTCGTGCCGAAGTAGTGGTGCACGAGCGCAGGGTCGACCGACGCAGCGGCGGCGATGCCGCGGATCGTCGAGCCGTCGAAGCCCTGCGCGGCGAAGGTCGCGCGGGCGGCCTCGACGATCTCCTGCCTGGTCGGCTGCCCTCCGGGGCGCCTTCCCGACCTGGTGCTCATCGGCGGAGGGTACCGCCGGAGCGGGCCGGGATCGCTATTCAACATCCGTTGACTTCCTGGCGGGCGGGCTCCTAGCGTGACGCGGGTGAGGGCGATGATCGTCAAGGAGTTCCGCGAGCTGGTCCGCGACCGCCGCACCGTCGGGCTGCTCGTCGCGCTCCCGCTGATCCTGCTGGTGGTGTTCGGGTACGCCGCCAACTTCTACGTCGACCACGCCGAGGCGGCCGTCGTCGGGCCGGACGCCGCGAAGGTCGCCGGGCAGCTCCCGGACTTCTTCGACGTGACCACCACCGACGCGTCGGCCACGGAGCAGGACGCGCGCGACATGCTGCGCGACGACGAGGTCGACGTGGTCTTCGTGACCAGCGAGGCGGGCGTGAAGGCGCTGGTCGACGGCTCGAACCTGTTCGCCGCGCAGTCCATCGTCGCCGGGCTGAACTCGATGGGCGACAAGGTCACCACCGAGGTCCTCTACAACCCGGACCTGACGACGTCCTGGGTGATGATCCCCGCGATCATCGGACTCATCCTCACGTTCATCGGCACGATCGTGACCAGCATCGGCCTGGTCCGCGAACGCGAGAGCGGCACCATCGAGCAGCTCGCGGTGATGCCCATCAAGCCGAGCACGGTGATCCTCGGGAAGATCACGCCCTACTTCATCCTCGCGGCGATCGACATGGTCATCGTCACGGTGCTCGGGATGCTGCTGTTCGACGTCCCGTTCAACGGCAACGTGCTCACGTTCGCGCTCGGCGCGGCGATCTTCCTGTTCGTCGTGCTCGGCATCGGGGTGTTCATCTCGACGATCTCGCAGACCGCCGGGCAGGCGATCCAGACGGCCTTCTTCATCCTGATGCCGCAGATCCTGCTCTCGGGCATGATCTTCCCGCTCGAGGCCATGGCCGCCGGAGTGCGCTGGATCGGCTACCTGCTGCCGCTGACCTACTTCACGATGATCTCCCAGGGCGTGATGCTCCGGGGTGCGCCGATCGCCTCGCTGTGGCTGCCGTTCGTCGTGCTCACCGTCATGGCCGTCGTCGTGTTCACCGCGGCGACCCTGCGCTTCCGGCGTGACCTGGCGCCGGAGCGCAAGCCGTCGAAGCGTGCCGGCGGTGCCGCGTGACGTACGGGGTGGCGTCCCTGAGCGTGTCGTTCGGCGCGACGCAGGCGCTGCACGACGTCACGGTCGAGGTCTCCGCCGGGACGGTGGTCGCGGTCGTCGGCGGCGACGGCGCGGGAAAGACGACCCTGCTGCGGGCCCTGGTGCGGGAGGTGGTTCCCGACGAGGGCACGGTGACCGCACCGCAGAAGTCGCAGCTAGGGTTCCTGCCCGCCTCGTCGGGGAGCTGGGCCGCGCTCACGGTCGCGCAGAACATCGACTTCGTCGGAGGCGTGTACGGGCTCACGGGCGAGCGCCTGGCCACGCGCCGGACGGAGCTCACGGACGCGGCCGGCCTCACGTTCGCCTCGGACCGGCTCGCGTCGCAGCTCTCGGGCGGCATGCGGCGCAAGCTCGGGTTCTGCATGGCGATCGTGCACACCCCGGACCTCGTCGTGCTCGACGAGCCGAGCACCGGCGTCGACCCCGTCAGCCGCATCGACCTGTGGCGGCTGGTCTCGGAGACCGCGGCGGCCGGCGCGGCCGTGATCATGTCGACCACCTACCTCGACGAGGCCGAGCGCGCGGGGCACCTGGTGGTACTCGACGGCGGGGAGGTGTTGGTGCAGGGCTCGTACGACGAGGTCCGCGCCGGCTTCCCGGGGACGGTGACACGGGCGCCCGAGGCCGTCCGCCCGCAGTGGTCGTGGCGTCGCGGCCGCGAGCGGCACGAGTACTGGCCGGACGGGGACGCACCCGCGGGACGCGAGGTCGTCGCCCCCGACCTGGAGGACATCGTGATCGCGTCGTCCCTGGTCCGACGAGCGACGGCGGTGGCGCGATGAGCGTCGCGCTGCGCGCGGTCGACGTGACGCGCCGCTTCGGGCACTTCACCGCGGTCGACTCGGTGACGATGGAGGTGCAACCGGGCGAGGTCGTCGGCCTGCTCGGGGCGAACGGAGCCGGGAAGACGACGCTCATGCGGATGCTCCTGGGCCTCCTGCCGACGAGTGCCGGTGACGTCGAGATGCTCGGCGGCCCGCCCAACAGGGACCGCCGTCGGCGTGTCGGGTACGTGCCGCAGAACCTCGGCCTCTACCGCGACATGACCCTGGCCGAGAACCTGGCGTTCGTCTGCGACACGTACGGGACCCCGGTGCCCGCGCTGCCTGACGGGCTCGAGCCCTACGCGCGCACCCTGGTGGCCGAGATGCCGCTCGGCGCCCAGCGGCAGGCCGCGTTCGTCGCCGCTCTCTCTCACGGCCCGGAGCTCGTCCTGCTCGACGAGCCCACGTCCGGGGTGGACGCGCTCGCGCGCGCCGCGCTGTGGGACACGATCCGCGGTCAGTCCGACGAGGGCGTCGGCGTGCTCGTCACCACGCACTACATGCAGGAGGCGCAGCAGTGCGACCGCCTGCTGCTCATGTCCCGCGGCCGGCTCGTCGCGCAGGGGAGCGAGGCCGACATCATCGGCGACACCCGTGCGCTCGCGGTCCGGACCGACGACTGGGCCGCGACGTTCGCCGCCCTCAACGCCGCCGACGCGCCGGTGATCCTCGACGGTCGCTCGGTCCGGGTCGCCGATCTCGCGCAGTCCGACGTGGAGGGCATCCTGCGCGGGGCCGGTCTGCACGCGACGGTCGAGGCGGTCCCGGCGACGATCGAGGAGCGGATGCTCGTGCTGGCCCGCGCGGACGCGCGCGCGGACTGACGTCCGGTCGTCACGCCAGGGACAGGAAGAGCTTCTCCAGCTTCTGCACGTCCAGCGCCGTGGCCTCGTCGTCAGCCGCACCCTCCGGCCGGACCAGGCACTGGCGCATCCCGGTGGCGATGATCGCGAACCCCGCGCGGTCCAGCGCGCGCGAGACCGCGGACAGCTGCGTGACCAGCTCCTCGCAGTCGCGCCCCTCGTCGAGCATGCGGATCACGCCCGCGAGCTGGCCCTGCGCACGCTTGAGCCGGTTGGCGATCTTGGCGACCTCGTCGCGGTCGAGCTCCATCAGAGCTCTCCTCTCAGCGGCAGGTGCAGCGCTCGTCGGTGGGGACGTCGGCCATCACGTCGTCGACGTGCATGCCGCAGCCCTCCCAGCCGATCTTGCGACAGGTGGCGCAGCGGACGGGGTAGCACATGGTGGCCTCCTTTGGGCTTCGCGGTCAGGCCGCGAGGTGAGGGTGGACGGCGGTCAGCGTGAGCCAGCCGCCGGACAGGTTCCGGGCGTCCAGGCCCGCGGCGAGCAGCACGCGGGTGGCCAGGTAGGAGCGCACGCCGCTCGCGCAGTGCACGCTCACCGGGCGGCCGGAGGCGGCGTCGCGGACCTCGTCGAGACGTCCGCGCAGCTCGGTGTGCGGGATGTTGAGTGCACCCTTGAGGTGGCCGGCCGCGAACTCGGCCGCGCTGCGGACGTCGAGCACGAGGGTGTCGGTCAGGACGTCGTCGAGCTCGTCGGCCTGCCACTGTGGCATGGTGCCGTCGAGCACGTTCTGCGCGACGAACCCCAGCATGTTGACTGGGTCCTTCGCCGAGCCGAACGGCGGCGCGTAGGCGAGCTCGAGCTCGGCCAGGTCGTCGGCCGTCATGCCGGCGCGCAGGGCGGTGGCGAGCACGTCGATGCGCTTGTCGACGCCGTCGGGGCCGACGCCCTGCGCGCCGAGCAGTCGCCCGTCTGGGGCGAAGCTCGCGACGAGGTGCACCTGCTCCGCACCCGGGAAGTATCCCGCGTGGTGCCCGCCGTGCAGGCGGACGACGACGTGCTCGGTGCCCGCTCGGCGCAGCGTCTCCTGGCTCGCGCCGGTGACGGCGGCGGTGAGGCCGAAGACGCGCACGATCGCGGTGCCCAGCACGGTCGCCTGCGGCGTGGTGCGGCGGCCCAGCATGGAGTCGGCGGCGCGCCGGCCCTGGCGGTTGGCCGGGCCCGCGAGCGGGACCGGGCCGACGTCGCCCGTGACGGCGTGACGCACCTCGACGGCGTCGCCGACCGCCCAGACGTGCGGGTCGGACGTACGCTGGTCCGCGTCGACGACGATCGCACCGCGCGCGCCGAGCTCGAAGCCGGCGTCGCGAGCGAGGTTGCTCGCGGGGCGGACGCCGATGTTCATCACGACGTCGTCGGCGGGCAGCGCCGTGCCGTCGGACAGGTGCACGACGACGCCGTCGTCGTGACCCGAGATCGACACGACCGCGACACCCAGGTGCAGCCGCGCGCCGTTCGCTCGCAGCTCGTCGGCCAGCCGGACCGCCAGCTCCGCGTCGAGCGGGGGCAGCACCTGCTCCGCGAGCTCGACGAGGTCCACCTGCAGTCCGCGCGCGACGAGTGCCTCGGCCGCCTCGAGCCCGATGAACCCGCCGCCGACGACGACCGCGCGGCGCTGCTCGTCGACCTGCTCTTCGTGCCCCTCGAGGCGTGCGAGCAGCGCGTCGAGGTCCGGGATGGTGCGCAGGCTGTGCACGGCCGGGTGGTCGATGCCGTCGATCTGCGGGCGCACCGCGACCGCACCGGGCGCGAGGAGCAGCGCGTCGTAGGGGAGCGCGTACTCGTCGTCGGCCGTCGCGACCGTCACCGTGCGCGCCGCGCGGTCCACCGCGGTGACGCGGTGACCCGTGCGGACGTCGAGGTCCAGCGCCGCGCGCAGGGTCGCGGGGGTGTGCAGGAGGAGGGCGTCGCGGCTCTCGATCTCTCCGGACAGGTGGTACGGCAGGCCGCAGTTGGCGAACGACACGTAGTCGGACTTCTCGAGTACGACGATCGACGCGTGCTCGTCGATCCGCCGTGCCCGGGCCGCCGCGCTCATGCCGCCCGCGACGCCGCCGACGACGACGATCCGACGGGGCGCGGTGTGGTGCGAGGTGGTGTCCATGGCATCACGATACCCCGGGGGGTATCTGACGACGAATGCGGCGGCGTTAGCGAGAGCCGGGCATCTCCCCCGCGACCCGTAACGACCTGTGGCGGCTCGTGTCGCAGACCGCCGCGGTGGGCGCGACGCGAGGCCCTTTGTGCAGCGCCACGACCCCTCCGCGGTCAATGTGATGGGCGTCACTCCATCTCGACCGTTTCCGCGCAGCAAATCGACACAAAGCAGACGCCGAGCTTGGTTCACTGTTCACAGTCGCGCACGCTGCGCGGCTGTGAGCAGGGGGTGCGTGGAATGTTGTCTGTCGTGAAAATGCTGCCGAAGGTCGCTGTCGTGTCAGGTGTCGCAATGGCCGCCAGCATGCTCATCGGGGCGGCCATGCCTGTCGCGCCAGATCCCCGCCCGCCGGCCGCGGATCAGGTCGAGGCGCTCGCGAAGCTCGTAGACGTCGAGCCGTCGTCCGACCTGGATGGCCCGGTGCTTGCGGCAGGAGAAGTGGACGGCGCCGACGCCGGGGTGCCCGTGATCGCCACAGCGTGGCCTGACCAGAAGACGCTCGATTCGCAACGACCCGGCGACGAGGTCGAGCTCGTCACGATCGCCGCAACCCTGACTGACTCGGATGGTAGCTTCAAGCTCGTCGCCGACCCCGGAGCCGTCGCCGAACTGACCGGCGGAAACGAGCGTACGGTCAACTTCGACGTCACCGCTGCGAACGCTGGCGACGACGTCGCGGTCGTTTCGACCTCAGCCGTGCTGTCTCCGGAGATCGTCGCCGACAAGTCGATCGACGATGCGCTGGCGGGCGACGTCACGATCGAGGCCGACGAGCCGCTCACCGTCGATGACGTCGCCAGTGCGCGCGTTCGCAGCGGCAGTGCGACGGCTTCGGGTCATGTGGAGTTCTCCACGACCGACGTGAAGTCGACGGATGGCCCTGCGAAGGTGGCGATGAGTGCTGCCACCGTGACGGCTGGGTACAAGTGCGGCACCGTACTTCTCGAGCGGCTGGACAAGCGCCCGACAATCATCGGATCCACCTATTCAACTTCGTCGGCGGTGACGTCGCAATTCATCTATGAGTCGGGCGCCGAGTCGTCGTTCGGGGTCGGGGCGAGCAAGAGCGGCGCCTTTGGTTCTTGGGAAGCCAGCGGCACCAACAAGATCACGAACGGGGACATCGACGAGTTCGACCAGCACAAGGGGCAGCACGGAATCATCTACAAGAAATTCCAGAATTACGGCAAGTACCGGAACGTGCTCTGCGACGGCGACACCGGGCAGTTCGTGTCGTACTCGGTCAGGCCTATCGGCTCGCCCTACGGATCCTATGAGGCGGGATCGCCTGTACCCGCGACGTCCTCCAAGAACTGCGTCCAGTACAAGTCCAAGCACACTTTCAGTACAGGGAAGGCTCAGAACTGGACCACGGGCGTCACGCTCGAACCGCTCATTGGCTTCAACGCGTCGGCGCAGTCGGGCTACACGACGAAGGCCGAGATCGTCATGAGCCGCGCGGCCGGCACCTACTTCACCGTATGCGGGACGGGAAACGTCCCGCAGCAGAGCAACTCCGGACGACTGGTCGCGAAGTAGTGAACAGGGTCCCGTGGCCTCGAAAGGCGCTCGCGGGCGTGCTCCTCGCCGGCATCGTCGTCGGATCCGCAGCGTGCAGCGGATCCGACGAGCTGCCGTCCGGTTCGCTCAGCATCGGCTCGGGCGCCGAGGAGTGGAACTGCCCGGATCCCGGGGTGCGCACCACGCAGGCCCTGGGCGCGATGTGGGTGACCAATACGGGCACGGCGCCGATCAAGATCCGCAAGGTCGAGCTGGTCGCGCCCCATGACGTGCAGGTCGACCCGGCGTTCCTCGTTCCTGAGGGTGGGCTGTGGTACACCGTCAGCGGCGACGTCCCGCCGCCGGCACGGGGTGACAAGTCGGCAGCGGACGCCTGGTCGCGCAGGGTCACGCCGGACGAGGCGGTCATCCGCCCCGGACAGCTTTGGGAGATCGTCGTGCCGATGCGCACGCTGAGCGACGACGCGAGCTTCGAGGCGACACGCATCGAGTACGACGAGGACGGCACGCGCAGGGTCGGCCGGGACGCGACCGCCATGGCCATCGACGGCAAGGGCCCGGGATGTGGTGACGGCGGTCAGGTGAACGGCAGGTAGCTCGTGGACCGTGCCGCGCGCGTTGGGGCCGCCCGTCTCGACGAGCACCCGATCGCGGCGATCGACCACACCGGTTGACGAGCGCGTCAGCATCGGCAAACATGGAATTGGAAGCGCTTCCAAAACCTGGACCCGCTCCGTGCACCGCGACTCGACGACGCCTCGCGGTGCGACCCGGGTGATCCCCTCGACCGGTCGTCGACGTCGGCGCCGGCTCTCCTCGGCCTGCCTGCAGGCCCTTCGCACCATCCGTACCGATGGAGGTACACACATGCGATCAACGACGACGCATCACCACCGCCACGCGCACCTGCGCCGCTGGGGACTGGCCGCCGCGCTCGTGGCTGGCATCGCCGCCGGCCCCGTGCTCGCACCGCCCGCCGAGGCCGCGATCGGCGGCAGCTTCACCGACAACCTCGACGGCTTCGACACCGCCCGCTGGTACAAGCCTGACGGGTACAGCAACGGCGGGATGTTCAACGCCGGCTGGCGCGCGGACCACGTGTGGCACAGCGGCGGTGTCATGGGCATCAACCTCGACACCACGAGCTGCCCCGGCGGCTGCTCCGGCAAGCCGTACGCGTCCGGCGAGTACCGGTCGACCGACCTCTACTCCTACGGCCGCTACGAGGTCCGGATGAAGGCCGCGTCCGGCGGCTCCGGCACGGTGAGCTCGTTCTTCACGTACACCGGCCCGAGCGACGGCCAGCCCTGGGACGAGATCGACGTCGAGATCCTCGGCAAGAACACCCGTCAGGTGCAGCTCAACTACTTCACCAACGGTGTGGGCGGCCACGAGACCCTGATCGACCTGGGCTTCGACGCCGCTGCCGGGTATCACAACTACGCGATCGAGTGGTGGAACGGGGGCACCATCAACTGGTTCGTGGACGGCAACCTCGTCCACCAGGAGAACGGCTCGCGCGGGGCACTGCCCACGCATCCGCAGCGGATCATGATGAACCTGTGGCCCGGAACCGGCGTGGACGGCTGGCTCGGGCCTTTCAGCTACTCCGGCCAGCGCACGGCGACGTACGACTGGGTGAAGTACACGAAGTACTGAGGCATCTCCGTCGGCCGGGCGGTCCGGGCCCCTGCCATGGACCGTCCGGCCGGGCAAGACCACGATGCGCCGGTCGCTCAGACGGGCAGCACCCCACGGTCGCGTGCCACCGCCACCGCCCGGGTGCGCGAGGTGACACCGAGCTTGTCGTACAGGTGCGCCAGGTGCGTCTTCACGGTCGCGCGAGAGACGAACAGCTCGCGCGCGATCTCGTCGTTCGACCGACCGGCCGCCACCAGCCGCAGCACGTCGAGCTCGCGCGAGGTCAGCGCGAGCTGCGGGGTGCGGACCCGCCCGAGCAGCCGTTCCTGGACGGCGGGGCCGAGCGTCACCTGCCCGGCCGCTGCGGCCCTGACCGCGCGCACGAGCTCGTCGGTCGGTGCGTCCTTGAGGAGGTAGCCGGTCGCGCCCGCCTCTACGGCCGCCAGGATGTCCGCGTCCGAGCCGTACGTCGTCACGACGAGCACCGCGGGTCCGCCGCGTTCGGCGAGCAGCCGTGTGGCCTGGGCGCCGCTCATGCGGCCGGGCCCGAAGCGCAGGTCGAGGAGGACCACGTCGGCCCGATGGGCTCCTGTCCACGCGAGCATGTCCTCGGCCGTGGACGCCTCGGCGACCACACGGATGTCCTCGTGGCTCTCGAGGACCGACCGCAGGCCGGCGCGGACCACGGGGTGGTCGTCGGCCAGCGCGACGTCGATCACGTGCCCTCCTCGTCGTCGGGCCGTGGCACGGGCAGCGCTACCGCGACGGCCGTCCCCAGTCCGGTCGCGGTCTCGAGGGACAGGGTGCCGCCCAGCTCGCGCACGCGCGACCGTATCGCCGCGAGCCCGAAGCCGCCGCCGGACGCAGGTCCGGCCGGGTCGAAGCCGCGACCGTCGTCGACGACGTCCAGCAGCACGCGGTCGTCGAGGTAGGTCAGCGTGACGTCCGCACGACGGGCGTCGGCGTGCTGACGCACGTTGGCCAGCGCCGACTGCGCGATGCGCAGGAGCGTGGTCTCGACTGGCGCCGCGAGCGGCCGCGCCGTGCCCTCGACGCGCGCGACGACATGCAGCCCCTGCCCGTCTACGCGGTCGGCGACGCGCCGCAGGGCGTCCGGTAGGGCGGCAACGGCCAGGTCCGCCGGTGCGAGGGCGCGCACGAAGCGCCGCGCTTCCGCGAGGTTGTCGAGAGCAGTAGCACGCGCTCGGTCGACGAGGGCGCCCGCGCGCTCGTCGTCGCTGCCGAGCGCCGCCCGGGCGGAGCGCAGCAGGAGCTCGACCGCCGAGAACCCCTGCGCGAGCGTGTCGTGCACCTCGCGGGCCAGCCGCTCGCGTTCGGCGGCGACGGCTCGGTCACGCTCGGCCTCGGCCAGGTGCTCGCGCGCCGCGGTGAGCTCGTCGAGCGCACGTTGGCGCGCCTGCGACTCGCGGACGAGCGCCTCGAGGGCGAGCACCACACCGACCGCGACGGCGGCGCCGACCACTGGCCCCAGGACGTAGCCGAGTGCGGGGTCGCCGGGCGCTCGCCACGACGATCCGCTCACCACGGCGCCCGCGGTGGTGAGCGCCACCGCGACGATGCCGAGCCGAGGTCCGAGGACGTGCATCTGGAGCAGGACGAGCGGGAACGCGAGCCACAGGCCGGCCGGGGACGTGACGAGCAGGACGCACCAGAGCGCCAGGTCGACAAGCATCCAGGCGATCGCCTCGGGGCGCTTCCCGCGGGGGACGTCGACGGACACGTCGTGGACCCGCACGCGGCGTCGGCCCCAGACGTGCACGGCGACCAGCGCACCTCCGGCTGCCGCCGCCGCCCACCGCGACCCGTTCGGTGCGCGCAGGACGGCGACGAGCACGAGCGCGACGAGCAGGGCATCCAGCCCTCGCAGCAGGGCGCGCGTCGCGTCGACCAGTCGTCCCACGCCCGCCACGCTAGCCGCCGCCGAACGCCGCGCATCGGCCGAAAGGACGAGTCCGGCCTCGTCCGTCCGTCGGCGAAGGCAGGGCCGACCTCACGAGCCGCGAGGGGCGGTGCCTGGACGAGCCTGAGTGCAACACCGTCGCACACCCTGGGAGAACTCGTGTTCGTCGCGCTCCGCGAGCTGCGGTACGCCCGTGGCCGCTTCGCCCTGATCAGCGCCGTCGTCGTCCTCGTCGCCGCGCTCGTCACGTTCCTGTCCGCGCTGACCGCTGGGCTCGCGCGAGCCTCGGTGTCCGCGCTGACCGACCTGCCCGCCGACCACCTCGCCTTCGGCATGGCTGCGCACGACGACAAGCCGGACCTGACGTCGTCGCGCGTGACCCGCGACCAGTGGGAGCAGTGGTCATGGGTGTCGGGCGTGCGTCACGCCGAGCCGCTCGGGGTCGTGACGACGCGCGCCTCGGCGCACGGCACGACCGTCGCCGTCACGGCGCTCGGCGTGCGGGCCGGCTCGATGCTCGCCCCGGGCGGTGCTCCGACCTCGGGCCACGTCGTGCTCACGCAGCGGGGAGCCATGGCTCTCGGGGTCGCGGGCGGCGACGGCCTCGCGATCGACGGCGTGGCGCTGACGGTCTCACGCGTCGTGGACGACGACCAGCAGCTGGCGCACACGCCGGTCGTCTGGGTGTGGCTCGACGACTGGCAGACGTTCGGTGCACGGGATGGCGACGGCGGCCCGGTCGCGACGGTCGTCGCGCTCGACACCGACGGGTCCGCCATGCTCCCCGCGGCCGATGCGCGCGTCGGCACGACGACCGTGCCGATCGCCGACGCCCGCAGCGCGGTCTCGTCGTTCACCGCCGAGAACCTGTCGCTCACCACGATGCAGGCGTTCCTCGTCGCGATCTCCGCGCTCATCGTCGGTGCGTTCTTCACCGTGTGGACCATCGGCCGGCAGGGCGACGTGGCCGTGCTCAAGGCCCTCGGCGCCTCGACCCGCTACCTGCTGCGCGACGCGCTGGGCCAGGCGGCGCTCGTCCTCGTCGGCGCGGTGGCCGTGGGCACGGCGCTGGCGGCCGCGGCCGGCTCTGCGCTCGCGGACGTGATGCCCGTCCTCGTGTCACCCGCGACCACCGTCGCGCCCGCGGCCCTGCTCGTCGTCGTCGGGCTCGTCGGAGCCGCCGCGGCCATCGCCCGCATCACCCGTACCGACCCGCATGCGGCGCTCGCCGCCAGATGAGAGGCGCACCGATGGACCTGCACCTGAACGACCTCACCCTCGTCTACCCCGACGGCGACGCGGTGCTCACCGCGGTGGACGGTGTCACCCTCCACGTGCCGGCCGGCACGACGACCGCCCTGCTCGGCCCTTCGGGCGCCGGGAAGTCGAGCCTGCTCGCCGTCGCGGCGGGGCTCACCCGCCCGACCTCCGGGAACGTCGCGTTCGGGGAGCAGGTCGTGCTGACGTCGAGCACGAGCCGGGCCGACGCGACACGTGTGCGCCTCGAGCGGGTCGGCATCGTCTTCCAGGCTCCCCAGCTCATCGCCTCGCTCACGGCGCTCGAGCAGATCGAGCTGCACGCCCACCTGGGTGGCCGACGTCCGGCGAGCGTCCGTGACGAGGCCATGCAGCTGCTCGACGCCGTCGGTCTCGCGGAACAGGCCCATCGCCGGCCGGCGCACCTGTCCGGCGGTCAGCGCCAGCGGATCGCGATCGCGCGCGCGCTCGTCGGCCGGCCGGACGTGCTGCTCGTGGACGAACCGACGTCCGCGCTGGACCACGATCGCGGCACGCTCGTCGTCGAGCTGCTGACGAGCCTTGCGCACGAGCTCGGCGCAGCGACCCTGCTGATCTCGCACGACGCGTCGACGCTCGGATCGGTCGACGCGACCGTACGGATCGTCGACGGGCGCCTCGCGGAGGCGGACTCCTTGGTGTGACGGTTCTGGCCCGGGCTCGGTCAGACCTCGCGGAGCATCGTGTCGGAGTCTCCGTTGCGACCGACGACGACGAACCCGTGCCGCTCGTACAGCCTGCGCGCGCCGGTGTTGCCGTCCTCCACGCTCAGGCTCAGCGCGCGCCACCCGAGCTCGCGTGCGAGGTCGATGCAGCCGACGAGCAGCGCGCAGCCGATCCCGCGTCCGCGGTGGGTCGCCGCGACGCCGAGCCCGAGCTCCGGGACGTCGTCCGCCACGTACCCGTACCCGGGCTCGCTCGCCGGCAGCGCGCGTGCCCAGACGGCTCCGACGGCGGGGGAGTCGTGCGGGTCGTCGTGCCCGTCGTCGTCCAAGGCCACCAACCCGAGGTCCCCGGGCCGCATCCACCCGCCGAGGTACCGCGCGGTGTGGCTGTCGGAGACCACCTCGTCACGCGTGAAGCGCGCGGTGCCGTCCCAGTTGAACGCCTCGAGAAGCATGTCGTGGAGCAGGTCGAGGTCGTCCGTCGTCGCCCGGCGCAGGTGCATGGCGTCGGGTCAGGTGATCGTCGAGCCGGAGCGGACGAACGCCTTGCCAAGGAAGAAGATGCTGTGCGCCTTGCCGGTCCAGAAGCTCGCGCCGGTGTTCTTCGTGATCGTCGAGTGCGTGATCTTCAGCGTGCCGGTCCGGTCGTTGCTCACGTAGAAGACGCCCGGGCCGCCCTCGGGGGAGCGGTTGCGCTGGATCGTCGTGCGGTCGACCGTCACGGACTGCTTGGTCCCGTCGAAGTACACCGCGCCGCCGTTGCCGCCCTTGCCCGACGAGGCTCCGCTGCCCGTCGCGACGTTGTCGGTCAGGGTGCTCCCGCGCAGCAGCATCGGTGCCTGCAGCGAGGAGACCGCGCCACCGTTCGCGCAGCGGTTGCGCACGAAGGTCGAGTCGAGCAGGCGCGCGGTCACGCGCTGGCCGACGAGGCGCACCGCCCCGCCGCCCGCGTCGGAGTCGCGCTTGACGCACCGGTTGTCGCGGAACGTCACGTGCTGCACGGTCAGGCGGCCACCCCGCATCGCGATCGCCCCGCCGCCCCGCAGGTCGTCGAGCCGGTGGCCCTTCCAGGTGGGTGCCTTGCTGGCGTCACCCTTCTGCATGACGAGGTCCTTCACGACGACGTGCGGCGTCTTCTGCCTGTCGCAGTGCGCGTCGAGCCAGCCGAACCGCTCCTCGCACGCGTTGGCGTACAGGATCGGCCGCTTGCCCGCGCCGGAGAGCGTGACCTTGCCGCCGCCGTCGAGCACCAGCTTCTCGACCACCTTCGCCGAGCGGTCCTGCCACGGGTGCTTGCAGGTGGTGGTGTTGCAGACGACGAGCGTGCGGTCGAGCGTGATCGTCACCGGCTTGCTCCCGCACCGGAACCTCACGGTGCCGCCGCGCTGGACCGCCTTGGCCAGCGCGGCCGGCGTGCAGGACTTCGCGGTGCCCTTGCCGACGTACGTGACGTCGGCCGTCGGCGCGGCGGCGGTCGCAGCGGACGTCGACGCCAGCGCGGTCACGACGAGCGCGGCGATCCAGGCGAGGCGACGAAGCATGAGCGCACGGTAGCGCGCACCGGCCCGACGACCGCTACCTACGTGACGAGCCCGGCGACCCGCAGGATCTCGTCGACCACGCGCGCGACCGGCGCGGTGGCGTCGATCGCGACGCCGACCGGCACGGTCTCCTTCGTCGAGTGCCACCGCGCGATGAGCGCACGGTCGGTCGGGACGCCGTCGCGCCACTCGTCGTCCGGCCGCGCGTCGAGCCGTCGGTGCAGCGTGTCCAGGTCGACCTCGAGCACGAAGACGCCGTCGAACGCGTCGACGAACTGCGAGAGGTTCCGCGACCCGCCGCAGAAGAAGGTGACCGCCTCGTCGTGGTCCGCGACGAGCGCTCGGACCTTCGCGGCGTCCCACACGTGGTCGTCGCGGCCGCTCGTCTCGAACGGCTCGCCCGTGCGCGCGTCGCCCGCGTACGCCAGCTCGCGGTCGCCGTGCACGGCGTGGAAGCCGCGTCGCTGCAGCTCGTCGGCCACGGTCGTCTTGCCCGTGCCCGACAGCCCTTCGACGAGGTAGTTGGCCCGGCCCACGTGCGGGAGACTAGCGCGCAGGCGGAGCCATGCTCTCGCCGGTGCACGCACGTCGGGCACGACGAGAGGACACCACGATGCCCAGGCCACCGCTCCCGCCCGACGTCGCCGCGCTGCTCGCGCGCCCCAACCCGGCCGTCATGGCGACGATCCACCCCGCCGGCCACCCGGTGACGGTGGCCACGTGGTACCTGCTCGAGGACGACGGTCGGGTGCTGCTCAACCTCGACGCAGAGCGAGCCCGGCTCGAGCACCTGAGGAGGGACCCGCACGTCTCGCTCACCGCGCTCGCGGAGGGCGACTGGTACACGCACGTGAGCGTGCAGGGGCGGGTCGTCGAGATCCGCGACGACGTCGACCTGGTCGACATCGACCGGCTCTCGGACCGCTACGGCGGGCGGCCGTACCCGGTGCGTGACCGGGCGCGGGTCAGCGTGCTCGTGGAGATCGACCACTGGCACGGGTGGGGTGCGGCGCGCTCGTCCTGAGCGGTCGAGACGGTGGTCGGCGCCCGAGGCGCGGGCCGACGGGCTCAGGCCCAGGAGAAGGCGGGCGGGAACACCAGCACGACGACCGCGGCCCAGGCGGCGTAGACCGGCAGGTAGCGGGTCTGCCAGCGTTCGACGGCGTCGAACGTGCCGCGCCCGCGCAGGAACCGCCACAGCAGCCACCCGGTGCCCACGAGGTGCACGCACAGCACCACGTCGAGCCCGAAGGCGGCGAGCTTGTTGGCCGTCCAGCCGGCGTCCGCGATCCTCGTGACCATCGCGGTCAGCGCGAGCACGTTGACGGCGAGGGCGACCACGACGAGCACCAGCTGGAGCCGGTCGAACAGCCGTGCCGGGGCGAGGGGGTCGCGCGCGCTGATCGAGTACAGCAGCAGCCCGAGCACCAGCAGCAGCATGGCGTCCATGAGGGTCAGCAGGTCGCGGTCGACGGTGGCGAGCGGGGCGCCTGCGAGCAGCGCGACGAACGTGGCGGCCAGCAGCACGATCGTCAGCGGGGTGAACACCCTGGTCAGGACGGGTGCCATGTTCTCCACCACGCTCTTCTTCGCCTCGACCAGCCAGGCCGCCACGAAGAACGCTCCGGGTACCGCGAACGGCATGAGCCAGGTCTGCACGAAGGTCGAGACGTCGATGTCCACCGCGCCGAAGGTCGCGAACAGCAGGGCCAGCAGCACGCCGCCGCCCAGCGCGATCAGCGCGAAGTAGACGACGAGCTCGCCCGTGAACCGCACGAAGTCCATCCGTTGCTCGTGCTCGCGCCAGCGCCCGCCGGCGTAGGCGACGCCGAGCAGCAGCCACAGGAGCACCGGCAGGTGCGCGGCGGCCAGCACGAGTGTCGTCGCCGGTGCGTCGGGCACGTCGACGAAGGGGTACAGGTTCACGGCCAGGGCGACGGCTGCCGTGAGGCCGACGAGGGTCGCGACGACCAGGCGGGACGGCCGCCGCGACCACGCGAAGTACGCCGCGAGGAACGGGAGGACCGCGAAGCCGACGTCGAGACCGAATCGTGCCCCGTCGCCCAGCGCGAGCAGCGCCTTGACCGCGATGCCGGCGCACACGGCGAGCGCGACGAGCACACCGAGGTCGCGCCAGCGGCGGTCGTTCGTGGTCGCCTGCGGCACGAGCACGAGCTGCTTCCACAGTCGCTCCGAGTGCTCGCGGGCGAACTCGCGCGAGACGTCGTCGAGGTTGCCCATGCGCCGCACGGCCACGAGGAACGCCTCGTCGTCGTCGAGACCTCCCGCCCGCAGGTCGGCGACCCGGCCACGCAGGTTGTCCTCGAGCTCCGCGGCGTCGTCGGCCGTGATGGCCCTGCGCCGCAGCACCCAGTCGCGCCACTGGCCGATCTGGTCCTCGAGGTCGCTCATGCCCACGCCCCCGCCGCGTCGGGGCCCTGCAGCGTGCTCCACACCTGACGGAGCGCGTCGGCGACGACGTCCCACTGGGCCTGGCGCTGCCCCAGGGTGTCCCGGCCGGCGGCGGTCAGCGCGTAGTGCTTGCGCCTGCGGCCCGCCTCGGCGTCCCAGCGTGCGCTGACCCAGCCGTTGCGCTCGAGGCGGTGGAGCAGGGGGTAGAGCATGCCGTCGGTCCACTGCATCTGGCCGTCGGAGAGCTCGGCGACCCTCTTGAGGATCGCGTAGCCGTGCAGGTCGCCGTCGGCGAGGATGCCGAGCACCAGCGGTGTGGCCGACGCCGCCACCAGGTCCTTGTCGATGTGCATGTGCTGCTCCGATGCCTTGAGGTACTAGGGATGGTACCCCTAGATCTGCAAGTGGTCGTCAGCAGTACACCATGGCCTGTATTCAGCAATCGATGTACTGTCCGACGTCATGGAGACCGCGACCCTGACGCACACGGCAGCTCTCGTCCGGCTGGGGCACGCGATGTCGGACGGCACCCGCGCGCGGATCCTGCTCGCACTGCGGGAGGCGCCCGCGTACCCGTCCGACCTCGCGGACGCGCTCGGCGTCTCGCGCCAGGTGATGTCCAACCAGCTCGCGTGCCTGCGCGGGTGCGGCCTGGTCGAACCCATCCCGGACGGGCGGCGGACGTGGTACCGCCTCGCGGACCCCCACCTCACGCAGGCGCTCAACGACATGCTCCAGCTCGTCCTCGTCGTCGACCCGGAGTGCTGCGGGCCCGACTGTGCGTGCGGCCGATGAGCGCCCTGTCCATCGGGCCGCGACCGCTCGACACCGAGCGACGCCGGGTCCTGGAGCGCCGGATCCGGTGGGTCGTCGGCGCGACGATCAGCTACAACGTCGTCGAGGCGGTCGTCGCCCTGGCGTCCGGCACCGCGGCGTCGTCCACGGCTCTCGTGGCGTTCGGGCTCGACTCCGTGGTCGAGGTGCTCTCCGCGGTCGCGGTCGCGTGGCAGTTCGCCGCGCCCGCCCCCGAGACACGCGAACGCGCCGCGTTGCGCACGATCGCGCTCTCGTTCTTCGGCCTTGCGGCCTTCGTCGCCGCCGACGCCGGCAGGTCGCTGCTCGGCGCTCGCCAACCGGACCACTCGACGGTCGGGATCGCGCTGGCGGCCGTCTCCTTGGCCGTCATGCCCGGGCTGTCGTGGTTCGAGCGCCGGACCGGACGCGAGCTGGGCTCCGCCTCCGCGGTCGCGGACTCCCACCAGACCCTCATCTGCTCCTACCTGTCCGCGGTCCTGCTGGTCGGTCTCGTGCTCGACAGCGCGATGGGCTGGTGGTGGGCCGACCCGGTGGCTGCGCTGGTCATCGCCGCGTTCGCGGTCCGGGAGGCGATCGAGGCCTGGCGCGGCGACGCCTGCTGCGCCCCCGCGTCGGCCCTCGTCGACCCCGCGGCCTGCCGGGACGACTGTTGCCGTCCCGGCGAGTAGGGCGCGCGCCGCACCGCACGCCCGCCCGGCGCGCCTGGGGGACACTGGAGGACAAGCTGTCGCCTGACGAGGAGTTCACCGTGCCGCAGGGAGTTGTCCGCTGGTTCGACGCCGAACGGGGGTTCGGGTTCCTGGACCTCGGTGAGGGTGCCGACGACCTGTTCGTGCACGCGTCGGAGGTCGTCGGCGACGACGGCCCCCGCGTGCTCCGCGAGGGCCAGGAGGTCGAGTTCGAGGTCGGCGAGGGCGACCGCGGCCCGCAGGCGCGCAACGTGCGCGTGACCGGCGACGTCGCGTCCGACGCACCGCTCGGCGTGCTCGGGACCGTCGCCTGGTACGAGTCGACCAAGGGGTACGGCTTCGTCATCCCCGACGACGGCCGGCCGCAGATCTTCGTCCACAGCTCCGCGATCGTCGGCGGCGGGGTGATCCGGGACGGACAGCGGGTCGCGTTCCTCGTCGTCGATGGCGAGAAGGGCCCGCAGGCCGACCACCTGCTGCCGCTGGCCGCCCGCGTCGAGGCGCCCGACGGCGCCGACGGGACCGTGACGTTCTTCGATGCCGACAAGGGGTTCGGCTTCATCTCGCCCGACGGCGGCGGCGAGGACGTGTTCGTGCACGTCCGGTCCCTGCTCGGGGGGCTGCGCGAGCTGTCCGAGGGCGACCGCGTCGCGTTCGAGTCCGCGCCCGGCGAGCGCGGCCCGCAGGCCCGGGACGTGTCCCTCGTCGGCGGCGCGCCTCGACGGTCCGCACCTGCGGCCGCGCGCGGCCGCTCCGACCGCGCCCGCCCCACCGCTGGCGCCGCGCGCGGCGGCCTGGGCGTCGTCGCGCGCTACGACGCGGACCGCGGGTTCGGCTTCATCACGCCCGACGACGGTGGCGACGACCTGTTCGTGCACGTCTCCGTGGTCCGGGGCGACGAGGTGCTGGAGGAAGGCGACCGCGTCCGCTTCGCGGTGCGCCAGAGCGACCGGGGACCCCAGGCGGACCGCGTCGAGCTGGTGTGACGCTGGGCTCGCACGGGGCGGCTCCCGACGTCAGGAGCGCACGGGGAGGGACTCGAGCCACGTCTGCCAGGTGGGCTCCTCGCGACGCACGTACTCGGGTGCGTCCACGGAGAAGAAGTAGGCGCGGACGACGGCTAGCGCGGTGCCACCCTCCTCGGCCCACGCGACCACGCTGAGGATGCCCGGCACCGGTGCGGCGAGCCTCACGACGGCGTGCCGGTCGCCGATCCGCTCGGTGGTCCCGGTCGTGCCGTTCACCTCGACGGTCGCGCCCTCGCTCGTGAGCCCCAGCTCGTCGCGCAGCGTCGACCAGAGCGAGGCCTCGTCGCCCGGCCTGGACGCACTGACCTCCAGCTGCGTCGCCTCCTGCCCTGCGAAGTCCCGCAGGTAGACGCGCAGGTTGTCGAAGGACGGGAGCCAGCCGGGCGCCAGGGTGTCCCACCACTCCTGCTCCCAGGCCGCGCCGGTGCCGAACCCGCTGCTGGTGACCCGGACGACGCACGTGCCGCCGGACCGCGCCTCGACGACGAACTCCGACGTCAGCGGGCTCAGCTCGTCGGGGTCCTTGCCCATCAGGGCGGCCCAGTCCTCCTCGTACTCGAGGCGACGCGGCGGGTCCCAGCCGGTGACGCGTCCGTCCGAGCCCGTCTCGGGGCCCATCGCGAAGTGGAGGGAGCCGCCCTCGCGTTCCTCCAGGTCGGTGGGGAGGAACCACGCGCTCATGCCCTTGGCCGTCGCGATCGCCTCCCAGACCTGCTGCGGGGTCCCGGGGACCTCGACGCTGAACTCCAGGCGGTACGGGACGTCGGTGGTCGTGCTCATGACTCCTCCTCGGGTACGGGGTGCGAGGCGACGACGAGCCGGTGCGGCCGCCCGTCGTCGTGGTGGTAGCGCGCGGCCAGGTCGAGCACCGCGGCGGTGAGGTCGTCGGCGAAGGCGGACCGGTCGGCGGCCGACCGGAAGCCGATGGTGGTGTCGACGGTCAGCGTGGGCAGCCGCTCGCCGGAGCGAGCCGCGCGCCGCGCGAGGACGCCGACCTCCCGCACCACTCGTCCTGCCAGCGCGACCAGGTAGGCCGCCGAGCGGCGGTCGGCGCTCGCTCCGGGATCGGCGGCGGATGCGGTGACCGCCGCGGGCGAGACGACGAACGCTGCGGCCGAGGCCTGCAGCACGCGCTCGGTGATGCCGCCGTGGTGGCGCTCCTCGGCCAGCTCCACCAGCCCGTGCGCCTCGAGCGACCGCAGGTGGTAGTTGACCTTCTGCCGCGTGATCCCGACGCGCGCGGCGAGCCCGGCCGCCGATGCGGGGACGCTCAGCTCGCGGAGCAGCATGGCCCGGACGGGGTCCAGCGCGACGGCGGCGGCGTCGGGGTCCTCGATGACGGCGATGTCCTGCATGCGATAGACGGTGCCCCTTGACAAGTATTCTTGTCAAGGGGTCGACGGCAGCGGCGCCGCGCGACTCAGCTGTGCGGTGCGGCCGGAGGCGGCGGGGTCCACCCCATCGCGGCCCGCGAGCCACGAAGGACCGCGCTCGCGGGGGTCAGGCGCATGAGGCCGTTGCGGAGGCCCTGCCGCCATCCTCCGCCGAGGTGCGACCCGAACCGTCCGGACGCGACCGCCGACCGCGCGAGGGCGCGGCACCTCGGCCGACGAACGGCGTCGAACTCGTCGAGCGCGGGAGCCAGACGCCCGCCGGCCGCGACGGGCGAGCCCACGAGGAGGCCGACGCACAGCCCGTCCTCGAGAGCGGTGGCGGCGCCCTGCCCCATCGTCGGGAGGGTGCCGTGGGCCGCGTCCCCGACCATGACGACGCGGCCCGCGGTGTAGCGGGGCAGGCCGCCCGGCAGGTGGTGGACGTCGTGGCGCATGACCGCACCGGGCGGCGTCGCGCCGAGCACCTCCAGCACCGGGGGCGCCCATCCTGCGAATCGGCTGCGGGCGGCCGCGAGCTCGTCGTGCACGGGCAGTCGCTCAGGCATCGCGACGTACCCGTACCAGTAGGTCTCGTCCTCGGCGACGCGCAGGATGCCGAACTCGGCGTGCGGGCCCCAGTACTGCCGCAGGGCCTCGTCGCCGAACGTGCCGGGGGTGACCGCACGCCAGCTGGAGTAGCCGCTGTACACGGGCCGGCTCGCGGGGAACAGCGACCGGCGTACCGCGCTGCTCATGCCGTCCGCCCCGACCACCAGGTCGGCCCGCCTGTCGTCGACGACGGCTGGTGCGCCGTCGGGGTCCCCGGGCCCGACGGTCGTGACGGTGGCTCCCGTCTGCACCTCGACCCCGCAGTCGGCCGCCCGGCGCAGCAGCGCCGAGTGCAGGCGACGACGATGGACACCGATCAGGGCGACGGCCTCGCGCATCGCTGGGGTGTCCGCCAGCTCGAGGATCGCCCGCCCGTGCAGGTCCCAGGTGCCGCCCGCCCGGGTGGGGTAGCCGAGGGCCGCGACGTCGTCGTCGTCGAATCCCAGCCCCCTGAAGGCGGCGACCGCGTTGCCGGACATCGCAAGCCCGGCCCCGACCTCGCCCAGGTCCGCCGACCTCTCGAGCACCGTGACCTGCCACCCCGTGCGCGCGAGCGAGATCGCCGACGCCAGGCCGGCGATCCCGGCACCCACGACGATCGCCGTGCATCCCATGCCGACCTCCTCGAGAGGGCGGGTCGTCCTGCGTTGCGGGCGACCGTGGTGGTACGCATGCTGCCGCACTCCCGTCCTCGGCGCCGAGCGCGTCGACGGGCGACGACGCCGTCGAGCCTCTCCGTCAGCGAGGCGGTTCCGTCGTCGGCCGAGCCAGCCGGAGCTCGTTCCCGTCAGGGTCGGTGAGCGTGACGACACCGTCGCGCCCACCCTCGCGGCCGGCGCCCAGCCCGACGAGGCGCGCAGCCGCCGCGTCGGGGTCGGTGGCGACGAGGTCGAGGCGCTGGCGGCTCCCCTCGTGCCGGCGGGTGGCGGGCTCGCCGCCCCAGGAGACCTTCGTGCCGCCCGCCGGCGACTGCACCGCGGTCTCGTCGTCCTGGTCCCACACGAGCGGCCACCCGAGTGCGTCGCGCCAGAACAGCCCGACCTCGCGGGTTCCCTCGCACGTCACCTCGCCGAGCGGCCCGCAGCCGGCGAGGAAGCGGTTGCCGGGCTCGATGACGCAGAACGCGTTGCCGCCCGGGTCGGCGAGGACGACGTGCGGCTCGTCGGGGAGCTGGCCGACGTCGAGGTGGGTGCCGCCGAGGCTCAGCGCCGTCTCGACGGTGCGGCGCTGGTCGTCGAGGCTCTCGCTCGTGACGTGCAGGTGCAGGTGGCTGCGCCTGATTTCGTCTGCCGGCGTCGCGACGAAGCGCAGCCCGACCTGCGTCTCGTCGCCCGGCAGCAGGGCGCCGGTCGCCTCGGGGACCACGGTCCGGCCCAGCAGCCGCGCCCAGAAGGTTGCTACCGCGCCGGGCTCGACGACGTCGAACGCCACTGCCTCCAGATGCACGGTCATCGCCCCACGGTACGAATCGGCGCTCCGGGACGGTCAAGGCGAAATCGGGGCTCCGCCCATAGCGCTCGCCGACGAGGCCGGTCTCCGCTCAGCGCGCGGCGACGACCCGGAGGCCGGGCACCTGGGACATCGCGGCGTCGGCGGTCACGAGCGCGACGCCTTCGATCACCGCCTGCGCGACCAGCAGGCGGTCGAACGGGTCGCGATGGTCCCAGCCCATGGACCCGGCGAGCAGCGCGTGCTCAGTGGAGATCGGCAGCTCGTCGGCGCTGATCTCGCGCAGCCACGACGCCCAGGCCGGCACGAGCGTGTGGCCGATGTCGAGCTTGCCGAGCCGCGTCTTCGTCGCGACCTCCATCGCGCTCGCTGCCGAGACGAGCACGCGGTTCCGGGGGTCGCCGAGGGCGTCCCGCACGTCGGCCGCGAGCCTGCCCGGCGAACCCCAGAGCCACAGGACGACGTGCGTGTCCAGCAGGTAGCTCACTCCCATGCCGCGAGCTCGTCGTCCGGCAGCGGCTCCGAGAACGAGTCGGGCACCTCGAACTCGAGGCCTCCGAAGGGCCGACGCCACGAGGTGTCGATCGGGACGAGCCGTGCGACGGGGGAGCCCGCGCGGGCCACGACGACCTCCTCGCCACGCTCGACGCGCGCGAGGAGCTCGGACAGCCGCGTCTTGGCCTCCTGCACGTTGACTGTCGTCATGACCGGCAGGCTAGGTTGACCAGACCAGGCTGGTCAATGGCGAGCCCGCTGGCGGATCGGTGCACGAATCCGGCTCACGTGCGCTTCGAGTCCAACGGGCATCGCATCCAAGCGGTCAGGGATCTCGAGGTCTCGGAGGCGCAGGTGTAGGAACTCAGCGGAGTTGTCCGAGGTCCGAAGCCCCGACCTGCGGTTGGACAAGTAGGTGAGACGAACCGTGTCTCACCTACTTGTCCGAATCCTCGTCCCGGACCGCAACGAGGGCATCGCGGCAAGGTGGACTCGTCTAGCCAGTGTCGCCACCGGGCACCAGCAAGGCGGTTGCGGTGATCGATTGTTGCCGCCGACACTGGGTGCGGCCCCGTCGCTGCAACGACGAGGCCGCACCCAGAGCTAGTTGGGCTCGAGCGTGATGGAGACCGAGCCACGGGACCATGTGACGGTCAGTCGAAATCCGCGCTTCACGAGCATCACCTCCTTCTCCTGGGTCGGTAGAACCTGTCGGGGCCGGGCCAGGCGGCTCGGCCCCGACGTCGCCCATGATTCCCGGAAAGTCGCGAAGCACCAAGGCCGAACTTCGACCATCTGAGCGGGTTCGAACAGCCGATACAGCGGGCTAAATTGCGGTGCGAGCCGTAGACGTAGACGCTCTGAGCGCAACCCGTGTACCATCGCAGCGACCCACTTTCTCGGGTTCACGTGCAGGTACGGCTGTAGGCCTTGACGGCATGACCCCATTGACCCCGCTACAGCAGCGGAGGGGGCTCAGATGGTCAGTCAGTTTAGGAGGGCGGCCGTGGGAGCTCTCACCGTGACGGCCAAGAGGCTGCTCGCCGAAGCGGTCAAGGCGTCAGGCCGCAAAGCGACGGTGCAGATCGCGGGGGAGTATGCGTGGAAGCAGACTCCGAGCCAGTCGTCGACCGACCTCTCGAAGCTGTTCGCGCTCGGCGAGGTGCCGATGAAGCTCTACCTCACCCTTGTCATGCTGACTCGCAAGCCCCCGCACGTGCTCTATCGTGCCCGGCCCGACCACTACTGGGCCGAGATGCTGGGCTATGAGGAGCTTGACGATCGTCGCCCTACGCCGGGCGCGGGCACGCGACGCATCAAGCGAGCGTTTGCGGTGTTGGGCAGCGCGGGACCTCGCGGCGCGAGCATGGTGACACGCACGCCGGAGCCCGGGTACGGCGCTCGGATCACCGTCCCCATCCATCCTCCGCAGCCGCCGAAGACGCTGCGGGGGCCGTACATCACGATCCCGATCGAGTTGTGGTCTCGCGGCTGGATCAACGTTCTGTCAGCTCGAGCACTCTTCGTCTACCTGTGTCTACGACTGGTGCTCGCCGGCAGACCCGAGGCCGAGGGGGCCCACGTCTCCATCTGGGACAGGGAGAACTTCTGCATCAAGGACGACACCTGGGAGCGTGGCTTCAGGGACCTCGAGGCGCTTGGCCTGGCGAGGGCCAAGGTGGAGGACGAGGTGCAGGCCGATCGCTGGTCCACGGACCGCCTGTACAAGCGCAAGGTGTACTACCTCAACAGGACGTTTCTCGAGACGACTGATGCCCCCGACGGAGCGGACGACTTGGTCGACGGCGGTGTGGCAGGCGTGCCAGACCACCAGACCGCCCGGTAGACGATGGTCTCGCGCTCCGGCGGATCGAGCGCACTCTTCCTCGCTGCAGTGGCATAGGAGGCGAGCGTGTGCCGCACAGATTGGCGACGGTCGGCCTAGGCCGTTGCGACGACTCACATTGAACATCGCAACGACACAGAGTTAGGCGTCCGCCTGATGGGGTCACTTAGACCTACCGCTGATGGTCATTCGTGCCGGCGAACCGACCCGTGATGTTCAGCCGCCCTGCGCGCCCATAGCCATACCGATCGTGGCGGGTGCCTCAAGGATCGCCAGGACATCCCGTCGAGCTCGCCGTACCGGGCGAACGACGACGACCCCGCGGCCGTCCGCGAGCTCCAGGTAGCCGAGGCCGCTGAGCTGCTGCACAACCTCGTCGACAAGGGGACGAAGTTCAAGCGGCAGCCCTCGTGAAAGAGCAGGCAGCTGGCGACCACCGCCCGCCTGCACATAGACCTTCTTCAAGATCGTTAGGGCAACGCGGTGTGGGTTGGGCAGATCCTGGCGGAGCAGGCCCGCTGTGGTCCGCTCGGCCCCCTCGAACGCGTGGATCGTGCAGTTCGAGAAGTGGCCCGCGAGGCTTTCCGGGATGCTCCGCCAGCCTTCGACCGTCCCAATGTCGCAATTCTGAAAGGTCGGGAAACTTGTTCCCTCGACGATCTCTGACACGTCCAGGGTCTCGATCAAGCACCCCGACAACGTTGCGTCGCCAAGAGCTGCATCCTCGTCGGCGAGTTCCAGTCGTTCGATCAGCAGATCTGCGAGGAACGGGCTGGGCCTTACTTCCCGCGCAGACGGCACGAGCGCCAGAACGGATGCGGCGTCGAACAGGATGGCGTCGTACAGTCCTTCATTCGATCTTGCCTGCATGCAGGCAGCGATCGCGGAGCCGTCGAACTTGCCGCTAATGAGTTCGTCTGCGGCCACTTCCGCTACGAGGGCTGAACTGGTTGTCGACCACCTTGCCCGGGAGCGCATGGGGTGTTCGGCGTATGGAGCGGCTAGGTAGCGCGAGAGGTCGATTGCGAACGCGGCATCTGCGAAGTCGGAGTCTACAAATGTCCGCATCTCCTCGGTTCCAGAACCGTTGGAGCGCGCGAGCCCAGGTAGGCGAAGCAGTGCCTGAACACCCTCTTCCTCGGCTTCATATCCACAGATGTCGTAAAACGCGCGGCGCATGCTTTCGAGCGAGATGGGGCCGCGCCCGTCTGAGTCCTCGCGTGCAACAAGCGCGATCCGGGCCACAAGGGACTCGAAAGTCTCGGCAGGAATCGACGTAACTCGCCCGGCCTCGCGCTCCGACACCAGGCGGATTAGGCGCCGCCATCCTCGCCCACGTTCTACGGCGCCGAGCAGTTCGGAAGACATGACGTCGGGAGTTTGAGCTAGATACTCGACGAAGAGCGGCCGAGATGGGAGCCAGGCCGGGAGATCAACGTCCCCAATAAGTGCTTCGACTTGCTTGTCGTCAAAGTCAAGCAACTCAAAGTGAACGCACGTCGGCATGCCCAGCGTGTCGTACAGCTCTTTCTGGGAAGCGAAGTACTGGGGTCGGCCCGAGATGACAACCGACGCGTTCGGTGGAGTGTCGGCGACAAGTTGGCGTACTGGAGCGAGTGTCTGCCAACGGATCGCCTTGAGGTCGCGGGCCGTTCCAACCCACCTCGTCGGCACGAGCTCGTCGAACCCATCGAGAAGAAGATCGGCGTGGCCGGCTCGCCAGGCAGCGATGAGTCCATTCGAGCCGGCAAAGCCAATCTCTTCAGCGTGTCGTTGGAGAATCTCGCGAGGCGAACGAAGGCCAACGCAATCACGAATGTTGACGTGAATCGGGAATCTGCGCTCGTTCGGCTTTTGAAAGTAAGCCGAACGAAGCCGCCCGAACATCTCCTTGAGCGCTGCGCTCTTTCCGATTCCAAAATCGCCCGTAACGACGAGTCGCGCGCCCCGCTCAACTTCGCGGACGACATCATTTACCTTCGTCGCCTCTCCGGTAGATGCAAGGTTGAGCGTCGGCTCGACGTAACTGCGAGTTGGGGTGGGGGTGGACGTAAGGAGCGCCGAGGCGCTGCCGAACGGCGCGTTTCGCCGTAAGGCGATGTACCCCTCGACGTCGACGAGGCTTTTCTGCAGCGTCAGGAAACTGAGGCAGTGCAGAGTCACGCCGTGGGCTCTCGCAATGGCGTCGATAGCCTTCTTCTGCTCGATCTCCGGCTCTTGCTGAGTGACGAAATAACCTGTCGCGCTCTTGTACCGGTTCTTGGCATCCGACAAGAGGTGCTTTATCAAGCGGGCGAGCTTCCCGCCGTCCTTATTGGCTTTGTCTTTCGTGCGCAACGTGGTGAACTCGTAGACGTTGATGGAGTTTTCGTCGATGAAGGCGCCGTCGTGCTCCGCGCCCTCAAACTCGACAGCACCTTGCAAGCCGGATGGGTCGTGCTTTGCTCGTGCGACGGCGAGAGCCCTCTGCTCAAACTCGCGACCAAGGTCCTCGGCGACCATCGGATCCCTTTCGATCGAGTGACGAGTTGCTGACGCTGGAACGTGCGCCGTGTTGAGGTCGACCCCAGGTCGTTAAGCCGTGCTTGGTAGCGTGCTCGCCGCCGCGTGGATCATCGCGCCGATCTCGGCGATGAGCCGGTGGGAGTCGGTGTTCCCCGAGGCGATGTAGTCGGCGATCGCGTTGTGTGAGTGCTGGTTGGCGAACACCGCGTCGACGACGGCGTCCGACAGGTCGGGAGACTCGAGGAACTGCACGCGGGAGTTGACGCGCGCCTGCTCGACGAGCGCCTCGTTCTCCAGCAGCACGGCGCCGAGGGTGTCGACGAACCCTTCCACCTGGCTGCGCGAGAACTCGGCACCGAACAGGTCGTTGAGCCGGTCGATGACGGCCTGGAACGCGATCAGCACAGGGTCGGGTGCCTTGCCGGAGCCCGCGGCGACGACTCCGCGGAGCCCGGCTCCGCTACCGAGCGTGATGTCCTGGGTCTCGCCGGGCGTGTGCTTGATCTTCTTCAGCACGACGTCCGACACGTCGATCTCCGCCGTCACGGTCGACGGCCGGATGTACCGCTCGAGCAGGCGCAGGAAGATCGCGCGCTTCTCGAGCTGGGTGTCGGCGTAGTCGACGACCTGGCTCATGAAGTCGTAGAGCCGCACGAACGTGCCGACGTCCTTGCGGAACTGGTCGAGCGCCTCTACCTCGGCAGTGTCCTCGCGCCGGACGGCGTCGGTGTACCGCTTCGTGAACTCGTCGCGGGCCGGCTTGATCGTCGCCGCCAGCGCGTTGTTGCCGGCGCGTCCTACCCACGCTGCAACGCAGGCGTCTACCTGTGCCTCGGTGAACACGGCGGCCTGGTCGAGCTTGGCGGAGATGTCGTGGACGACGTTCGGGTCTGTCGTCGTCTCCAGGCGAGCGTCGGTGTAGTACGGCTCGAAGGACTTGCGGATCTCCTCGGGGTCGTTGACGAAGTCCAGGACGAACGTGACGTCCTTGCGCACCCCCGACGGGGTCCGGTAGGTACGGTTGAGCCGCGAGAGTGTCTGCACCGCGAGGACGCCGGACAGGCGCTTGTCGACGTACATCGCGGACAGCAGCGGTTGATCGAAGCCCGTCTGGAACTTGTTCGCGACGAGCAGCACCTTGTACTCAGGCCCGGAGAATGCCGAGGCGATCTGCGACCCGACCTTGGTCGGGTTCATCGACGACTCGGTGAACTGCCCCGGCCCGGTGTCCGCGTCCTCGACTGACCCGGAGAACGCGACGAGGGTGCCGATGTCGGTGTACCCGCGCTTGGCGATGTAGGCGTCGATCTGCGTCTTGTACCGGACCGCGGCCTTGCGGGAATCGGTGACGACCATCGCCTTGGCGTGCCCGTCGAGCAGGTGGGCGACGTTCTCGCGGAAGTGCTCGACGATGATCGCGCACTTCTGGCTGATGTTCGTCGGGTGCAGCTTCACCCACCGCATCAGGCCCTTGGTCGCGGCGGCCTTGTCGACGAGCATGTCCTCGAACGCCTGCTCGACGGGGCTGTCGTAGCCCTCCTCCGGCTGCGGGACACCCGCGACGCTCCGGGCGATCTGCCACGCCGTGTCGTAGGTCTGGTAGCCGCGCAGCACGTCGAGGATGAACTCCTCCTCGATGGCCTGCTTCATCGTGTACGTGTGGAACGGCCGCGGGATGCCGTCGGCGTCCGGGGTACCGAATAGCTCGAGCGTCTTGGCCTTCGGGGTCGCCGTGAACGCGAAGAACGACACGTTCGGCGTAGTCGCCCGTGCGGTCATCTCGGCGGCGAGCTCGTCCTCCACGGAGATCTCGCCGCCGTCGTCCAGGTCTGCCTTCTCCGCGGCGGACAGGATCGTGCGGATCTTCCCGGCCGTCGCACCCGACTGCGACGAGTGGGCCTCGTCGGCGATCACGGCGAACGTCCGGCCGGCGAGGCCCCGGTTCTCGGCGATGGCCTCCATCGCAAACGGGAAGGTCTGCAGCGTGACGACGACGATCAGCTTGCCGCCCGTTAGCGCCTGAGCCAGCGCCTGGGACTTTGAGCCCGACTTGCGGGCCTCGACCTCGTCGACGGTCGTGATGATGCCTTCGCCGCCCGACGACCCGGTGTCGGCCGAGTCGATCTGACGGACGGCGACCTGCAGCTGGTCGTCCAGCACGGTGCGGTCGGTGACGACGATGACCGTGTCGAACACCTTGCGGTCCTGGTCGTCGAACAAGCGCGCCAGCCGGTGCGCCGTCCACGCGATCGAGTTCGTCTTCCCTGATCCGGCCGAGTGCTGGATCAGGTACTTCTGCCCTGGTCCGTGCTGACGGGCGTGCGCCACCATCGCGGTGACGGCCTCCCACTGGTGGTAGCGCGGGAACAGCAGCGTCGTCGACTTCGACACCGCACCGCTGATCGGGTCACGCGACTGCCGCGTCTCGACGTGGCAGAACTTGCCCAAAATCGTCAGCCACGCGTCCCGCTCGAGGACCTTCTCCCACAGGTAAGACGTGGCCGAGCCGAACGGATTCGGGGCGTTGCCCTTGCCGCCGTGGCCGTCGCCCGCGTTGAACGGCAGGAAGTGCGTCTTGTCCCCCGCGAGGCGGGTGGTCATCCACACCTCCTCGTTCGACACCGCGAAGTGCACGAGCGCGCGGTTGCCAAACCCGAGCAGCGGCTGCACGTGCCCACCGGGGTCTTTGGGCTGACGAGCCTTCTTGTACTGATCGATCGCCTCGGCGACCGACTGCGTGAAGTCCGTCTTCAGCTCCAGCGTCGCCACCGGCAGGCCGTTGACGAACAGCACCAGGTCGAGTGACCGGTTGTCCTTCGTCGAGAAGTGCACCTGCCGCATGACCCGAACCCGGACTGTGGCATAGTCCGCCAGCGTCGTCGGGTTCAGCGAGGTCGCCGGCTTGAACTGGCACATCCGGAACGACGACGACACGTGCTTGAACCCGCGCCGCAGCACGTTCAGCGCGCCGCCACCCTGGTCGGCCGGGGTGTCGAGCACCTTGCACAGCCGGTCCAGCAGCGCGCTTGTCGCGGCCGGCTCCCGCGACGTGCCGGCCTTCACCGACCTGGCGAACTCCTCCGGCTGTGTGTCCTGTAACCAGCCCAGCACGTCGCCCGGGATGATCGCCCGCTCCCGGTCGTACTCCGCGCCCGGCTCGTGGTCCGTCAGCGAATACAGCCAGCCGTGCCTCGCGAGGTGGGCGCACAGCTCGGACTCGAACGGCTTCTCGTTGTAGTCCGCCATCACGCCACCCCCTGCGTCGCCCGGCGCGCGCTGCGCACGTCGATCTGGCCGGTTACGGCCGCCGTGATCAGCGCCGCCCGGCGCTCCTTCGCGAGGGCGACGTGCCGCTCTGTCTTGGAGATGAGGGCGTCAATACGTTCAACGCTCTGATCCACGGCCCTCGTGATCCGTTCCTGCTCGTGAATCGGCGGGCAGGCAAACTGTGCGGATCGGATCAGCGCTCCGTTGAGTAAAGGTGCACCGTAGATGTTTGTGTTGGCGTTCTTCGGGACGAACACCGGCAGCGCGTAATAGGCGTAGTCCATCCGGAGGTACGGGCTTTCCCTAAAAGTCGCTATGGCCTCGTTGGTGTACATCGGACGCTCAACGAGGGACACGAGGCCGACGCTGAGTTTAAATGAGAACAGGAGATCGCCGGGGTTCGAGAGTGCCTGGCCGTCAATGGCCGCAGTGCTGAGTCGCTTGGAAGTGCTGGATATGCGCTTCGCGCGCATGTCCGAGATATTTGCCCATAGGTGCTCGCCGTCATACATCGCGTCGTCGCCGGTCGGTGGTGTCCATCCTGTTGTGAACTGCGCAAAATGCCTAAGTGGGCCGACGCGCCATTCTTTGGGCACCATTGGGAGCCAGCGGATCGACGTCTGACGGAGTTCCGCCTCCCCCTCTGCTCCGCAGGTCACGAAGTGTTTGATGGTTGCGGTGCGGCGTTCCCGGAGGGTTGTGATGAGCTGGGTCTGCTTGTCGATCAGCGTGTCGATCCGCGACGTCTGCTCGTCCAGGAAGTCCGCAATCGCCCGCTGCTCCGCCATGTCAGTCACCACAACGGGAAAGCGCTTGATGAAGTCGATCGGAACGCGCCGGAGGTTTCCAACGCCCTGAAGGGTGGTTGCGCCCTCTTGAAGGAATGGCTGAGACCTGCATAGGTACGTGACGAACTGCGCGCATGTGTTAGCGCGGGCCCGCAATACATGGACTTCGGTCGTTGCCGCGCCTGGCACATTCGGCGTTGTAGTTACCCGTCCCGCCTCGAAGGTCGGCGTGATCTTCGGAAGCAGGATGTCGCCCCCGTCGAATCGTGTGTAGCCGCTCTCGACGGCGTGCTTCGGTGGACGGCGCTCCCAGTCTGCGCGGCCGTCGGGCCACACAGCTTCGAGCGGCACGAACAGGACGGCATTGTCGGCTGGCAGGGCGTCGAAGGCTGGTGTTGGTGGGTTGAGCTCCACCAGGCGTCCGAGAGTCGTCGTCACGCCTCAACCTCGCGCAGCAGGCCGAGAATCTCCCCCACGAGCGCGTCGAGGTCCCGGTCGATCTCCTCGAGCGGCCGCGGCGGGACGTAGGTGTAGAAGTGTCGGGTGAACGGGATCTCGTAGCCGACCTTGGTCTTGGTTCGGTCGACCCAGGCGTCGGGAACGTGCGGCAGCACCTCGGCCTGCATGTACGCGTCGATCACGGCGCGCTCGGTGCCGTCGGCGTCGGCGGTCTTGGGTGTGCTGTTCCAGCCGAAGGGGATGTTCTCGGTGTCGCGCAGCTTCGGGTCGGGCTCCGGATCGCCCTTGGCATCGCGAACCTCGTCGGCGGTCTCGTCCCGCTCGCCGATCGTCAGCCACAGCGTGCGGCGCTGCGGCGTCGTGAGCGTGACGCCGTTCGAGCCGAGGTGCTTGCCGAGGTCCTTCATGAATGCGTCGCGGTTGAGGTAGACGTGCTCGCCGAACGTGGCGAGCACGTCCGCCAGTCGGTCGCGGTCGACGGCCTTGAGCTTGGGCTCGTCGCGTACGAGAGCGACCCGCTCGGCCGTGCAGGTGAAGCACAGGCGCAGCGGGCGCTCGACGGTGATGGTCCAGTAGCCGAAGTCCTGCGTGTCGAAGATCTTCGAGGTCTCGCTGGTCTCGAACGACGCGTAGTCGGCGAGGATCGCCTTGCGGTCGACGTCGCTGATCTCGACGCGCTTGGAGCCGAGCGACTTGCGCATCTTGCTCGAACGCCCGGAGCCGTCGATGAGCTGCACCTTGCCGGCCCGCTCGTCGGACTTGGTGTTGTCGAGCACCCACACGTACGTCGAGATGCCGGTGTTGAAGAACATGTCCGTCGGCAGTGCGACGATCGCCTCTACCAGGTCCTTCTCCAGCAGCCAGCGACGGATCTCCGACTGTCCCGAGCCGGCGCCGCCGTTGAACAGCGGTGACCCGTTCATCACGACCCCGACGCGCCCGCCGCCCTGCGACGCCGGGCGCATCTTCGAGGCGAGGTGCAGCAGGAAGAGCATCTGCCCGTCGCCGACGCCCGGGAGCCCCGGTCCGAACCGGCCGGCCAACCCGCGCTTGTGCTCGTCCTTGACCGCCTTCTCCGACGCCTTCCAGTCCACGCCGTAGGGCGGGTTGGCCAGGCAGTAGTCGAAGGTCTGGCCGGGGAACTGGTCGTCAGCCAGGGTGTCGCCCAGCTTGATGTTGTCCGGGTTCTGGCCCTTGGCGAGCAGGTCGGACTTGCAGATCGCGTACGACTGGTCGTTGATCTCCTGCCCGTACAGGGTCAGGCGCGCGTCGGGGTTCTCGTCGCGCAGGTGCTCCTCGGCCAACGAGAGCATGCCGCCGGTGCCTGCCGTGGGGTCGTAGACCGTGCGGACGGCGCCCTTCTCGGCCAGGGCGGCGTTGTCCTCGGCGAATATCAGGTCGACGACGAGGCGGACCGCGTCGCGCGGCGTGAAGTGGTCACCGGCAGTGGCGTTGGACGCCTCGGCGAAGCGGCGGATCAGATCCTCGAACAGATCGCCCATGTCGGAGTTCGAGATGACGTCCGGGTGCAGGTCCACCTTCGTGAACCGCTCGACCACCAGGTAGAGACGGTCCTTCTCGGCGAGCTTGGCGACGACCTCGTCGAACTTGAACCGGTCGAACACGTCGATCGCGGAGGAGAACGAGTGCACGTACTCCACGAGGTTGGCCTGTAGGCCGTCCGGGTCTTGCAGCAGGCCGGTGAGCGTGAACTTCGAGGTGTTGTAGAACCGCAGCCCCGTGGCTTGCCGCACGAGCGAGGCCTGGCGCATCTCGGAGTCGACGCCGGCGATCAGGCCGGCGATCTGCTCGCGATGGGGCTCGAGGATCGCGTCGAGCCGGCGCAGGATCGTCATCGGCAGGATGACCGACCCGTACTCGTGCTGCTGGTACGGGCCGCGCAGCTGGTCCGCGATCCCCCACACGAAGCTGCTGAGCTTGCTCACCGGTGTTGCCTCGACTCTCGACGTACCTCACGGCGCGCGAGCGAGAGGCCCGGTCGCCACTGATCGTTCGTGAGGCTAGCGCGCCGGTGGTTCAGCGAAGCGGCGCAGCGCGAACCGGACCGAGTTGCCCGGGTCTGCGGAAGTCGTGAGCAGCCGGGAACAACCATGGCCGCTCGAGAGTTGAGCCCAACAGACTCAAGTTCGCCGCCCCGAGGTTGCGCATCGCGCAACGCAGGGGCAAGGTTGAGCGTGGCGGACTCAAGAGGCTGTCCGAGACATCCAGCAAGGAAAGAAGGCACGCACATGGCACGAGCAGTCGGCATCGACCTCGGCACCACCAACTCCGTGGTCGCCGTCCTCGAGGGTGGCGAGCCCACGGTCATCGCCAACGCCGAGGGGTCGCGCACGACGCCGTCGGTGGTCGCGTTCTCCAAGACGGGCGAGGTGCTCGTCGGCGAGATCGCCAAGCGCCAGGCCGTCACCAACGTCGACCGCACCATCACGTCCGTCAAGCGTCACATGGGCACGGACTGGTCGGTGGAGATCGACGACAAGAAGTACACCGCGCAGGAGATCAGCGCGCGCGTGCTGTCGAAGCTGAAGCGCGACGCGGAGGCCTACCTGGGCGAGCCCGTCACCGAGGCCGTCATCACGGTCCCGGCCTACTTCAACGACGCCGAGCGCCAGGCGACGAAGGACGCGGGCACCATCGCGGGCCTCAACGTCCTGCGCATCATCAACGAGCCCACCGCGGCGGCCCTGGCCTACGGCCTCGAGAAGGGCAAGGAGGACGAGCTCATCCTCGTCTTCGACCTCGGTGGCGGCACGTTCGACGTCTCGCTGCTCGAGGTGGGCAAGGACGACGACGGCTTCTCGACGATCGAGGTCCGCGCGACCTCGGGCGACAACCGCCTCGGCGGCGACGACTGGGACAACCGCATCGTCGACCACCTGGTGGCCGAGGTGAAGAACTCCACGGGCGTCGACCTGTCCAAGGACAAGATCGCCCTGCAGCGTCTGCGCGAGGCCGCGGAGCAGGCCAAGAAGGAGCTGTCGTCCGCGACGAGCACCAACATCTCGCTGCAGTACCTCTCGATGAGCGAGAACGGCCCGGTCCACCTGGACACCAAGCTCACGCGCGCGCAGTTCCAGCAGATGACGCAGGACCTCATCGACCGCACCAAGGCCCCGTTCAACGCGGTGATCCGCGACGCGGGCGTGAAGCTCTCCGAGATCGACCACGTGGTCCTCGTCGGCGGCTCGACCCGCATGCCCGCGGTCACCGAGGTCGTCACCGAGCTCACGGGCGGCAAGGAGCCCAACAAGGGCGTCAACCCCGACGAGGTCGTGGCCGTCGGTGCCGCGCTGCAGGCCGGCGTCATGAAGGGCGACCGCAAGGACGTCCTGCTCATCGACGTCACGCCGCTGTCGCTCGGCATCGAGACCAAGGGCGGCGTGATGACCAAGCTCATCGAGCGCAACACGGCCATCCCGACGAAGCGCTCGGAGATCTTCTCGACCGCCGAGGACAACCAGCCCTCGGTGCTCATCCAGGTCTTCCAGGGCGAGCGCGAGTTCGCGCGCGACAACAAGCCGCTGGGCACGTTCGAGCTCACCGGCATCGCGCCGGCCCCGCGCGGCATCCCGCAGGTCGAGGTCACGTTCGACATCGACGCGAACGGCATCGTGCACGTGTCCGCCAAGGACCGCGGCACGGGCAAGGAGCAGTCGATGACGATCACCGGCGGCTCGGCCCTCCCCAAGGAGGACATCGACCGCATGGTCAAGGAGGCCGAGGAGCACGCGGCCGAGGACAAGAAGCGCCGCGAGGACGCCGAGGCCCGCAACTCCGCCGAGCAGCTCGTCTACTCGACCGAGAAGCTGCTCGTGGACAACGCGGACAAGCTGCCCGACGACGTCAAGACCGAGGTCCAGGCCAAGGTCGGCGAGCTGAAGGTCGCGCTCGAGGGCACGGACGCCGACGAGGTGAAGGCCAAGACGGCCGAGCTCTCGACCGCCGCGCAGAAGATCGGCGAGGCGATCTACGCGAACCAGGGCTCCGCTGACGCGCCGGCCGACGAGCAGCCCGCTGCGTCGTCGTCCGCCGCCGATGAGGACGTCGTGGACGCCGAGGTCGTCGACGACGAGGAGACCAAGTGACCGACGAGAACCGCACCCCCGGGCCCGGGCAGGGCCCGGGGGGCGACCCCGAGGAGCAGCCGCGCTTCACGGACAAGCGGCGCATCGACCCGGAGACGGGCGCGGTGCGCACGCCGGCCGAGGACGCGCTGGCCGAGGCCGAGGCGACGCTCGACGCCGCTGAGGAGTCGGTGGTGCTCGAGGGCCTGGTCGAGGCGCAGAAGCTGGCCGCCGAGCGGCTCGACGAGCTGCAGCGCGCGAACGCGGCGCACTACAACCTCGAGCAGCAGTACTCGGCGTACGTGAAGCGCTCGAAGGCAGAGGTGCTCGCGGCGCAGGACCGCGGCGTGGCGAACGTCGTCGAGGCGCTCATCCCGGTGCTCGACGACATCGAGCTGGCTCGCCAGCACGGTGACCTGACCGGCCCGTTCGCGTCGATCGCGGAGAAGCTCGAGGCGACCCTCGGCCGATTCGGCGTCGAGCGGTACGGCGCGGCCGGCGAGCCGTTCGACCCGGCGGTCCACGAGGCGCTCATGCACGCGCACTCGGCGGACGTCACCGAGCCGACGGTGCAGATGGTGCTCCAGCCCGGCTACCGCACGGCCGACCGCGTGCTGCGTGCAGCACGCGTCTCGGTCGTCGACCCGGAATCCTGACGCGCGACGTCCGAGCGGGCGCGCGTCGGCAGCGACGCCGCCCGCTCGGACGAGACGCAGGAACGACGAACGAGGAGGTCGGGTGACCGGGCAGGACTGGATCGAGAAGGACTTCTACAAGGTCCTCGGTGTGGCCAAGGACGCCGACGCGGCGACCATCAAGAAGGCGTACCGCAAGCTCGCCCGCACCAAGCACCCCGACCACAACCCGGGCGACGCCAAGGCGGAGGCCGAGTTCAAGGAGATCGGCGAGGCCTACGCCGTGCTCTCCGACGCGGAGCAGCGCTCGCAGTACGACCAGCTGCGCGCCATGACCGGTGGCGCCCGCTTCCAGGCGGGCGGTCGCGGCGGCGGCGCGGGTGGGTTCGAGGACATGTTCAGCTCGATGTTCGGCGGGGGCGCGGGCCAGGGTGGCCGCGTGCGCTACTCGACGGGTGGCGGCGGCCAGGCCAACCTCGAGGACCTGCTGGGCGGGATGTTCGGCGGTGGCGGTGGCGGCTTCCAGCGGGGGCCGCAGCGCGGCGTCGACCTGACCGCGAGCGTCACGCTGCCGTTCCGCGACGTGACCGCGGGCTCGACGGTGTCCCTGTCGGTCGAGGGTCGGACCGTCAACGCGCGCATCCCCGCGGGGGTGCGCGACGGCCAGAAGATCCGGCTGCGCGGCAAGGGCCGCCCGGGCGAGCGGGGCGCGGAGCCGGGCGACCTCGTCGTCACGGTGCACGTCACGCCGCACCCGGTGTTCTCCGCCGACGGCGAGAACCTGCGCGTCACCGTCCCGGTCGCGTTCGACGAGGCGGCGCTCGGGGCGACCGTCGAGGTGCCGACCCTCGACGGCGGGACCGTGAAGGTCAAGGTCCCCGAGGGCACCCCGAGCGGGCGCGTGCTGCGCGTCAAGGGTCGCGGCATCGCCGGCCCCAAGTCGACGGGTGACCTGCTCGTCACCGTGCAGGTCGTCGTGCCGCAGCGGCTCACGCCCGCGGCGCGCGAGGCCGTTCAGGCGTTCGGCATCGCGACCTCCGGCGAGGACGTGCGCGCCGGGCTGATGGAGCAGGCGCGGCAGTGAGCGGGCGGCCGTGAACGAGGACGCACCGCAGTTCGTCATCTCCGTGGCCGCCGACCTGGCGGGCATGCATCCGCAGACGCTGCGCCAGTACGACCGGCTCGGGCTCGTCGTGCCGCGGCGCACGTCCGGCCGCGGCCGCCGCTACTCGCTGCGCGACATCGCGCACCTGCGCGAGGTGCAGCGGCTCTCGCAGGACGAGGGCGTCAACCTCGCCGGGATCAAGCGGATCCTCGACCTCGAGCGCGACGTCGAGCGGCTCACGCGGCAGGTCGACTACCTGCGGGCGTTCGTCGACCCGGGCCGGCGCGTGTTCACCGCGGACGCACGCGGTGACGTCGTCGCGACCCGGCGCGTGCCGCGCCAGCCCCGCGTGGCGCAGCCGCCGCGCGCGATCGCCGCGGCCGGCGCAGTGGTGCTGTGGCGCCCGAGCGAGCGGTCGACCGGCAGGTCGGGGTGACCGGTCCGGCGACCGCTGACCCACGCGACCGTCCCAGGTCGTGAGCCCGCGGCAGCGCGCGCGTCAGACCTGCGCGATCCGCACCCCCGGCGCACCGGGCAGCGCGCGGACCGGGCTCACGGCCGACGAGGCACGCGGCGCGAGCTCGCTCTGCAGCACCAGCGCCGCCCCGCCGATCGCCGCCGACTCCGACGCGTGCGTCGAGATGACGACCTCCACGGGGTGCGACGCGCGCGCGAAGAACCCGCGGACCAGCCGTTGCTGGATCGCCGGCACGTAGAGCGACCCGGCGTGCGCGAACGACGGCCCGGTGAGCACGACGAGGTCGAGGTCCATGATGTTCGCGAGCGCCTGCACCGCCACCGCGACGTAGCGCGCGGAGTGCTCGACGATCTGCACGGCGGGCTCGGTGCCCGCGAGGGCGGCGCGGGCGAGCGCGGCGAAGTCCTCCGCCACCCCGATGCCGGGCAGCTCGATGCCGGCCTGGCGGGCTGCGGAGACGGATGCCGCGGGTCCGGCGAGGGCCTCGACGCAGCCGTCGCTCCCGCACCAGCACGGCGGCCCGTCGACCTGCACGCAGATGTGGCCGATCTCCGCGGTGTTGCTGCTGGCCCCGCGGTAGAGGTCGCCGCGCACCATGACGCCGGCGCCGATGCCTGTGCCCATGTAGATGGCTGCGAAGCTGCGGTCCGCCTCGCGCGAGCCCGACCAGTACTCGCCGACGGCGGCCGCCGTCGCGTCGTTCTCGAGCATGACGGGCAGGCCGGTCGCGTCGTGCAGCGCATCGGACAGGGGGAAGTCGGTCCACGCCTGCATGGGTGGTGGCGCCAGGGCCATCCCGCCTGAGCCGGCGACCGAGCCGCCGAGCGGCCCGGGGGACACGACGCCCAGGCCGACGATGCGGTCGGCGTCGACCCCCACCTGCGCGACGAAGGTGCGCAGCTCGGTTCCGACGCGCGCGACGACCTCGTCGGGTGCGTCGGCACCCGCGCCGGGCCGTCGCCAGCGGCCGA
The DNA here is from genome assembly GCF_000708885.1 of Cellulomonas sp. HZM. Taxonomy (GTDB): domain Bacteria; phylum Actinomycetota; class Actinomycetes; order Actinomycetales; family Cellulomonadaceae; genus Cellulomonas. The sequence continues at coordinate 93,843 of NZ_JEOE01000004.1, read as the reverse complement.
CGATCGAGCCGCCGAGGTTGGCGAGCACGTAGGTGATGCCCGAGTGGTCGAGGTGCACGCCGATCGCGAAGCGCGCGTCGGGATCGAGCGCGAGCAGCACCGCGGGCTTGCCCCCGGTGGACTCGGCGCGCCCGGTCTCGACGACGAGCCCGTCGTCGATGAGCCGCCGGACCACGGTCGACACCGTCGCACCGGTCAGCCCCGTGGCCCGTGTGAGCTCGACGCGGCTGATGGTGCCCGCGCCGCGGATGACGTCGAGCAGCGCCGCTCGCGTGGACAGGTGGGCGACGCCCCCGCCCCCGGGCCCGGTGCTCATCGGTCCTCCGCTCGTCGTGCTCGTCCCGCGCCACACGGTAACGGTTGCGCATCGTCGGACGGTGCTCCGCCACCGGCCTGTTGACTTACTTTAGATACCGAACTAAGAATGTCTCCCGGGAGGAAGGGCCGCTCCCACGGCCCGGGCGATGGCGCCCTCCACGCCGGTTCGTCGTCACTGACGTCGTCGTCCGGCCCGTCGAGAGGATCAACGATGTTCCACGCGCGACACCCGCGGCTCGCCGCCGCAGCGGCTGCCACCGCAGTCGTCCTCACGCTGACCGCCGCCTGCTCGAGCGGCAGCGACGACACGTCCGACGACGCGGCGACCGGCGGCTCCACCGCCGGAACCCCGTCGGGCGACATCCTCGTCCTGACCAACCGCACCGACCTCGTCGACTCCAAGCTCAAGGAGTACGCCGCGACGTTCGAGCAGAAGTACCCCGAGGTCACGGTGAAGTTCGAGGCCCTCACGGACTACGAGGGCGAGGTCAAGACGCGCATGAGCACCAAGGACTACGGCGACGTCCTGCTCATCCCCAACAGCGTCTCGGCCGCCGACTACAAGGACTTCTTCGAGCCGCTCGGCAAGACCGACGAGCTCGCGCAGAAGTACCACTTCACTGGCGAGGCCGCGTTCGACGGCATCACCTACGGCATGGCAACGTTCGGCAACGCGAACGGAATGGTCTACAACAAGGACGTCTTCACGAAGGCCGGCATCACGGACCTGCCGACGACGCCCGAGCAGCTCATCAGCGACCTGCAGGCGGTCAAGGACAAGACCGACGCGATCCCGTTCTACACGAACTACAAGGACGGCTGGCCGCTGACCTGGCCGCAGAACCTCATGGGCGCGGTCTCGGGGGACAAGGACGCGGGCGTGAAGATGGCGGCCGACGACGCACCGTGGACCTCCGGCAAGGAGAAGTACACGCTCGACTCGCTGCTCTACGACATCGCGAAGGCCGGCCTCATCGAGCCCGACCCGACGACCACCAACTGGGAGAGCTCGAAGAACCTCATCGGGACCGGCAAGGTCGCCGTCATGGCGCTCGGCTCGTGGGCCGTCCCGCAGATGCAGGACGCGGCCACGAAGGCCGGCGGCTCGGCCGACTCGATCGGCTTCATGCCGGCGCCGTTCCAGGTGGACGGGAAGTTCACGTCGCCCATCGCCGGTGACTACAAGAACGCGATCAACATCAACTCGAAGCACAAGGCCGCGGCCCGTGCGTGGATCGACTGGTTCACGGCCGACTCCGGCTTCTACGACTTCGCCGGCGGCCTGCCGACCGTCATCGGCCAGCCCGCCCCCGCGACGCTCAAGGACTTCGAGGCGACCGGCGTGCAGTACCTCGAGATGACGCCCGAGCCGAAGCTCACGCTCATCGACAACCAGGCCGAGATCGGCCTGAGCCAGCCCGACTACTACCGCCAGCTCGTCGACTCGGCGCGCGGTGCGCTCAAGCAGAGCAAGGACCAGATCTTCGAGGGCCTGAACAAGAAGTGGGCCGCGGCCCACTTCTTGTTCAGGCCCTCGAAGATCTGGTCCTTGCTCTGCTTGAGCGCACCGCGCGCCGAGTCGACGAGCTGGCGGTAGTAGTCGGGCTGGCTCAGGCCGATCTCGGCCTGGTTGTCGATGAGCGTGAGCTTCGGCTCGGGCGTCATCTCGAGGTACTGCACGCCGGTCGCCTCGAAGTCCTTGAGCGTCGCGGGGGCGGGCTGGCCGATGACGGTCGGCAGGCCGCCGGCGAAGTCGTAGAAGCCGGAGTCGGCCGTGAACCAGTCGATCCACGCACGGGCCGCGGCCTTGTGCTTCGAGTTGATGTTGATCGCGTTCTTGTAGTCACCGGCGATGGGCGACGTGAACTTCCCGTCCACCTGGAACGGCGCCGGCATGAAGCCGATCGAGTCGGCCGAGCCGCCGGCCTTCGTGGCCGCGTCCTGCATCTGCGGGACGGCCCACGAGCCGAGCGCCATGACGGCGACCTTGCCGGTCCCGATGAGGTTCTTCGAGCTCTCCCAGTTGGTGGTCGTCGGGTCGGGCTCGATGAGGCCGGCCTTCGCGATGTCGTAGAGCAGCGAGTCGAGCGTGTACTTCTCCTTGCCGGAGGTCCACGGTGCGTCGTCGGCCGCCATCTTCACGCCCGCGTCCTTGTCCCCCGAGACCGCGCCCATGAGGTTCTGCGGCCAGGTCAGCGGCCAGCCGTCCTTGTAGTTCGTGTAGAACGGGATCGCGTCGGTCTTGTCCTTGACCGCCTGCAGGTCGCTGATGAGCTGCTCGGGCGTCGTCGGCAGGTCCGTGATGCCGGCCTTCGTGAAGACGTCCTTGTTGTAGACCATTCCGTTCGCGTTGCCGAACGTTGCCATGCCGTAGGTGATGCCGTCGAACGCGGCCTCGCCAGTGAAGTGGTACTTCTGCGCGAGCTCGTCGGTCTTGCCGAGCGGCTCGAAGAAGTCCTTGTAGTCGGCGGCCGAGACGCTGTTGGGGATGAGCAGGACGTCGCCGTAGTCCTTGGTGCTCATGCGCGTCTTGACCTCGCCCTCGTAGTCCGTGAGGGCCTCGAACTTCACCGTGACCTCGGGGTACTTCTGCTCGAACGTCGCGGCGTACTCCTTGAGCTTGGAGTCGACGAGGTCGGTGCGGTTGGTCAGGACGAGGATGTCGCCCGACGGGGTTCCGGCGGTGGAGCCGCCGGTCGCCGCGTCGTCGGACGTGTCGTCGCTGCCGCTCGAGCAGGCGGCGGTCAGCGTGAGGACGACTGCGGTGGCAGCCGCTGCGGCGGCGAGCCGCGGGTGTCGCGCGTGGAACATCGTTGATCCTCTCGACGGGCCGGACGACGACGTCAGTGACGACGAACCGGCGTGGAGGGCGCCATCGCCCGGGCCGTGGGAGCGGCCCTTCCTCCCGGGAGACATTCTTAGTTCGGTATCTAAAGTAAGTCAACAGGCCGGTGGCGGAGCACCGTCCGACGATGCGCAACCGTTACCGTGTGGCGCGGGACGAGCACGACGAGCGGAGGACCGATGAGCACCGGGCCCGGGGGCGGGGGCGTCGCCCACCTGTCCACGCGAGCGGCGCTGCTCGACGTCATCCGCGGCGCGGGCACCATCAGCCGCGTCGAGCTCACACGGGCCACGGGGCTGACCGGTGCGACGGTGTCGACCGTGGTCCGGCGGCTCATCGACGACGGGCTCGTCGTCGAGACCGGGCGCGCCGAGTCCACCGGGGGCAAGCCCGCGGTGCTGCTCGCGCTCGATCCCGACGCGCGCTTCGCGATCGGCGTGCACCTCGACCACTCGGGCATCACCTACGTGCTCGCCAACCTCGGCGGCTCGATCGTCGGCCGCTGGCGACGGCCCGGCGCGGGTGCCGACGCACCCGACGAGGTCGTCGCGCGCGTCGGAACCGAGCTGCGCACCTTCGTCGCGCAGGTGGGGGTCGACGCCGACCGCATCGTCGGCCTGGGCGTCGTGTCCCCCGGGCCGCTCGGCGGCTCGGTCGCCGGCTCAGGCGGGATGGCCCTGGCGCCACCACCCATGCAGGCGTGGACCGACTTCCCCCTGTCCGATGCGCTGCACGACGCGACCGGCCTGCCCGTCATGCTCGAGAACGACGCGACGGCGGCCGCCGTCGGCGAGTACTGGTCGGGCTCGCGCGAGGCGGACCGCAGCTTCGCAGCCATCTACATGGGCACAGGCATCGGCGCCGGCGTCATGGTGCGCGGCGACCTCTACCGCGGGGCCAGCAGCAACACCGCGGAGATCGGCCACATCTGCGTGCAGGTCGACGGGCCGCCGTGCTGGTGCGGGAGCGACGGCTGCGTCGAGGCCCTCGCCGGACCCGCGGCATCCGTCTCCGCAGCCCGCCAGGCCGGCATCGAGCTGCCCGGCATCGGGGTGGCGGAGGACTTCGCCGCGCTCGCCCGCGCCGCCCTCGCGGGCACCGAGCCCGCCGTGCAGATCGTCGAGCACTCCGCGCGCTACGTCGCGGTGGCGGTGCAGGCGCTCGCGAACATCATGGACCTCGACCTCGTCGTGCTCACCGGGCCGTCGTTCGCGCACGCCGGGTCGCTCTACGTGCCGGCGATCCAGCAACGGCTGGTCCGCGGGTTCTTCGCGCGCGCGTCGCACCCCGTGGAGGTCGTCATCTCGACGCACGCGTCGGAGTCGGCGGCGATCGGCGGGGCGGCGCTGGTGCTGCAGAGCGAGCTCGCGCCGCGTGCCTCGTCGGCCGTGAGCCCGGTCCGCGCGCTGCCCGGTGCGCCGGGGGTGCGGATCGCGCAGGTCTGACGCGCGCGCTGCCGCGGGCTCACGACCTGGGACGGTCGCGTGGGTCAGCGGTCGCCGGACCGGTCACCCCGACCTGCCGGTCGACCGCTCGCTCGGGCGCCACAGCACCACTGCGCCGGCCGCGGCGATCGCGCGCGGCGGCTGCGCCACGCGGGGCTGGCGCGGCACGCGCCGGGTCGCGACGACGTCACCGCGTGCGTCCGCGGTGAACACGCGCCGGCCCGGGTCGACGAACGCCCGCAGGTAGTCGACCTGCCGCGTGAGCCGCTCGACGTCGCGCTCGAGGTCGAGGATCCGCTTGATCCCGGCGAGGTTGACGCCCTCGTCCTGCGAGAGCCGCTGCACCTCGCGCAGGTGCGCGATGTCGCGCAGCGAGTAGCGGCGGCCGCGGCCGGACGTGCGCCGCGGCACGACGAGCCCGAGCCGGTCGTACTGGCGCAGCGTCTGCGGATGCATGCCCGCCAGGTCGGCGGCCACGGAGATGACGAACTGCGGTGCGTCCTCGTTCACGGCCGCCCGCTCACTGCCGCGCCTGCTCCATCAGCCCGGCGCGCACGTCCTCGCCGGAGGTCGCGATGCCGAACGCCTGAACGGCCTCGCGCGCCGCGGGCGTGAGCCGCTGCGGCACGACGACCTGCACGGTGACGAGCAGGTCACCCGTCGACTTGGGGCCGGCGATGCCGCGACCCTTGACGCGCAGCACGCGCCCGCTCGGGGTGCCCTCGGGGACCTTGACCTTCACGGTCCCGCCGTCGAGGGTCGGCACCTCGACGGTCGCCCCGAGCGCCGCCTCGTCGAACGCGACCGGGACGGTGACGCGCAGGTTCTCGCCGTCGGCGGAGAACACCGGGTGCGGCGTGACGTGCACCGTGACGACGAGGTCGCCCGGCTCCGCGCCCCGCTCGCCCGGGCGGCCCTTGCCGCGCAGCCGGATCTTCTGGCCGTCGCGCACCCCCGCGGGGATGCGCGCGTTGACGGTCCGACCCTCGACCGACAGGGACACCGTCGAGCCCGCGGTCACGTCGCGGAACGGCAGCGTGACGCTCGCGGTCAGGTCGACGCCGCGCTGCGGCCCCCGCTGGAAGCCGCCACCGCCACCGCCGAACATCCCGCCCAGCAGGTCCTCGAGGTTGGCCTGGCCGCCGCCACCCGTCGAGTAGCGCACGCGGCCACCCTGGCCCGCGCCCCCGCCGAACATCGAGCTGAACATGTCCTCGAACCCACCCGCGCCGCCGCCGCGACCGCCCGCCTGGAAGCGGGCGCCACCGGTCATGGCGCGCAGCTGGTCGTACTGCGAGCGCTGCTCCGCGTCGGAGAGCACGGCGTAGGCCTCGCCGATCTCCTTGAACTCGGCCTCCGCCTTGGCGTCGCCCGGGTTGTGGTCGGGGTGCTTGGTGCGGGCGAGCTTGCGGTACGCCTTCTTGATGGTCGCCGCGTCGGCGTCCTTGGCCACACCGAGGACCTTGTAGAAGTCCTTCTCGATCCAGTCCTGCCCGGTCACCCGACCTCCTCGTTCGTCGTTCCTGCGTCTCGTCCGAGCGGGCGGCGTCGCTGCCGACGCGCGCCCGCTCGGACGTCGCGCGTCAGGATTCCGGGTCGACGACCGAGACGCGTGCTGCACGCAGCACGCGGTCGGCCGTGCGGTAGCCGGGCTGGAGCACCATCTGCACCGTCGGCTCGGTGACGTCCGCCGAGTGCGCGTGCATGAGCGCCTCGTGGACCGCCGGGTCGAACGGCTCGCCGGCCGCGCCGTACCGCTCGACGCCGAATCGGCCGAGGGTCGCCTCGAGCTTCTCCGCGATCGACGCGAACGGGCCGGTCAGGTCACCGTGCTGGCGAGCCAGCTCGATGTCGTCGAGCACCGGGATGAGCGCCTCGACGACGTTCGCCACGCCGCGGTCCTGCGCCGCGAGCACCTCTGCCTTCGAGCGCTTCACGTACGCCGAGTACTGCTGCTCGAGGTTGTAGTGCGCCGCGTTCGCGCGCTGCAGCTCGTCGAGCCGCTCGGCGGCCAGCTTCTGCGCCTCGACCAGGCCCTCGAGCACCACCGACTCCTCAGCGGCGTCGAGCGTCGCCTCGGCCTCGGCCAGCGCGTCCTCGGCCGGCGTGCGCACCGCGCCCGTCTCCGGGTCGATGCGCCGCTTGTCCGTGAAGCGCGGCTGCTCCTCGGGGTCGCCCCCCGGGCCCTGCCCGGGCCCGGGGGTGCGGTTCTCGTCGGTCACTTGGTCTCCTCGTCGTCGACGACCTCGGCGTCCACGACGTCCTCATCGGCGGCGGACGACGACGCAGCGGGCTGCTCGTCGGCCGGCGCGTCAGCGGAGCCCTGGTTCGCGTAGATCGCCTCGCCGATCTTCTGCGCGGCGGTCGAGAGCTCGGCCGTCTTGGCCTTCACCTCGTCGGCGTCCGTGCCCTCGAGCGCGACCTTCAGCTCGCCGACCTTGGCCTGGACCTCGGTCTTGACGTCGTCGGGCAGCTTGTCCGCGTTGTCCACGAGCAGCTTCTCGGTCGAGTAGACGAGCTGCTCGGCGGAGTTGCGGGCCTCGGCGTCCTCGCGGCGCTTCTTGTCCTCGGCCGCGTGCTCCTCGGCCTCCTTGACCATGCGGTCGATGTCCTCCTTGGGGAGGGCCGAGCCGCCGGTGATCGTCATCGACTGCTCCTTGCCCGTGCCGCGGTCCTTGGCGGACACGTGCACGATGCCGTTCGCGTCGATGTCGAACGTGACCTCGACCTGCGGGATGCCGCGCGGGGCCGGCGCGATGCCGGTGAGCTCGAACGTGCCCAGCGGCTTGTTGTCGCGCGCGAACTCGCGCTCGCCCTGGAAGACCTGGATGAGCACCGAGGGCTGGTTGTCCTCGGCGGTCGAGAAGATCTCCGAGCGCTTCGTCGGGATGGCCGTGTTGCGCTCGATGAGCTTGGTCATCACGCCGCCCTTGGTCTCGATGCCGAGCGACAGCGGCGTGACGTCGATGAGCAGGACGTCCTTGCGGTCGCCCTTCATGACGCCGGCCTGCAGCGCGGCACCGACGGCCACGACCTCGTCGGGGTTGACGCCCTTGTTGGGCTCCTTGCCGCCCGTGAGCTCGGTGACGACCTCGGTGACCGCGGGCATGCGGGTCGAGCCGCCGACGAGGACCACGTGGTCGATCTCGGAGAGCTTCACGCCCGCGTCGCGGATCACCGCGTTGAACGGGGCCTTGGTGCGGTCGATGAGGTCCTGCGTCATCTGCTGGAACTGCGCGCGCGTGAGCTTGGTGTCCAGGTGGACCGGGCCGTTCTCGCTCATCGAGAGGTACTGCAGCGAGATGTTGGTGCTCGTCGCGGACGACAGCTCCTTCTTGGCCTGCTCCGCGGCCTCGCGCAGACGCTGCAGGGCGATCTTGTCCTTGGACAGGTCGACGCCCGTGGAGTTCTTCACCTCGGCCACCAGGTGGTCGACGATGCGGTTGTCCCAGTCGTCGCCGCCGAGGCGGTTGTCGCCCGAGGTCGCGCGGACCTCGATCGTCGAGAAGCCGTCGTCGTCCTTGCCCACCTCGAGCAGCGAGACGTCGAACGTGCCGCCACCGAGGTCGAAGACGAGGATGAGCTCGTCCTCCTTGCCCTTCTCGAGGCCGTAGGCCAGGGCCGCCGCGGTGGGCTCGTTGATGATGCGCAGGACGTTGAGGCCCGCGATGGTGCCCGCGTCCTTCGTCGCCTGGCGCTCGGCGTCGTTGAAGTAGGCCGGGACCGTGATGACGGCCTCGGTGACGGGCTCGCCCAGGTAGGCCTCCGCGTCGCGCTTCAGCTTCGACAGCACGCGCGCGCTGATCTCCTGCGCGGTGTACTTCTTGTCGTCGATCTCCACCGACCAGTCCGTGCCCATGTGACGCTTGACGGACGTGATGGTGCGGTCGACGTTGGTGACGGCCTGGCGCTTGGCGATCTCGCCGACGAGCACCTCGCCCGTCTTGGAGAACGCGACCACCGACGGCGTCGTGCGCGACCCCTCGGCGTTGGCGATGACCGTGGGCTCGCCACCCTCGAGGACGGCGACCACGGAGTTGGTGGTGCCGAGGTCGATGCCGACTGCTCGTGCCATGTGCGTGCCTTCTTTCCTTGCTGGATGTCTCGGACAGCCTCTTGAGTCCGCCACGCTCAACCTTGCCCCTGCGTTGCGCGATGCGCAACCTCGGGGCGGCGAACTTGAGTCTGTTGGGCTCAACTCTCGAGCGGCCATGGTTGTTCCCGGCTGCTCACGACTTCCGCAGACCCGGGCAACTCGGTCCGGTTCGCGCTGCGCCGCTTCGCTGAACCACCGGCGCGCTAGCCTCACGAACGATCAGTGGCGACCGGGCCTCTCGCTCGCGCGCCGTGAGGTACGTCGAGAGTCGAGGCAACACCGGTGAGCAAGCTCAGCAGCTTCGTGTGGGGGATCGCGGACCAGCTGCGCGGCCCGTACCAGCAGCACGAGTACGGGTCGGTCATCCTGCCGATGACGATCCTGCGCCGGCTCGACGCGATCCTCGAGCCCCATCGCGAGCAGATCGCCGGCCTGATCGCCGGCGTCGACTCCGAGATGCGCCAGGCCTCGCTCGTGCGGCAAGCCACGGGGCTGCGGTTCTACAACACCTCGAAGTTCACGCTCACCGGCCTGCTGCAAGACCCGGACGGCCTACAGGCCAACCTCGTGGAGTACGTGCACTCGTTCTCCTCCGCGATCGACGTGTTCGACCGGTTCAAGTTCGACGAGGTCGTCGCCAAGCTCGCCGAGAAGGACCGTCTCTACCTGGTGGTCGAGCGGTTCACGAAGGTGGACCTGCACCCGGACGTCATCTCGAACTCCGACATGGGCGATCTGTTCGAGGATCTGATCCGCCGCTTCGCCGAGGCGTCCAACGCCACTGCCGGTGACCACTTCACGCCGCGCGACGCGGTCCGCCTCGTCGTCGACCTGATATTCGCCGAGGACAACGCCGCCCTGGCCGAGAAGGGCGCCGTCCGCACGGTCTACGACCCCACGGCAGGCACCGGCGGCATGCTCTCGTTGGCCGAGGAGCACCTGCGCGACGAGAACCCCGACGCGCGCCTGACCCTGTACGGGCAGGAGATCAACGACCAGTCGTACGCGATCTGCAAGTCCGACCTGCTCGCCAAGGGCCAGAACCCGGACAACATCAAGCTGGGCGACACCCTGGCTGACGACCAGTTCCCCGGCCAGACCTTCGACTACTGCCTGGCCAACCCGCCCTACGGCGTGGACTGGAAGGCGTCGGAGAAGGCGGTCAAGGACGAGCACAAGCGCGGGTTGGCCGGCCGGTTCGGACCGGGGCTCCCGGGCGTCGGCGACGGGCAGATGCTCTTCCTGCTGCACCTCGCCTCGAAGATGCGCCCGGCGTCGCAGGGCGGCGGGCGCGTCGGGGTCGTGATGAACGGGTCACCGCTGTTCAACGGCGGCGCCGGCTCGGGACAGTCGGAGATCCGTCGCTGGCTGCTGGAGAAGGACCTGGTAGAGGCGATCGTCGCACTGCCGACGGACATGTTCTTCAACACCGGCATCTCGACGTACGTGTGGGTGCTCGACAACACCAAGTCCGACGAGCGGGCCGGCAAGGTGCAGCTCATCGACGGCTCCGGGCGTTCGAGCAAGATGCGCAAGTCGCTCGGCTCCAAGCGCGTCGAGATCAGCGACGTCGACCGCAAGGCGATCCTCGCCGACTACGCGTCGTTCGAGACCAGCGAGACCTCGAAGATCTTCGACACGCAGGACTTCGGCTACTGGACCATCACCGTCGAGCGCCCGCTGCGCCTGTGCTTCACCTGCACGGCCGAGCGGGTCGCTCTCGTACGCGACGAGCCCAAGCTCAAGGCCGTCGACCGCGACCGACTGGCGGACGTGCTCGCCACGTTCGGCGAGCACGTCTACCTCAACCGCGACGCATTCATGAAGGACCTCGGCAAGCACCTCGGCTCGAACGGCGTCACGCTCACGACGCCGCAGCGCCGCACGCTGTGGCTGACGATCGGCGAGCGGGACGAGACCGCCGACGAGGTTCGCGATGCCAAGGGCGATCCGGAGCCCGACCCGAAGCTGCGCGACACCGAGAACATCCCCTTCGGCTGGAACAGCACACCCAAGACCGCCGACGCCGACGGCACCGAGCGCGCCGTGATCGACGCGTACATGCAGGCCGAGGTGCTGCCGCACGTTCCCGACGCCTGGGTCGACCGAACCAAGACCAAGGTCGGCTACGAGATCCCGTTCACCCGACACTTCTACACCTACGTCCCGCCGCGGCCGCTCGAGGAGATCGACCGGGACCTCGACGCGCTCGTGGGGGAGATTCTCGGCCTGCTGCGCGAGGTTGAGGCGTGACGACGACTCTCGGACGCCTGGTGGAGCTCAACCCACCAACACCAGCCTTCGACGCCCTGCCAGCCGACAATGCCGTCCTGTTCGTGCCGCTCGAAGCTGTGTGGCCCGACGGCCGCGCAGACTGGGAGCGCCGTCCACCGAAGCACGCCGTCGAGAGCGGCTACACACGATTCGACGGGGGCGACATCCTGCTTCCGAAGATCACGCCGACCTTCGAGGCGGGACGGGTAACTACAACGCCGAATGTGCCAGGCGCGGCAACGACCGAAGTCCATGTATTGCGGGCCCGCGCTAACACATGCGCGCAGTTCGTCACGTACCTATGCAGGTCTCAGCCATTCCTTCAAGAGGGCGCAACCACCCTTCAGGGCGTTGGAAACCTCCGGCGCGTTCCGATCGACTTCATCAAGCGCTTTCCCGTTGTGGTGACTGACATGGCGGAGCAGCGGGCGATTGCGGACTTCCTGGACGAGCAGACGTCGCGGATCGACACGCTGATCGACAAGCAGACCCAGCTCATCACAACCCTCCGGGAACGCCGCACCGCAACCATCAAACACTTCGTGACCTGCGGAGCAGAGGGGGAGGCGGAACTCCGTCAGACGTCGATCCGCTGGCTCCCAATGGTGCCCAAAGAATGGCGCGTCGGCCCACTTAGGCATTTTGCGCAGTTCACAACAGGATGGACACCACCGACCGGCGACGACGCGATGTATGACGGCGAGCACCTATGGGCAAATATCTCGGACATGCGCGCGAAGCGCATATCCAGCACTTCCAAGCGACTCAGCACTGCGGCCATTGACGGCCAGGCACTCTCGAACCCCGGCGATCTCCTGTTCTCATTTAAACTCAGCGTCGGCCTCGTGTCCCTCGTTGAGCGTCCGATGTACACCAACGAGGCCATAGCGACTTTTAGGGAAAGCCCGTACCTCCGGATGGACTACGCCTATTACGCGCTGCCGGTGTTCGTCCCGAAGAACGCCAACACAAACATCTACGGTGCACCTTTACTCAACGGAGCGCTGATCCGATCCGCACAGTTTGCCTGCCCGCCGATTCACGAGCAGGAACGGATCACGAGGGCCGTGGATCAGAGCGTTGAACGTATTGACGCCCTCATCTCCAAGACAGAGCGGCACGTCGCCCTCGCGAAGGAGCGCCGGGCGGCGCTGATCACGGCGGCCGTAACCGGCCAGATCGACGTGCGCAGCGCGCGCCGGGCGACGCAGGGGGTGGCGTGATGGCGGACTACAACGAGAAGCCGTTCGAGTCCGAGCTGTGCGCCCACCTCGCGAGGCACGGCTGGCTGTATTCGCTGACGGACCACGAGCCGGGCGCGGAGTACGACCGGGAGCGGGCGATCATCCCGGGCGACGTGCTGGGCTGGTTACAGGACACACAGCCGGAGGAGTTCGCCAGGTCGGTGAAGGCCGGCACGTCGCGGGAGCCGGCCGCGACAAGCGCGCTGCTGGACCGGCTGTGCAAGGTGCTCGACACCCCGGCCGACCAGGGTGGCGGCGCGCTGAACGTGCTGCGGCGCGGGTTCAAGCACGTGTCGTCGTCGTTCCGGATGTGCCAGTTCAAGCCGGCGACCTCGCTGAACCCGACGACGCTGGCGGACTATGCCACAGTCCGGGTTCGGGTCATGCGGCAGGTGCACTTCTCGACGAAGGACAACCGGTCACTCGACCTGGTGCTGTTCGTCAACGGCCTGCCGGTGGCGACGCTGGAGCTGAAGACGGACTTCACGCAGTCGGTCGCCGAGGCGATCGATCAGTACAAGAAGGCTCGTCAGCCCAAAGACCCCGGTGGGCACGTGCAGCCGCTGCTCGGGTTTGGCAACCGCGCGCTCGTGCACTTCGCGGTGTCGAACGAGGAGGTGTGGATGACCACCCGCCTCGCGGGGGACAAGACGCACTTCCTGCCGTTCAACGCGGGCGACGGCCACGGCGGCAAGGGCAACGCCCCGAATCCGTTCGGCTCGGCCACGTCTTACCTGTGGGAGAAGGTCCTCGAGCGGGACGCGTGGCTGACGATTTTGGGCAAGTTCTGCCACGTCGAGACGCGGCAGTCGCGTGACCCGATCAGCGGTGCGGTGTCGAAGTCGACGACGCTGCTGTTCCCGCGCTACCACCAGTGGGAGGCCGTCACCGCGATGGTGGCGCACGCCCGTCAGCACGGACCAGGGCAGAAGTACCTGATCCAGCACTCGGCCGGATCAGGGAAGACGAACTCGATCGCGTGGACGGCGCACCGGCTGGCGCGCTTGTTCGACGACCAGGACCGCAAGGTGTTCGACACGGTCATCGTCGTCACCGACCGCACCGTGCTGGACGACCAGCTGCAGGTCGCCGTCCGTCAGATCGACTCGGCCGACACCGGGTCGTCGGGCGGCGAAGGCATCATCACGACCGTCGACGAGGTCGAGGCCCGCAAGTCGGGCTCAAAGTCCCAGGCGCTGGCTCAGGCGCTAACGGGCGGCAAGCTGATCGTCGTCGTCACGCTGCAGACCTTCCCGTTTGCGATGGAGGCCATCGCCGAGAACCGGGGCCTCGCCGGCCGGACGTTCGCCGTGATCGCCGACGAGGCCCACTCGTCGCAGTCGGGTGCGACGGCCGGGAAGATCCGCACGATCCTGTCCGCCGCGGAGAAGGCAGACCTGGACGACGGCGGCGAGATCTCCGTGGAGGACGAGCTCGCCGCCGAGATGACCGCACGGGCGACTACGCCGAACGTGTCGTTCTTCGCGTTCACGGCGACCCCGAAGGCCAAGACGCTCGAGCTATTCGGTACCCCGGACGCCGACGGCATCCCGCGGCCGTTCCACACGTACACGATGAAGCAGGCCATCGAGGAGGAGTTCATCCTCGACGTGCTGCGCGGCTACCAGACCTACGACACGGCGTGGCAGATCGCCCGGAGCGTCGCGGGTGTCCCGCAGCCGGAGGAGGGCTACGACAGCCCCGTCGAGCAGGCGTTCGAGGACATGCTCGTCGACAAGGCCGCCGCGACCAAGGGCCTGATGCGGTGGGTGAAGCTGCACCCGACGAACATCAGCCAGAAGTGCGCGATCATCGTCGAGCACTTCCGCGAGAACGTCGCCCACCTGCTCGACGGGCACGCCAAGGCGATGGTCGTCACCGATTCCCGCAAGGCCGCGGTCCGGTACAAGACGCAGATCGACGCCTACATCGCCAAGCGCGGGTACACCGACATCGGCACCCTCGTCGCGTTCTCCGGGTCAGTCGAGGACGCGGACACCGGGCCGGGGCAGTTCACCGAGTCGTCGATGAACCCGACCAAGGTCGGGTCGCAGATCGCCTCGGCATTCTCCGGGCCTGAGTACAAGGTGCTGCTCGTCGCGAACAAGTTCCAGACGGGCTTCGATCAACCGCTGCTGTCCGCGATGTACGTCGACAAGCGCCTGTCCGGCGTCCTCGCGGTGCAGACACTCTCGCGGCTCAACCGTACCTACCGGACCCCGTCGGGGGTGCGCAAGGACGTCACGTTCGTCCTGGACTTCGTCAACGACCCCGAGGAGATCCGCAAGTCCTTCGAGCCGTACTACACCGACGCTCGCCTGGAGACGACGACAGACCCGAACGTCGTCCACGACATCTCCGCCAAGCTCGACCAGGCCGCCGTGTTCACCGAGGCACAGGTAGACGCCTGCGTTGCAGCGTGGGTAGGACGCGCCGGCAACAACGCGCTGGCGGCGACGATCAAGCCGGCCCGCGACGAGTTCACGAAGCGGTACACCGACGCCGTCCGGCGCGAGGACACTGCCGAGGTAGAGGCGCTCGACCAGTTCCGCAAGGACGTCGGCACGTTCGTGCGGCTCTACGACTTCATGAGCCAGGTCGTCGACTACGCCGACACCCAGCTCGAGAAGCGCGCGATCTTCCTGCGCCTGCTCGAGCGGTACATCCGGCCGTCGACCGTGACGGCGGAGATCGACGTGTCGGACGTCGTGCTGAAGAAGATCAAGCACACGCCCGGCGAGACCCAGGACATCACGCTCGGTAGCGGAGCCGGGCTCCGCGGAGTCGTCGCCGCGGGCTCCGGCAAGGCACCCGACCCTGTGCTGATCGCGTTCCAGGCCGTCATCGACCGGCTCAACGACCTGTTCGGTGCCGAGTTCTCGCGCAGCCAGGTGGAAGGGTTCGTCGACACCCTCGGCGCCGTGCTGCTGGAGAACGAGGCGCTCGTCGAGCAGGCGCGCGTCAACTCCCGCGTGCAGTTCCTCGAGTCTCCCGACCTGTCGGACGCCGTCGTCGACGCGGTGTTCGCCAACCAGCACTCACACAACGCGATCGCCGACTACATCGCCTCGGGGAACACCGACTCCCACCGGCTCATCGCCGAGATCGGCGCGATGATCCACGCGGCGGCGAGCACGCTACCAAGCACGGCTTAACGACCTGGGGTCGACCTCAACACGGCGCACGTTCCAGCGTCAGCAACTCGTCACTCGATCGAAAGGGATCCGATGGTCGCCGAGGACCTTGGTCGCGAGTTTGAGCAGAGGGCTCTCGCCGTCGCACGAGCAAAGCACGACCCATCCGGCTTGCAAGGTGCTGTCGAGTTTGAGGGCGCGGAGCACGACGGCGCCTTCATCGACGAAAACTCCATCAACGTCTACGAGTTCACCACGTTGCGCACGAAAGACAAAGCCAATAAGGACGGCGGGAAGCTCGCCCGCTTGATAAAGCACCTCTTGTCGGATGCCAAGAACCGGTACAAGAGCGCGACAGGTTATTTCGTCACTCAGCAAGAGCCGGAGATCGAGCAGAAGAAGGCTATCGACGCCATTGCGAGAGCCCACGGCGTGACTCTGCACTGCCTCAGTTTCCTGACGCTGCAGAAAAGCCTCGTCGACGTCGAGGGGTACATCGCCTTACGGCGAAACGCGCCGTTCGGCAGCGCCTCGGCGCTCCTTACGTCCACCCCCACCCCAACTCGCAGTTACGTCGAGCCGACGCTCAACCTTGCATCTACCGGAGAGGCGACGAAGGTAAATGATGTCGTCCGCGAAGTTGAGCGGGGCGCGCGACTCGTCGTTACGGGCGATTTTGGAATCGGAAAGAGCGCAGCGCTCAAGGAGATGTTCGGGCGGCTTCGTTCGGCTTACTTTCAAAAGCCGAACGAGCGCAGATTCCCGATTCACGTCAACATTCGTGATTGCGTTGGCCTTCGTTCGCCTCGCGAGATTCTCCAACGACACGCTGAAGAGATTGGCTTTGCCGGCTCGAATGGACTCATCGCTGCCTGGCGAGCCGGCCACGCCGATCTTCTTCTCGATGGGTTCGACGAGCTCGTGCCGACGAGGTGGGTTGGAACGGCCCGCGACCTCAAGGCGATCCGTTGGCAGACACTCGCTCCAGTACGCCAACTTGTCGCCGACACTCCACCGAACGCGTCGGTTGTCATCTCGGGCCGACCCCAGTACTTCGCTTCCCAGAAAGAGCTGTACGACACGCTGGGCATGCCGACGTGCGTTCACTTTGAGTTGCTTGACTTTGACGACAAGCAAGTCGAAGCACTTATTGGGGACGTTGATCTCCCGGCCTGGCTCCCATCTCGGCCGCTCTTCGTCGAGTATCTAGCTCAAACTCCCGACGTCATGTCTTCCGAACTGCTCGGCGCCGTAGAACGTGGGCGAGGATGGCGGCGCCTAATCCGCCTGGTGTCGGAGCGCGAGGCCGGGCGAGTTACGTCGATTCCTGCCGAGACTTTCGAGTCCCTTGTGGCCCGGATCGCGCTTGTTGCACGCGAGGACTCAGACGGGCGCGGCCCCATCTCGCTCGAAAGCATGCGCCGCGCGTTTTACGACATCTGTGGATATGAAGCCGAGGAAGAGGGTGTTCAGGCACTGCTTCGCCTACCTGGGCTCGCGCGCTCCAACGGTTCTGGAACCGAGGAGATGCGGACATTTGTAGACTCCGACTTCGCAGATGCCGCGTTCGCAATCGACCTCTCGCGCTACCTAGCCGCTCCATACGCCGAACACCCCATGCGCTCCCGGGCAAGGTGGTCGACAACCAGTTCAGCCCTCGTAGCGGAAGTGGCCGCAGACGAACTCATTAGCGGCAAGTTCGACGGCTCCGCGATCGCTGCCTGCATGCAGGCAAGATCGAATGAAGGACTGTACGACGCCATCCTGTTCGACGCCGCATCCGTTCTGGCGCTCGTGCCGTCTGCGCGGGAAGTAAGGCCCAGCCCGTTCCTCGCAGATCTGCTGATCGAACGACTGGAACTCGCCGACGAGGATGCAGCTCTTGGCGACGCAACGTTGTCGGGGTGCTTGATCGAGACCCTGGACGTGTCAGAGATCGTCGAGGGAACAAGTTTCCCGACCTTTCAGAATTGCGACATTGGGACGGTCGAAGGCTGGCGGAGCATCCCGGAAAGCCTCGCGGGCCACTTCTCGAACTGCACGATCCACGCGTTCGAGGGGGCCGAGCGGACCACAGCGGGCCTGCTCCGCCAGGATCTGCCCAACCCACACCGCGTTGCCCTAACGATCTTGAAGAAGGTCTATGTGCAGGCGGGCGGTGGTCGCCAGCTGCCTGCTCTTTCACGAGGGCTGCCGCTTGAACTTCGTCCCCTTGTCGACGAGGTTGTGCAGCAGCTCAGCGGCCTCGGCTACCTGGAGCTCGCGGACGGCCGCGGGGTCGTCGTCGTTCGCCCGGTACGGCGAGCTCGACGGGATGTCCTGGCGATCCTTGAGGCACCCGCCACGATCGGTATGGCTATGGGCGCGCAGGGCGGCTGAACATCACGGGTCGGTTCGCCGGCACGAATGACCATCAGCGGTAGGTCTAAGTGACCCCATCAGGCGGACGCCTAACTCTGTGTCGTTGCGATGTTCAATGTGAGTCGTCGCAACGGCCTAGGCCGACCGTCGCCAATCTGTGCGGCACACGCTCGCCTCCTATGCCACTGCAGCGAGGAAGAGTGCGCTCGATCCGCCGGAGCGCGAGACCATCGTCTACCGGGCGGTCTGGTGGTCTGGCACGCCTGCCACACCGCCGTCGACCAAGTCGTCCGCTCCGTCGGGGGCATCAGTCGTCTCGAGAAACGTCCTGTTGAGGTAGTACACCTTGCGCTTGTACAGGCGGTCCGTGGACCAGCGATCGGCCTGCACCTCGTCCTCCACCTTGGCCCTCGCCAGGCCAAGCGCCTCGAGGTCCCTGAAGCCACGCTCCCAGGTGTCGTCCTTGATGCAGAAGTTCTCCCTGTCCCAGATGGAGACGTGGGCCCCCTCGGCCTCGGGTCTGCCGGCGAGCACCAGTCGTAGACACAGGTAGACGAAGAGTGCTCGAGCTGACAGAACGTTGATCCAGCCGCGAGACCACAACTCGATCGGGATCGTGATGTACGGCCCCCGCAGCGTCTTCGGCGGCTGCGGAGGATGGATGGGGACGGTGATCCGAGCGCCGTACCCGGGCTCCGGCGTGCGTGTCACCATGCTCGCGCCGCGAGGTCCCGCGCTGCCCAACACCGCAAACGCTCGCTTGATGCGTCGCGTGCCCGCGCCCGGCGTAGGGCGACGATCGTCAAGCTCCTCATAGCCCAGCATCTCGGCCCAGTAGTGGTCGGGCCGGGCACGATAGAGCACGTGCGGGGGCTTGCGAGTCAGCATGACAAGGGTGAGGTAGAGCTTCATCGGCACCTCGCCGAGCGCGAACAGCTTCGAGAGGTCGGTCGACGACTGGCTCGGAGTCTGCTTCCACGCATACTCCCCCGCGATCTGCACCGTCGCTTTGCGGCCTGACGCCTTGACCGCTTCGGCGAGCAGCCTCTTGGCCGTCACGGTGAGAGCTCCCACGGCCGCCCTCCTAAACTGACTGACCATCTGAGCCCCCTCCGCTGCTGTAGCGGGGTCAATGGGGTCATGCCGTCAAGGCCTACAGCCGTACCTGCACGTGAACCCGAGAAAGTGGGTCGCTGCGATGGTACACGGGTTGCGCTCAGAGCGTCTACGTCTACGGCTCGCACCGCAATTTAGCCCGCTGTATCGGCTGTTCGAACCCGCTCAGATGGTCGAAGTTCGGCCTTGGTGCTTCGCGACTTTCCGGGAATCATGGGCGACGTCGGGGCCGAGCCGCCTGGCCCGGCCCCGACAGGTTCTACCGACCCAGGAGAAGGAGGTGATGCTCGTGAAGCGCGGATTTCGACTGACCGTCACATGGTCCCGTGGCTCGGTCTCCATCACGCTCGAGCCCAACTAGCTCTGGGTGCGGCCTCGTCGTTGCAGCGACGGGGCCGCACCCAGTGTCGGCGGCAACAATCGATCACCGCAACCGCCTTGCTGGTGCCCGGTGGCGACACTGGCTAGACGAGTCCACCTTGCCGCGATGCCCTCGTTGCGGTCCGGGACGAGGATTCGGACAAGTAGGTGAGACACGGTTCGTCTCACCTACTTGTCCAACCGCAGGTCGGGGCTTCGGACCTCGGACAACTCCGCTGAGTTCCTACACCTGCGCCTCCGAGACCTCGAGATCCCTGACCGCTTGGATGCGATGCCCGTTGGACTCGAAGCGCACGTGAGCCGGATTCGTGCACCGATCCGCCAGCGGGCTCGCCATTGACCAGCCTGGTCTGGTCAACCTAGCCTGCCGGTCATGACGACAGTCAACGTGCAGGAGGCCAAGACGCGGCTGTCCGAGCTCCTCGCGCGCGTCGAGCGTGGCGAGGAGGTCGTCGTGGCCCGCGCGGGCTCCCCCGTCGCACGGCTCGTCCCGATCGACACCTCGTGGCGTCGGCCCTTCGGAGGCCTCGAGTTCGAGGTGCCCGACTCGTTCTCGGAGCCGCTGCCGGACGACGAGCTCGCGGCATGGGAGTGAGCTACCTGCTGGACACGCACGTCGTCCTGTGGCTCTGGGGTTCGCCGGGCAGGCTCGCGGCCGACGTGCGGGACGCCCTCGGCGACCCCCGGAACCGCGTGCTCGTCTCGGCAGCGAGCGCGATGGAGGTCGCGACGAAGACGCGGCTCGGCAAGCTCGACATCGGCCACACGCTCGTGCCGGCCTGGGCGTCGTGGCTGCGCGAGATCAGCGCCGACGAGCTGCCGATCTCCACTGAGCACGCGCTGCTCGCCGGGTCCATGGGCTGGGACCATCGCGACCCGTTCGACCGCCTGCTGGTCGCGCAGGCGGTGATCGAAGGCGTCGCGCTCGTGACCGCCGACGCCGCGATGTCCCAGGTGCCCGGCCTCCGGGTCGTCGCCGCGCGCTGAGCGGAGACCGGCCTCGTCGGCGAGCGCTATGGGCGGAGCCCCGATTTCGCCTTGACCGTCCCGGAGCGCCGATTCGTACCGTGGGGCGATGACCGTGCATCTGGAGGCAGTGGCGTTCGACGTCGTCGAGCCCGGCGCGGTAGCAACCTTCTGGGCGCGGCTGCTGGGCCGGACCGTGGTCCCCGAGGCGACCGGCGCCCTGCTGCCGGGCGACGAGACGCAGGTCGGGCTGCGCTTCGTCGCGACGCCGGCAGACGAAATCAGGCGCAGCCACCTGCACCTGCACGTCACGAGCGAGAGCCTCGACGACCAGCGCCGCACCGTCGAGACGGCGCTGAGCCTCGGCGGCACCCACCTCGACGTCGGCCAGCTCCCCGACGAGCCGCACGTCGTCCTCGCCGACCCGGGCGGCAACGCGTTCTGCGTCATCGAGCCCGGCAACCGCTTCCTCGCCGGCTGCGGGCCGCTCGGCGAGGTGACGTGCGAGGGAACCCGCGAGGTCGGGCTGTTCTGGCGCGACGCACTCGGGTGGCCGCTCGTGTGGGACCAGGACGACGAGACCGCGGTGCAGTCGCCGGCGGGCGGCACGAAGGTCTCCTGGGGCGGCGAGCCCGCCACCCGCCGGCACGAGGGGAGCCGCCAGCGCCTCGACCTCGTCGCCACCGACCCCGACGCGGCGGCTGCGCGCCTCGTCGGGCTGGGCGCCGGCCGCGAGGGTGGGCGCGACGGTGTCGTCACGCTCACCGACCCTGACGGGAACGAGCTCCGGCTGGCTCGGCCGACGACGGAACCGCCTCGCTGACGGAGAGGCTCGACGGCGTCGTCGCCCGTCGACGCGCTCGGCGCCGAGGACGGGAGTGCGGCAGCATGCGTACCACCACGGTCGCCCGCAACGCAGGACGACCCGCCCTCTCGAGGAGGTCGGCATGGGATGCACGGCGATCGTCGTGGGTGCCGGGATCGCCGGCCTGGCGTCGGCGATCTCGCTCGCGCGCACGGGGTGGCAGGTCACGGTGCTCGAGAGGTCGGCGGACCTGGGCGAGGTCGGGGCCGGGCTTGCGATGTCCGGCAACGCGGTCGCCGCCTTCAGGGGGCTGGGATTCGACGACGACGACGTCGCGGCCCTCGGCTACCCCACCCGGGCGGGCGGCACCTGGGACCTGCACGGGCGGGCGATCCTCGAGCTGGCGGACACCCCAGCGATGCGCGAGGCCGTCGCCCTGA
This sequence comes from Cellulomonas sp. HZM, assembly GCF_000708885.1. Lineage (GTDB taxonomy): Bacteria > Actinomycetota > Actinomycetes > Actinomycetales > Cellulomonadaceae > Cellulomonas. Next base: position 72,418 of record NZ_JEOE01000004.1, on the reverse strand, counting down.
TCGGTGTCCATCGTCGTCGCCTGCACTCGGCGCTGCTGCGCCGGGCGGCCGACTGCGGGGTCGAGGTGCAGACGGGAGCCACCGTCACGACCGTCGGGCCCGGGGACCCCGACGGCGCACCAGCCGTCGTCGACGACAGGCGGGCCGACCTGGTGGTCGGGGCGGACGGCATGAGCAGCGCGGTACGCCGGTCGCTGTTCCCCGCGAGCCGGCCCGTGTACAGCGGCTACTCCAGCTGGCGTGCGGTCACCCCCGGCACGTTCGGCGACGAGGCCCTGCGGCAGTACTGGGGCCCGCACGCCGAGTTCGGCATCCTGCGCGTCGCCGAGGACGAGACCTACTGGTACGGGTACGTCGCGATGCCTGAGCGACTGCCCGTGCACGACGAGCTCGCGGCCGCCCGCAGCCGATTCGCAGGATGGGCGCCCCCGGTGCTGGAGGTGCTCGGCGCGACGCCGCCCGGTGCGGTCATGCGCCACGACGTCCACCACCTGCCGGGCGGCCTGCCCCGCTACACCGCGGGCCGCGTCGTCATGGTCGGGGACGCGGCCCACGGCACCCTCCCGACGATGGGGCAGGGCGCCGCCACCGCTCTCGAGGACGGGCTGTGCGTCGGCCTCCTCGTGGGCTCGCCCGTCGCGGCCGGCGGGCGTCTGGCTCCCGCGCTCGACGAGTTCGACGCCGTTCGTCGGCCGAGGTGCCGCGCCCTCGCGCGGTCGGCGGTCGCGTCCGGACGGTTCGGGTCGCACCTCGGCGGAGGATGGCGGCAGGGCCTCCGCAACGGCCTCATGCGCCTGACCCCCGCGAGCGCGGTCCTTCGTGGCTCGCGGGCCGCGATGGGGTGGACCCCGCCGCCTCCGGCCGCACCGCACAGCTGAGTCGCGCGGCGCCGCTGCCGTCGACCCCTTGACAAGAATACTTGTCAAGGGGCACCGTCTATCGCATGCAGGACATCGCCGTCATCGAGGACCCCGACGCCGCCGCCGTCGCGCTGGACCCCGTCCGGGCCATGCTGCTCCGCGAGCTGAGCGTCCCCGCATCGGCGGCCGGGCTCGCCGCGCGCGTCGGGATCACGCGGCAGAAGGTCAACTACCACCTGCGGTCGCTCGAGGCGCACGGGCTGGTGGAGCTGGCCGAGGAGCGCCACCACGGCGGCATCACCGAGCGCGTGCTGCAGGCCTCGGCCGCAGCGTTCGTCGTCTCGCCCGCGGCGGTCACCGCATCCGCCGCCGATCCCGGAGCGAGCGCCGACCGCCGCTCGGCGGCCTACCTGGTCGCGCTGGCAGGACGAGTGGTGCGGGAGGTCGGCGTCCTCGCGCGGCGCGCGGCTCGCTCCGGCGAGCGGCTGCCCACGCTGACCGTCGACACCACCATCGGCTTCCGGTCGGCCGCCGACCGGTCCGCCTTCGCCGACGACCTCACCGCCGCGGTGCTCGACCTGGCCGCGCGCTACCACCACGACGACGGGCGGCCGCACCGGCTCGTCGTCGCCTCGCACCCCGTACCCGAGGAGGAGTCATGAGCACGACCACCGACGTCCCGTACCGCCTGGAGTTCAGCGTCGAGGTCCCCGGGACCCCGCAGCAGGTCTGGGAGGCGATCGCGACGGCCAAGGGCATGAGCGCGTGGTTCCTCCCCACCGACCTGGAGGAACGCGAGGGCGGCTCCCTCCACTTCGCGATGGGCCCCGAGACGGGCTCGGACGGACGCGTCACCGGCTGGGACCCGCCGCGTCGCCTCGAGTACGAGGAGGACTGGGCCGCCCTGATGGGCAAGGACCCCGACGAGCTGAGCCCGCTGACGTCGGAGTTCGTCGTCGAGGCGCGGTCCGGCGGCACGTGCGTCGTCCGGGTCACCAGCAGCGGGTTCGGCACCGGCGCGGCCTGGGAGCAGGAGTGGTGGGACACCCTGGCGCCCGGCTGGCTCCCGTCCTTCGACAACCTGCGCGTCTACCTGCGGGACTTCGCAGGGCAGGAGGCGACGCAGCTGGAGGTCAGTGCGTCCAGGCCGGGCGACGAGGCCTCGCTCTGGTCGACGCTGCGCGACGAGCTGGGGCTCACGAGCGAGGGCGCGACCGTCGAGGTGAACGGCACGACCGGGACCACCGAGCGGATCGGCGACCGGCACGCCGTCGTGAGGCTCGCCGCACCGGTGCCGGGCATCCTCAGCGTGGTCGCGTGGGCCGAGGAGGGTGGCACCGCGCTAGCCGTCGTCCGCGCCTACTTCTTCTCCGTGGACGCACCCGAGTACGTGCGTCGCGAGGAGCCCACCTGGCAGACGTGGCTCGAGTCCCTCCCCGTGCGCTCCTGACGTCGGGAGCCGCCCCGTGCGAGCCCAGCGTCACACCAGCTCGACGCGGTCCGCCTGGGGTCCCCGGTCGCTCTGGCGCACCGCGAAGCGGACGCGGTCGCCTTCCTCCAGCACCTCGTCGCCCCGGACCACGGAGACGTGCACGAACAGGTCGTCGCCACCGTCGTCGGGCGTGATGAAGCCGAACCCGCGGTCCGCGTCGTAGCGCGCGACGACGCCCAGGCCGCCGCGCGCGGCGCCAGCGGTGGGGCGGGCGCGGTCGGAGCGGCCGCGCGCGGCCGCAGGTGCGGACCGTCGAGGCGCGCCGCCGACGAGGGACACGTCCCGGGCCTGCGGGCCGCGCTCGCCGGGCGCGGACTCGAACGCGACGCGGTCGCCCTCGGACAGCTCGCGCAGCCCCCCGAGCAGGGACCGGACGTGCACGAACACGTCCTCGCCGCCGCCGTCGGGCGAGATGAAGCCGAACCCCTTGTCGGCATCGAAGAACGTCACGGTCCCGTCGGCGCCGTCGGGCGCCTCGACGCGGGCGGCCAGCGGCAGCAGGTGGTCGGCCTGCGGGCCCTTCTCGCCATCGACGACGAGGAACGCGACCCGCTGTCCGTCCCGGATCACCCCGCCGCCGACGATCGCGGAGCTGTGGACGAAGATCTGCGGCCGGCCGTCGTCGGGGATGACGAAGCCGTACCCCTTGGTCGACTCGTACCAGGCGACGGTCCCGAGCACGCCGAGCGGTGCGTCGGACGCGACGTCGCCGGTCACGCGCACGTTGCGCGCCTGCGGGCCGCGGTCGCCCTCGCCGACCTCGAACTCGACCTCCTGGCCCTCGCGGAGCACGCGGGGGCCGTCGTCGCCGACGACCTCCGACGCGTGCACGAACAGGTCGTCGGCACCCTCACCGAGGTCCAGGAACCCGAACCCCCGTTCGGCGTCGAACCAGCGGACAACTCCCTGCGGCACGGTGAACTCCTCGTCAGGCGACAGCTTGTCCTCCAGTGTCCCCCAGGCGCGCCGGGCGGGCGTGCGGTGCGGCGCGCGCCCTACTCGCCGGGACGGCAACAGTCGTCCCGGCAGGCCGCGGGGTCGACGAGGGCCGACGCGGGGGCGCAGCAGGCGTCGCCGCGCCAGGCCTCGATCGCCTCCCGGACCGCGAACGCGGCGATGACCAGCGCAGCCACCGGGTCGGCCCACCACCAGCCCATCGCGCTGTCGAGCACGAGACCGACCAGCAGGACCGCGGACAGGTAGGAGCAGATGAGGGTCTGGTGGGAGTCCGCGACCGCGGAGGCGGAGCCCAGCTCGCGTCCGGTCCGGCGCTCGAACCACGACAGCCCGGGCATGACGGCCAAGGAGACGGCCGCCAGCGCGATCCCGACCGTCGAGTGGTCCGGTTGGCGAGCGCCGAGCAGCGACCTGCCGGCGTCGGCGGCGACGAAGGCCGCAAGGCCGAAGAACGAGAGCGCGATCGTGCGCAACGCGGCGCGTTCGCGTGTCTCGGGGGCGGGCGCGGCGAACTGCCACGCGACCGCGACCGCGGAGAGCACCTCGACCACGGAGTCGAGCCCGAACGCCACGAGAGCCGTGGACGACGCCGCGGTGCCGGACGCCAGGGCGACGACCGCCTCGACGACGTTGTAGCTGATCGTCGCGCCGACGACCCACCGGATCCGGCGCTCCAGGACCCGGCGTCGCTCGGTGTCGAGCGGTCGCGGCCCGATGGACAGGGCGCTCATCGGCCGCACGCACAGTCGGGCCCGCAGCACTCCGGGTCGACGACGAGGACGAGCTGGAGCATGTCGTTGAGCGCCTGCGTGAGGTGGGGGTCCGCGAGGCGGTACCACGTCCGCCGCCCGTCCGGGATGGGTTCGACCAGGCCGCACCCGCGCAGGCACGCGAGCTGGTTGGACATCACCTGGCGCGAGACGCCGAGCGCGTCCGCGAGGTCGGACGGGTACGCGGGCGCCTCCCGCAGTGCGAGCAGGATCCGCGCGCGGGTGCCGTCCGACATCGCGTGCCCCAGCCGGACGAGAGCTGCCGTGTGCGTCAGGGTCGCGGTCTCCATGACGTCGGACAGTACATCGATTGCTGAATACAGGCCATGGTGTACTGCTGACGACCACTTGCAGATCTAGGGGTACCATCCCTAGTACCTCAAGGCATCGGAGCAGCACATGCACATCGACAAGGACCTGGTGGCGGCGTCGGCCACACCGCTGGTGCTCGGCATCCTCGCCGACGGCGACCTGCACGGCTACGCGATCCTCAAGAGGGTCGCCGAGCTCTCCGACGGCCAGATGCAGTGGACCGACGGCATGCTCTACCCCCTGCTCCACCGCCTCGAGCGCAACGGCTGGGTCAGCGCACGCTGGGACGCCGAGGCGGGCCGCAGGCGCAAGCACTACGCGCTGACCGCCGCCGGCCGGGACACCCTGGGGCAGCGCCAGGCCCAGTGGGACGTCGTCGCCGACGCGCTCCGTCAGGTGTGGAGCACGCTGCAGGGCCCCGACGCGGCGGGGGCGTGGGCATGAGCGACCTCGAGGACCAGATCGGCCAGTGGCGCGACTGGGTGCTGCGGCGCAGGGCCATCACGGCCGACGACGCCGCGGAGCTCGAGGACAACCTGCGTGGCCGGGTCGCCGACCTGCGGGCGGGAGGTCTCGACGACGACGAGGCGTTCCTCGTGGCCGTGCGGCGCATGGGCAACCTCGACGACGTCTCGCGCGAGTTCGCCCGCGAGCACTCGGAGCGACTGTGGAAGCAGCTCGTGCTCGTGCCGCAGGCGACCACGAACGACCGCCGCTGGCGCGACCTCGGTGTGCTCGTCGCGCTCGCCGTGTGCGCCGGCATCGCGGTCAAGGCGCTGCTCGCGCTGGGCGACGGGGCACGATTCGGTCTCGACGTCGGCTTCGCGGTCCTCCCGTTCCTCGCGGCGTACTTCGCGTGGTCGCGGCGGCCGTCCCGCCTGGTCGTCGCGACCCTCGTCGGCCTCACGGCAGCCGTCGCCCTGGCCGTGAACCTGTACCCCTTCGTCGACGTGCCCGACGCACCGGCGACGACACTCGTGCTGGCCGCCGCGCACCTGCCGGTGCTCCTGTGGCTGCTGCTCGGCGTCGCCTACGCCGGCGGGCGCTGGCGCGAGCACGAGCAACGGATGGACTTCGTGCGGTTCACGGGCGAGCTCGTCGTCTACTTCGCGCTGATCGCGCTGGGCGGCGGCGTGCTGCTGGCCCTGCTGTTCGCGACCTTCGGCGCGGTGGACATCGACGTCTCGACCTTCGTGCAGACCTGGCTCATGCCGTTCGCGGTACCCGGAGCGTTCTTCGTGGCGGCCTGGCTGGTCGAGGCGAAGAAGAGCGTGGTGGAGAACATGGCACCCGTCCTGACCAGGGTGTTCACCCCGCTGACGATCGTGCTGCTGGCCGCCACGTTCGTCGCGCTGCTCGCAGGCGCCCCGCTCGCCACCGTCGACCGCGACCTGCTGACCCTCATGGACGCCATGCTGCTGCTGGTGCTCGGGCTGCTGCTGTACTCGATCAGCGCGCGCGACCCCCTCGCCCCGGCACGGCTGTTCGACCGGCTCCAGCTGGTGCTCGTCGTGGTCGCCCTCGCCGTCAACGTGCTCGCGCTGACCGCGATGGTCACGAGGATCGCGGACGCCGGCTGGACGGCCAACAAGCTCGCCGCCTTCGGGCTCGACGTGGTGCTGTGCGTGCACCTCGTGGGCACCGGGTGGCTGCTGTGGCGGTTCCTGCGCGGGCGCGGCACGTTCGACGCCGTCGAACGCTGGCAGACCCGCTACCTGCCGGTCTACGCCGCCTGGGCCGCGGTCGTCGTGCTGGTGTTCCCGCCCGCCTTCTCCTGGGCCTGAGCCCGTCGGCCCGCGCCTCGGGCGCCGACCACCGTCTCGACCGCTCAGGACGAGCGCGCCGCACCCCACCCGTGCCAGTGGTCGATCTCCACGAGCACGCTGACCCGCGCCCGGTCACGCACCGGGTACGGCCGCCCGCCGTAGCGGTCCGAGAGCCGGTCGATGTCGACCAGGTCGACGTCGTCGCGGATCTCGACGACCCGCCCCTGCACGCTCACGTGCGTGTACCAGTCGCCCTCCGCGAGCGCGGTGAGCGAGACGTGCGGGTCCCTCCTCAGGTGCTCGAGCCGGGCTCGCTCTGCGTCGAGGTTGAGCAGCACCCGACCGTCGTCCTCGAGCAGGTACCACGTGGCCACCGTCACCGGGTGGCCGGCGGGGTGGATCGTCGCCATGACGGCCGGGTTGGGGCGCGCGAGCAGCGCGGCGACGTCGGGCGGGAGCGGTGGCCTGGGCATCGTGGTGTCCTCTCGTCGTGCCCGACGTGCGTGCACCGGCGAGAGCATGGCTCCGCCTGCGCGCTAGTCTCCCGCACGTGGGCCGGGCCAACTACCTCGTCGAAGGGCTGTCGGGCACGGGCAAGACGACCGTGGCCGACGAGCTGCAGCGACGCGGCTTCCACGCCGTGCACGGCGACCGCGAGCTGGCGTACGCGGGCGACGCGCGCACGGGCGAGCCGTTCGAGACGAGCGGCCGCGACGACCACGTGTGGGACGCCGCGAAGGTCCGAGCGCTCGTCGCGGACCACGACGAGGCGGTCACCTTCTTCTGCGGCGGGTCGCGGAACCTCTCGCAGTTCGTCGACGCGTTCGACGGCGTCTTCGTGCTCGAGGTCGACCTGGACACGCTGCACCGACGGCTCGACGCGCGGCCGGACGACGAGTGGCGCGACGGCGTCCCGACCGACCGTGCGCTCATCGCGCGGTGGCACTCGACGAAGGAGACCGTGCCGGTCGGCGTCGCGATCGACGCCACCGCGCCGGTCGCGCGCGTGGTCGACGAGATCCTGCGGGTCGCCGGGCTCGTCACGTAGGTAGCGGTCGTCGGGCCGGTGCGCGCTACCGTGCGCTCATGCTTCGTCGCCTCGCCTGGATCGCCGCGCTCGTCGTGACCGCGCTGGCGTCGACGTCCGCTGCGACCGCCGCCGCGCCGACGGCCGACGTCACGTACGTCGGCAAGGGCACCGCGAAGTCCTGCACGCCGGCCGCGCTGGCCAAGGCGGTCCAGCGCGGCGGCACCGTGAGGTTCCGGTGCGGGAGCAAGCCGGTGACGATCACGCTCGACCGCACGCTCGTCGTCTGCAACACCACCACCTGCAAGCACCCGTGGCAGGACCGCTCGGCGAAGGTGGTCGAGAAGCTGGTGCTCGACGGCGGCGGCAAGGTCACGCTCTCCGGCGCGGGCAAGCGGCCGATCCTGTACGCCAACGCGTGCGAGGAGCGGTTCGGCTGGCTCGACGCGCACTGCGACAGGCAGAAGACGCCGCACGTCGTCGTGAAGGACCTCGTCATGCAGAAGGGTGACGCCAGCAAGGCACCCACCTGGAAGGGCCACCGGCTCGACGACCTGCGGGGCGGCGGGGCGATCGCGATGCGGGGTGGCCGCCTGACCGTGCAGCACGTGACGTTCCGCGACAACCGGTGCGTCAAGCGCGACTCCGACGCGGGCGGCGGGGCGGTGCGCCTCGTCGGCCAGCGCGTGACCGCGCGCCTGCTCGACTCGACCTTCGTGCGCAACCGCTGCGCGAACGGTGGCGCGGTCTCCTCGCTGCAGGCACCGATGCTGCTGCGCGGGAGCACCCTGACCGACAACGTCGCGACGGGCAGCGGAGCCTCGTCGGGCAAGGGCGGCAACGGCGGCGCGGTGTACTTCGACGGGACCAAGCAGTCCGTGACGGTCGACCGCACGACGATCCAGCGCAACCGCTCCCCCGAGGGCGGCCCGGGCGTCTTCTACGTGAGCAACGACCGGACCGGCACGCTGAAGATCACGCACTCGACGATCACGAAGAACACCGGCGCGAGCTTCTGGACCGGCAAGGCGCACAGCATCTTCTTCCTTGGCAAGGCGTTCGTCCGCTCCGGCTCGACGATCACCTGACCCGACGCCATGCACCTGCGCCGGGCGACGACGGACGACCTCGACCTGCTCCACGACATGCTTCTCGAGGCGTTCAACTGGGACGGCACCGCGCGCTTCACGCGTGACGAGGTGGTCTCCGACAGCCACACCGCGCGGTACCTCGGCGGGTGGATGCGGCCCGGGGACCTCGGGTTGGTGGCCTTGGACGACGACGGGCACGACGACCCGCACGACTCCCCCGCCGTCGGAGCCGTCTGGGCACGCGCGCTGCCGGCGAGCGAGCCCGGGTACGGGTACGTGGCGGACGACGTCCCGGAGCTCGGGCTCGGCGTCGCGGCGACCCACCGCGGACGCGGGATCGGCTGCGCGCTGCTCGTCGGCTGCATCGACCTCGCACGCGAGCTCGGGTGGCGCGCGCTGAGCCTGAGCGTGGAGGACGGCAACACCGGCGCGCGCAGGCTGTACGAGCGGCACGGGTTCGTCGTCGTCGGTCGCAACGGAGACTCCGACACGATGCTCCGCGAGGTCTGACCGAGCCCGGGCCAGAACCGTCACACCAAGGAGTCCGCCTCCGCGAGGCGCCCGTCGACGATCCGTACGGTCGCGTCGACCGATCCGAGCGTCGACGCGTCGTGCGAGATCAGCAGGGTCGCTGCGCCGAGCTCGTGCGCAAGGCTCGTCAGCAGCTCGACGACGAGCGTGCCGCGATCGTGGTCCAGCGCGGACGTCGGTTCGTCCACGAGCAGCACGTCCGGCCGGCCGACGAGCGCGCGCGCGATCGCGATCCGCTGGCGCTGACCGCCGGACAGGTGCGCCGGCCGGCGATGGGCCTGTTCCGCGAGACCGACGGCGTCGAGCAGCTGCATGGCCTCGTCACGGACGCTCGCCGGACGTCGGCCACCCAGGTGGGCGTGCAGCTCGATCTGCTCGAGCGCCGTGAGCGAGGCGATGAGCTGGGGAGCCTGGAAGACGATGCCGACCCGCTCGAGGCGCACACGTGTCGCGTCGGCCCGGCTCGTGCTCGACGTCAGCACGACCTGCTCCCCGAACGCGACGTTCCCGGAGGTCGGGCGGGTGAGCCCCGCCGCGACGGCGAGCAGGCTCGACTTCCCGGCGCCCGAAGGGCCGAGCAGGGCGGTCGTCGTGCCGGCCGGCACGTGGAGGGTGACACCGTCCACCGCGGTGAGCACCGCGTCGCCGTCGGGGTAGACGAGGGTGAGGTCGTTCAGGTGCAGGTCCATCGGTGCGCCTCTCATCTGGCGGCGAGCGCCGCATGCGGGTCGGTACGGGTGATGCGGGCGATGGCCGCGGCGGCTCCGACGAGCCCGACGACGACGAGCAGGGCCGCGGGCGCGACGGTGGTCGCGGGTGACACGAGGACGGGCATCACGTCCGCGAGCGCAGAGCCGGCCGCGGCCGCCAGCGCCGTGCCCACGGCCACCGCGCCGACGAGGACGAGCGCCGCCTGGCCCAGCGCGTCGCGCAGCAGGTAGCGGGTCGAGGCGCCGAGGGCCTTGAGCACGGCCACGTCGCCCTGCCGGCCGATGGTCCACACGGTGAAGAACGCACCGACGATGAGCGCGGAGATCGCGACGAGGAACGCCTGCATCGTGGTGAGCGACAGGTTCTCGGCGGTGAACGACGAGACCGCGCTGCGGGCGTCGGCGATCGGCACGGTCGTCGTGCCGACGCGCGCATCGGCCGCGGGGAGCATGGCGGACCCGTCGGTGTCGAGCGCGACGACCGTCGCGACCGGGCCGCCGTCGCCATCCCGTGCACCGAACGTCTGCCAGTCGTCGAGCCACACCCAGACGACCGGCGTGTGCGCCAGCTGCTGGTCGTCGTCCACGACGCGTGAGACCGTCAGCGCCACGCCGTCGATCGCGAGGCCGTCGCCGCCCGCGACCCCGAGAGCCATGGCTCCCCGCTGCGTGAGCACGACGTGGCCCGAGGTCGGAGCACCGCCCGGGGCGAGCATCGAGCCGGCCCGCACGCCGAGCGCCGTGACGGCGACGGTCGTGCCGTGCGCCGAGGCGCGCGTCGTCACGACCCCGAGCGGCTCGGCGTGACGCACGCCCGACACCCATGACCACTGCTCCCACTGGTCGCGGGTCACGCGCGACGACGTCAGGTCCGGCTTGTCGTCGTGCGCAGCCATGCCGAAGGCGAGGTGGTCGGCGGGCAGGTCGGTCAGCGCGGACACCGAGGCTCGCGCGAGCCCAGCGGTCAGCGCGGACAGGAACGTGACGAGCGCGGCGACGAGGACGACGACGGCGCTGATCAGGGCGAAGCGGCCACGGGCGTACCGCAGCTCGCGGAGCGCGACGAACACGAGTTCTCCCAGGGTGTGCGACGGTGTTGCACTCAGGCTCGTCCAGGCACCGCCCCTCGCGGCTCGTGAGGTCGGCCCTGCCTTCGCCGACGGACGGACGAGGCCGGACTCGTCCTTTCGGCCGATGCGCGGCGTTCGGCGGCGGCTAGCGTGGCGGGCGTGGGACGACTGGTCGACGCGACGCGCGCCCTGCTGCGAGGGCTGGATGCCCTGCTCGTCGCGCTCGTGCTCGTCGCCGTCCTGCGCGCACCGAACGGGTCGCGGTGGGCGGCGGCGGCAGCCGGAGGTGCGCTGGTCGCCGTGCACGTCTGGGGCCGACGCCGCGTGCGGGTCCACGACGTGTCCGTCGACGTCCCCCGCGGGAAGCGCCCCGAGGCGATCGCCTGGATGCTTGTCGACCTGGCGCTCTGGTGCGTCCTGCTCGTCACGTCCCCGGCCGGCCTGTGGCTCGCGTTCCCGCTCGTCCTGCTCCAGATGCACGTCCTCGGACCTCGGCTCGGCATCGTCGCGGTGGCGCTCACCACCGCGGGCGCCGTGGTGAGCGGATCGTCGTGGCGAGCGCCCGGCGACCCCGCACTCGGCTACGTCCTGGGGCCAGTGGTCGGCGCCGCCGTCGCGGTCGGTGTGGTGCTCGCCCTCGAGGCGCTCGTCCGCGAGTCGCAGGCGCGCCAACGTGCGCTCGACGAGCTCACCGCGGCGCGCGAGCACCTGGCCGAGGCCGAGCGTGACCGAGCCGTCGCCGCCGAACGCGAGCGGCTGGCCCGCGAGGTGCACGACACGCTCGCGCAGGGGTTCTCGGCGGTCGAGCTCCTGCTGCGCTCCGCCCGGGCGGCGCTCGGCAGCGACGACGAGCGCGCGGGCGCCCTCGTCGACCGAGCGCGTGCTACTGCTCTCGACAACCTCGCGGAAGCGCGGCGCTTCGTGCGCGCCCTCGCACCGGCGGACCTGGCCGTTGCCGCCCTACCGGACGCCCTGCGGCGCGTCGCCGACCGCGTAGACGGGCAGGGGCTGCATGTCGTCGCGCGCGTCGAGGGCACGGCGCGGCCGCTCGCGGCGCCAGTCGAGACCACGCTCCTGCGCATCGCGCAGTCGGCGCTGGCCAACGTGCGTCAGCACGCCGACGCCCGTCGTGCGGACGTCACGCTGACCTACCTCGACGACCGCGTGCTGCTGGACGTCGTCGACGACGGTCGCGGCTTCGACCCGGCCGGACCTGCGTCCGGCGGCGGCTTCGGGCTCGCGGCGATACGGTCGCGCGTGCGCGAGCTGGGCGGCACCCTGTCCCTCGAGACCGCGACCGGACTGGGGACGGCCGTCGCGGTAGCGCTGCCCGTGCCACGGCCCGACGACGAGGAGGGCACGTGATCGACGTCGCGCTGGCCGACGACCACCCCGTGGTCCGCGCCGGCCTGCGGTCGGTCCTCGAGAGCCACGAGGACATCCGTGTGGTCGCCGAGGCGTCCACGGCCGAGGACATGCTCGCGTGGACAGGAGCCCATCGGGCCGACGTGGTCCTCCTCGACCTGCGCTTCGGGCCCGGCCGCATGAGCGGCGCCCAGGCCACACGGCTGCTCGCCGAACGCGGCGGACCCGCGGTGCTCGTCGTGACGACGTACGGCTCGGACGCGGACATCCTGGCGGCCGTAGAGGCGGGCGCGACCGGCTACCTCCTCAAGGACGCACCGACCGACGAGCTCGTGCGCGCGGTCAGGGCCGCAGCGGCCGGGCAGGTGACGCTCGGCCCCGCCGTCCAGGAACGGCTGCTCGGGCGGGTCCGCACCCCGCAGCTCGCGCTGACCTCGCGCGAGCTCGACGTGCTGCGGCTGGTGGCGGCCGGTCGGTCGAACGACGAGATCGCGCGCGAGCTGTTCGTCTCTCGCGCGACCGTGAAGACGCACCTGGCGCACCTGTACGACAAGCTCGGTGTCACCTCGCGCACCCGGGCGGTGGCGGTGGCACGCGACCGTGGGGTGCTGCCCGTCTGAGCGACCGGCGCATCGTGGTCTTGCCCGGCCGGACGGTCCATGGCAGGGGCCCGGACCGCCCGGCCGACGGAGATGCCTCAGTACTTCGTGTACTTCACCCAGTCGTACGTCGCCGTGCGCTGGCCGGAGTAGCTGAAAGGCCCGAGCCAGCCGTCCACGCCGGTTCCGGGCCACAGGTTCATCATGATCCGCTGCGGATGCGTGGGCAGTGCCCCGCGCGAGCCGTTCTCCTGGTGGACGAGGTTGCCGTCCACGAACCAGTTGATGGTGCCCCCGTTCCACCACTCGATCGCGTAGTTGTGATACCCGGCAGCGGCGTCGAAGCCCAGGTCGATCAGGGTCTCGTGGCCGCCCACACCGTTGGTGAAGTAGTTGAGCTGCACCTGACGGGTGTTCTTGCCGAGGATCTCGACGTCGATCTCGTCCCAGGGCTGGCCGTCGCTCGGGCCGGTGTACGTGAAGAACGAGCTCACCGTGCCGGAGCCGCCGGACGCGGCCTTCATCCGGACCTCGTAGCGGCCGTAGGAGTAGAGGTCGGTCGACCGGTACTCGCCGGACGCGTACGGCTTGCCGGAGCAGCCGCCGGGGCAGCTCGTGGTGTCGAGGTTGATGCCCATGACACCGCCGCTGTGCCACACGTGGTCCGCGCGCCAGCCGGCGTTGAACATCCCGCCGTTGCTGTACCCGTCAGGCTTGTACCAGCGGGCGGTGTCGAAGCCGTCGAGGTTGTCGGTGAAGCTGCCGCCGATCGCGGCCTCGGCGGGCGGTGCGAGCACGGGGCCGGCGGCGATGCCAGCCACGAGCGCGGCGGCCAGTCCCCAGCGGCGCAGGTGCGCGTGGCGGTGGTGATGCGTCGTCGTTGATCGCATGTGTGTACCTCCATCGGTACGGATGGTGCGAAGGGCCTGCAGGCAGGCCGAGGAGAGCCGGCGCCGACGTCGACGACCGGTCGAGGGGATCACCCGGGTCGCACCGCGAGGCGTCGTCGAGTCGCGGTGCACGGAGCGGGTCCAGGTTTTGGAAGCGCTTCCAATTCCATGTTTGCCGATGCTGACGCGCTCGTCAACCGGTGTGGTCGATCGCCGCGATCGGGTGCTCGTCGAGACGGGCGGCCCCAACGCGCGCGGCACGGTCCACGAGCTACCTGCCGTTCACCTGACCGCCGTCACCACATCCCGGGCCCTTGCCGTCGATGGCCATGGCGGTCGCGTCCCGGCCGACCCTGCGCGTGCCGTCCTCGTCGTACTCGATGCGTGTCGCCTCGAAGCTCGCGTCGTCGCTCAGCGTGCGCATCGGCACGACGATCTCCCAAAGCTGTCCGGGGCGGATGACCGCCTCGTCCGGCGTGACCCTGCGCGACCAGGCGTCCGCTGCCGACTTGTCACCCCGTGCCGGCGGCGGGACGTCGCCGCTGACGGTGTACCACAGCCCACCCTCAGGAACGAGGAACGCCGGGTCGACCTGCACGTCATGGGGCGCGACCAGCTCGACCTTGCGGATCTTGATCGGCGCCGTGCCCGTATTGGTCACCCACATCGCGCCCAGGGCCTGCGTGGTGCGCACCCCGGGATCCGGGCAGTTCCACTCCTCGGCGCCCGAGCCGATGCTGAGCGAACCGGACGGCAGCTCGTCGGATCCGCTGCACGCTGCGGATCCGACGACGATGCCGGCGAGGAGCACGCCCGCGAGCGCCTTTCGAGGCCACGGGACCCTGTTCACTACTTCGCGACCAGTCGTCCGGAGTTGCTCTGCTGCGGGACGTTTCCCGTCCCGCATACGGTGAAGTAGGTGCCGGCCGCGCGGCTCATGACGATCTCGGCCTTCGTCGTGTAGCCCGACTGCGCCGACGCGTTGAAGCCAATGAGCGGTTCGAGCGTGACGCCCGTGGTCCAGTTCTGAGCCTTCCCTGTACTGAAAGTGTGCTTGGACTTGTACTGGACGCAGTTCTTGGAGGACGTCGCGGGTACAGGCGATCCCGCCTCATAGGATCCGTAGGGCGAGCCGATAGGCCTGACCGAGTACGACACGAACTGCCCGGTGTCGCCGTCGCAGAGCACGTTCCGGTACTTGCCGTAATTCTGGAATTTCTTGTAGATGATTCCGTGCTGCCCCTTGTGCTGGTCGAACTCGTCGATGTCCCCGTTCGTGATCTTGTTGGTGCCGCTGGCTTCCCAAGAACCAAAGGCGCCGCTCTTGCTCGCCCCGACCCCGAACGACGACTCGGCGCCCGACTCATAGATGAATTGCGACGTCACCGCCGACGAAGTTGAATAGGTGGATCCGATGATTGTCGGGCGCTTGTCCAGCCGCTCGAGAAGTACGGTGCCGCACTTGTACCCAGCCGTCACGGTGGCAGCACTCATCGCCACCTTCGCAGGGCCATCCGTCGACTTCACGTCGGTCGTGGAGAACTCCACATGACCCGAAGCCGTCGCACTGCCGCTGCGAACGCGCGCACTGGCGACGTCATCGACGGTGAGCGGCTCGTCGGCCTCGATCGTGACGTCGCCCGCCAGCGCATCGTCGATCGACTTGTCGGCGACGATCTCCGGAGACAGCACGGCTGAGGTCGAAACGACCGCGACGTCGTCGCCAGCGTTCGCAGCGGTGACGTCGAAGTTGACCGTACGCTCGTTTCCGCCGGTCAGTTCGGCGACGGCTCCGGGGTCGGCGACGAGCTTGAAGCTACCATCCGAGTCAGTCAGGGTTGCGGCGATCGTGACGAGCTCGACCTCGTCGCCGGGTCGTTGCGAATCGAGCGTCTTCTGGTCAGGCCACGCTGTGGCGATCACGGGCACCCCGGCGTCGGCGCCGTCCACTTCTCCTGCCGCAAGCACCGGGCCATCCAGGTCGGACGACGGCTCGACGTCTACGAGCTTCGCGAGCGCCTCGACCTGATCCGCGGCCGGCGGGCGGGGATCTGGCGCGACAGGCATGGCCGCCCCGATGAGCATGCTGGCGGCCATTGCGACACCTGACACGACAGCGACCTTCGGCAGCATTTTCACGACAGACAACATTCCACGCACCCCCTGCTCACAGCCGCGCAGCGTGCGCGACTGTGAACAGTGAACCAAGCTCGGCGTCTGCTTTGTGTCGATTTGCTGCGCGGAAACGGTCGAGATGGAGTGACGCCCATCACATTGACCGCGGAGGGGTCGTGGCGCTGCACAAAGGGCCTCGCGTCGCGCCCACCGCGGCGGTCTGCGACACGAGCCGCCACAGGTCGTTACGGGTCGCGGGGGAGATGCCCGGCTCTCGCTAACGCCGCCGCATTCGTCGTCAGATACCCCCCGGGGTATCGTGATGCCATGGACACCACCTCGCACCACACCGCGCCCCGTCGGATCGTCGTCGTCGGCGGCGTCGCGGGCGGCATGAGCGCGGCGGCCCGGGCACGGCGGATCGACGAGCACGCGTCGATCGTCGTACTCGAGAAGTCCGACTACGTGTCGTTCGCCAACTGCGGCCTGCCGTACCACCTGTCCGGAGAGATCGAGAGCCGCGACGCCCTCCTCCTGCACACCCCCGCGACCCTGCGCGCGGCGCTGGACCTCGACGTCCGCACGGGTCACCGCGTCACCGCGGTGGACCGCGCGGCGCGCACGGTGACGGTCGCGACGGCCGACGACGAGTACGCGCTCCCCTACGACGCGCTGCTCCTCGCGCCCGGTGCGGTCGCGGTGCGCCCGCAGATCGACGGCATCGACCACCCGGCCGTGCACAGCCTGCGCACCATCCCGGACCTCGACGCGCTGCTCGCACGCCTCGAGGGGCACGAAGAGCAGGTCGACGAGCAGCGCCGCGCGGTCGTCGTCGGCGGCGGGTTCATCGGGCTCGAGGCGGCCGAGGCACTCGTCGCGCGCGGACTGCAGGTGGACCTCGTCGAGCTCGCGGAGCAGGTGCTGCCCCCGCTCGACGCGGAGCTGGCGGTCCGGCTGGCCGACGAGCTGCGAGCGAACGGCGCGCGGCTGCACCTGGGTGTCGCGGTCGTGTCGATCTCGGGTCACGACGACGGCGTCGTCGTGCACCTGTCCGACGGCACGGCGCTGCCCGCCGACGACGTCGTGATGAACATCGGCGTCCGCCCCGCGAGCAACCTCGCTCGCGACGCCGGCTTCGAGCTCGGCGCGCGCGGTGCGATCGTCGTCGACGCGGACCAGCGTACGTCCGACCCGCACGTCTGGGCGGTCGGCGACGCCGTCGAGGTGCGTCACGCCGTCACGGGCGACGTCGGCCCGGTCCCGCTCGCGGGCCCGGCCAACCGCCAGGGCCGGCGCGCCGCCGACTCCATGCTGGGCCGCCGCACCACGCCGCAGGCGACCGTGCTGGGCACCGCGATCGTGCGCGTCTTCGGCCTCACCGCCGCCGTCACCGGCGCGAGCCAGGAGACGCTGCGCCGAGCGGGCACCGAGCACGTCGTCGTCCGCCTGCACGGCGGGCACCACGCGGGATACTTCCCGGGTGCGGAGCAGGTGCACCTCGTCGCGAGCTTCGCCCCAGACGGGCGACTGCTCGGCGCGCAGGGCGTCGGCCCCGACGGCGTCGACAAGCGCATCGACGTGCTCGCCACCGCCCTGCGCGCCGGCATGACGGCCGACGACCTGGCCGAGCTCGAGCTCGCCTACGCGCCGCCGTTCGGCTCGGCGAAGGACCCAGTCAACATGCTGGGGTTCGTCGCGCAGAACGTGCTCGACGGCACCATGCCACAGTGGCAGGCCGACGAGCTCGACGACGTCCTGACCGACACCCTCGTGCTCGACGTCCGCAGCGCGGCCGAGTTCGCGGCCGGCCACCTCAAGGGTGCACTCAACATCCCGCACACCGAGCTGCGCGGACGTCTCGACGAGGTCCGCGACGCCGCCTCCGGCCGCCCGGTGAGCGTGCACTGCGCGAGCGGCGTGCGCTCCTACCTGGCCACCCGCGTGCTGCTCGCCGCGGGCCTGGACGCCCGGAACCTGTCCGGCGGCTGGCTCACGCTGACCGCCGTCCACCCTCACCTCGCGGCCTGACCGCGAAGCCCAAAGGAGGCCACCATGTGCTACCCCGTCCGCTGCGCCACCTGTCGCAAGATCGGCTGGGAGGGCTGCGGCATGCACGTCGACGACGTGATGGCCGACGTCCCCACCGACGAGCGCTGCACCTGCCGCTGAGAGGAGAGCTCTGATGGAGCTCGACCGCGACGAGGTCGCCAAGATCGCCAACCGGCTCAAGCGTGCGCAGGGCCAGCTCGCGGGCGTGATCCGCATGCTCGACGAGGGGCGCGACTGCGAGGAGCTGGTCACGCAGCTGTCCGCGGTCTCGCGCGCGCTGGACCGCGCGGGGTTCGCGATCATCGCCACCGGGATGCGCCAGTGCCTGGTCCGGCCGGAGGGTGCGGCTGACGACGAGGCCACGGCGCTGGACGTGCAGAAGCTGGAGAAGCTCTTCCTGTCCCTGGCGTGACGACCGGACGTCAGTCCGCGCGCGCGTCCGCGCGGGCCAGCACGAGCATCCGCTCCTCGATCGTCGCCGGGACCGCCTCGACCGTCGCGTGCAGACCGGCCCCGCGCAGGATGCCCTCCACGTCGGACTGCGCGAGATCGGCGACCCGGACCGAGCGACCGTCGAGGATCACCGGCGCGTCGGCGGCGTTGAGGGCGGCGAACGTCGCGGCCCAGTCGTCGGTCCGGACCGCGAGCGCACGGGTGTCGCCGATGATGTCGGCCTCGCTCCCCTGCGCGACGAGCCGGCCGCGGGACATGAGCAGCAGGCGGTCGCACTGCTGCGCCTCCTGCATGTAGTGCGTGGTGACGAGCACGCCGACGCCCTCGTCGGACTGACCGCGGATCGTGTCCCACAGCGCGGCGCGCGCGAGCGCGTCCACCCCGGACGTGGGCTCGTCGAGCAGGACGAGCTCCGGGCCGTGAGAGAGAGCGGCGACGAACGCGGCCTGCCGCTGGGCGCCGAGCGGCATCTCGGCCACCAGGGTGCGCGCGTAGGGCTCGAGCCCGTCAGGCAGCGCGGGCACCGGGGTCCCGTACGTGTCGCAGACGAACGCCAGGTTCTCGGCCAGGGTCATGTCGCGGTAGAGGCCGAGGTTCTGCGGCACGTACCCGACACGCCGACGGCGGTCCCTGTTGGGCGGGCCGCCGAGCATCTCGACGTCACCGGCACTCGTCGGCAGGAGGCCCAGGAGCATCCGCATGAGCGTCGTCTTCCCGGCTCCGTTCGCCCCGAGCAGGCCGACGACCTCGCCCGGTTGCACCTCCATCGTCACCGAGTCGACCGCGGTGAAGTGCCCGAAGCGGCGCGTCACGTCGACCGCGCGCAGCGCGACGCTCATCGCGCCACCGCCGTCGCTCGTCGGACCAGGGACGACGCGATCACGATGTCCTCCAGGTCGGGGGCGACGACCTCGCGTCCCGCGGGTGCGTCCCCGTCCGGCCAGTACTCGTGCCGCTCGCGGCCGCGACGCCACGACCACTGCGGGCGGACGGCCTCGGGCGCCCGTGTCACCGTCCCCGGGAAGCCGGCGCGGACCTCGTCGTACGAGCCCTGCACCAACACCTCCCCGCCGTCGAGTACCACCAGGTGCCCCGCGCGCTCGGCCTCGTCGAGGTAGGTGGTCGACATGATCACGGCCGCGCCGGCCGCCGCGGTCTCCGAGACCAGCCGCCACAGGTCGATGCGGCTGACGGGGTCGACGCCGGTGCTCGGCTCGTCGAGCACGACGAGGTCCGGGGTGTGCACGATCGCCATGCAGAACCCGAGCTTGCGCCGCATGCCGCCCGAGAGCTGCGACGCGAGCCGGTCCGAGGCGAACGTGAGGCCGGCCGCGTCCGTGAGCTCCGTCCGGCGCGTGGCCAGGCGCTCGCCCGTGAGCCCGTACACGCCTCCGACGAAGTCGATGTTCTGCGCGACCGTGAGCGCGGCCCAGCTCCCCGACGAGGCGGGCAGGAACCCTAGCTGCGACTTCTGCGGTGCGGTCACCGTGCCCTCGTCGGGAACCACCTCCCGCACCAGGGCCCGCAGCAGGGTCGTCTTTCCCGCGCCGTCGCCGCCGACGACCGCGACCACCGTCCCGGCGGAGACCTCGACCGTGACGTCGTGCAGCGCCTGCGTCGCGCCGAACGACACGCTCAGGGACGCCACCCCGTACGTCACGCGGCACCGCCGGCACGCTTCGACGGCTTGCGCTCCGGCGCCAGGTCACGCCGGAAGCGCAGGGTCGCCGCGGTGAACACGACGACGGCCATGACGGTGAGCACGACGAACGGCAGCCACAGCGAGGCGATCGGCGCACCCCGGAGCATCACGCCCTGGGAGATCATCGTGAAGTAGGTCAGCGGCAGCAGGTAGCCGATCCAGCGCACTCCGGCGGCCATGGCCTCGAGCGGGAAGATCATGCCCGAGAGCAGGATCTGCGGCATCAGGATGAAGAAGGCCGTCTGGATCGCCTGCCCGGCGGTCTGCGAGATCGTCGAGATGAACACCCCGATGCCGAGCACGACGAACAGGAAGATCGCCGCGCCGAGCGCGAACGTGAGCACGTTGCCGTTGAACGGGACGTCGAACAGCAGCATCCCGAGCACCGTGACGATGACCATGTCGATCGCCGCGAGGATGAAGTAGGGCGTGATCTTCCCGAGGATCACCGTGCTCGGCTTGATGGGCATCACCGCGAGCTGCTCGATGGTGCCGCTCTCGCGTTCGCGGACCAGGCCGATGCTGGTCACGATCGTGCCGATGAACGTGAGGATGAGTCCGATGATCGCGGGGATCATCACCCAGGACGTCGTCAGGTCCGGGTTGTAGAGGACCTCGGTGGTGACCTTGTCGCCCATCGAGTTCAGCCCGGCGACGATGGACTGCGCGGCGAACAGGTTCGAGCCGTCGACCAGCGCCTTCACGCCCGCCTCGCTGGTCACGAAGACCACGTCGACCTCGTCGTCGCGCAGCATGTCGCGCGCGTCCTGCTCCGTGGCCGACGCGTCGGTGGTGGTCACGTCGAAGAAGTCCGGGAGCTGCCCGGCGACCTTCGCGGCGTCCGGCCCGACGACGGCCGCCTCGGCGTGGTCGACGTAGAAGTTGGCGGCGTACCCGAACACCACCAGCAGGATCAGCGGGAGCGCGACGAGCAGCCCGACGGTGCGGCGGTCGCGGACCAGCTCGCGGAACTCCTTGACGATCATCGCCCTCACCCGCGTCACGCTAGGAGCCCGCCCGCCAGGAAGTCAACGGATGTTGAATAGCGATCCCGGCCCGCTCCGGCGGTACCCTCCGCCGATGAGCACCAGGTCGGGAAGGCGCCCCGGAGGGCAGCCGACCAGGCAGGAGATCGTCGAGGCCGCCCGCGCGACCTTCGCCGCGCAGGGCTTCGACGGCTCGACGATCCGCGGCATCGCCGCCGCTGCGTCGGTCGACCCTGCGCTCGTGCACCACTACTTCGGCACGAAGGAGGAGCTGCTCCTCGAGACGCTCCAGTTCCCCGACGGCGGCGAGCATCTCGTCCTGTCCTCGCTCGACGGAGACGTGTCGGACGTCGGCGAACGGCTCACCCGCGCCTACCTGAGCCTGTGGGAGAGCGACGACACCCGCAGCCAGATGGTGATCCTCGCGCGCTCGGCCCTGACGAACGAGGCCGCCATGGCGCGCGTCCGACCGCTCATCGCCGCGGTGCAGGCCCACCTCAGGAGCACGACGCCGGCGGCCGCACGCGCGGACGATACGTTCGCGCTCGCGATCGGCCAGCTCCTCGGGATCGCCTGCGGGCGGCACATCACCCGCATCCCGACGCTGTGCGCCCTGACGTTCGACGAGCTCGTCGAACGGGTCGCGCCGTCGGTCCAGGTGCTCTTCGAGCGGCCCGCCGACGGCCCCTAGCACCAGCCCGCCGGCGGATGGCACCTCCGGTAGACCTCATGTCTACCCGGGTAGAATCCGCGCATGTCGCTCAACATCAAGAACGAGCGGACGCACTCCTTGGTGCGTCGGCTCGCGGCGCTCACCGGGCAGTCGCAGACGGCGGCCGTCGAGGACGCGGTCGCCCGCCGCCTCGCCGAGGTGGAGGCCGGCGGGCGTACGGGACGCGCGGACGCACGGTGGTCCGAGGTCGAGGAGCTCCTGGTCGAGTTCCGGGTCGACCTCGCGCCCGACGACCGCGCACGGATGCTCCGTGCCGAGGCCGACCTCTACGACGATCTCGGCCTCCCGCGATGATCGTCGACACGTCGGCGGTCGTCGCGATCCTGCTGGGCGAGCCCGGGTGGGACGCGTTGGCCCGCGCGGTGCTCGCCGACCCGGCCCCTCGCATGTCGGCCGCGACCTTCGTCGAGCTGTCCGCGGTGGTGTGGCAGAAGGGCGCACCCCAGCAGCACCGGAGGGTCGAGACCCTGCTCGAACGCCTCGGCATCGAGGTCGTCGCGCTGACGCCGGAGCACGCGCGGGTCGCCGCCGAGGCGTACCGGGAGTTCGGCCGCGGGAGCGGGCACCCCGCCCGTCTGAACCTGGGGGACTGCTTCGCGTACGCGCTCGCGGCCGTCCGGGACGAGCCTCTGCTGTTCGTCGGCGACGACTTCCGCCACACGGACCTGCGAGCCGCGGTCGCCTAGCCCGCCGCCTGCTGGCGGATGCCCGCCAGGAGCAGGTCGAGGCCCGCGCGGAACTGCTCGGCGTCGTCGTGCGCCGCGAACTCGTCGGCGATGTTGAACAGGAACGGGAAGTCCTGCTCGCCCAGCTCGCGGATCTGGGCGCGGAAGTCGGCGACGAACTCGTCGGCACTGACGCGGCCGTCGCGCACCTCCTGCGGCGGGTCCTGGCCGCGGTCGGCAGCGACGCCGACGACGAACGCCATGACGGCCGAGACGGCGTCGAACTGCTGCCGGCGGGTGAGGTCGAGCCGCATGACCTGGCGGCCCATCCGGTCGTACAGCGTGAGGCCGTTGATCTGGGTCCCCGAGTCCTGCAGGAAGTAGGCGCCGAGCCAGGGGCGGTTGACCGTGGCCTCGTAGAACGCGATCGCGATCGCCCGGACGTCGGCGATCGGGTCCGGGTCCGTCCCGACGTGCGCGGTCTGGGCCAGCACCCCGGCGAGCACGCTGTCCGCGGCCCGTTCCAGGAGCTCGTCCTTGCTGGACACGTACCAGTAGATGCTTCCGACGCCGGTGCCGAGCCGTGCCGCGAGGGCCCGGAACGTGAGGCCCGGCTCGCCGGACTCGTCGAGGATCGCGACGGCCTCCGAGATCACGGCCTCGAGCGAGTGCGACGCGCGCCGCCGTCCCGTGGTCCCGCGTCCACCGCCACGACGAGCGGCAGCGCCGCCCTGTGACGCACCAGTCACGATCTCGTCCCTGCGCATGGGTTGCACCCTATCGAACATCGTTCTAGCGTATAGAACAGCGTTCGATCACCGAACAACGTTCCAGCCAAAGGACCACGCCATGACCACCCTCACCGCTCCAGCCTCGCAGCGGACCTATACGTCGCTGCGCGCCGCGTGGATCCCCATGTTCGCCCTCTGCCTCGCGTTCTTCGTCGAGATGGTGGACAACACCCTGCTCACCATCGCCCTGCCGACGATCGGCCGCGACCTCGGCGCCGGCACCACCGCGCTCCAGTGGGTCACCGGCGCGTACTCGCTCACGTTCGGCGGTCTGCTGCTCACGGCGGGTTCCGCCGCGGACCGCATCGGACGGCGGCGCGTGCTGCTCGTCGGTCTCGCCGCGTTCGGCACGATCAGCATCTTCGTCGCGTTCGTCAGCACCGCGGGCGAGCTCATCGCCCTGCGCGCCGCGCTCGGCGTCGCCGCCGCGATGATGGCGCCCATCACCAACTCGCTCGTCTTCCGCCTGTTCGACGCGGCCGAGCTCCGGATGCGCGCGATGACCGTGATGATCGTCGTCGGCATGAGCGGGTTCATCCTCGGCCCGCTGCTCGGCGGCACCGCGCTCGCCCACGTCAGCTGGCAGTGGCTGCTGCTGGTGAACGCGCCCATCGCCCTGATCGCGTGGATCGGCGTGCGCAAGGGCGTCGCGGCCGACGACCCCGCCGGCCTGACCAAGGACCGCCTCGACCTGCCCGGCTCGGCGCTCAGTATCGCCACGATCGGCCTCGCCTGCTACACCGCGACGAGCGGCGTCGAGCACGGCTGGACCTCGGTGTGGACCTTCGCCTCGGCCCTCGGTGCCGTGCTCGCGCTGGTTGCCTTCGTGGTCCACGAGCGCCGCACCGAGCAGCCGATGCTCGACCTCACGATCTTCCGCAGCGGCATCGTCCGCGGCGCGAGCATCGCCCAGGTCGGCACCTCGATCGCCATGGCCGGCGTGATGTTCGGCCTGATCCTGCACTTCCAGTACGCGTACGGCTGGAGCCCGGTGCGCGCCGGCCTCGCCAACCTGCCGCTCATCGTCACGATGATCGCCGCGACGCCGCTCTCCGAGGGCCTGGCCAAGCGCTTCGGCCACCGGATCGCGTGCCTCGTCGGCGCGGTGTTCCTCGCCGGCTCGCTCGTCGGCATGGCGTGGGGCGTCGAGCACGGCTACCTGGCGATCGCGTTCTTCATGGTCACGTTCACGTTCGGCCTGCGCACCGTCATGACGATCTGCGCCGTCGCGCTCGTCGACGCGATGCCCGAGAACCGCACCTCGCTGGGCGCGGCGCTCAACGACACCGCGCAGGAGGTCGGCACGAGCGTCGGCACCGCGATCGTCGGCACGCTCATCGCGGTGCTCGTCACCACCGTCCTGCCCGACGGGACGTGGGGCGCCGACCTCGTGCAGTCCTTCTTCCACGGCGAGCGGATCGTCTACGTGACGCTGGCCGTGCTGGTCGGGATCGTCGCCGGGGCGGGCGCGCTGTCGCTCAGCAGCTCGCGGTCGGTCGACGAGCACTGAGTCCGGCGAGAACTGAGTCCGGCGAGCGACTCACACCACGAGCGACTGGCCCCCGTCGACGAACAGCTCGGCACCGGTCACGTGGCTCGCGGAATCGGACGCGAGGAACGCGATCGCGTCGGCCACCTGCTCGGGCGTGCCCGGCTCGCTCCCCGTGAGCGGGATCGGGCCGTCCGGGTACTGGGCCCGCACACCGAGGCCCTCGGTGTCGCGGGCCTCGGTGTTGTCGCTGATCTCGGTGTCGATCGCGCCCGGGCACACGACGTTGACCCTGATCCGCCGGGGTGCGAGCTCGACGGCGACCATGCGCGCGAACGCCAGCTGCCCGGCCTTGCTCGTCGCGTAGGCGGACGCGCCGGAGTTGGAGAACGTGCGCGTGCCGTTGATCGACGAGACGACGACGATCGCGCCGCCCCGACGCACGAGCAGCGGCACCGCGAAGCGCACGGTCAGGAACGTGCCGGTGAGGTTGGTGGCGATCGTCGTCCGCCACTCCTCGGGGTCGATCTGCTCCAGCGGCGCCCACACGCCGTTGATGCCCGCGTTCGCGACGACGACGTCGAGGCGGCCGAGCTCGTCGTCGATGCGCTGCACGACCTCGCGCATCGCGTCCGCGTCGCCGACGTCGGCCGCGAGCGGCAGCGCCGAGCCCCCCGCGGCGCGGATCTCGTCGGCCGCGTCGTCGGCACTGCCCTGGCGGTGCCCGAGCGCGACGACGTGCAGGCCGTCGGCCGCGAGCCGCAGCGCGGTCGCCCGCCCGATGCCCGACCCCACGCCCGTCACGAGCGCGACCTTCACCTCTGCTGCCATGGCGCCACCTCCCGGGCCGACGCTAACCGCGGGCCGCCGTGGCCGCAGCCCGGCCGGAGGTCAGGCAGAGCGGCCGGGCTCCCACGGGTCGTCGGCGTGGGACATCCACGCGCGCGACGGCTCGAGCGACCGCACGAGCCGCTGGCCCTCGGTCTCCGGCTCGTCGAGCTGGCCGCCCCACACGGCGGTGTCGCCGACGACCACCTCCCGGCCCGCGGGGGTGTCGACGACGACCACCTGCGAGCCGCGCGTGTGACCCGGTGCGGGCAGCAGCCGGACACCGGGCAGCAGCTCGCGCTCCCCGTCGACCGGCACGTACTCGACCCCGGGCGCGTCGACCCACTCGGGGATCGTGTAGTCCTCGAGCGTGCGCGCGTCCTCGAGCTCCTGGCGCTGGACGTACACCGGGATGCCCGCGAACAGGTGGTTGCCGCCGCAGTGGTCGAAGTGCAGGTGCGTGCAGACCACCGCGAGGACCCCGTCGCGCGCGATCGCGTCGAGCGCTCCCGGGACGAGGCGCGGGTCCATGTCCGCGACGGCGGGGTGCAGGCTCGTGAGCCCGGTGTCGACGAGCACGCGCCCCTCGGGGTGGTCGATGACGTGCACGTGCACGGGCAGCACCTCGTCCTCGCCGACGAGCAGGTCCGCGACGTTCACGGGGGTGATGGTGGTCTCGGGCGTCATCGCGGTCCTCCGGTCCGTCGGGCGGCGTCGCCTCGACACGGTACGGGTGCGGTCGACGCCGCAGAAGATCTCTGGCACAAAGGTGTCGGATCCCGGCGCGGCCGTTCGTCGTCAGGATGAGAGGCGGCCACCGGGCCGGCCCACGACGAAGGAGCACATCATGCCGAAGTACCTGCTCTCCGTGTACGGACCCGCCGAGCGCACGCCCTACGGCGCGTACCCGACGAAGGAGGCGATGCTCGAGTCGTTCGCCGACACGGGCGCGTTCAACGACCAGCTCGTCGCCGACGGGTACTTCGTGTTCGCCGACGGGCTCGCCGAGGTGTCGACCGCGACCGTCGTCGACGGCCATGGCGAGCAGCCCGTGCTCACCGACGGCCCCTACCTCGAGGCCAAGGAGCACCTGGGCGGCTTCTGGATCGTCGAGGTTCCCGACCTCGACGTCGCGCTGAGGCTCGCGGCCGAGGGCTCGAAGGCGTGCCGCGGCAAGGTCGAAGTGCGGCCGTTCGAGACCGCGGAGTCGTTCCAGGCGCTGCTGGACTCGTGACGGCGCCTGGCTCCCGGGTCGGCTCTCGGGTCGGCTCTCGGGTCGACGACGCGATCTCCCGGGCCCACCGCGACGAGTGGGCCCGGGTCGTCGCGACCCTCACGCGGAGGTTCGGGGACCTCGGCACTGCGGAGGACGCGACGGCCGAGGCGTTCGCGACGGCCGTCGAGCGCTGGCCGAAGGACGGCGTGCCCGCCAGCCCGGGCGCGTGGCTCACCACTACCGCCTCCCGCAAGGCGATCGACCGCATCCGCCGCGAGGCCCGCCGCGACGACAAGCACGAGGAGGCGCGGCTGTTGTTCGACGACGACCCGCCCACGCCGCGCGGCGCGATCGAGGACGACCGGCTGCGGCTGCTGTTCACGTGCTGCCACCCGGCGCTCTCCTCGGACGCGCGGGTCGCGCTCACGCTGCGCATGGTCGGCGGGCTCACGGTCCCCGAGATCGCGCGCGCGTTCCTGGTGCAGGAGCCCGCGATGGGCCAGCGGATCACGCGTGCGAAGGCCAAGATCAGGGCCGCGCACATCCCGTACCGGGTCCCCGCGCGCGAGGACCTCCCGGCGCGCGTGGACGGCGTCCTCGCGGTGCTGTTCCTGGTGTTCAACGAGGGCTACCTCGCGACCGGCCCCGGTACGGACCCGCTGCGCGGTGACCTCACGGCCGAGGCGATCCGGCTGGCACGCCTGGTGCGCGAGCTGCTGCCCGACCACGGCGAGACCACCGGGCTGCTCGCGCTGATGCTGCTCACCGAGGCGCGTGCGGCGGCGCGGGTGTCGACCAGCGGCGAGCTCGTCACGCTCGAGGAGCAGGACCGCTCGGCGTGGGACCGCGCGCTGGTCGACGAGGGGCACGCGCTGGCCCGCTCGACGTTGGCCGCCGTCGCCGCGGGCGGGCCGCCGCCGGGGCGCTACCAGCTCCTCGCGGCGATCAACGCCGTGCACACCGACGCCCGCGAGGCGCGCGACACCGACTGGTCGCAGGTCGTCGCGCTGTACGACCGGCTCGTGCGCACCGACCCGACGCCGATCGTGGCGCTCAACCGCGCGGTCGCGGTCGCCGAGGTCGACGGGCCGGAGGTCGCGCTCGCGCTCGTCGACCGCCTCCCGCTCGACGGCTACCACGCGTTCCACGCCACGCGTGCGGAGCTGCTGCGCCGGCTCGGGCGCAGCCGCGAGGCGCGCGGGGCGTACTCGCGCGCGATCGACCTGGCGGGCAACAGTGCGGAGACGGCATACCTCGCACGCCGTCGCGGGCAGCTGGGCGCGGGGTAGGCGGACAACCGCGCCGCCGACGTCAGTCGGACAGGATGGTCAGCGACGTGGACGACGGCGCATCGACGACGTGCATCAGCATGTCGAGCTCGACGACATCGCGCAGCGTCCGGGGGTGAGGATCCACCGGCCAGGGCCGCGTGCCCTCGTCACCGAAGAGTGCGAGGGCTCGTCCGCGTCCTGCGGAGAAACGCAGCCGTCCCCACAGGCCGTCGAATCCCGCGGCGTCGAACGCGCACGCCCACGACCGGGTGAGCGCGTAGTCGTCCGTCGTCGCGAGCTCGTTGGAGACCACGCCCCACTCGAGAGCGCTCCCTGCGGTCAGGTACGCCACGGTGCACGTGACCGACAGGTCGAGAACCGACATCACTCGATCACGCACGAGCCCGGCCGGGACCCAACCAGTCGCGGCGAGGTCGAAGCCGATCCGCTCCCGTGCGGCGCCCTCGGGCGTGCTCGCGAGGTACAGGGTTCCCCGTGGGGAGTCGAGGTTGAACCGACCCTGAGTGCTCGAGTCGAAGAACCACGGCCCGGCAGGGCCGTGCTGTCGGTACCAGCGCCTGCCGGCGGGCAGGTTCTTGCGTGGAAAGCCGCTCAGGTCCCTGTCCGCCGGGCCCTGCGCGGGTCTCGCGCGTGAGGCCTCGCTCACGCGGCCGCCCATCGGCGCGCGGCCGCGATCGCAAGCTGCTCGACGGGCTCGATCGGGGCACCAGCATCGACGAGGCGCGTGCGGGGGCTGTCACCATCGAGGTCGGCCGCGGGCACGCTGAACCAGGTCGCGATCGTCCAGCCGTCGACGCCGGCGTCACGAAGGTGGATGAGCACCTGCCGGATCCGGGGCGAGACATCGGTGCCGTCGAACTGGAAAGCCGGGTAGAGCAGCACGTCGTCGCTGGTGCGCACCTGCAGGAGCGTGCCGCGCTTGACGCGGTCGTGGACAGCCTGACGCGACGTACCACCCAGGAGGCGCCGCACTCCCTCGAGGTCGAAGAACGGGCCGACGAGCTGGTCGTAGAGATGTGCCCGCGGAACCGCGGCGAGCATCCGACGCGCCAGCACCGCAGGGTCCTCGTGGAGAGCTGGAGCGTCCGTCGCGACGAGCTCGTCGACGCCGGCCTCGAGCGACTCCATCAGGGCGACCTTGAACTCCGCAACGCTCGTCACGCCGATCATCTCCCAAACCCTGCCGTCAAGGCATGTCAAGGTCCAGGTTAGGCATGGCCGTCAAGGTTGGTCAAGGCGAGGCCGCCATGCAGGAGGGCCTGAACCGGCTCGCGGCCGGCGCGCTCGATCGGCTCGCCCGTGCCGTCGCCCAGGATCTCGAGTGACATCCGGACGACGCGCGGGCAAGGTCGGTGCATGAACGATGCCGAGAACGCGCGGCTGCGGTCGTTGATCGTCGGTGGCCGCGCGAAGCTGGTCAGGGTCGACTTCTCCGGCGCGCGGCTCGACACCGTGGCCGCGCGCGGTCAGCTGTTCGTCAAGTACTGCAGCTTCGCCGGAGCCGACCTACGGCACGCGACGCTCGACGGCGTCGGGTTCGGCCGCTGCGACCTCTCGGGCGCAGACCTGCGCGGCGCCTCGCTGCGAGGTGCACGGTTCCACGGGTGCGACCTGTCCGGAGCAGACCTGCGGGGGGCCGACCTGCACGGGGCCACGTTCGGGACCGGCGGCGCGGGTCAGGACGCCAGGCCGACGACACTCACGGGCGCCCGGCTGGACCGGAACGGTCTGCACGGAGCGATCCTCGAGCACGTCGAGCTCTAGCTAGCGGGCGCCCGCTCGTCGGACCGCCGCGAGCCCGAGCGCCGCCGCGAAGACCACGGCCGCCGCCGGCAGCGGCACGGCCCCGACCCCCGCGCCCGCGGCGACCACCGACGCGCCCGCGGCGCCCACCGCGATCCCGCCGTTGAACAGGACGGGCACGAGCGCCCCCGCCGCGGACCGGTGCGCGACACCCGCACGGCGCATGATCTCGGTCTGCGCGAGAGCCGGGAGAGCGCCGGAGAACACGCCCCACACGAGCACCACGACGACGCCGGTCACCGTGCTGCGCGACGCCGCCGCGAGCGCCGCGAGCGAGGCGGCCGTGCCGAGGGAGACGACGACGAGCGCGAGCGCCGTCCGCTCGCGCACCCGGCCCGCGAGCGCGATCCCCACCGCGGACGCGAGTCCGAACCCCAGGAGCACGGTGCCGGCACCGCCGGGCACCCCGTCAGCGCGGACCAGCACGGTGACGTACGTGTAGGCGCCGTAGTGGCCGACGAGCACGAGCGCGGTGAACGCTGCGACCAGCAGCATGGGCCGCACCGGGGTCGGCACGACGGCGGTGTCTGCGTCCGGCTCGTCGGCCGTCGCCACGGAGGACCGGACGACGAGCCGGACGAGCGCCGCGACGACGACGGTCGCGACGCCGAGCCCGACGAACGCCACGCGCCACCCCGTCACGTCCGTGACCATGCGCGCCACGGGCGTGCCGATCACCATGCCGAGCGTCGCACCGCCCAGCACCACCGACACCGCCGCCCCGAGCGAGCGGTCCGGGACGAGGTCGGCCACGAGCGCGTTGACCGTCGCCCACAGCAGCCCGACCGAGGCGGCACCGAGCAGCCGCGCGGCGACCACGGCGTCGAAGCCGGACGACGAGGCCGTCAGCACCGACGACGCGGCGAGCACCAGCAGCCCGACGACCACGACGCGACGCCGGTCGAACCGTCGTGTCAGCGCGACCAGCGGGAACCCGGTGAGCACGACGACACCGGCCCACAGCGACACGAGCATGCCCGCGCGCGAGTCGGCGACGCCCAGGTCGTCGGCCATGGGGCGCAGCACGGCGGTGGGCAGCATCTCGGCCGTGACCATGGCGAACGTCGCGGCGCCGAGGGCCAGCAGGCTGGGCCAGGGGAGCCGGTCGCGGGTCGTCGTCGGCACGGTCGTCGTCGAAGCGGTCTCGACGGGGTGGACGTCCATGAGAGCGACGCTAAAGTTTGACATTGGTGTCAATGTCAAGCGGTAGCGGCGAGAGGATCCACGACGATGCAGATCGGTGAGCTCGCCCGGCGGACCCAGGTCGCTCCGCGCCTGGTCCGCTACTACGAGCAGCAGGGCCTGCTCGCCCCCGCACGGTCCGAGAACGGATACCGCAGCTACACCGAGGACCACGTCGAGCGCGTCACGCGCATCGCGAGCCTGGTGCAGGCGGGCGTCCCGACGAGGCTCGTGCGCGTGCTCATGGACGCCGAGGACGCCGCGGCGCGCGACGAGGAGACGTGCCCTGTCGCGGTCGCCGAACAGCTCGCCGCCGAGCTCGTCGGGCTCGAGTCCCGCCTGGCGTGCCTGACCCGCAGCAGGGACACCATCCGCGACTTCCTGGTCCGCACCCAGCACGAGGTCCTGCTGCGCGAGGACAGTCCGCTCCCTTCCTGAGCATCAGGGATCGTCGCTGCCCGGCGCCTCGTGCGAGCGCTCTTCGACCTGCTGCACATGTGCGCGCAGCAGTCGGCGGAAGTCGTCCTCCAGCTGCGCCGTCCGCGCAGAGGTCGGGTCCTGGCGCTTGGCGGCGAACCATGCCTCGCGGGCGGCGCGGATGTCCTGGTTGTCGATGTCGATCCAGTCTTCCTCGCCCATCAGATCACGGTCCGCCTCGACCGCCGGACTCGCAGCCCGCGATCCTCGGGTTCGCCCGAACGTGTGATGGGTGCACCGGCGGGTCCGGGACGAAGGATCGCGGGGTGCGCCGACCACTGTCGCTATGGGCCGATCGGGCGAATTCGCCCGATCGGCCCATGGTCAGGGGAAGCGAACGCGCGCGTAGCGAGCGTCAGAGCTAGCGTCGAGAGCGAGGTGGTCGACGACGACGGGGGAGCGACGACATGGCAACCGATGAATCCGACGACCGTGACGTCCTCCTGACGCCCGCCCAGGTCGCCGACCTGTTCGGGGTCGACCCGAAGACGGTCACGCGCTGGGCCCGCGCCGGCCGTCTCTCGACGATACGGACGCTCGGCGGCCATCGCCGCTACCACCTGGCCGAGGTCGAAGCGCTGCGGGATGTCCCGACCCAGTCGCAACGCGACTAGGACTGCTCGCCGCCGAGCTCGTCGGGCTCGAGTCCCGCCTGCCGTGCTGGACCCGCAGCCGGGGCACGATCCGCGACTTCCTGGTTCGCTCCCCGCACGAGGTCCTGCCGCGCGAGGCGACCACCGTCTCGCCGTGAGCCTCAGCGGACCGACCTCGCGGCTCCGGCGACGTGACCGGGCGGCACAGGAGGCACGGAGGGCACAGCGGGACGCTGGTCGGTCACGACGACGGCCCAGCGCCCGGACCTGAGCGTCAGCCAGCACCAGCTGCCCGCACCCGCCTCGACGCACCTGCCCGGCTCGATCGCCGCGACGAGCCCGCGGACCACGTCGCCCCGCGTGACGACGAGCGGGGCGCCAGTCGTCGTCGCGAGCACCGCGTCCTCGAGCACCGCGAGGGGACGCGTCCCCGCGAGGCGGCTGTCGACGACGTGCGGGACCGCCGCCGCCAGCGCCGCCACGTGCGCGGTCTGCCACTCCCCCCGGCCGGCGCCCGACACCACGCGGGCCACGCCGAGCGCCAGGACGGCGGCCGCGAGCCGCTCCGCCTGCGCGACGCCGACCGCGTCGAGGGGGGCGTCGGGAGCCAGGTCGGCCGACACGTCGTCGGCGGCAGGCTCGTCGGGCACGGCCCGGCGGCCCTCGCACGCCAGGAACAGGTGCCGCGAGCGCGCCGTCCTCATGCGATGTCCAGCACTGTGCCCACGACGGTGACGACGACGCCGCCCAGCAGCATTGCCACCGCCCAGCGCGTGCGGCGAGCCGCCAGGACCGATCCGATCACCCACCCGAGCGCACCGAGGAACCCGATGGTGACCGCGATCGTCACGAGCGCCGGGACCGGCAGCAGTCCGCCGACGAGCAGCGGGGTCGACGCCCCGACGAGGCTCGCCAGGCTCGCGACGACCGTCGCGAGCGCCGACTCGCGCACCACGGCACGACCCAGGTTCGTCGCGGCGAGTCGTCCCGGCTGAGTCAGGTTGAGCTGCCGCGAGGAGCGCACGAGGACGGACCTGCGCTCGGCGTAGTCCGCGACGAAGACGGTGAACCCCGCGGTGACGAGGGCCGCCGTCCCGACGCGGAGCGCGAGCGAGACCCCGAGCGCGGCGCCGGCGTCGCGCAGGATCGCGGCCGACGCGAGAGTCAGGGCGTTGAGGATGCCGTCCGTGAGGCCCAGCACGAGGGGCAGCACCGGGACGAGGCGCCACCCGGGGGTGCCGACCACTAACGCATCCTCGGGACGACGTCGATCACCCTGCTGCCGGCCACGACCTCGTCGATGCTGTGCAGGACGGCGCCCGCGCGCTCGATCGCGTGGAACAGGGCGTCGCAGTCGATGTCCGGGCCCTCGACCGTGACCTGCGTGCCCACGGTCTCGATGTCGATCTCGTTGACCGTGATGTTGACGGCGTCGACGCCGTCAACCACCTCGATCGCATGCGCGAGCGTGACCAGGTGCGGGCGGTCGACGACCTTGTCGACGTCCAGGGACAGGCGGCGTACGGGCATGACCTACCTCCACGTGTCGGAGGTAGGGCCCATCAGCGCTGACGCGGTTCGGACGGTCGTCCCGGCGGGGTCCATCGCCGTGGTTCGTCAGTGTAGGGGTCCGCCGCTCCACGGCGGCGGACCCCGCGACCTCACCTCAGGCGCGCCTCGCTCGTCAGTCCGTACGGCAGCTCGGGCGCCGTCGCGGCGATCTCGAGCAGCCGGTTGTACTTCGCGACGCGCTCGCCGCGGGCCGGTGCCCCGCTCTTGAGCTGGCCGGTCCCCGTCGCGACGGTGAGGTCGGCGATGAACGGGTCCGGGGTCTCGCCGGACCGGTGAGAGACCATCTGCGTGTAGCCGGCCTCCCGGCTGATCCGTTGCGCGTCGAGGGTCTCCGTCACGGTCCCGATCTGGTTGAGCTTGATGAGCGACGAGTTGCCGACGCCGCGCCCGATCGCCTCGGTGATGATCGCCGGGTTGGTGACGAAGATGTCGTCGCCGACGAGCTGCAGACGCTCCCCGAGGCGCGCCGTGAGCCGCTCCCAGCCGTCCCAGTCGCCCTCGGCCAGCCCGTCCTCGAGCGACCACACCGGGAAGTCCGCGGCAATCTGCTCGTAGCGGGCGATCATGTCGTCGCTGCTGAGCGTCTCGCCCGCCACGTGGTAGCTCCCGTCGCGGTAGAACTCGCTCGCCGCGGGGTCGAGCGCGATCGCGACACCCGAGGCGCCCGCGGGGTAGCCCGCGTCGCCGATCGCCTGCACGATGAGCCGCAGCACGTCCTCGGGCTGCGCGATGTCGGGCGCGAACCCGCCCTCGTCGCCCAGCCCGGTGGCGTCGCCACGCGTGCGCAGCAGCGAGCGCAGCGCCGCGTAGACCGCCGCTCCCGCACGGACCGCCTCCGGGAAGCTCGGTGCGCCGACCGGCGCGATCATGAACTCTTGGAAGTCGAGGTCGTTGGGGGCGTGCACCCCGCCGTTGAGCACGTTGAGGTGCGGCACGGGCAACCGGGCCTCGACGTCGGCCGGTCGCAGCGACACCCACAGCGGGTCGCCTCCGGCGAACGCCCTGGCCGCGGCCATCGACACACCGACGAGCGCGTTGGCGCCGAGACGCGACTTCGTCGGGGTGCCGTCCAGCTCGATCATCGCGGCGTCGAGGTCCGCGAGCGAGGCCCACGTGCGCGACCGGAGCAGGTCGGCGAGCTCGCCGTCGACGTTCGCGACCGCGTGCATCACGCCTTTGCCGCCGAACCTCTTGTCGTCGCCGTCACGCAGCTCGACGGCCTCGCGCGTGCCGGTCGACGCCCCCGAGGGCACGCCGGCGACGTAGCGCACGCCGTCGCGGTCCGTGAGCGTCACCTGGAGTGTCGGGTTGCCCCGCGAGTCCAGGACCTCCAGAGCGGAGACGTCGGAGAAGGCAACATCGTTGCGGGTCATCATGCGTCCTTCCGTGCGGTGTGCGAATGGGTTCGACGGTTCACGCGGTTGCGACCTTGTGGCTGCGGGTGCGGACGGCGAGC
Organism: Cellulomonas sp. HZM; assembly: GCF_000708885.1. Classification (GTDB taxonomy): domain Bacteria; phylum Actinomycetota; class Actinomycetes; order Actinomycetales; family Cellulomonadaceae; genus Cellulomonas. Next base: position 37,576 of record NZ_JEOE01000004.1, on the reverse strand, counting down.
GGGGCGGCGCCCGACGGCGCGCACGCGCTGCACCAGACGCGGCGGCCAGGCAGGACCGTCGCGGAGGGCGAGCCGACGGAGTGGACCTCCTGGCGCGGGACGCCGACGAGCGCGTGCACGACGCAGAGCGCGGCACCGCACGACGAGCACACCGCGGAGGCGGGGGACTCGGTCTGCAGGGAGGTGAGGCAGTCGAAGCAGTTCATGGGATCTTCTTTCCGGGCACGAGCGCGATGGGTCGGGTACGGGGGACCACGAGTCGCCCCGTCGGCCGCCGGGTGGGCGGGACATGGGCTCCGACCGCGCGGAGGTCCGCGCTCGTGTGCCATCCGCAGGCCGCTCATGGGCGCGCTCCTGTCCGTCCTGGACAGGAACCATCAGCCTGGGTGGCGGTTCAGACCCTCGTGGGTCTCGGCGGGATCCATCGCCTGGTCGCGACAGTACGACACGACCCGGCGGACCGCGACCCCATCCGTGGCGAGGCCGTGGCGAGGCCTGCGCGAGGTGGCTCGGGTTGAGCATCGGGCGCGACGGTGCCACCCTGGCGGTGGCGATGGGGCTCGCCGGGAGAAGGTCTCCGAACCGCCGCGACGGCTGATGGCACCTGCTGGAGGAGAGGCCGTCGCCATGCCCGTTCCTGCCCGCGCGGAGCCCGAGACCGACGCAGTTCCGTCCGACGCAGTGCGTTCCGACGCAGTGCCGTCCGGCAGCCTGCTCGACACGACCGCCACACGCCCCCCGCTGGGCGAGGACGCGCTGCACGACCTCGCGATCGACCAGCTGGTCACGCGGCTTGCGACGCAGGTCGGGGACGACCTCGCCGCGGTGCTGACCGTGCCGCTCGCGACGGTCGACGCCGTCCGTCGCCGGCAGGACGTCGCCCGCGCGCTCGACGTGCCCGCGGTGCGCGCGGTCGTCGAGACGTTCGTCGACGCCGTCACGCGCAGCGTCGGGCAGCACGCGGAGGCGCGCAAGGCGTACCCCGTGGAGGCCGACCTGTGGCGGCTGCACGCGGCGACGACGTACCTCGACGCCCTCGTCGCCCTCGCGTCGGACCTGCCGCGCGAGCTGGCCGGCGCGGGCAGTCGGAGCGCGGCGCTCGACGAGGTCGCCCGCGCATGCGCCGAGCGCGTCGACGAGCCCTCCTTCCGCGAGCTGTACGCGCGCGCGACGGCACTCGCCGCCGCGGTCCACGACGTGACGGTCGCCCTGTGGCTGCACGGCGACACCGTGACCGTGGGGCGGTTCGACGACGAGCCCGACGACGTCGCCACCGTGCGCGAGGTGTTCGCACGGTTCGCGGACCACGGCCGCGCGAAGCGTCGGGTCGCTGCCGCACCTCCACGTACGAGCGGACGCCGGATGGACGAGGTGCAGGCGCACGTCCTGGGCATGGCCGCGCGGCTGCACCCGGAGGTGTTCGACGAGGTGCACGCGTTCGCCGCCGTCGGCGACGTCGTCGACGGGTTCGCCGCCCGGTTCGTGCACGACGTGCGGCTCTACCTCGCGTGGCTCGACGTGATCGCACCGCTGCGGGCCGCCGGGCTGCCGGTGTGCCTGCCGCGGGTCCGTGCCGGGCACGTGCACACCGACGCGCGCGAGGTGTACGACGTCGTCCTCGCGACCCGCCTCGTGGACCGCCACGAGGACGTCGTGACGAACGACCTGACCCTCGCGACGACCGAGCGCCTGCTCCTGCTCTCCGGGCCGAACCAGGGCGGCAAGACGACGTTCGCCCGCGCGGTCGGCCAGCTGCACCACCTCGCCGCCGTCGGGCTGCCCGTGCCGGGGCGCCGCGTCGCGCTCGGCCTCGCCGACCAGGTCCTGACGCACTTCGAACGGCCCGAGCGGCTCGGGAACCTGGCGGGCCGACTCGGCGAGGGACTGCACCGCATGAAGGACCTGCTGGGACGCGCGACCGCCGGCTCGGTCGTCGTCCTCAACGAGCCGTTCAGCTCCACGGGGCTGGACGACGCGCGCTTCCTCACGCGCGAGATCCTGGCGCGGGCACGGGCGACCGGCGCCCTCGTCGTGTGCGTCACGTTCGTCGACGACGTCGCAGGACCCGACGGCTCGACGGTCTCCATGGTCGCCGAGGTCGATCCCGACGACGCCGCGGTGCGCACGTTCCACGTGACACGCCGCCCGCCCGACGGCCTCGCGTACGCGCGAGCGCTCGCACGCAGGCACGGGCTGACCGCCGAGCTCGTCCGGAGCAGGCTGGAGGACCGGTCGTGAAGGTCCGGCTCATGTTCCCCGACCACGACGTCGACGGCGCGACGCCCGAGATGGCCGGTGCCGACGCCACGGCCGCGGACCTCGAGCTCGACACGCTGTGGGACGCGATGGCGCGCGGCGACGCGTTCGTGCGCGGGGTGGTCCGCGCGACGACCCTGCGGCCCGTCCAGGACGTCGCCGTCGTCGAGCACCGGCACGCGGTCCTCGCGGAGTGCCGGCGGGTGCCGGGGCTCCTCGACGAGCTCGAGGAGGTCGCAGAGCGGGCCGTGACAGCGGAACGGCGTGCCTCGTCGTGGGTCTTCGACAGGTCCGCCTCCATGAGCCTCGGTCACGCGGTGACGGTGCTCGACCTGCTGCTGGAGGACCTGCGGGCGCTGCGGGCGGTCGCCGACCGGTACGCCGACGACGTGACGTCACCGGGGTGGACCGCGCTGCTCGCGACCGTCCGCGCCGAGATCGACGACGACTACCTCGAGGTGCTGCGTGCCGAGGTGCGCCACCTGCGCCTCGAGGACGGGGTCGTGCTCAGCGCGCACCTGTCCCCGACGGGGCTCGCCTTGGGCCTCGTCCTGCGCCGCCCGCGGCCCGAGAACCACCACGTCCTGCAGCGCAACCCGCTGCTCCGGCCGACGCACTCGTGGACGGTGCCCGAGCGTGACGAGGGCGGTGCCCGCGCGTTCGGCGAGCTCCGCGACCGCGCGATCCTCGACGTCGCGACGACCGCGTTGCACGCCGCCGAGCACGTCGTCGGCTTCTTCGAGGCGCTCCGCACCGAGCTCGCGTTCTACCGCGGCTGCCTCACACTGACGGCCGCGCTCGAGGCAGCGGGCGCACGGTGGTGCCTCCCGACGACGACCACGCCCGCCGCCGGTGAGCACGAGCTGCGATGCGCCGGGGTCTACGACCCCTGCCTCGTGCTGCGCACGGGCACCGCGGCGGTCGTGAACGACGTCGACCTCCGAGGCCGGCGCCTGCTCGTCGTCAGTGGTGCGAACCACGGCGGCAAGTCGACGCTCCTGCGGGCGCTCGGCGTCGCGCACCTCATGGCCCAGGCGGGGATGCCGGTCGCCGCGGAGCAGTGCACGGTCGCGCTGGTGCGCGACGTCCACACGCACTGGGCGCGCGAGGAGGACGCGGACCTGCGCAGCGGGAAGCTCGACGAGGAGCTGACCCGGCTGTCCGACATCGTCGACCGCGTGCGGCCCGGGTCGATCGTCGTCAGCAACGAGTCGCTGTCGTCCACCACGGAGGACGAGGGGGCTGCGATCGCGCTCGAGGTCGTACGCGCGCTCGTCGACTGCGGCGTCGTCGTGTACCTCGTGACGCACCTGTACGACCTGTCGCGCCCGCTGCACGACGACGCGACGCGGCCCGCGGTCTGCCTGCGCGCGCCACGCCTCTCGTCGACCTCGCGGTACCGGCTCGAGCCCGGTGAGCCGCTGCGGACCAGCTTCGGCCGCGACCTGTACGACGAGGTCTTCGCGACGGCCGCGCCGCCCGGCAGCGCGGGCTAGCCTCGACGGATGGCCCGCACCATCGCGACGACCCGCACCGTCGACCTGACCGAGCTCCTCGACTTCGTCCGCCCGCGCCACCGGCTGCTGCTCGCGACGACGCGCCGCGACGGCCGCCCGCAGGTCTCCCCCGTGAGCGGCGGCGTCGACGACGACGGCCGCATCGTCGTGTCCACGTACCCGGGCCGCGCCAAGACGATCAACGCCGAGCGCGACCCGCGCGTCTCGGTCGTCGTGCTCTCCGACGAGTGGGACGGCCCGTGGGTGCAGGTGGACGGCGACGCCGAGGTCCTGCACATGCCCGAGGCTGAGGACGCGCTCGTCGACTACTACCGGTGCATCGCGGGCGAGCACCCTGACTGGGACGAGTACCGCGCGGCGATGCGCGTGCAGGGCAAGTCCCTGATCCGCGTGACGCCGACACGCTGGGGTCCGGTCGCGACGGGCGGCTTCCCGGCGGACGTCGCGGCACGCCTGGGCGGCTGAGCGGGAGGAGCGACGTCGTCGGCCGTCGTCGGCGCCGCGTCCTGACCTCGCAGGTCAGATCGTCCGCGGCGCCTTCGCGAGGTTCTCGACCAGCTCCTCGCGGTTCTGCCGGACCACGTACGCGGGCCGGTCGCGCTCGACGCGCCACGACTCGCTCAGCGGCGAGACGTCGACGGCGTCGAAGCCCAGCGCGTCGTACAGGCGCGTGACGTGCTCGACCGCCTCCGGGTGGTCGCTCGACGTCGCGAGCGCTCGCCGGTCCGGCGTGCCCGCGGGCGTGCCGTCCGTGGTGATCTGCGGCGCCGCGATGTGGTTGAACGCCTTGACGACCTTCGACGTGGGCAGGTGCTCTTGGAGGAGGCCGGACACGGTCGCCTCGCCGCGGTCGAGCCGCTCGTCGTGCCCGTCGCGCTCGAAGTAGTAGTTGTTCGTGTCGAGGACGATCTTGCCCGCGAGCGGCTCGACGGGGATGTCGCCGATCGCCTTGAACGGGACGGTGACGACGGCGACGTCGGCAGCCTGCGCCGCCTCGTGTGCGGTGGCGGCCCGGGCGCGGGGGCCGAGCTCCGCGACGAGGTCCGCGAGCGTCTGCGGGTCCCGCGAGTTGGCGATGACGACGTCGTCGCCGAGCGAGATGACTGCACGTGCGACCTGGCTGCCGATGTGGCCCGCGCCGATGATTCCGTAGGTGGTCATGCGGTGCTCAATCATCCGGTCCGGCGATCCATTCCGGCCCGCCCGGGCGTCTCACGCGTCGAACGTGACCTCGACGAGCGGGCTGTCCGCGAACCAGTCCTCCGACGTGCGACCGTCGCCGTGCGCCAGCTCGGGGATGCCCGCGAGGATCCCCGTGAGCACCGCGCGCCGCTCGGCCGGGTCGGTCACCGGGCGCGCGTGCGCTGCGAGGTCCGCGGTCGCGGACTCCTTGAGGTGGAACGTGAACGCGGGCTCGTCCACGAGGTTGGCGTACCACGCCCGCGGCCGACCCGGCGTGCCGGTGATGTAGAAGCGCCCGTCGACCCGGTGGAACCAGATCTCGATGCGGCGCGGCTCACCCGAGCGCCTGCCGACCGTCGTGATGTCGATGACCCTGTCGGTGCCAAGAGCCTGCGCTGTGGAGTCGTCCATGGGGGCATGATCGCCCCGGCAGCCGCTGGCGGTACCCCGCGCGGGCGATCCTCTCGCATCGCGGACCCCGCGACGGACGGGGCCACGCCTCGACGCGGCGACGGCTGCGTGAAGCGTTACTTCGCTCAGAGCCACGTAACGCTTCACGTACCGTCGGGCGTCACTCCTCGGGGCCTTCGGCAGGGTCCTCGGAGTGCTCGCGCGCGGTCCGGGTGGCCTCCGGGGTCACCGCTCCCTCGGCGGGCTCGTCGGCGTGCTGGCGGTCGTCCTCGTTCGTCGTCGACATGTCGTCTCCCTTCCACACCCATCGTCCGTCCGAGGGGCGCGGCCGGCATCCCGACGACGCATCAGCTGCGACGCCGGCTCACGCCGAGCGGCGCGACCTCAGCCACCGCCAGAGTGCGGTCACGATGATCGCGCCGACGATCGAGCCGATGATCCCGCTGGGGCGGAAGGCGAGGCCGTCGCCCGCGATCAGACTCGCGAGCAGACCGCCGACGAACGAGCCGACGAGACCGGCGACGATCGCCATCGTCCAGTCGATCTGCTTGTTCTCGCGGCCGAGCACCAGCTGGGCCGCGGCGCCGACCAGCATGCCGAACAGGATGAGACCGATGATGAGCATGGCCAGAGATTAGGGCATCCGAGGCTCGGGCGAGCCCAAGCACGTGTGCAGCGGGTGCGGAGCCGTCGGCCTCCGCGCACGATGGGCAGGAGACCACCGACGACGGAGGTGTGCGATGCCCGGACGAGACCCCGGCCCCAGCGTCAAGGACAAGAAGCTCTACGAGGACCTGCGCGACGAGGGGAACAGCAAGGAGAAGTCGGCGCGCATCGCCAACGCCGCCGCCGCGCGCGGCCGGTCCGCGGTCGGCAAGAAGGGCGGCGAGTCGGGCTCGTACGACGACTGGTCCGTCGCCGACCTTCGCAAGCGAGCGGCCGAGATCGGCATCGAGGGGCGCTCGTCGATGAAGAAGGCGGAGCTCGTGAAGGCACTGCGCAACCACTGACGGGCTTACCCGACCGTCAGCCTAGGCGCGGCGACCAGCGGCGGTAGCCCTCGACGGTCACCACCGCGGTGTCGTCGGCCGCCGCGACGTCCTGCCACAGCAGCAGGAACGTGCCGCGGTGCCGCCGGCGCAGCCAGCGGGCCACGAGGGCGGGCGAGCGCTCGTCGTTGCGCTCGTAGCCGAGGAACGACGTCCCTGTGCGCGGGCTGACCAGAACGCCGTGCAGGCGAGGCCGGGCCAGCGACCCGTCGAGCGGGCCGTCGAGCACCAGCCGCACGTCGACGACGAAGCCGAGCCGGACGCCGTCCGCATCGTGCACGGGCACGTCGAGCAGGTCACTCAGGAGCATGACGACCTCCGGGGATCCTGCCGATCACCCGGTCGCGCAACCAGCGCTCGACCCACAGCACATCGAGCCCTTCGCCGCGCACCCCGAGCCGGACCGTCGTCCCCACCTCGGCGACGAGCCGCCACGGGGTGCGGTGCAGCCTGCTGCGCGGCGGGCGGCCACCGAAGATGCGCGTCGCGAGCACCGGTCCGCTCAGCAGGCCCTGGACCGTGACGTCGGTGCCGACGACGGGCTCGGTGAGCTCGAGGTCGTCGAGGGTCATGACCGGCACGTCGTCGACATCGACCACCTGCCGGTCCAGCAGGTGCAGGCGCGCGTCGAGCACGCGCCCGGCCGGCCGCGGGGGCTCGGGCAGCTCCTCGTCGGGGTCGAAGGGGCGCTCGTCGCGCCGCACGCGTGGGCTCATGCACCCGCTCCCGTCGCGATCATCAGGGGGATCGCCGCGAGCGACGCGACGACGATGATGCCGAGGTAGACCAGCCCCACGGCGTTGGTGGCGCGGCCGTTGACGTGCTCGCCCATGTACTCGCGGTCGTTCGCGACGACGAGGATCGGCAGGTACGTCAGCGGCAGCGCGACCGCGGAGAACACCACCGAGTACTCGGTGACTGCGATGGGGTCGACCTCGGTCAGCAGCACCAGCGTCCCGACGAGCACCGCGACGAGCATCGCGGTGTGGAACCGCGCCGCCTCGGCGGGCCGGTGGTGCTTGCCCCACGACCACCCGAAGAACTGCGCGAGCGTGTACCCGGTGGACAGCGCGGTCTCGAGGGCCGCTCCGAACGTCGCGGCGACGATGCCGAGGATCACCACCGCGAGCGCGAGCTTGCCGCCGGCCAGCGCGACCGGCAGCGTGATCTGCGACAAGGACGTCACGTCGACGTGCCGTGGCATCAGCACCACGGCGGCGCACGCGGCGATCGAGATCGACAGCAGCCCGCCGAGCGGGAAGCCGATGAGCACGTTGGCCCGGGACATGTTCAGGTCCTTGACCGTCCACTTCTCCTCACGCGCGCCGGACGAGAAGAAGAAGACCTCGTACGGCGTCATCGCGGCTCCGAACAGCGCGACGGCGTAGTACCAGTACGTCGGCGCGGCCTCGGTCTGCGGGATCGTCGGCCGGACCGCCTGGTCGAGCAGCTCGCCCCAGTCGGGCCCCAGCAGGAACAGCGCGACCGCGAACACGACGAGCGACATGCCGAGCAGGCCGGTGACGTTCTCGAGCACGGAGAACTTGACCCGCCAGAGCACGAGCCACACCGCGAGGCCCGCGAACGGGATCCACAGCCGTTCCTCGACGCTGCTCGCCAGCTCGAGCGCGAGCGCGATGCCGCCCACCTCGGCCGTGAGCGTGAGCATCGTGACGACGAACGACGCGACGAGGTTCATGCCGCCGACGCGCGGGCCGAGGCGCTCGCGGATGATCTCGAAGGTCGCGCGCCCGCTCACGGCAGCCACCCGGCCCGACATCTGCGCGAACACGCAGATGCCGACGATCCCGACGAGCACCACCCACACGAGCGAGAGCCCGAAGCGTGCCCCGACGACCGCGTTCGTGACCAGGTCACCGATGTCGACGAAGCCGCCGATCGCGGTGAGGATGCCGAGCGCGACGCCGAGGAGCTTCTTCACGAGCCGCTCCCCGCGGCGGCATCCACCGCGTCGGACGCGTCATCGACCCGCTGCGTCGCCACCCCCAGCGCCGACCGGACGTCGGCCACGTCGGTGCCGTCGACGCCGTTCACCCACTCCCGGGCGTCCGCGAGCGCCGTGACGGCCGAGGCCACGGCCTCGACTCCCGCGGCCCGGGCCTTCGACATCTGCGGCGTCGCGGGCTGGTCCCGCGCGAGCGTGCCCTGCGCGCTGCTCGCGTCCTCGATCGCGTCCTGCAGGGTCGTGTCCGCGACCGTCCGGAACGTGCGTCCGTCCGCCAGGAGGTCGACCGTGAGGGTCCCGATCGCGAGGGCCGACGCGGCGCCGTCGAGGGCCGTGCCGAGCACCTCGTCGGAGTGCCGGTCCGCGCCGGCCGGGCCGACGCAGCCCGCGCACAGCGCCACCGCGCACGCTGCCGCGGCGGCTCGGCTCTTCGTCGTCACCGGCACGCGAGCATCCTGACGCGTGCCCGCCCGCTGCGCGCGGCGAGCGATGAGCGGCGAGCGTTGGGCGGTGAGCGTCAGCCGTGCGGACGCAGCAGCACCTTGGTCCAGCCGTCCTCCCGTGCGTCGAACCTCGCGTACGCGTCGGGGGCGTCGTCGAGGCCCAGGTGGTGCGACACGATGAACGACGGCGTCGCGCGGCCCGCGACGATCAGGTCCCGCAGCTGCCGGTTGTAGCGGGCGACGGGCGCCTGGCCCGTGCCCATGTGCTGGCCCTTGGTGAAGAACGTGCCGTAGTCGAAGCCGACGCGGCCCTCTTTCGCGCCCTCCTCGGCCGCACCCGGGTCCTGCGGCACGTACACGCCGACGACGCCGATGCCACCCGTCGCGCGCACCACCTGCACGAGGTTGTCGAGCACCAGCTCGGGGTGCTCGTCGCCCGCGGGGTCGTGCGCCTGGTAGCCGACCGCCTCGACGCCGCAGTCCGTGCCGCGGCCCTGCGTCGCGTCCATGATCTGCTCGACCGGGTCGCCCGCCGAGAAGTCGACGGCCTGCGCACCGATCTTGTCGGCGAGCGCGAGCCGGTCGGCCTGCTGGTCGACGACGAAGACGCGCGCCGCCCCCTGGATCAGGGCCGAGTGCGCGGCCATGAGCCCCACAGGGCCGGCGCCGAACACCGCGACGTCGTCGCCCGGGCTGACGCCCGCGAGCACCGTGCCGTGCCAGCCGGTCGGGAAGATGTCCGACAGCATCGTGAAGTCGTCCTCGTGCTCGGTGCCCTGCGGCAGCTCGAGCAGGTTGGCGTCGGCGAACGGGACCCGCAGGTACTCGGCCTGGCCTCCGGGGTACGGACCCATGTTCGCGTACCCGTAGGCGGCACCCACCATGCCCTCGATCGGGTTGGTGCGCAGGCAGAACGACGTCCAGCCGCTCGTGCAGCTGCGGCACGTCCCGCATGCGACGTTGAACGGCACGCTGACTCGGTCGCCGACCTTGATCCGCGTGACACCGGGACCGACGTCCTCGACGACACCCATGTTCTCGTGACCGAGGACGGTCCCCTCCTCGACGTCCGTCCTGCCCTCGTACATGTGCAGGTCGGAGCCGCAGATGTTGGTGGTCGTGAGCCGGATGACGGCATCGGTGGGGTGCTCGACGCGCGCATCGGGCACGTCCTTGACGACGATCTCGCGGGGGCCTTCGTAGACGACGGCACGCATGTTCTGCTCCTTGCCCGGGGGACTCGGCGGGGCCCTCGTGGGGCCCGCGCCCGTCGTCTCACTCTCACCCCGGACGCCGGGATCGGCGACCGCTCGCGTCAGAACACCGGCTTGCCCCCGGTGACGCCCAGCACGGTCGCGGACACGTACGAGCCCGTGACCTGCGACGCGAGGAACACGAACGCGTGCGCGACCTCCGCAGGCTCGCCGGCGCGGCCGAGCGGCGTGTCCTGGCCGAACGTCTCGAGCTTCTCGGCGGGCTGGGTGGCGGGCTGCAGCGGGGTCCAGATCGGTCCGGGTGCCACCGCGTTGACGCGGATGCCGCGCTCCCCCAGCTCGGACGCGAGGTTGACGGTGATGTTGTTGATCGCGGCCTTCGTCGACGCGTAGTCGACGAGCGACTCGGACGGCTGGTACGCCTGGATCGACGAGCAGTTGACGATCGCCGACCCCTCGCCCAGGTGCTCGAGAGCCTCCTGCGTGACCCACACGAGGGCGTACAGGTTGGTCTTCATCACGCGGTCGAGGTCGTCTGTCGTGACGTCCGCGAACGAGTCCCGGCGAGCCATCTGGAAGCCCGCGTTGTTCACGAGCACGTCCAGGCCCCCGAGCTCGGCGACGGCCGTGCGCACCGAACCGCGCGCCTGGTCCTCGTCGCGCAGGTCCGCCGGGACCAGCACGCACGTGCGGCCCGCGGCGCGCACCCAGCGCGCCGTCTCGTCGGCGTCCTCCTGCTCCTGCTCCAGGTAGCCGATCGCGACGTCGGCCCCCTCCCGCGCGAACGCGATCGCGACCGCGCGGCCGATCCCGGAGTCGCCCCCGGTGATGAACGCCTTGCGGCCGTCGAGGAGCCCGTGCCCGGCGTAGGACTCCTCGCCGTGGTCGGGCTGCGGCCGCATCGGGGCGGTCAGGCCGGGCGGCTCCTGCTGCTGGGCGGGGCGGTCGGGTGTGGTCTGGTCGGGCTGCTGGTCGGGCATCGTCGGCTCCCCTCGGCTCGTGCGACGAGTCCGGCCACGCTAGGCACGCTTCGCCGCACCGGCATCTCGGAGCCCGGTGGCGACCCCGCGGGGTCGCCACCGGTCCAGGTCACGCGCTCGCGACGCCCTGCTTCAGGACGACGGTCGCGCCACCGGCCTCGACGGCCTGGAGCGTCCGCAGCTCGAGGAGGCCCGGCGTGGTCCCGACGAGCCGCGCCGCGTTGGCCAGCGCACGCGTCGCCGCCACCTCGGTGCGTGCACGCTCGAGCGCCACGAGACCCTCGAGCCGCGCGGTGGCGGCGTCGGCCGCGGCTCGGCGCAGCTCGGCCGGCACGACGACGTCGCGCACCGCGAGCCGCTCGAGCACCGCACCCACGCTCGCGACGAACTGCGCCGTCGCTGCGAGCAGCGCGTCGGCCACCTGCACGCGCTGCGCGAGCAGCTCCTCGAGCGTGCGCGCGGCGACCTCGTCACGCAGCGCGACCTGCAGCTCCGCGTACACGAACGCGTCCGGGGTCTGCACGGCCTCGGTCCACGCCCGCGCGTCCGCGACACGCAGCACGCCCGTGAGGCTGACCTTGACCGACAGCCCGTCGGCGGTCAGCACCTCCTGCACCGGCACGGTCAGCACGCGCGGCCGGACGACGACGTGCACGAACCGACGACGCCGACGCGCCAGCCGGAACCTGCCGGGGGCGAGCTCGACCTCGAACCGGCCGTCCTTGTACACCAGGACCTTCTCCCACTCCTGCACGACGATGCGCATCGCTCTCCTCCTCCCGTCGTCCGTCCCCGACCGCCCTTCGGCCGGGTCCACCTCCGTCGCGAGCGCGCGCACCGACCGGCGCGCAGCCCGACGACCGCGGGGGACACCCCGTCGTGCGGGACGTCGCAGACCGCGACCGCCGTGGTGGCCGCACGCCGGCCGGCAGAGATCGGGAATCGAACCCGAGCGCTGTACAGGCGCTGCTCCAGAGGCAGTTGCTCGATGGGCTTCGACGCAGGACCCGCGACGGTCACACCGTCCGGCTGCTCGGCCCGAGCGTGGACGACCGTACGACGAGGCCGTCGGGCGCGTCATCGCATTAATGTCCGCGGCGTCAGCCCTGCGCGCCGACGACCTCGCGGATCAAGCCGGTCGCCTCGGCGTGGTCCTGGACCCGGTGCCCGGCACCGTCGAGCTCCACGTGCCGAGCACCCGCACGGACGAGCGCATCCGCGATCTCGTCGTACATCGTCGCGGATCCACCACGCGCCCGGCGTCGTGCAAGGACTGTCTCATCAGCGCGGGCATGCTTCGAGCATGCTACGGTCATGCCCATGGCCACCCTGCAGGTGAAGAATCTCCCCGACGAGCTGCACACACAGCTGTCCGCACGTGCCCGCAGGCAAGGAGTCACGATGACGGAGTACGTGACCCAGTTGCTGCGCCGCGATCTCGGTCGTCCGTCGATGGATGAGTGGTTGGCGGCTCACCCGCCTGCAGCAGTCCGCCGAACGATCGATGTCGCCGCGGCCCTCGACGACGTACGCGTGGAGTACGCGCCTGACGCACCCATCTCTTCGCCGGCGTGAGGGTCGTCCTCGACGCGAGCGTGGCCGTCCACGCGCTCATCCCTGGCCCGCTCCAGAGGATCGCGCGCGCACGCCTGGCCGGGTCTGAACCCCTCGCTCCTGCACTGATCGACACGGAGGTCCTGTCTGCCGTCGCGCGACTCGAGCGATCCGGAGCCCTGACCAGCGCGGAGGCTTCGGACGCGGTCGACGCGTGGTCCACGTTCCCGTGCGACCGCGTGCATCACGTCGACCTGCTCCGTCACGTCTGGGCGGAGCGCGGCAGGCTCAGGGTCGCGGACGCCTTCTACGTGGCCGTGGCTCGCGCGACCGATGCACCGCTGCTCACGGCCGACCTTCGTCTCGCGTCAGCCGTCGGCGTCGGGGTATCAGTCCTGGTCATCCGCTGACGTCGCCGCTCGCTCTGAGCGTCCCGTCGACGACGACGAGCGGGCCCTCGTCGGGCGTCGGGCGCTCGAAGCCGTCGAGGTAGGCGAGCGCGCGGTCGGGTCGGACCGGGACGTCGTGCGGCCCTTCCCCGGTCCGTCGGGCGAGCCGCGCCAGGACGACCTCGCGCGGGGTGTCGAGGACGTGCACGACCGGCACGATGCCCGCCGGCGCGAGGAGCTCGCGGTAGGCGTCGCGCGAGGCGCGGGACCAGAACGACGAGTCGACGACGACGTCCCGACCCTCCGCGACGAGGGCGAGGAGGGTCGCGTGCAGGTCGGCGTGGACCGCGGCGGCGACCGTCGCCGGGAGCGGGTGGTCGCGATGCCCGAGCTCCCACGCCCGCTCGTCGAACGCGAGCCGGACGTAGCCGTCGCGCTCGAGGCGCGCCGCCGCGGTGGACTTGCCCGCGCCGGCGGGTCCACACATCAGCACGACCGTCACGTCGCCCCTCTCGTCGGGCCGAGCCTAGGTCCGCGGGCGTCCCAGGTCTTGACTTCGGCGAACGATCGGACAACTCTGGGCAAACCCCTAGTGACACGAGTCACTCGGTCGAGCCGGGCGCAACGACGCGCTCCGCCGGCCGCGCACCCTGACGACGGAGTCCCCTATGCACAACGGCGTGCCATCGAACCCGACCCAGCGGCCCACGCGCCGGAGCCGATCGACCCGAGCGACGCGGCGATCCGTCGTCGGGGGTGCGGTGATCGCCGCGATGCTTGCGGTGCTCACGCCGCTGCTCGTCACCACCTCGGCCGGCGCGGTGTCGGTGGGGTCAGGCAGCTACGCCGAGGGCACACCCGCCGGCGGCGCCGTCCCGACCGAGTGCAACGGCACGCCCGTGACGAACCCGCGCGCGCACGTCACCGCGAGCTTCCCCGCCGGTGCGATCCCCACCAACGACTGGTGGACGTCGCTGCTGTGGCGCAAGTTCGACTGCGCGTCGATCTCCGAGAACCTCATGGCGCACCCGCTGTCGTTCCACGCGTACACGAACGGCCTCGGCGTGAGCTACCCGACGACCCCGACGATCTCCGGCACGGCGACCGGCGTGGGCGAGTACCACTACCCGTACGCCGAGGACTTCCGCCTGGGCATCGCAGGCCTGTCGTCGGACGGGAAGGTCGACGGCTACTCCGACTGGACCGTGAGCGAGCTGTGGAGCAGCGGCTCGAACAGCCTGCGCACCACGTTCGGGCACGGCCTGCCGTTCGTCTACGCGACGAAGACCGGCGGCAACGCGACGCTCACCGGCAGCGCCGCCCCCACGGTGTGGAGCAACGCGAACGCCGCGGTCGGCTTCACGCTCAACGGGCACGACTACGCCGCGTTCGGCCCCACGGGCTCCACGTGGACGGTGTCCGGCAGCACGATCAGCTCGGCCCTGAACGGCAGCACGTTCTTCTCGGTGGCTGTGCTCCCGACGACGTCGAGCAGCAGCAACGCCGACCGCGTCGCCGCGCTCAACGCCTACGCGCCGTACGCGCACAACCACGTCACGGGCACCAAGGTCTCGTGGTCGTACGACGAGGCGACGGCGAAGATGACCGCGACGTACGCGTTCACCACGACCGCACGCCAGGGCAGCGGCACGGGCACCGTCTTCGCGCTGTACCCGCACCAGCGCGACCACCTCAGCGGGACGACGCTCAGCGGCTACTCGTACACGTCGCCGAGGGGCCCGATGAAGGTCGTCGTCGGCGCCTCGCAGTTCCAGACCGTCACGCCGTTCAACGGTGTGCTCCCGCAGCTCGCCAACACGGGCTTCGCCGCCGGCTCGGCGGACGCGACCCAGCTCAACGGGTACGTGAACAGCGTCGCGTCCGGGGACCCCTTCGCTGGCTTCGGCGACGACACGTACTGGACCGGCAAGGCCTTCGGCCGCATCGCGCAGGTGGTGCAGATCGCAAACGCCACCGGCAACACGTCCGCGCGCGACAGCCTGCTCGCATCCCTCAAGACGCGGATGACGGACTGGATGACCGCCTCGCCCGGCGAGACGACCCGGTCGTTCTGGTACAACTCCGCGTGGGGCACCCTGATCGGCTACCCGGCCTCCTACGGCTCGGACACCGACCTCAACGACCACCACTTCCACTACGGCTACTACGTGGTCGGCGCCGCGACCCTCGCGGAGTTCGACCCCGCGTGGGCGGCCGACTCCGCATACGGCGGCATGGTCAACACGATGATCAAGGACGCCGCCAACTGGGACCGGAGCGACACCCGATTCCCGTTCCTGCGCGACTTCGACGTCTACGCCGGCCACGACTGGGCATCCGGGCACGGCGCGTTCGGCGCGGGCAACAACCAGGAGTCGTCGTCCGAGGGCATGAACTTCGCCAGCGGGCTCGTCCAGTGGGGTCAGGCCACAGGCAACAAGGCCGTCCGTGACCTCGGCATCTACCTCTACACGACGCAGGCGTCGGCCATCGAGAACTACTGGTTCGACACCGACGACGAGGCGTTCCCCGCCGCGTTCGGCCACTCGACGGTCGGCATGGTGTGGGGCGACGGCGGCGCGTACTCGACGTGGTTCAGCGCCGACCCCGAGATGATCCAGGGCATCAACCTGCTGCCCTCGACGGGCGGCCACCTGTACCTCGGCTACGACCCGGCGTACGTGAAGCGCAACCTCGCCGAGCTCGAACGCAACAACGGCGGGCCGGCCACCGTGTGGCAGGACATCATCTGGGAGTTCCAGGCGCTCGCGGACGCCCCGACGGCGCTCTCGCAGTTCCGCGCGCAGGCCTCGTCGTACACGCCCGAGGAGGGCGAGTCGAGGGCGCACACGTTCTACTGGCTCAAGAACCTCGCGGGCCTCGGGACGGTCGACCGGTCGGTCACGGCGAACACACCGCTGCACGCGGTGTTCGTCAAGGACGGTGTGCGGACCTACCAGGCGGCCAACGTGGGCTCGACGCCGATCACCGTGACGTTCTCGAACGGCGTGACGCTGTCCGTACCGGCCCGCTCGGTGGCCAGCTCGAGCGGCACCGCCCCGACGGACACCACGCCGCCGTCGACGCCGACCGGCCTCGCCGCGTCCGGGACGACGAGCACCTCGACGAAGCTGGCGTGGAACGCGTCCACGGACGACGTCGGCGTGACCGGGTACGAGGTGCTGCGCGGCGGGTCGGTGGTCGGGACGACGACCGGGACCACCTACACCGCGACCGGCCTGTACGCCTCGACGACGTACTCGTTCACGGTCCGGGCGTACGACGCGGCAGGCAACCGGTCCGCCGCGAGCAGCGCGGTCTCGGTCACGACACCCGGCTCCAGCGACACCACGGCACCGAGCGTGCCGACCGGGCTGTCCGCGTCGGGCACCACCTCGTCGTCGACGACGCTCACGTGGAACGCGTCCACCGACGACGTCGGCGTGACCGGGTACGAGGTGCTGCGCGGCGGGTCCGTCGTCGGGACGACGACGGCGCGCACGTACACCGCGACCGGGCTGTCCGCATCGACGACGTACTCGTTCACGGTCCGGGCGTACGACGCGGCAGGCAACCGGTCCGCCGCCAGCAGCGCGGTCTCGGTCACGACGGCCGGCACGACGACCGGTCGCGACGCGACCTCCCGGATCGAGGCCGAGTCGTACGACGGGATGGCCGGCGTCGCGACCGAGAGCACGTCCGACACCGGGGGCGGCCTGGACGTGGGGTGGATCGGCAACGGCGACCACGTGCGGTTCGACTCGGTGAACTTCGGCTCGTCGGCGAAGCGGACGTTCACCGCCCGCGTCGCATCCGGCGCAGCAGGTGGCGTCAGCGGGCTCGTGAACGTCCGGCTCGACAGCCTCACCGGCCCGTCGATCGGCAGCTTCGCGATCGCCAGCACCGGCGGCTGGCAGACGTGGCAGACCGTGCCCGCCAACATCACCGACACCACGGGCACGCACACCGTCTACCTGACGTTCGACTCCGGGCAGCCCGCCGACTTCGTGAACCTCAACTGGTTCACGTTCAGCTGACCGGGAGCTAGGTCGACGCCCGGACGACGACATGGAAGACGTCGTCCGGGCGCTCCGGCTCGTCCGCGCCGTCGAGCGCCGCCAGCACCGACGCGGCGAGGTACGTGGCCTGCGCGTCGATGTTCTGCCAGACGGTCGTGAGCGGCGGCGCGGCGAGGGCTGCGACCGGGACGTCGTCGACCCCGATGACCGCGATGTCGGCGGGGGCGGAAAGGCCCTCGGCGCGCAGCCCGGCGAGCACCGCGAGAGCGACCTCGTCGTTGTACGCCGCGACGGCCGTGACGGGCTCGTCGCCCGCACGCCACTCCTGCACCGCGGCGCTCGCGGAGGTCACGTCCAGCCCGACCGCCCGGACGGCAGGCGCGGGCAGACCCAGACGCTCGCACGCCGCCGCCGCACCCGCGGCACGCCGGTCGGCGAACTCCGCCAGCCGCTCGTCGCTCGGCGCCGCGTACGCCAGCACCCGGTGCCCCCGCGCCGCGAGGTGCTCCACCTGCAGGCGACCGATCTCGCGCTGCGGGACGGAGAACGTGCCGGGCTCCGGGTCGGCGTCGAGCGTGCTGCCGACCACCTGGATGCCTGCCTGCCGCATCGCGTGCGCGTCGTCCGCCGCGAACGGCACCAGGCCCAGCACGGCACGCGGCGTCACGGCCCCCCACAGGTCCGCGAGCCGACGGGGCCCGCGGTCGTGGTGCACGAGCAGGGACAGCCCGCGCTCGGCGAGCTCCGCGGTGAGGTGGTCGAGCAGCGTGTCGATCACCGGCCCGACGGTCCAGTCCGGGAGCACCAGCAGCACGAGGTCGCTGCGCCCCCGGCGCAGGGCGCGCGCGGCCGCGGACGGGGTGTAGCCGAGGCGCTCGGCCGCCTCGCGCACGCGCTGCCGGGTGGCCTCCGGGATCGCGACGCCCGTCTTGCCGTTGAGCACGTAGCTCACCGTGGTGCGGGAGACGCCGCTCTCGCGGGCGACGTCGGCGCTGGTCAGGCGAGCCATCTCGGCCCCGCTTGCCGCAGCCGGGCGCGCGCGGGCGAGTTCGGTGTCATGGCGCCAGCGTGCCGCAGTCGCCCGCCCGCCCGGAAGGGGCGCGCCGACTGCGCACGCGGCCCTCGCCGGCATGGGCGAGACTGCTTTGCAGCCACCCATCCCTGCAAGGAGGAACCCATGCGCGCGACGGTCATCCACGGCGAGCGGGACATCCGCGTCGAGACGGTCCCCGACCCGGAGATCCGGTTCGGCACCGACGCGGTCGTCCGCGTCGTCGCGGCGTGCGTGTGCGGCTCCGATCTGTGGCCGTACCGCGGCGTGACGCCGACGAAGCGACCGCACCGCATCGGGCACGAGTACGTGGGCGTCGTCGAGGAGGTCGGCGACGACGTGCGCGACGTGGCCGTCGGCGACTTCGTCATCGCACCGTTCTACGTGTGCGACGGCACGTGCGTGAACTGCCGCAACGGCGTCAGCACGTCATGCCTGCACGGCGGCTGGTGGGGCAGCCACGACGCCGAGGGCGCCTCGGCGGACGGTGGCCAGGGCGAGCGGGTGCGCGCCCCGTTCGCGGACGGCACGCTCGTCGTCGTCCCCGGCTTCGACCCGGACTCCGAGACCGGGCGCGCCCTCGTGCCGCACCTGCTGACGCTGTCCGACGTGATGTGCACGGGTCACCACGCGGCCGTCGCGGGCGGGGTGCGCGAGGGCTCGACCGTGGCCGTCGTCGGCGACGGAGCGGTGGGCCTGAGCGCGGTCGCCGCCGTGCGCCGGCTCGGCGCCGCACGCATCGTCGCGATGTCGCGCCACGATGACCGGCAGGCGCTCGCGCGCGAGCTCGGAGCCACCGACGTCGTGCCCGAGCGGGGCGACGAGGGCGTGGCGCGGCTCAAGGAGATGTTCGACGGCGTCGGGCCCGACGTGGTGCTCGAGTGCGTCGGGACCAAGGAGTCGATGGACCAGGCGCTGCGATCCGCCCGGCCGGGTGGCCAGGTGGGCTTCGTCGGCGTCCCGAACGGCGGCCCGGAGCTGCCCGTACGGACCATGTTCGACTCCAACGTGGGCGTCCGCGGCGGCGTGGCACCCGTACGCGGGTACATCGAGGACCTGCTGCCCGAGGTGCTGGACGGCTCGCTGCGGCCCGGCATCGTGTTCGACCTCGAGCTGCCGCTCGAGCAGGCCGCCGAGGCGTACGCGGCAATGGACGAGCGGCGCGCGACGAAGGTGCTGCTGCGGCCGTAGTGCCGAGGACGGCCCGCCTCGCGTCAGGCGGCTCGGTCCATGTGGACCGCGCGTGCCGTCCAGGTCGGCTCGGCGAGCGGCCGGGTCGCCGTCGGGGCGTCGTGCCCGACGAGAGCCGCCACGTCGGCGGCTGTGCGGCGCGCGTCGGCGTCACGCTCGTCGGCCGCCACCGCGCCGGCGGACCGGCGGGCGAAGGGGTCCCACCGCGTCGTGCGCAGCGCGAGCACGACGAACGGCGAGGCGATCACGAGGGCTGCGATGACAGTCACGATGGTGTCCATGCGGCCACTCTCGTCGGGCCGCACGACGCCGACGAGTGGCAGCCACGACGTTGACCGTCAACATCCTGCCAAGTAGTCTGGCGCGATGCTGCGCAGCGTCGGGGTCCTGCTCGTGGACGGTCTCGCCATGTTCGAGTTCGGGGTCGTGTGCGAGGTGTTCGGCATCGACCGGACCGACGAGGGCGTGCCGGCGTTCGACTTCCGCGTCGCCGGGGTCGAGGCAGGCGGCACGATCCGGTCGGGCATCGGCGTCGACCTCGTCACCCCGCACGGCCTCGACGCGCTCGACGACGTCGACCTGGTCGCCGTCCCCGCGACCGTCGTGCGCGACGAGTACGAGCCCGCGGTGCTCGACGCCGTCCGCCGCGCGCACGCGCGTGGAGCGACGATCGTGTCGGTGTGCTCGGGCGCGTTCGTGCTCGCCGCCGCAGGGATCCTCGACGGCCGCGTCGCGACCACGCACTGGCGGCACGCGGCCGAGCTGTCCGAGCGCTTCCCCGAGGTCACGGTGGACCCCGACGTGCTGTTCGTCGACGACGGCCAGATCGTCACGAGCGCCGGCACCGCGGCGGGCATCGACGCGTGCCTGCACATCGTCCGGCGCGAGCTCGGCAGCTCCGTGGCCAGCACCATCGCCCGCCGCATGGTGGTCCCGCCGCAGCGTGACGGCGGGCAGCGCCAGTTCATCCCGCAGCCCGTGCCCGAGTGCTCCGACGACTCGCTGCGGCACGTGCTCGAGTGGGTGCAGGGCTCGCTCGCCGACGACCACACGGTCGACACGCTCGCGGCCCGCGCGCTCATGTCGTCGCGCACGTTCGCGCGCCGGTTCGCCGCCGAGACCGGCACCACGCCCATGCGCTGGCTCACGAGCCAGCGGGTCCAGCACGCGCAGCGGCTGCTCGAGGAGACCGGTCTGGACGTCGAGGAGGTCGCGCGCGAGTGCGGGTTCGGGTCCGCGGCGCTGCTGCGGCACCACTTCCGCCGCGTCGTCGGCATCCCGCCCCTCGACTACCGCACCGCGTTCCGCGCGGACGTCGCCTGACCCGTCCGCCGGCGGCGGCTAGGTCGCCGTCAGGAACGTCTCCGTCGACGAGCCCGTCGGGACCGCGAGCGGCACGCCGCCCTCGCCGCCCACCAGCGTGAGCACCGTGACGTCCGCGAGCTCCGGGTGCGGAGCGGCATCGACCCGGTCCAGCGCACCCAGCGGCACGACGACCCGCGCGAGCGAGTAGTCGGGACGGGCGCTGCGCGTGATCCCCTCGCGCCGCGTCACGAGCTCGAGCGTGCGGGGTCCGCTCGCGACGACAGCACCCGCGAGCCTCGTCGGGAGGAACAGGCTGACCACCCGGTGCCACCACGCGGCCGGTCCGGTGCGGCGGGTCTGGAGCGTGCGCGGCCCGTGCCACGCCTGCGCGCGCAGGTCGGGCCGCGAGCGCGCCACGTCCAGGTACTCGCTCACTAGCCCGCGGCCGCGCGGGCCGAGGTCGTCGGAACCGGGCGGCGGACCCCCGGGCGCGGCCGCGACGGCGCGTGCGACCGGGCTGATCGGCGCGTCGCTCGTCGCCGACCGCAGCTCGGAGACCAGCTGCTTCATGCTGCGCCCCGCCGAGCCGTTGTACCGGAAGGACAGCGTGCCACCGTGCCGGTCGTGCAGCGTGAACCGGGCGTCGAGCAGGTCGACGGCGTCGACCACCGCGAGCACGTCCCCGTACGCGACGGCGCTCTCGTCGAACCCGCCGGCCGCGATGCGTGTCAGGACGGTGATGCGCGTGTCGTCGAGCACGACGAGGTGGTCGTACAGGTCCATGTCCGGCGTCGCGTCGCGTCGGGCGATGTCGCGCGGCACCTTGAGCACCAGCCGGGTGCGAGCCAGGTCGAGCCGGAACGGGCGGAACAGGCGCGGCACGTCGTCGGCCGAGCGGACCTCGTCGACCCACGGCCCGAACGCGTCGTACTCCCGGGTGTCCCGGTCGCTCATGCCGACCTCGGCCCGTACATGATCACCGCGACGCCGCCCAGGCACAGGAGCGCGCCGGCGACGTCGTAGCGGTCGGGCCGGAAGCCGTCGGCGACCATGCCCCACAGCAGCGAGCCGACGACGAACACGCCCCCGTACGCCGCGAGGATCCGGCCGAAGTGCGCGTCGGGCTGCAGGGTCGCGACGAACCCGTACAGCCCGAGCGCCACGACGCCGGCACCGACCCACACCCAACCCTTGTGCTCGCGCACGCCCTGCCACACCAGCCACGCACCGCCGATCTCGCAGATCGCGGCGGCGACGAACAGGACCAGCGACCTGACGACCGTCATGGTCCCGAGTGTGCCAGTGCGCCCGGTCGCCCCGGCCTCCGAAGGTCCGTCAGTGCAGCGCGTACTTCATCGCGATGACCGCCAGGCCGAAACAGCCGCACACGGCGATCTCCGAGACGAGCGCGAAGCCACGCCGGCCCGCTCGGTAGGCCGCGAACCCGCCCGCCGTCATGAGCAGGCCCACCGTGAACCACATCGCGACCCACGCCGCGCCGGGCACCGAAGCGCCGAGCAGCCGCGCGACGACGTAGACGACGATCGGCGGCACACCTCCCAGCAGCACGCCCCAGTTGCTCCGCAGCGCGTGCCCCAGCCGCCGCGTCGTCGAGTGCTCGGGGTCCAGGAACCGCCCGCCGACGGCGTCGACGTACACGTGAGCGAGCCAGTACACGAGGGTGACGACGCCCGCCGCGAGGACGACGTGGCCACCCGGTCCCGGGTGCAGGCTCGACACCGCGAGGACCGACGCCGTCACGATGGCGCCGTAGAGCAGCTCGGACGCGCTGTGCGGTGACACCTGGCGAGCGACGTGCCGCACCAGGCCACCGGATCCTGAGCCGCTCACAGGTACCTCGCCTCTCGTGCCCGGACGACGGCATCCGCCCGGGAAGCCGCGCCGAGCTTGCGCATGATGTTCTTGGCGTGCGTCTTGATGGTGTTGACCGAGACGAACAGCGTCGCCGCGATCTCCGGGTACGTGAGCGACGTGGCGAGATAGCCGAGCACCGTCCTCTCCCGCTCCGAGAGCTCGGGTCCGGTGAGCCGCGGCACACGGAGGTCGCGAGCGCCCGTGACCGGGCGTGCGGCCAGCAGCGCGGCGACGAACGGTGTGACGGTCCTGGAGCGGGCGACGCCCCGGACGGCGTCGAGCGACGCGAGCCCGGCCTCCTGCAGCGGGAGCACCCATCCCTCGGGCTCGGCCCGCGCCAGCACCTGCCGCGCGGCGTCCACGATGTCCCCGTCCTCGGCCTGCGCGAGCGCGAGTGCGACGAGCGACGCGTCGAGCCGCCGCCGCGGGGATCGTGCATCCCGCTCGACGTTCTCGAGCGTGGCACGTGCCCGGCCGAGGTCGCCGTCCGCGAGCCGCAGGTGCGCCTCGACGATCCTCCGCAGCCACGGGCTCGACATGGCATCCATCGTGCTCGCCGCTCCGTCGAGGTCACCGGTGTCCAGCAGAAGCCGAGCTCGCCGCGCGCGCACACGGTCGACGAGGCCGCTCGTCGTCGGCGCGTGACGCAGCAGGCGGCGGCACTCGTCGACCACGCGGAACGCGTCGTCGTCGCCTTGTACCCACAGGGCGCGCGACAGACCGAGCAGTGCGAGGACCCGGGCCGGCAGTCGTAGGGCGGAGACGTGCTCGCCGGCCGCCGCGAGGATGCCAGCCGCGTACGACGAGCGCCCACGTTCCAGGTGGACCGATGCCGCGACGACCTCGGGGTGCAGGCGTAGGTCGTGCGAGGCGGGAGCCGCCGCACGCATGCGCTCCGCCAGCGCGTCCGCGACACCCAGCGCGCGCTCGAGGTGCCCCTGCGCGAGCAGGACGTGAGCGGTGGTGCCGGCGATCTCGGCCTGGGCCGCTCGACCGAAGGGCTCGCGGGCCGTCCGGAGCGTCTCGTCGGCTGCCTCCTCCTCCCCCTGCCACGCGAGCGCACGTGCCACGCCCGCCGAGGCGAGCGCCGACCACTCGTCGTCGCCGGGGCCGCTCTCGATCGCCGTCCGACCGTGACGGACCGTGGCTCTCGTGTCGCCGAGCGCCAGCGCGCTCAGCGCGCGCACGCACCACAGCTGCTGACGCGTCGACGCCTCGAGCACCCCAGAGGGCCCGCTCTCACCCGCCAGCGCCGCGACCCTGGCCGCGAGCCGGTCCGCATCCTGCGGGAACCCCTGAACCAGCAGCGCACTCGCGTAACCCACGGCTGCCTGGAGGCTCGCGCGCAGGTCGTCGTCCGTGAGCACGCGCTCCGCATCGTCGAACACGGGCAGCGCGGCGTCCGCGTACGCCTCGAGCACGCCGTCCTGCACGCCTGCGATCGCGTCCCGGCGCCTGCCCGCCCGCCATCGGTGGCGGAACGCGGCGGCCGGTCGGCCGTGCTCGTCGTGCCACCGAGCAGCACGCTCGTGCAGCGCAGCCTCGCGCTCCGGATCGAGCGCGCTCAGGCGGGACCGCAGCAGCTCGGCGAACAGCTGGTGGTAGCGGAACTCCGTGCCGGCCGGGTCGAGCCGGACGAGCATCAGCGACGCCCGCTCCACGTCCTCGAGCGTCACGGCGGACCCCGGTGCCAGCACGGCCGCGAGCGCGGGAGTGAGGACCTCGGCGACGCACGTGTCGAACAGGAACTCGCGCACGTGCTCGGGCTGGGCGTCGAGGACCTCGGACCACAGGTAGTCGCGCGCCGCAGCGTCGGAGGAAGCCAGACGCGCGATGACGTCGTCGCGCCGTCGGGTGTCGCGCAGCGCGAGGCCCGCGAGCTGTACACCTGCTGCCCAGCCCTCGGTGCGGCCCTGCACGAGGTCGACGACGTGGGCGTCCGCGGGCGCACCGAGGCGACGCAGCACGTCACGCACGGCGCGCGCGTCGAACCGGAGGTCCGCCTCGCGCACCTCCACGAGACCCCCGGTGACCCGAAGCCGGTCCAGGCCGAGCCAGGGCTCGCTGCGCGCGCCGACGAGCAGGCGTATCTGAGCCATGCCGCGGGAGAGCAGGAACCGCAGGTGGTCGTGCACGGCGGGGCCCACCAGGTGCAGGTCGTCGAGCACCAGGGCCACCGGGTCATCGAGCGCCTCAGCTTCCGCGAGCAGGCACTCGAGGAGCTGATGGTCCACCCGTTCGTCGAGCGCCAGCAGGTCCAGGCAGGTCGCACCGAACCCCGGTCGTACGGCCGCGACGGCGCGGAGAGCGGCGCGCCAGAACCGGGCGTCGACATCCCCGCGGTCGCACGTCAACCATGCGACGTCGCAGGGATCGCGAGTCGCCGCCCACTGCCCGAGCAGCGACGTCTTCCCCGCACCGGCCGGACCGAGTACGACGGTGAGCGGCGCGGCGGGGTCCTGGCCCAGCCGCGCGAGCAGGTCGGCCCTGGTGACCCACGTGGACGCGACCGGGACGGCGCTCTTGGAGCGCGCGAACGTCGCACCGCCGGTCCGTTCGATCGCCACCACCCGAACGTAGCGGCCCGCGGTTCACCCCGTGGGGGGTGATGTCGTGCCGCATGCCCGGTGGTCGGCTGGGTGCACGCCGACGACGATCCCGTCACCGGCCGAGCGAAGGAGACGTCGATGTCCGTCGGACCCGTGCAGTACGTGCTCATCGCCTTCCCTGGCAGCCGGTTCACGGGCGAGATCGTTCCTGCCCTCGTCGACCTCGTGGAGCACGCCACGATCCGCGTGATCGACATCGTGTTCATGAAGAAGGACGTCACGGGCGCCGTCGAGGTGTTCGAGTACGACGCGCTCGAGGAGACCGCCGCGTTCGCGCACCTGCCCGGAGAGGCGGGCGGGGTGCTCGGTGACGACGACATCGCGCGGGCCGCGGCCGATCTCGAGCCCGGATCGTCGGCCGTGCTCATCGTGTGGGAGGACACGTGGGCGACCGAGCTCGCGGTAGCGATCCGGGACGCGGGCGGCGTGATCCTCGCCGGCGAGCGCATCCCCCGCGACGCCGTCGAGGCCGCGCTGGAGTCCGTGACGAGCGTCTGAGCACGCCATACCGAGAGGAGCACGACCATGATCCGTCGTCCCGTCGCACGACCCGCAGCCCGCGGGCTCGTCGGCACCGCGGCCCGCACGGCCGTCGTCGCGGGCACCGCCGCCGCAGTGTCCGGCCGCGTGGCCCAGGGGCAGGCAGCGCGCCAGGCGGCGCAGCCCGCTGCGGCCGAGCCCGTTCCCGCCCCTGCCCCGGCTGCGCCGGCCCCGGCGTCCGTCGACGAGATCGCGGCGCAGCTGACCCAGCTCGCGGCGCTGCGCGACCAGGGAGTGCTGACTCCCGACGAGTTCGCCGTGCAGAAGGCCCGCATCCTGGGCGCCTGAGCGCCCCGTCCCGAGGAGCTCACGCCATGTCGCACGTCCATCCCCTGCCCCCGACGCCGCAGACCGCGGCAGCCAACCGCGAGGCTCTCGAGCACCTCCCGATGCACGACGTCGACGACTTCGCCGATGCTGCCCGTGGCCTGATCGCGCCGCTCACCGAGGCCGTGCTGCACGCGGACGGGACGCCGATCTTCGACCCGTCATGGTTCGACTTCATCGAGGACGACACCCCTGCTCCGGACTCGGTGCACCCGAGCCTGTGGCGGCAGGCGCAGCTGATGAAGCGCGGCGGCCTGTACGAGGTCGTCGCGGGCCTGTACCAGGTCCGCAACAACGACATCGGCGACCTCACCGTCATCGAGGGCGACGACGGTCTCGTCGTCATCGACTGCACCACGGGCATCGAGAGTGGCGCGCAGGCGATGCGCATGATCCGCGAGCACGTGAGCGACAAGCCGGTCGCCGCCGTGGTCTACACGCACACGCACGCGGACCACTACGGCGGCGTCAAGGGCGTCGTCGACCCTGCCGACGTCGCGAGCGGGAGGGTGCCGATCATCGCGCCCGGCACGGTGCGGTCGTTCGACCGCTTCGCCATCGGGGAGAACGTCGTCGCGGGCGCGGCGATGGCGCGTCGTGCCCAGTACGCGTTCGGCAGCCTGCTCCCGTACGGCGAACGCGGTTTCGTGACGTGCGGCATCGGCAACGCTCTCGGCAACCCGACGATCTCGTACATCTCCCCGACCGATCCGATCACGCGCACGGGCGAGCGGCGCACGATCGCGGGGATCGAGCTCGAGTTCCTCTACGCGCCGGACACCGAGGCGCCCGAGAACATGCACGTCTGGATCCCGCAGCTCGGGGCGCTCACGTGCGCCGAGAACGCCAACCACGCGCTGCACAACATCCAGACGCTACGCGGTGCCCGCACGCGAGATGCACGCAACTTCGCGCGGTTCCTCGACGAGACCCTCGAACGGTGGGGGGACGAGGCCGCGGTGCACTTCGGTCCGCACACATGGCCAGTGTGGGGCAACGCGTCCGTGACGGAGTTCATCGGCTCGCAGCGCGACACCTACAAGTTCATCCACGACCAGGCGCTGCGCTTCGCGAACAAGGGCTGGACGCCGCTCGAGGCCGCCGAGGAGATCGAGCTCCCGCCTGCGCTCAGCCAGCGTTGGTACAACCGCGGCTACCACGGGACCGTGCACCACGACGTGCGTGCGGTGTACACGAAGGAGCTGGGGATGTGGGATGGCGACCCGGTGTCGCTCAACCCGCACACACCCGTCGAGACCGCTCGGCGCTACGTCCAGCTGGTGGGCGCCGAGCGGCTGATGGAGGAGGGCCGTCGGGCGCTCGAGCAGGCCGACTACCGGTGGGCGACGCAGGTCCTGCACCACGTGGTGTTCGCCGAGCCCGAGAACACGGAGGCCAAGGAGCTCGCGGCGCGCGCGTACGAGCAGCTCGGCTACCAGGCGGAGGGACCTCAGTGGCGTGGAGTGATGCTCACGGCGGCGCTCGAGCTGCGCACGGGCGTGCGTTCGTCAGGCCTGACGAGCGCGAGCGACGACTCGATCAACGCGATGCCGGTCGACATCCTGTTCGACTACGCCGCCGTGCACGTCGACGGCCGGAAGGCAGCCGACGCCGACGTCCTGATCGACATCGCGCTGACCGACCAGCACGACGACCCGCACGACGAGCGCTGGCACTTTTGGGTCCGGCGTGGCGTCCTCAACGCGCGCCGAGGACCGAGCCCGTCCCCTCGGCTCTCGCTGAGCGGTCCCAAGGCGTCGCTCGTCGCGGTGCTGCTCGACCCCGCGTCCGCGGGTGCGCTCGTCGACGCGGGCGCTCTGATGCTGACGGGGGACCCGTCCGAGCTCGACGCGTACGCCGCGCTCCTGGACTCAGCCGACCCCGTGTTCCCGATCGTGACGCCCTGAGCCGGGTGCCACGCGCTCGGTACGTGGCGGCGACCACGCTCGAGGGGAGCGCCGTCGCACGGCGCGGCCTGCCCGGGGTCGATGCCCCGGGCAGGCCGATGCGCCGTCAGTGCGCGAGCACCGCCTCGGGCTCCGGGTCCACGACCGTCGTCGCCGTGCCGGCTGAACGCCGCGGGATGAGCAGCACGATGCACGCACCCAGCGCAGCGGCCGCCGCACCGATGACGAAGCACAGCCGGAAAGCACCGTGCGTGGGGATCGCCGCGCCGCCGAGGTCCATCGTGCGACTGGTCAGGACGACGACCATCACGGCCCCGGCCACCGTGGTACCCATCGACCGCATGAGGCTGTTCACGCCGACGCTCGAGGCCGCCTCCGCCGCGGGCACGTTGGTGAGGATGAGCGTGGGCATCGCCGCGTAGCCGATGCCGACGCCCGCCGCGGCGACGCACGACGCGAGCATGAGCTGCCACGGCGCGTTCGTCATGAACACCGCCAGGACGTAGCCGCCGGCGATGACGAACGCCCCGGTCGCGAGCGTGAGCCGTCCGCCGAACCGCGTGAGCAGCCGGCTCGACACGGGCGCGAACAGCATCATGACGATTCCGGCCGGCGCCATCCACAGCCCTGCGGCGAGGATGCTCTGGCCGAGGCCGTAGCCCGTGGCCTCGGGCATCTCGAGGAGCTGGGGGACGACGATCGACTGCGCCATCATGCCGAAGCCGATGAGCACGGCCGCGACGTTGGTCAGCAGCACGGGGCGCTTCGCGGTGGTGCGCAGGTCGACGAGCGGGTCGTCGTGCCGCAGCTGGTACGCGCCCCAGACGAGCAGGACGACCACGCCGCCCGCGATCATGCCGATCGTGCCGAGGCTCGACCAGCCCCAGTCGTTGCCCTTGGAGACGCCGACGAGCAGGGACACGAGCCCGATGGCGAGGCCGATCGCGCCGAGCACGTCGAGCCGGCCGGGGTGCGCGTCGTGGATGTGGGGCAAGACCGTCGCGGAGAGCACGACCATGAGAGCGGCGAGCACCGCGGAGACCCAGAACAGCATGTGCCAGTCGTGGCTCTGCGCGATCCATGCCGCGAGCGGCAGGCCGAGCGCGCCGCCGACGCCGAGCGTCGCGCTCACGCCCGCGACCGCGGTGTTGCGCATGTGCGCGGGCGTGACCTCGCGGACCATCGAGATGGCGACGGGGATGTAGCCCATCGCGACGCCCTGCAGCACGCGGCCGACGAGCACCGGTCCGACGGTGTCCGACACCGCGCACACGAGCGAGCCGACGAGCAGGATCGACGCGGACACGACGAGGACGGGCTTCTTACCGACGAGGTCCGCGAGCCGCCCGGTCACGGGCATCGCGACCGCGGCGCCGAGCAGTGTCGCGGTGACGACCCACGACGCCGTGCTGGCGGTGGTGTGCAGGAGCTCGGGCAGCTCGCTCTGGATCGGGATGACGAGCGACTGCATCAGCGCGGAGCAGAGGCTCGCGAAGCACAGGACCGCGACGACGACGACCGCGCGACGGTCGGCGCCCGCGGGCGCGGCGGGGGTGGGGTTCATAGGGCCTTCTTCGACGAGGTTGCGATGTGTAACCTACACATCACCGGTATGTAGAGTACATACGTCGGCGCCGGATGCCAACGACGACGAGCACGCCGCGGGAGGATGGGCCGATGGACGCCAGGACGCCGGACCGCTCGTCGGCGCAGCCCCCGCCCGACCTCTCGCCCGACCGGGCCGTCGGCTGGCTCATGCGCCAGCTCGCCCGGCACATGCACCTCGCCGAGCAGCGCATGCGCCTCAACACCGCGGACATGCGCCTGCTGTGGCTCCTGTCGGACGGTCGACCCCGCACGCTGCGCGAGGTCTCAGACGCCCTCGGCCTCGAGCAGTCCACGGTCAACCGCCAGGCCAACGCCGCTCTCGACGCGGGCCTGCTGCGCCGGTTCGACGAGCCCGGGCACACGGCCCGCCTGCTCGAGCCGACCGACGAGGGCCGGTCCGCTCTCGAACGCGACCTCGCAGGCGCGCTCGGGGCCCTCTCGGCGAGCCTCGACACGCTCGGGCCGGACGCGGAGACGTTCCTCTCCCTGTTCGCGCGCTTCGTCGAGGCCTACGGCGACGCCGTGGAGGAGCTGTGACCGCACCCCGGATCGGCACGATGCTGCCGCGCGACCTGCCCGCGTCGCAGGTCCTGCCGTTCGCGCGCCGGGCCGACGAGCTCGGGTTCGACGAGCTGTGGGTCGTCGAGGACCTCGGCTTCCGCGGGGGAGTCGCGCAGGCCGCGGCCGTGCTCGCCGCGACCGACCGCATCCACGTGGGCATCGGCATCCTGCCCGCCGGGGCGCGCAACGCCGCGTTCGCCGCGATGGAGGTCGCGACGCTCGCGCAGCTGTTCCCCGGGCGCGTGACGATCGGCGTCGGCCACGGCATGCCCGGGTGGATGCGACAGGTCGGGACGTGGCCGCGCTCACCGCTGACCCTGCTCGGCGAGCACGTGTCCGCCGTGCGCTCGATCGTGCGTGGCGAGCGCGTGAGCGTCGACGGCCTCGTGCACCTCGACGACGTCGTGCTCGACCCCTCGGCGGTGCCCGACGAGGTCCCCGACGTCCTGCTGGGCGTGCGCGGACCGCGGTCGCTCGCGCTGTCCGGCCGCGTCGCGGACGGCACCGTGCTGGCCGAGCCGGTGACCCCGCAGTACGTGCGGGCTGCGCTCGAGCAGGTCGCGGCGGCCGGGCCGCACCGGCTCGTCGCCTACAACGTCGCGGCCGTCGACGACGACGAGGCCGCCGCGGTCGACGCCGTCCGGCCCGCGCTGCAGTGGGTCGGGGACCCCGACTGGGCGCCCCACCTGGCGCCCCTCGAGATCGGCGCCGACGTCGCTGCGCTCCGCGCGGCCTCGGCCGGTCGCGAGGAGTTCGCACGAGCGCTGCCGGACGCGTGGGTCCGCGAGCTGGCGCTCGCCGGCACTCCGCAGCGCGTGCGCGCACGCATCGACGAGCTCACACGCGTCGGGGTGACGAGCAACGTCCTGGTGCCCGTGGGCGACCCGGCCGCCGCGCTGGAGCAGCTCGCCCGCGTGCTCTGAGCCGACCCAGCCGACCCGGTGGGCGCCCCCACGCAACCCCCACGCAGCCCCCGCGCCAGGCGCCCGGATACGCTCGCGGGCATGACGACGCCGACGACGCCCACCGACCCGTCCCCCGCTCGCGTCGACCCGCCGCTGTCCGGCTCCGAGGCCGAGACGCTGCTCGGCTTCCTCGAGTTCCACCGGGCGACCCTGCTCACGAAGTGCGGCGGCCTCACCGACGAGCAGCTCCGGCAGACGCTCCCGCCGTCGACGATCACGCTCGGCGGGCTGCTCAAGCACCTCGCGCTGGTCGAGGACAACTGGACCTCGGAGGTCCTGCTCGGGAGCGATGCCCTCGAGCCGTGGGCGTCGGTCGACTGGTCGGCGGACCGCGACTGGGAGTGGAACAGCGCGGCGCAGGACACGGGTGCGGAGCTCCTCGCACTGTACGCGACGTCGGTCGAGCGGTCGCGGCGCATCGTCGACGACGCGCTCGCCTCCGGGGGCCTCGACCAGCTCTCGGTCCGGGAGAGCCGCCACCACGGCGGCCGGTTCAGCCTGCGCTGGATCCTCGTGCACCTCGTCGAGGAGTACGCGCGCCACAACGGGCACGCCGACCTGGTGCGCGAGTCCATCGACGGCAGCACGGGCGAGTAGCACCCCAGCGGTCGCGCGAACGGGCGGGCACCCGCAGACTCTCGGCGTGGCCCGAACACCCCAGCGCACCGCCGTCGTCGTCAACGCCCACCGCGTCACGGGCACCGACGAGCTGCGCGAGCAGATCACCAGCGCGCTCGCCGACGCGGGCTGGCCCGCCCCCGCGTGGCTCGAGACCACCGCGGAGGACCCCGGGACGGGCCAGGCGCGTCAGGCAGCGCGCGACGGCGCGGAAGTCGTCATGGTGTGCGGCGGAGACGGGACCGTGCGGGCCGTGATCGAAGGCCTCGTCGGGACCGACGCGGCGCTCGCCGTGCTCCCGGGCGGCACGGGCAACCTGCTGGCCAAGAACCTGGGCATCCCGACCGACGTCGACGGGGGCGTCCGCGCCGTGACCGCGGGCGAGCGCCGACGCATCGACGTCGGCGAGGTGGACGGGCAGGCGTTCGCGATCATGGCCGGCATCGGCTTCGACGCGAAGATCATGGACGACGCCCCGGCACGCGTGAAGAACGTCATGGGCCCGGTCGCGTACGTGTTCTCCGCGCTGCGGCACCTGGTCGACCGCGAGATGCACGTCGAGATCACCGTCGACGGCGGCGAGACCCTGCGCCGGCATGCGCGCACGGTCGTCGTCGGCAACGTCGGCCGGCTCCAGGGGGGCGTGGACCTCCTGCCCGACGCGAGGCCCGACTCGGGCGAGCTCGACGTCGCGGTCGTCGCGCCGCGCAACATCGGGCACTGGCTCAAGCTCGTCGTCGCGATCGCGCTGCGCCGCCGGCACGCGCCCCACCGCGAGACGTTCCGCGGCTCGCACGTGCTGGTGCGCGCGGGCGCACCCGAGCCGCGTCAGCTCGACGGCGACGTGATCGACGACTCGACGACGCTCGAGGTGAGCGTGCGGCGCTCGGCCCTCACGGTGTGCGTCGCCGCGGCCGACGAGCGCGCGGACGACATCGCCGACGTCGACGCTCGCCCCGGGGGTGTCCGTGACGCTGCGTCCTGACGCACAATGCCGTCCGTGAGAACCAGCGCCGGGCCGCCGGACGACGACGTGCGGGAGACCGCCCGCACCGGTGCCGACCTGCTCGGACCCACCACCGACGCGGACCCCGCCTACGAGCGGTTCGCGCGCCTCGTGCAGGCGTACCTGCACGTCCCCGTCGCGCTCGTCACGTTCGTCGGCCCCGACGGCCAGCGCTTCCCGGGCGCCCTGGGGCTGCCCGAGCCGTACCAGTCGCGGCGCGGCACGCCGCTGTCGCACTCCTTCTGCCAGCACGTCGTGGCGCGCGACCGTCCGCTCGTCGTCTCCGACGCCCGCACGGTCGACCTGGTGCGCGACAACCTGGCGATCCCCGACCTGGGCGTGATCGCCTACGCCGGCTTCCCGCTGCACGACCGGGAAGGCGTGGCCGTGGGCAGCCTGTGCGCGATCGACGACCACCCGCGCGAGTGGACCCACGACGAGCTCGAGGTGCTGCAGGACCTGGCGCTCGCGTGCGGCTCGGAGATCCGGCAGCGCGAGGCGGTCGCCCTCGCGGACCGGCGCGAGGAGCACGCGCGGGTGCTGCTCGACCTGTCGGAGGCGTTCACGCGCACGCGCACCCCGCACGACGTGCTCGACGCCGTCGAGCGCGCGGCGATCGAGCTCACGGGCGCGAGCAGGGCCGCGATCGGCGTGGTCCGCGGGGACATGCTCGAGTGGGTGCGGCACGCCGACGTCCCCGGCGGTCCGCCGACGCTGTGGCAGCGCGAACCCGTCACCAACCGCGCGTCGCCGGCGATCTCCGCGATGCTCGGCCGCCGGCCCCTGCTGTTCGACGACGCGGCGCAGATGGGTGCCGCCTTCCCGCTCGTCGCCGGAGTGGGCGGACCTGGCGCCGCGGCGTTCCTGCCGCTGACCACGTCGACCGCGCTGCTCGGCGCGATCGTCCTGCGGTGGGACGGGCCGCGGACGCTCACGGGCGTGCTGGGCGACCTGGTGGTGACCCTCGCGAGCGACGCGTCGACGGCGTTCGAGCGCGCGCAGCTCCTCGAGAGCCGCACGGACGTCGCGCGCACGCTGCAGGAGGCCATGCTCTCGCGCCTGCCGGAGCCTGCCGGCGTGACGCTCGAGGCCGCGTACGCGCCGGCCGAGGTCACCGAGCAGGTCGGTGGCGACTGGTACGACGCGCTCGAGCTGAGCGACGGCGGGTTCGCGGTCGTCGTCGGTGACGTCACGGGCCACGACCTGCAGGCCGCGACGCTCATGGGCCAGCTGCGCCCGATGCTGCGCAGCCTGCTGTGGGAGCACGACAAGCCACCGTCGCGCGTGCTGGAGCTGCTGGACCGCGCGAACGTCGGCACCGGTCTGCAGGCGACGGCCACCGCGATCCTCGCCCGGCTCGAGCCGCCGACCCCGCACGGGCGGCGCCGGCTCACGTGGTCGAACGCGGGCCACCCGCCGCCGTTCGTGCGCCGCGCGTCGGGCGAGGTCGAGCGGCTCGACGCACGCCCGGACCTCCCGCTCGGCTTCGTGCCCGAGCGCGCACGCACCGACAGCAGCGTCAACCTGCGCCCGGGCGACACGCTCGTGCTCTACACGGACGGCCTCGTCGAGCGGCGCACGGGCGACCTGCCGGGCGCGCTCGACCGCGCGCAGGCCGAGCTCGCGAGAGCGGGGCGGCTGAGCGCGCGCCGCGTCCTCGACGGGCTCGCCCCTCCGGTCGAGCGCCACGACGACGTCGTCGTGCTGACCATGCGCCTCGACGACGCCGACGTCACCCCCGCAGCAGGAGACCCAGCAGAGCCACGTTGAGCGCGACGACGAGCACGACGACCGTCACGAGCACCGCGTGCAGCCGTCCGCCGTTGCGGGCGTCACCCATGACGTCCCGCGAGCGCGTGAACCGTACGAGCGGGACCACGGCGAACGGGATGCCGAAGCTCAGCACCACCTGGCTGACGACGAGCGTCCACGTGGGGTCGGCACCGACGGCGAGCAGCACCACCGCGGGCACGAGCGTGACGACCCGGCGCACCAGGATCGGCACGCGGCGGTGCAGGAGGCCCTGCATGATCGTCGCGCCCGCGTACGCCCCGACGGACGTCGACGCGAGCCCGGACGCGAGCAGCCCGACCGCGAACGCGACGCCGATGCCGGTGCCCAGCGCCGCGACGATCGCGGCGTGCGCCCCTTCGATCGTGTCGGTGCCCGGCAGCCCGCGCAGCCCGGACGCGGCGAGCAGCAGCAGCCCGATGTTGACGATCCCGGCGACGACGAGCGCGGTGCCCACGTCCCACCTGGTGGCACGCAGCAGCCGGTCGCGCGCGGGCCCCGCGGGCGCGTGACCGTGCCGGTCACGCGCGAGGGCGGAGTGCACGTAGATCGCATGGGGCATGACGGTCGCACCGAGCATGCTCGCCGCGAGCAGCACCGAGTCCGATCCGTCGAACCGCGGGACCAGGCCGGACAGCACGCCGCGCGCGTCGGGCGGGCTCACGACGAGCCCCGCGAGGAAGCCGATCGTCACGACGGCCAGGAGGCCGACGACGACCGTCTCGAACCGTCGCTGCCCGTACCGGTCCTGCGTCGCGAGGACCGCGAGGGAGACCACGCCGACGATGATCCCGCCGAGCCACAGCGGCACCCCGAACAGCAGCTGCAGCGCGATGGCCCCTCCGACGACCTCCGCGATGTCGGTCGCGGCCGCGACCAGCTCCGCCTGGACCCAGAACGCGAGCCTCCCGCGCCGGCCGAGGCGGTCGCCGAGCACGTCGGGCAGCGACCGCCCGGTGACGAGCCCCAGCTTCGCCGACTGGTACTGCACCAGCACGGCCATCGCGTTCGCGACGACCAGCACCCACAGCAGCAGGTACCCGTAGCGGGCCCCCGCGGTGAGGTTCGCGGCGACGTTGCCGGGGTCGACGTACGCCACGGCGGCGACGAACGCGGGTCCGAGCAGCCACGGCAGTCGCGTGGCGCGGCTCGTCGGCCGCGTGGCCGTCGTCGTCATCCGGTCCTCCGCGTCTGAAGTTTCGGTCTACCGAACTCTACGCGTATTCCGGTGGACGCGGCGCTCGACGCGGCGGACGCTGAGGGACATGTGGGAGCTCCAGGAGGTCACGGTCCCCGCGTCGGGACAGCCCGACAACTCGGCGACGCTGCTCGCGTACGTCGACGTCGCCAACGCCGTCACGCTCGACACCTGGGGCGAGGTCGACTTCTGCCGCGACGCCCTCGAGGTGCTCGGGTCGCTGCGCGCGCAGGCCTACGAGCGCAAGGTGCGGCTCGTCGCCCTCGAGGACGGCCGACCCGTCGGGTACGGCGCGCTGAACCTGCCGCAGCGCGACAACACGCACACCGGGTACGTCGAGCTCGGGGTGCTGCCCGACGACCGACGCCGCGGCATCGGGTCAGCGCTCTACCACTCGCTCCTCGCGATCGCACGAGACTCCGGCCGCACGCGCGTCACCGCGTCGACCGACTTCCGCACCGAGGCCGCTCCCGACCAGGACGCGCTCGTCGCCCCCACGGGGTCGGGCCGGGTGCCCGCGGACGACCCCGGTGCACGCTTCCTGCTCGCGCGCGGCTGGCGGCTCGAGCAGGTCGAGCGTCGCTCCGTGCTGCACCTCCCGCTGCCCGCCGGGACGCTCGACGGGCACCTCGCCGACGCCCAGGCTGTCGCGGGCGACGACTACCGGCTCGTGCTGTGGGACGCGCACTGCCCCGACGAGTGGGTCGACTCGTTCGCGTACCTCCAGTCCCGCATGAGCACCGACGCCCCCACGGGCGGCCTCGACTACCGCGAGGAGACGTGGGACGCGGCGCGCGTGCGCGACCAGGAGCACGAGTTCGCCGAGCGCCGCCTCGGGTACCTCGCGGTCGCGGCGGAGCACGTGCCGTCGCGCACACTCGTCGCCTACTCGGCGTTCCTCACCGTGCCGCACACCGACGCGTACGTGCACCAGCACGACACGCTCGTCGTCGCCGAGCACCGCGGCCACCGACTCGGGATGCTGGTCAAGGCCGCGAACCTGCAGCGCCTCGAGCGCGACCTGCCGGCCGTGCGCCGCGTCGGGACGTGGAACGCCGAGGAGAACTCGTACATGCTCGCGATCAACGTGCGGCTCGGTTTCGCACCCGAGGGCGGGGCCGGCGAGTGGCAGCTCGACCTGTGAACGAGCGCGTGAGGACAACCGACGCGGGCGACCGCTAGATCACGCGCTCGCCGCGCGCCGCCATCGACCACCACGCGCTCCAGCGCGCACCCACGTCGGCGAACGTCGCATCGTCGACCCCGTACGCGTTGAGCACCGCGTTGACCGCACCGTTGGGCGGGTCGCTCGCGACGGGCGTCTCCTGCAGCACCAGGAGCGCCGCGGTGATGCCGTGCAGGTGCAGCCCCAGCTGCTGGTCGGTCTTGAACCAGACGGTGCCGCCGAGCAACGTCCCGTCCGGCCGACGAGCCTGCACGTTCCCCCCGACCGGGACGCCGCGCACGCCGTGCAGCCCCGCGCGGGCGAGCAGCCGGTCACGCGAGGTGCCGGCGTCGAGGCCGATCACGGCGAGCGTGCGCCGCTCCTCGCCGGGCTGGACGCCGAGCGCGAACCGCAGCTGCTGCGCCGACGCGATCCACAGCTCGTCGAGCTCGTCGCGCACGCCGTCGTACGCCGCGTGCGAGCCCTCCCGGCTGGGCCGGGTCACCGAGAGCCGTGTCCGTCCACCACCGGGCGCCCGGCGGCCTGCCGTCGCGGCACCGGTCGCCGCGGCTTCGGTCGCCGGGACACCCGCCGCGGAGCCCGTGGTCGCGCGGGCCTCGACGACGAGCACGCTCCGGGGCCACGTCAGCGTGCGCGTCGTCGTGCCGTCGCCGGTCCGCTCGTGCTCGTCGGGCGCGTCGACGACGTCGTCCCTGATGCGCTCGTCGAGCTCGGCGTCCTCCCACCGGAACCAGCGCCGCACGAGCTCGGGCTCGCGCAGGTGCCGCCACACCGATGGTCAACCTCGTGGTGCGCTCGCTGCGGGTCGACGGTCGCTGGGGGCTCGACCACTACGCCGCGCTCGGCACCGTGCAGGGT
>NZ_JEOE01000003.1 GCF_000708885.1 Cellulomonas sp. HZM | reverse complement strand
GTCCTGGGGTGGGTGGGGTGGTCGAGCACCTGCTGCGGAGGTCCCTGCTCGACGATGCGTCCCGCGTCCATGAAGACGACCTGGTCCGCGAGCTCCCGGGCGAACCCGATCTCGTGGGTGACGACGATCATCGTGGTGCCCTCCCGGGCGAGGTCCTTGATGACGTCGAGGACCTCGCCGACGAGCTCGGGGTCGAGCGCCGAGGTCGGCTCGTCGAACAGCAGGACCTTCGGCCGCACGGCGAGCGCGCGGGCGATCGCGACGCGCTGCTGCTGACCTCCGGACAGCTGCCGCGGTCGGGCGTCGGCCTTGTCCTCCAGCCCCACGCGCGCCAGCAGCGCACGCGCCTCCGGCTCGACCTCGGAGCGTCGTCGGCGCTGCGCCGAGACCGGCGCCTCGACGACGTTCTCGAGCGCGGTGAGGTGCGGGAACAGGTTGAAGCCCTGGAACACGAACCCGATGCGGGTGCGCTGGCGCAGGATCTGCTTCTCCTT
Source organism: Cellulomonas sp. HZM (assembly GCF_000708885.1). Taxonomy (GTDB): domain Bacteria; phylum Actinomycetota; class Actinomycetes; order Actinomycetales; family Cellulomonadaceae; genus Cellulomonas. The sequence continues at coordinate 186,883 of NZ_JEOE01000003.1, read as the reverse complement.
GAGCTCGCGCAGCGTGTCCCCGCGCCGCGAGTAGCCGACGAGGTCGCCGTCGATCGCGACGAAGCCGCGGTCCACCTTCTCGAGGTGGTTGATGACGCGCAGCAGGGTGGACTTGCCCGAGCCGGACGGGCCGATGACGACCGTCACCCCACCAGGCGGGACGACGAGGTCGACGCCCGACAGGACCTCGAGCGTGCCGAAGCTCTTGTGCACGCCGTGCACCTCGACGAGGCCGCCTGCCGCGCTCATGCGAGGCCTCCGACGTCGCGTCGCGGCGTGCGGCTCGTCCGTGTCAGGTGCCCGGCGGTGCGGTTGCCCGACGTCCAGCCGGCCGGCACGCTCGCGGGCACGGGCCGGCCGGCGAGGGTGGCCCACGTGCTCTGGACCGTCCAGCGAGCCTTCTGCAGCGGCGTCGGCGGGAGGGTCCGCAGCGCGCCGCGTGCGTAGTGCCGCTCGAGGTAGAACTGCACCACGGTGAGCACCGTGGTCAGCAGCAGGTACCAGATGCCCGCGACGAGCAGCAGCGCGACGACCTTGGTGTTGCGGCCGTAGATCACGCCCACCGTGTAGAACAGCTCGCCGTACGCGAGGACGTACACGACGGACGTGCCCTTGAGCAGGCCGATGATCTCGTTCACCGACGTCGGCACGATCGTCCGCATCGCCTGCGGCAGCACGATGCGCCACTGCTGACGCGCCCGCGGGATGCCGAGCGACGCGGCCGCCTCGTGCTGGCCCTGGTCGACGCCGAGGATGCCGGCGCGCACGATCTCCGAGGAGTACGCGGCCTGCGAGAGCCCGAGGCCGAGGATCGCAGCGCCGAACTTGCCGATCACCGAGCTGGTCGCGAACTCGGTCACGCCGGGTCCGAACGGGATGCCGATCGACAGCGTCGGGTACAGGTAGGCGAGGTTGTACCAGAGCAGGAGCTGCAGGATCAGCGGGACCGAGCGGAACACCCACACGTACAGCCACGCGACCGACTGGAGCAGCGGCGAGCGCGACAGGCGCATGAGCGCGAGCACGGTGCCGAGGCCGAAGCCGATCGCGGCGGCCGTCGCGGTCAGGCGGATCGTGCCCCACACGCCGTCGACGATCGACGGCCAGGTGAGGTACTTGCCCACGACGTCCCAGTCCCACTGGGGGTTCGTGAGCAGCGAGTTCACCACCATCGCGAGCAGCACCGCGACGACGGCGGTCGCGGTCCAGCGACCCGGGTGGCGCGCGGGCCGCACGCGCAGGAGCTCGAGCTCCTCGCGACGCAGCCCGCTCGTCGGCCCGGCGACGGGCTCGCCGGCAGGCTGGGTCGACACCGCCGTGGACGGCAGGGAGACGGTCGTCATGGCGTCCTCACAACCACTTCTCGAAGGGCAGGGGCCCGGTGGGCTCCGCGGACGGGTCGAACAGGGGCGTGTAGCCGTTGGCGAGGTACAGACCCACGGCCTCCGGCTGGCGCGGGCCGGTGGTCAGGTAGAGCCGCACGTAGCCGGCAGCGGCAGCGCGGGCCTCGAGCTCCACGAGGACGCGGCTCGCGAGCCCGCGTCGTCGGTGGGCCGTGGCCGTCCAGATGCGCTTGAGCTCGGCGGTCGCGACGACCGGCACACCGCTGACCGCACGGGCGTGCGGGCGCACCATCCGGATCGCGTCACCGAGCTCGGGCTCCGTGCGACGCCGGAACGCGCCGCCCGCCACCACGACGCCGTCCTCGAGCAGCAGCACGAGGTCGCCGCCGGGCGCCGCGAGCTCGTGCGCCGGGTAGGCCTCGAGCTCGTCCCGCAGGCTCTCCTCGGTCAGCAGGTCGTGGTAGCGCGTCGCGTACTCGTGCGCGAGCTCCGCGAGCAGCGGTGCGACGAGGGGGTCGCCGAGCGCGACAGACCGGACCTCGAGCGTGGGCGCGCTCACGCCGCACGCTCCGGACGGCGTTCGCCCACGGTGACCGCGAACGGCACGTGGTTGCCCGCGAGCGGCGCGGGGCACGTGCCGAAGTCGCTGAACGCGTACGGCAGGTTGACCGAACGGTTCAGGTCCAGGCGCAGGTTCGTGTCGTCGGGGCGGCCCGGCGCCTGGAGCACGCGCCACGGCGCGACGTCGGGGGACTCGTCGGAGAACAGGAGCGCCACCGTGCCGTCGCCCGCCTCGGTGAGCTGCAGCGTGGCCGAGCGCCCGGCGCGCTCGAGCACGACCTCGCCGACGGCACGGACGTGGTGCACGAGCCCGTGCTGGGCGGCGCCGGCGACCGCGGGACGCGGCTCGTCGTACCAGGTGACGGGCACGTCGAGCACCCACTGCGGGTCGAACGCGGCGATCGGGACGCCCGTGAACGCCGTGAGCGCGGCCGCTCTGGGGTCGCGCACGCGCACCGCGGTGCGTGCGGTGCGTCGGATGACCTCGACGACCACGGCGGTCCCGTCGTGCGCCGTGAACGCGAGCTCGGACGACGACCTCCCCTCCTCGACCAGCACACGCACCTCGCCGTCGACGGGGGCGCCGCCGGACGTGATCGCGTCGGACGCGCGCGCGTGCACGACGGCCGCGCCGTCGTCGGCCACGGACCAGCGGCCGGGCAGGCTCGGCAGCGCCGTCGGCTCGACCGGGAGCCAGTGCAGCGCGACGAGCGAGAGCCAGCCGTGCTCCGTGGTGAGCGCTGCCTCGCGCTCGGCGTGCCACGCGAGATGGGCGCTCGCGGCGCCGTCCTGCGTGGCGTCGAGGGTGATGTCCTGCGTCGCGTCGAGAGGCGCGTTCTCGTCGAGTGTCGTCGTCATCATGGCTCCAGGTGGGCTCGGGGCTTGCCGCGGTCGGTGTCAGCCGGCGATCGCGCGCTCGGCGCTCGCGATCGCGTCGGGGTGGGCGAGGCCGAGGTGGTCGCGCAGGGTCGCGCCCTCGTACTCGGTGCGGAACGAGCCGCGTTCCTGCAGCAGGGGGACGACCGTGCCGAGCACGTCGTCGAGCCCGTGCGGCGTCAGGTGGGGCACGAGGATGAAGCCGTCCGACGCGTCCTGCTGCACGTACCGGTCGATCTCGTCGGCGACGTGCGCGGGCGTCCCGACGAACCCGCCGCGCGTGGTCACCGCGATCACGAGGTCGCGGATGCTCCACCCGTTCGCGGCGGCGAGGTCGCGCCACTGCGCGACGACCGGGCGTGGGTCGGCGACGTGCCTGACGCGGCCGCGCGTGATGCTCGCCCCCTCCACGTCGGGGTCGACCAGCGGCAGCGGACCGTCCGGGTCGTAGGACGTCAGGTCCCGGCCCCACACCTGCTCGACGAACGCGATGGCGCCGGGCCCGGAGACCTGCTGGCGGCGGATCACCCGCGCCCGCTCCTCCGCGTCGTCGGCGCTGTCACCGAGCACCACGGTCACCGCGGGCAGGATCTTCAGGGAGTCTCGAGCGCGGCCGAGCGCGGGCAGCCGCCCCTTGACGTCGTCGTAGAACGTGCGGCCCGCGTCGAAGGTGGAGTGCATCGAGAACACCACGTCCGCGGTCTGCGCCGCGAAGTCACGTCCTTGCGCCGAGTCGCCCGCCTGGAACAGCACCGGATGCCCCTGCGGACCGCGGGGTGTGGTGAACGTCCCCTCGACGTCGGCGTGCGCGCCGTGGTGCTCGACGCGGCGCACCGCACCCGGACGCAGGAACTCGCCGGTCGCCGCGTCGGCGAGCACCGCGTCGTCGTCCCACGAGTCCCACAGCGCGCGTGCGACCTCGACCACCTCGCCGGCCCGCGCGTAGCGGTCCGCGTGCGCGAGGTACCCGCCGCGGCGGAAGTTCGCGCCGGTGAACGCGTCGGAGCTCGTCACGAGGTTCCAGGCGGCACGCCCGCCGGACAGCACGTCGAGCGTCGCGAACTGCCGCGCGAGTTCCCACGGCTCGTTGAACGTCGTGTTGATGGTGCCCGCGAGGCCGATGCGGTCGGTCACCGCGGCGAGGGCTGCGAGCACCGGGAGCGTGTCGGGCCGGCCGACGACGTCGAGGTCGAAGACCTTCCCCTTGTGCTCGCGCAGGCGCAGGCCCTCGGCGAGGAAGAAGAAGTCGAGCCTCGCGTCCTCGGCGCGCCGGGCCAGGTGCTCGAAGGACGAGAAGTCGATCTGGCTGCCCGAGTCCGGCTCGGTCCACACGGTCGTGCTGTTGACACCGGGGAAGTGCACGCCGAGGTGCACCTGCTTGCGGGGGCTGGTCATGGTCGTCCGCTCCCGTCAGGCCGAGGCGGCGTAGACGTTGACGGGGCGCGCGAGGCCGAGCGTCTCGCGCAGCGTCGTGCCCGGGTACGAGGTGCGGAAGACGCCCGCGGCCTGCAGGGCGGGCACCACGCGGTCGACCACCAGGGTGAGGTCGGTCGACAGCGACGCGGGGCGAAGGTGGAACCCGTCCGTCGCGCCGACCTCGCTCCAGCCGGCGATCGTCGCGGCGAGGCGGGCGGGCGTCCCGACGTGCGTGAGCGATCCGGTCTCCCACTCGACGCCCTGCAGGTCCTGCAGGAGGTCGAGCCGTGCGCGGGCGGCGGCGTCGTCGTCGGCGAGCACGACGAACGCGTCGACCAGGACCCGGACGTCGCGCGGGTCGCGACCTGCGCGACGGGCCGCGTCGAGCACGGCCGCGCGGGCGTCGCGCGCCTCGTCGGGCGTCGTCGCGTGCACACGCACCACGTCGGCGCGCCGCCCCGCGAGGTCGATCGACGCGTCGTCGCTCGCGCGCACCACGACGGGCGGCCGGCCCTGGGGCGGGCGAGGCGTGATCGACGGACCCTTCACCGCGAAGCGGATGCCCTCGTGGTCGACGTGGTGGAGCTTGTCGCGGTCGACGAACCGGCCGGTGGCGGCGTCGCGGATCTCGGCGTCGTCCTCCCAGCTGTCCCACAGCCGGCCGACGACGTCGGTGGCCTCGTCGGCCTCGGCGATCGCGTCCGCCCGGTCCTGTGCGGGCTCGCGCCGGAACGCCGACGCCGCTGCCTCGTCGGTCGACCAGCTGACCTGCCACGCGGCGCGCCCGCGGCTGACGTGGTCGATCGTGGCGAGAGCCTTGGACACGTGGAACGGCTCGGTGTGCGTCGTGTCGATCGTCGCGACGAGGCCGATGCCGGAGCTGCGCGGCGCGAGCCGGGCGGCGACGAGTGCGGCGTCGAGGCGGCCGCGGACCCCTCTCGCGTGCGGCTGGAGCGAGAAGGCGTCGTCGAACGCGACGAGGTCGAGCAGCCCGCGCTGAGCGGTCGCGACCAGGGCGTCCAGCCGCTCGGGGTCGAAGAGCTGGGCGCCCTGCGAGCCCGACGTGCGCCACGCAGCGGGGTGCGCACCGGCGTCGGTCAGGTCGGCACCCAGATGGATCGAGGTGCCGGGGCCAGGGGCGCCGAGCTGGCGTGCGAGCGTCGTCGCGGTGCGCAGCGGCGTGCTCGCGGTGGTGTGCGGGGGCGTCTGCGGGGACATCGTGGAGCTCCTTCAGGGGCCTGACGGTGCGGGAGTGCGGAGGGGGGGCGCGACCTCGGGTGGCGTGGAGCGCGTCCGAGGGCGCCGACGCGGCACGAGCGGAGGGTGTTCGGACGTGCGGAACGTGCCCGAGCGGCCGACGCATGCGGCCACCAGCGCGTGGACGTCCGCGTGCGCGGGCGCTCTGGGCCGGGTCCGGGTGGGACGCGGGTGAAAGCCTGTGTGGGCCTGTGTGGGTTCGGTGTCAGCGACAGCGGCGCGATGCGTCGCGACACGCGGCGTCGCGACGCATTCGACACGCGCGCGCGGCACGGGAGGCACGGAGGGCGCCGTGGGCGCGCGCGACGGCGGGGCTGAGCGCAGCGGCCGCAAGGGCGCGGGTGCTCGTCGTGTCCATGCCAGTCGTCTCCTGTCCGGGCCGGGTCACGGCCCGTGCGGGCCGCCGCGTCGTTGCCTCCGGCGGTGCCGGAGGCCTGGTCATCACCCGGGGCACCCCGCCGCGCGGGAGGGTTGCCGTCCGACCAGCCGGGGCTTCGCGTCGGAGCTCGTGACCTCGTTCGTCCGGGGTCGTGGCGACCTCGGATGCCGGGAATCTAGGAACGTGCCACGGGGGAGTCAACGGGTGCCGGGACACGTCCCACATTGTGGACCAGATCGGTCGGGTTTTAACTCCGGCCGGGGTCGCTCACGGCTGCGTCGAGGGCGGTCGCGAAGCCCGTCCAGGCCTGGTAGGGCGCAAGGAGTGCCGCCGAGACCGGGTCCTCGCGCACTGCTCCGACGATCTCGAGCGCGAGCGCGGCGTCGAGGGCGGCGATGACGACGAGCGACGCGCGCTTGTCCCTGATGCCGAAGAACGTGGCCGGCCATGTCGCGTTGAGCGCGAGCTGCGTCAGGTGCAGCGCGCGGGTGCGCGCGCTGCCGCGCGTCGAGATCCGCCAGCCGACCGCTGCGTTCGCGGCGTACAGCACCGACCACACGGGCCCGAACGCGGAGGCGGGAGGCGCCCAGTCGGGCTTGTCCAGCCGGCCGTACACCTGCGGCGCGCGGCGGCTCGCGAGGCCCCCGAGGCCGGCTGCGAGGACGACGGGCGCGACGGCGAAGACGGCGCGACGTGCGCGTGACGAGCTGGTGTCCATCGCTCGATCATGTGGCGGCACCGCGGGGCGCGCACCCCGACGGGCGGCGGTCAGGCCGCGGTCTCGGGAGCCGTCGCCGGCACCTCCTCGATCGAACCGGTCCGGTCGGCGTGCGACGAGCGGGCGCTCACGGGGCGTGCGGTGCGCGGTCGTCGTCCGCCGTCGGGCCGCGACCTGCGCGAGGCGGCCGCGGAGCCGAGCAGGATGAGCGCCATCCCGGCCACCACGCCCCAGGTGATCCGCTCGTCGAGCACGAGGGCGCCCAGGCTCACCGCGACCACCGGGTTGAGGTACGCCACGAGCGTCGACCGTGCGCCGCCGACCTCGGCGATCAGACCGAAGAACAGGACGAACGCGAGCGCCGTGCACACGACGCCGAGGGCCACGAGGGCCGCGATCGCCGAGCTGCTGGGCACCGGGTGCGGGCCCGTGGCGAGGACGACCGGCAGGTACACGAGCGCGGACAGCGCGAGGCAGGCGGCGGTGAGCGGGATCGCCGGCACGTCTCCCAGCCGCCGCTCCGCGACGATGGGCGCGACGGCATACCCGACGGCCGCGAGCCCCACCTGGGCGACCGCCCACGGGTCGCCCGCGGCGGCACCGGGACCGAGGAGCAGCGCGACCCCGCCGAGACCGACCGCGAGCCCGGCCCAGCGCACCGGCGCGACGTGCTGACGGTCCACCACGCGGCCGACGACGACCGCGATGATCGGCACGGTGGCGACCAGCAGACCGGTGGTCGAGCTGGTGAGCGTGCGCTCCGCGTTGGACAGCAGGAACCACGGCCCGACGATCTCGAGCAGCGCGAACGTCACGACGGCCGGCCAGTGGCCTCGCAGCACGCGCAGGCCGCCCGCGCGCAGCGCGAACGGCGCGAGGAGCACCGCGCCGACGGCGGTCCGGGCGAGCACGACGCCCGCGGGTGTCACCTCCGCGACGGCGACCTTGATGAGCAGGTAGGGCACGCCCCAGATGACGCCCATCGCCGCGAGCAGTGCCCAGCCTCGTCGAGTCACCCGCCGAACGTACGCCGACCCTCCGACACGACTGCCGTCCGGCGGCGGCTCGGGTGTCGCGTCAGGCGCGCTCGGCCCGCTGTGTCGGGACGGTCGCCCACGGGGTCCCGAGCACGGCCTCGACGAGAGCGGGTGGCAGGTGACGCCGGCTGGCGAGGATGCGGTCCACGAGCTCCACGAGCCCGGACTGCTCCGTCGCTGTCCCGCGCAGGCGGTCTGCGTCGTCGTCGTCGGCCATATGACAACGATGTCATAGAAGGATCGGCAGCGGAAGGGACGGACCTGCTCGACGCATGACGGCGTGCCTACGGCGAGCGCCGCGGGCACGGCGACGGCGTGTGCGACGCTGCACCCCAGGGTCTCCGTCGGCCCCGGGGCGCTGCGAAGGAGATGGCGATGACCGTGGGTACCGAGTCGGCGCGAGCGCGTCGGTGGTCGTTCGACGCGCTGGTCCCCGCGCACCAGCGACGCACCTTCGAGGAGGTCGGGGAACGTCTCGACCTGGACGTCGGCGACACCCGGGCGAAGCGGTCCGGGTTCTGGGCGATGCTCGTGCTGTCGGGTCTCATCGCGGTCGCGGGCGTCATCACGGACTCGACCGCGACGGTCATCGGCGCGATGATCGTCGCCCCGCTCTCGACCCCGATCCTCGGCATCGGCATCGGGATCGTCGCGGCGGACGTGGCCAAGGTCGGCCGGTCCGCCGCGTACGTGCTCGGTGGGCTCGCGACGGTCGTCGCGCTCGGCTGGATCGCCGCCCAGGCGCTCCCGTCGACGACCGACCTCCTCGCGAACTCGCAGGTCACCGGACGTACGTCGCCGGGCGTCGGTGATCTCGTCGCGGCCTTCGCCACCGGCTTCGCCGGCGCGCTCGCGCTCGCCCGCAAGGACCTCGCCGACGTCCTGCCGGGCATCGCGATCGCGATCTCGCTCGTCCCGCCGCTCGGTGTGGTCGGCGTGTGCCTGGGCTCGGGCCAGGCGTCGCTCGCGCTCGGGGCGCTGATCCTGTTCGCCTCCAACGCGGTCGCGCTCGTCGTCGCCGCGATCGTCGTGTTCACCAGCATCGGCTACGCGCGCGAGGCGCAGGAGGCACGCAGCTCCGCAGGTGCGCCCCGCCGCCGTGCGGCGTACGTCGCGGTCGCGGTGGCACTCGTCGTCGTCGCCGTGCCCATGGTCGCCAACACGGTCCAGGCGGCGCTCGCCGACCTGTGGCTCAGCCAGAGCGGGGAGGCGGCCGAGCAGTGGCTGTCCGGGGTCCCGGGTGCGCAGGTGCAGGACGTGCGCTGGCAGGGCAAGGACGTCGCGGTCGACGTGCTGTTCGAGGGCGACACCCCCGACGTCGCGCCGCTGCGCGAGAAGATCGACGCGATCGTGCCGTGGGACCCGCAGGTGCTCGTCGTCCACACGGTCGGCGAGACGCTCTGACCTGGACGTCACGCATGCGGCTGATGGCGCGCACCGGCGCGACCGGCTAGGGTCCCTCCGACCAGACAACGTTGTCAGGAGGGTAGGGCATGCACGGCGGACGACGCGGGCAGGCGCTCGCGAGCGCGCTCGCCGTAGCCGTGGTCGCAGCAGTGCTCGGCACGGCCGGATCGCTCGACGCGTCGGCAGCCGCTCCGTCCCAGGACGGCGCGCCGTCCGCAGTGGCCGGACCGCACCAGGAGCCCGACGACGCCGCGCGCACACATGCGCTCGCCGACGTGCTCGCGACCGCGCGGTCGCTGGGCGACCCGGACACGCTCGCCCCGGGCTACGTCCGCGACTCGGGCTATTTCCTCGGCGCGGGCTGGTGGGGATCGGCAGTCTCGCTCGACGCGCTGCTGCACGCGCAGGCGGTCGGCGGCTGGGACGGTGCGACCGACCTCGCCGCCACGACCTTCGACCACCTGTCCGACGAGGGGCGCGGCGGCTTCCGCAACGAGTACTCCGACGACACCGGCTGGTGGGCGCTCTCGTGGCTCGACGCGTACGACCTCACGGGCGAGCAACGCTACCTCGACACCGCCGCGGCCGCCGTGCGGTACGTGCGCGACGAGTTCTGGACGCCCGCGTGCGGCGGCGGCGTGCTGTGGACCACGCCGGACGCGAACGGCACGGGGTACAAGGCCGCGATCTCCAACGGCCTGTTCGTGCTCACGTCGGCGCTCCTCGCGGCGCGGACCAGCGGCGACGCCGCGGCGACGTTCCGTGCGTGGGCCGCCGACGGGTGGTCCTGGGTGCGTACCAGCGGGCTCGTCGACGGCACGGTGCGTGACGGCGTCGCGACCGACTGCCGTGCGCAGGGCACGGCGTTCACCTATAACCAGGGCGTCCTCGCGTGGGCGCTGACCGCGCTGGCACGGGTCGACGACGACCCGGCCCTGCTGCCCGCCGCACGGGCGGTCGCCGACGAGACCACCCGAGCGGGTGGCCCGCTCACGCGGGCGGACGGCGTGCTGCGGGACCCCGCCGAGGGGTGGGACGACGGCTGCTCGCGGGACGGCGCGTACTTCAAGGGACCCGCGGTGCGCGGGCTCGCGGAGCTCGACTCGGCGCTCGACGACCACCCCTACGACGCCTACCTGCGTCGTCAGGCGGACGCGGTCGCCGCGGTCGTCGACCGCGACGGACGCGCGCCCTTCTCGTGGTGGACGGGTGACGGGGCTCGGACGGTGGTTGGTGCCGGCTGCCAGGCGAGCGCGGTCTCCGCCGCGGCCGCGGTCGTGGCCCGTGAACCGGCCACCGAGCCGACGGACCCCACCGGGCCGACCACCCCGACCCAACCGACGACCCCGACCCAACCGACGACCCCGACCCCGCCCGCGCCGGAGCCCAGCCCTGACCCGACGTGGACGCCGACCCTCGTCACGCCCGCGCAGGTCGCGGCGGGCGCCAGGTTCACGGTGGGGATCGCCGGGCTGGCTCCGTCCGAGCACGTCGTGGTGCGCCTCCTGGACGACCGAGGCCGGGCCGCGACGGTGACGGGAACGACGTCGTCGTCGTCCGGCGACGTGCGGCTGGTGCTGACGGCCCCGGTCCGAGCTGGCACGTGGACCCTCACCGCACGGGGTGACCGCTCCGCGAGGACCGTCGACGCGACGGTCGTCGTGCCGTGGGTCCCGACCCGGACGACGGCACGTGCCGCGGCGTCGACGACCCCGTACGGCGCGACGACGGTGATCTCCGTGCGCGTCGCCGGCACGACGTCGGCGGCGTCGGACAAGGAGGGGGCAGCCGGCGGTGCTTTCCTCGGACCCGCCGGCACGGTCCGGCTCCGCGAGGGCTCGCGCGCGCTCGGGTCCGCCGGGCTCGCGACCGACGGGTCGGCGCGCGTCGCCGTCCCGGTGCTGGGGGTCGGCACGCACCGGCTGACCGTCGAGTACGCGGGCTCGCCGACCCGCTCCGGCTCGTCGGCCTCGCTGACGCTCACGGTGCGCAAGGCGCGCGTGACGTCGCTCGCGGTGCGGCGCGCGTCCTACGTGCCCGGCACGCGTCCGGTGGTGCACGTGCGGGTCGGCGCGCTCGACTCGGGACGACGCGCTGCGGGCCGCGTCGACGTGTACGTCGGGAGCAAGCGGGTCGCGACGGCGCGGGCGGCGGCCGATGTCGCGGTGCGTCTGCCGCGCGTCACGGGCCGGACGGTGCGCGTGCGCGCGGTCTTCGTCCCGTCGACGCCCGCGACGGTCGCGGGGCGCTCGTCGGCGACGGTCGTCCTGCACGCACGCTGACCCCGTGCGGCGTGGCGGCGCGCGGGCGGCCCGGACGAGGTCGATGCTCGTGCGGTGGTGATGCACTCGCACGGTGGCACGGCACCCCACGTGCCGCGCAGGCTCCGGCGCCGCGCGACCCTGGTGTTCGTCGCGGTCCTGGTCCCGATGGCCGTCGCGACGGTGCTCGGTGCCGTCCGGCTGTGGCCGCACGGTGAGACGCCCACGATCCAGACCGACGCACCCGGCTCCTCGATGCACGCGGGCGTCGTGACCCGCGTCGACCCCGGCGCGAGCGACCAGGTGCACCAGCTGCAGGCGCGCATCGACGGACACCGGACCGCATGGGTGAACGTGCCCCCCGAGTACCTTCCGGAGCTCTCGCCGGGCGACAGGATCCAGGTCATCGACATCGGGGAGGTCGGTCCGGAGGGGACGCCTTACGTGTTCGTCGACTACGAGCGCGGACCGCCGCTCGCCGCGCTGGCGGTCGGATTCGTCGTCCTCGTCGTGGTGGTCGCCCGGTGGCGCGGGCTCGCCGCGCTCGTCGGCCTCGTCGTCTCGCTCGGCGTCATCGGAGTGTTCACCCTGCCTGCGCTGCTGCACGGCAAGCCGCCCGCGCCGGTGGCCCTCGTGACGGCGAGCGCCATCATGTTCGTCGTGCTCTACCTCGCGCACGGGGTGAGCCTGCGCACGTCCACAGCGCTCCTGGGAACCCTCGTCGGCCTCGTCGCGACGACGGCGCTCGCCGCCTGGGCCAGCGGCGCTGCGCAGCTCACGGGTCTGTCCGACGAGTACGCGCTGGACCTCATGTCGGCAGCACCCGAGGTCCGCATCCGCGCCGTCCTGCTGTGCGGGATGGTGCTCGCCGGGCTCGGCGTGCTGAACGACGTGACCATCACGCAGGCCTCGGCGGTGTGGGAGCTGCACGCGAGCGCGCCCGACGCGACGGGCCGCACGCTGTTCGGCCGGAGCATGCGGATCGGGCGCGACCACATCGCCTCGACGGTCTACACCATGGTGTTCGCGTACGTCGGCGCAACGCTCCCGCTCGTCATGCTCGTCACCATGTCCGACCGCACGCTGCTGGCGTCGCTCACCAACGGTGAGCTCGCGGAGGAGGTCGCACGCACGCTCGTGGGCTCGATCGGCCTCGTGCTGGCGATCCCGCTGACGACCTTGGTGGCGGTGCTGGTGGTCCGCTCGGGCCGCGACCACGCGCCGCGCCGCGCGGTCGTGACGGCCGACCAGGTGCCCGCCGAGGCCGAGGAGGTCGCGGCGGACCCCGTCAGTGTGCGTGCGTGAGCCCCCGGGCGCGCACGTGCCGGGTGCTCGCGAACCAGGCTGCGATCGCGGTCGTGGCCGGGATCGCCAGCACGAGGCCGATCGCACCGGCGAGCGTGCGGATGATCTCCTGCGCGAAAGCTCCGGACACGAGCGTCTGGCCGAGCGGCTGGCCGTACAGCTGCAGCAGCATCAGCACGGGCAGCGAGGCCCCCGCGTAGGCGAAGGCGATCGTGTAGACGGTCGAGGCGATGTGGTCGCGCCCGATCCGCATGCCTCCCGCGAACAGCACGCGCGGGCCCGCGGACGGCTGCGCGGCGCGCAGCTCCCACACCGCGGCGACCTGCGTGACGGTGACGTCGTTGAGCACCCCGATCCCGGCGAGCACGACACCGCACAGGAAGACCCCGTGCAGCACCGCCACGCCGTGGTCCCCGACGAGGTTCGCGAGCTGGAAGTCGTCCTCGGAGGTCACGGCGGGCAGTCGGGCCGCGTGCGCGGCGAGGCTGCCGATCGCGCCGACGAGCGCCATCCCGGCCAGCGTCCCCAGCAGCGCCGTCGTCGTGCGCACGGACGGCCCGTGGACGAGGTAGAGGACGACGACCGCGACGACGACCGCGGTGGCGGCTGCCACGACGAGCGGGCTGTGCCCGGCCACGAGCGCGGGCAGCGTGTAGACCCAGACGACGACGGCCGCGAACGCCAGCCCGAGCACGGCGCGCAGCCCTCGCGCCCCGGCGACGAGTGCGGTGACGAGCACGAACGCGAGCGCGAGCGTGCCCAGCGGCAGGCCGCGCTCGAAGTCGGACCACGCCCACGTGACGCCCGCGCCGTCCGCCGGCGGGTAGCGCTCGAGGACGATGCGGGTCCCGCGGCCGAGCTCTGCCGCCGTGGTGCCCGTCGTCGCGACCACGGTGACGTGCTCGCCCGCGTCGGGCCCCCCGGCGACGACCGCGGTGACCTTGACGCACGGGACCTGCGCCGGCACGGTCCCGTCCGGCTGGGCGTCCTCGACGCTCCCCGTGCAGCTCGTCGTGCGGGCGGACTCGACGCGCGCGGGCACGTGCTGGACCCCGGTGTCCGTGGTCTCGCGACCGCTCGCGTCAGCGTGCGGTCCGGACCAGGTGAGGGCGATCGCCACCACGGCGAGCGTGGTGGCGACGACCACCAGGCCCACCGCGACGACGAGAGGGGCCGGCGAGGAACGCGGTGCGGCGTGCGACGAGGGGTCCTGGCGTCCGACGAGGCTCTGGGAGTGGTCACCCACCTGGACATCTTGCCCGGGGGTGGATGCCGACCGCTCGCGAGAGCGCGTGACGCGAGTCACTCGTCGGTCGTCACGAGCCCCCGCCGGACCGCGTTCACGAGCCGGTGCGGCACCTGGACGTCCCGCCCGTCGACGCGCACGGTCGCGAGCGGGACGCACGTCGCGGTCCAGCGTGAGCGACGGTGCCGTGTCCGTGAGCGCGACGTGCGACCCTTCGGGGCCGCCATCAGCCCTGCCTGGCCTTCCAGCGCGGGTTGCGCTTGTTGATGACGTAGGTCTTGCCGTGCCGGCGCACGACGATCGACCCCTCCTTCTTCTTCAGGGACGCGAGCGACGCGCGGACCTTCATCGTTCCTCCTCGGTGGGACGGTGGATGTGCCTCTTCATCTGGTCCTCACCAGCTCGCCTTCGTGACGCCGGGCAGCTCGCCGCGGTGCGCGAGCCGGCGCATCGTGATGCGCGAGACGCCGAACACGCGCAGGTGGCCGCGTGGGCGGCCGTCGGTCGCGTCCCGGTTGCGCACCCGGACCGGGCTCGCGTCGCGCGGCAGGCGCTGCAGCGCGGCGCGGGCCTCACGACGCGCGTCGGGGCTCGCCGCCGGGTCCACCGCCAGACGCCGCAGCTCGGCTCGTCTGGTCGCGAACCGTGCGACGAGGAGCCGGCGTCGCTGGTCGCGCGCGACCGCGCTCGTCTTCGCCATCAGCGCTCCTCCCGGAAGTCGACGTGCCGGCGCACCTTCGGGTCGTACTTGCGCAGGACGAGCCGGTCCGGGTCGTTGCGCCGGTTCTTGCGGGTGACGTAGGTGGTCCCGGTGCCCGCCGTCGACCGCATGCGGACGACCGGACGCAGGTCGATGCGCGCCATCAGAGCTTCTCCCCGCGCTCGCGCATGCGGGCCACGGCTGCCTCGATGCCGATCTTGTCGATCGTCTTGATGGCCCGGGCCGAGAGCGTGAGCGTGACGGTCCGGCCGAGCGAGGGCACGTGGTAGCGCCTCCGCTGGACGTTGGGGTCGAAGCGCCGCGGGGTGCGGACGTGGGAGTGGGACACGTGGTGGCCGAACCCGGGTGAGGTCCCGAGCAGCTGGCAGCGAGCTGACATGGCACGAACATAGATAATGAGAATCGTTCGCGTCAACGTGTACGGTGCTGCCGGTGCTCGAGCCGAGCACGGCGGACCGGCGAAGACCCGCGACGGCCCGCGATGCCCGCGATCCCCCGACGAGGAGACGACATGACCCCACGACCCCCGCGCCCCGGCCGCGTCCCGCTGATGGTCCTCGCGACCACCGATCCCGTGGTCCGCGACGCGGCGACCTTTGCGATGGCGACCGACGACCCGTCCCTCGTGGTGCTGCGGCACGACATCCTCGAGGACGAGCAGGGCGGCGCGATCCGTCGCGTCGTGCTCGACGCGACGGGTGTCGTCGAGGACTGCGTCGTCCCGCTCGAGCACGCATGCCTGAGCTGTGCGGTGCGTGAGGACGCACTGCCCGTGCTGCGTGCGCTCGCGAGCCACGGACGGTGGGGTGCGGTGATGCTCGCCCTTCCGGTGTCCGCCGAGTCGCTGCCGGTGACGCGCGCGCTCGGGTGGGAGACGGGTCGCTCGGGTCTGCTGCGGGACCTGCGTCTCGCGCACGTCCTCGCGGCGGTGGACGTCGACACGTTCGAGGACGACGTGCTCGGTGACGACCTGCTCGACGAGCGCGGCCTCGCGCTCACGTCGGACGACCGGCGCTCGGTCGGAGAGGCCGTCGTCGCCCAGGTCGCGCACGCCGACACCGTGCTCGTGACGGGCGACGCCGACGCACACGGCGTCGCCTCCGACCTCCTCGACCACCTGCGCGCGGTCGACGGGCACCGTGTCGACGGGCTGTACGAGCATCCTCCGACGCGCTTCCTCACCGGGGCGCACGATGCGCGCTGCGCCGAGCGTCGGCTCGACCCGCTGCACGCCGAGCGCCGTCGGGGCGCGGTGCGCACCGACGGGGACGTGTGGACCATCGAGCTGCGCTCGGAACGCCCGCTGCACCCCGACCGGCTCGTCGAGCACGTCCGCCGCCTCGGGGAGGGGCGCCTGCGCAGCCGTGGGCGGTTCTGGGTGCCGTCGCGCCCGGGCTCGGTGTGCGCGTGGGACGGTGCCGGCGGCCAGCTCAGCATCGGTGTCAGCGGTGAGTGGGGCCGCAGGGAGCCGGACACCTGCCTGGTGGTCACGGGTGTGGGTGCCGGTCAGGCCGAGGTGCGACGCGCCTTCGACGACATCCTGATGACGGAGCACGAGCTCCGGGACGGGCTCACGTCGTGGCTCGGCCGTCCCGACGTGCTCGAGCCCTGGCTGGGGTGACGGCTGCCGGCCGCCGGTCGCAGCGCGACGACGCCGGTGACGCCCGGGGCGGAGGTTCGCGAGACGCGCCGACGTAGGGTGGCGCCGTGCAGCGACGCGGGGCGTGGGGGCGGTCGGTGGCCGTGGTCGCCGTCGCGTTCGTCGCGGGCGGCGTCGCGGCGGCCGTCGTGCTCCCGCGCGACGCGCCGACCACGGGTGCCGCGCTCGACGTCCCCGGAGTGGTCGCTCCCCGCTCCGACCCGGCGGGGCGCTCCGAGGCGGGCAGGAGCGATCCCGCGGGCACGGCGCCCGCAGCCACACCCGCAGCGACGGCCGCGACCGCCGGCGCGCCGACGTCCGCCCCGCCCGCGATCGACCTGCACTCCCGGTCGACGACCGACCCGGCCAGCCTCTGGGTCGTGGTGAACAAGATCCACCCTCTCGACCCCGTCCGGTACGCGCCGGACGACCTCGTGCAGGCGGGCCCCGAGAAGGTCCGCGCGGTCGTCGCGCACGACCTCGACGCGATGCTCGCGGGCGCGAAGCGCGACGGGGTCACGCTGACGATCCAGAGCGGCTTTCGTGACTACGCCTACCAGCGCACGATCTTCTCGAACATGCTCGCGCTGCACGGTCGCGAGTACGCGGAGTCCCTGTCCGCCCGACCGGGGTTCAGCGAGCACCAGACGGGGCTCGCGGTGGACGTGGGCAGCGCGTCGCGCTCGTCGTGCGACTTCGACCCGTGCTTCGCGTCGACCGACGAGGGTCGCTGGGTGGCCCGGGACGCGTGGCGCTACGGCTTCGTGGTGCGGTACACGAAGGAGAACCGGCCGGTCACGGGATACGCGCCGGAGGGGTGGCACCTGAGGTACGTCGGGCGGGAGCTGGCGGGCTGGATGCACGACGAGCACGTGACCACGCTGGAGGAGGTCTTCGGCATCCGGGGGAGTGCGACGTACGAGTGACGGCCGGCCCCGGGCGCGCGGGGCCGGCCGTCGTTCGTCGCGCGTCAGGGCAGCGTGTAGCCCGCCGCCTGGAAGAGCTCGTACCACTCACCGCGCGTGAGCGGCACCTGCGACCCCTGTGCCGCGCCCGCGACGCGGTCGGGGCTGGTGGTCCCGAGCACCACCTGCATGCGCGCCGGGTGCCGCGTGATCCAGGCAGTGGCGATCGCGATGGGCGGCACGTCGTACTTCTCGGCGAGCCGGTCGATCACCTCGTTGAGCTCGGGGTACTCCTCGTTGCCGAGGAAGACGCCCGTGAAGAACCCGGCCTGGAACGGCGACCACGCCTGGATCGTGATGTCGTTGAGCCGGCAGTAGTCGACGATGCCGAGGTCGCGCGAGCCCGACTGGTCGAGGGCCTGCATGTTGGTCGCGACGCCCTGCGCGACGATCGGCGCGTGCGTGATCGACAGCTGGAGCTGGTTCGCGACGATCGGCTGGCGCACGTGCTTGCGCAGCAGCTCGATCTGCCCGGGGGTGTGGTTGGAGACGCCGAACGCGCGCACCTTGCCCGCGGCCTCGAGCTCGTCGAACGCGCGCGCGACCTCCTCGGGCTCGACGAGCGCGTCGGGGCGGTGCAGCAGGAGGATGTCGACGTAGTCGGTCTGCAGCGCCTCGAGCGAGCCGTTCACGGACTCGACGATGTGCTCGTAGGAGAAGTCGAACCCGAGGCCGGGGCGGATGCCGCACTTGGTCTGGATGGTGGTCGCGGCGCGCTCGGACGGCGTGAGCTGCACCGCCTCGGCGTAGCGGCGCTCGCACAGGTGCAGCTCGCCGCCGTAGATGTCGGCGTGGTCGACGAAGTCGATGCCTGCGTCGCGCGCGGTGCGCACGAGCTCGCGGATCTCGTCGTCGGACTTGTCGGTGATCCGCATGAGGCCCAGGACGACGTTGGGGACGACGATGTCGGTTCCGGGCAGGGTGAAGGTCAGCACTGGGTCCTCCGGGACGTGGGGTCGGTGCACCCAGCCTAGGTCCGCCGGTCGGCGCGGGTGCCCGGCGGGCTCGAAGAACCTGCATATGACAGCGTTGTCGGATGGTGGTGTCGCCCGAACGTCTCGAACGGGTGACGAACCGCGCGCATGCCTTGACGCACGTGTTCGGGCCCCGTTAGCGTCCCGTTCACCGCATGACAGCGTTGTCATAGCAAGGTCGATGCCGACCGCGCCGTACCGACGACCACACCAGCCCTGGAGCAGCCCGTGCGCCCCCGCCCCCAGACGTCCGTGCGCCGCCGCGCACGACTGTCGAACGTGTTCGCCAGCCTCGCAGCGACGGTCGCCGCCGCCGCGGTCGTCGCCGCCGGCGCCGTGCCCGCCCAGGCTGCGGACCCGGATCCGGCTCCCGCCGTCACGACGGCGCGCGTGGACGCGGCCCACGACCTCGTCACGGGTGCGAGCACGAACTTCGCCAACTCGGGCAAGCCCGACGAGGCGATCGACAAGCTGTTCGACCGCACGAGCTCCACCAAGTGGTACGCGCGTGACAGCGGGCAGCCGAGCACGGCCAACCCCGTGTACGCCATCTACACGCTCTCGGCGGCCACCAAGGTCACGGGCTACACGATCACGTCGGCCAACGACTCGCAGGAGCGCGACCCCGCGGCGTGGACGGTGCTCGGCACCAACGACCCCGCAGCGGCGTCGAGCTACTCCAGCTCGGCCTGGGTCGCGCTCGACACGCGCAGCGGCGAGCAGTTCGCCGGCCGGTTCCAGCGCAACACCTACGCGGTGAAGACCGCGGGCTCCTACCGCTACTACCAGCTGCGGATCACGGGCAACCGCGCGAACAGCAGCACCGCCGACAACAACAAGAAGCTGCAGGTCGCCGACTGGACGCTGCTCGGCACCGCGGACGCGACGCAGCTCGTCGGACCGAGCGCGACGTGGACGTACTGGGAGAACGCGAACCCCGCGGACGCGGGCAGCGACCCCGCCGCGGGCTCGTCGGACCGCACGTCGTGGACGCTTCCCGGCGCGGCGCTCGCCGCGGGCTGGAAGCAGGCGACCGGCAGCTTCGGCGCGAAGTCCGGCACGACCGGCCCGCTCGACGGCGGCTACGTGGCGACGACCCTCCTCAAGCACTACCTGAGCGGCAGCGCGGTACCGGTCGTGCCGTCGTACTTCTTCCGCACCGACGTCACGCTGAGCGCGGCCGACGTCGCGAGCACGCGCGGCCTGCTCGGCGGGATCGTGTTCGACGACACGGCGACCGTGTACGTCAACGGCACGCGGGTCACGGGGTGGCTCGACTCCTCGGTGACGAGCAACATCGCGCAGCTCTCGTTCAACGGTGCGACCGACCCCGCGCGCCAGCTGTTCTTCGTGCCGGGCGACCTGCTCCGCGCGGGGACCAACACGATCGCCGTCGAGATCCACAACTGCAACTCGACCAGCAGCGACGTCTACTTCGACATGCCGTTCCTGACGGCCACGTCCGACTACCTGTCGCTCCCGTTCACCTCGAGCGAGCTCTCCGCGAGCTACGCCTCGAACTCGGTGGGCACCGCACCCGGTGGCGGCGACTACTTCACGTACCTGCTGAACGGCTTCGCCGACCTGCGCGACAACCACCCCGAGATCCTCGCGGCGAACGAGCCCCTGACCGCCGGCACCACCCCGACCGCGGCCAACGACAAGGGCGTCGTCGCGGTGAACAACGCCGCGGCGAACGACTCGGCGAAGCTCGCGCAGGCGCTCACCGACGCGGACGGCTCGCCGTACAAGACCATGGCCGACGGCCTGGGCACGGTGCTCGGCCCGCTGTACACGAAGGCGCTCGACGCGGGAGACCTGCCCAAGACGACGGCGATCCTGGGCAGCATGGCCGAGGTCGGCCGCGACCACGAGCCCGCCAAGGCGGCGTACAACTACAAGCGCCCGTACAACCGGCTCGGCTACACGACGGGCGGCAGCTGCAACGGCAGCACGTTCACGGGCACCGGTCGCATCGTGAAGTCGTCGAACGGCTCGTACGACGGGCTGTGCACCAACGGCTCGTTCCCGAGCGGCCACACCAACCACGGGTACGTCCAAGGCACGACGCTCGCGACGCTGCTGCCCGAGCTCGCGCCGCAGATCCTGCTGCGTACCTCGGAGTACTCGAACAACCGGCTCGTGCTCGGCTTCCACTACCCGCTCGACGTCATGGGCGGCCGCATCGCGGGCCAGAACACCGCGCAGCAGCGCTGGTCGGACCCCGCGTTCCGCGACCTGCTCGAGCAGGCGCAGGCCGAGCTCGAGCAGGTGCTGAGCGAGGCGTGCGTCGCGGCCGGCCACGCGGCCGACGTCGAGGACTGCGCGAAGGACGACGCGACCCTCCCGTCCGACGCGCAGGCGGTGAGCACCTACACCCAGCGCCTCACGTACGGCTTCCCGACGACGTACGCGACGGGTCAGGACGAGATCGTGCCGGACGGCGCGGCCGACCTGCTCCGCTCGACGTTCCCCGGGCTGAGCGCGGCGCAGCGCACGGCCGTGCTCGCCGCGACCGCGATCGGCTCCGGCTACGCGCTCGACAAGACCCACGAGGGCCTCGCGAGCTGGCAGCGCATCGACCTCGCCGCGGCGATGGCGGCGAAGGTCACGTTCGCGACCGACGGCGGCATGCTCGTCAACGGCGTGCGCGTGGACGGCGCGAGCACGACGAACGACGCGTACGGCTCGGTCGACCCGTGGATCGGCACGCTCTACGACACCACGCAGAACAAGGGCAACAGCGCGTACGGCAACACGTGGCCCGGTGCCGCTCTGCCGTTCGGCATGACCCAGTTCACGCCGACCACCTACAAGAGCTCGAACGGCGACGCGAAGGGTGGCTACGAGTACTCGGCCGACCAGCTGCGCGGCTTCGGCATGACGCGCCTGTCAGGCACCGGCTGCGAGAGCAACAACTCGGCGTTCGACCTGCCGCTGCTGCCGTACACGGGGACCGTGAACGCGAACGGCTCGCTCGCGACCTCGCCCGGATCGAACATCAAGTCGTACTACCTCGGCTTCCAGCACGCGAACGAGTCGGGTGCGCCCGGGTACTACTCGGTGGGCCTCGACAACGGCGTGAACGCCCAGCTCACCGCGACGCTGCGCACGACGGTCGGCTCGTTCGCCTACCCGTCTTCGGGCACGTCGTCCTCCACGCTGCTGCTCAACGCGAGCGGGTCGAACAACGACAGCGGCGAGACGAGCGTGCACGTCGACGCGGCGAACCGCACGGTGTCCGGATACACGACCTCGAAGACGGTCTGCTCGGGCGGCACCTACCGGATCTACTTCTCGACGACGTTCGACGCGGCGTTCTCGTCGTACGGCACGTGGAGCGGTGCGACCGTCGCCGCGAACGGCACCGACGTGACCTCGTCGGCCGGCAAGGACCAGGTCGGCGTGTACCTCGGCTTCGCTCCGGGCACGACGGTCACGGTCCGCACGGGTGTCTCGTACGTGAGCGTCGCGAACGCCGAGCTCAACCGGCAGACCGAGGCGGACGGCAAGACGTTCGCCCAGGTGCATGACGCCGCGAAGGCCGCGTGGCAGGAGGCGCTCGGCACCGTCGCGACCACGGGCGGCACGGCCGACGAGCGGACGACGTTCTACACCGCGCTGTACCACTCGCTGCTGCACCCGAACGTCTACGACGACGTCAACGGCCAGTACCGCGGCTACGGCGACGGCTCGACGCTGACGGGTGCGGTCAAGACCCTGCGCGCCGGACAGACGCACGAGTACGTCACGTACTCCGGATGGGACTCGTTCCGCGGCCAGATGCAGCTCATCGCGCTGCTCTTCCCGCAGGTCGGCTCCGACATGGCGCAGTCGATCACCGACCTCGCCACGCAGACGGGCAGCTGGTACAACTGGCCGCACCTCGGCAGCGGTCAGAACAAGATGAACGGTGACGCGCTGCAGTCGATCGTGGCGTCGCTCGACGCGTTCGGCAGCACGGGCTACGACCGCCAGGCGGCGCTGACCTCGATGGTCACGACGCAGTCGGCGCCGTTCACGGGCTCCAAGCGCACCAGCCTGCTGTCCGACGTGGCCGTCGGCTGGATCGAGGACCGCACGAGCAACGGCACGTCGACGACGCTCGACTACGCGATGGCCGACTTCGGCATCTCGCAGCTCGCGGCCCGCCTCGGCGACACCGCGTCGGCGACGGCGTTCCAGCAGCGTGCCAACGCGTGGCGCAACCTCGTGAACCCGGCGACGGGCACGATCAGCCCGCGCGACCGCAAGGGCTTCTGGAACTTCGACCTGACGGTGCGCGACTCGAGCGCGAACAAGCCCGACTCGGGCGCGAACAACCAGCAGTTCGACCAGTCGACCGGCTGGCAGTACCAGTGGTCGGTGCCGTTCGACGTGGGCGGCCTCGTCACCGCGCTCGGCGGGCACGACGCCGTCGAGTCGGAGCTCGACAACTTCCTGTCGGTCCTCGACCAGGGCGTGTACGGCACGGACAAGGCGTACATGAGCAACCAGCCGAGCATGCACGCACCGTGGGTCTACTCGTGGCTCGGCGAGCCCGCGAAGACCACCGCGACGCTGGACCGGGCGCGCGCGCAGCTGTTCACCACGGGTCCGGGCGGTCTGCCCGGCAACGACGACCTGGGCTCGCTGTCGTCCTGGCTCGTGTGGTCGAGCATCGGCCTGTACCCGGAGATCTTCGGGCGCTCGGAGCTGCTCGTGTCCACGCCGGCGTTCGACTCGGTGACGATCGACTCGCTGGGCTCCGACCGCAAGATCACCGTCACGGCGCCCGACGCCGGCACCAAGCGGAACATCGCGACGATGAAGGTGAACGGCACGGCGTCGACCAAGAGCTGGCTCCCGGAGTCGTTCGCACGCGATGGCGGCACGCTCGAGCTCGGGCTGTCCTCCGCCGCGACCGCGTGGGGCACCGGCAAGGACGACCTGCCGCCGTCGTTCGGTGCGGGCGCCGACGGCTACAACGCCACGGGCACGAGCGTCGACGGCGCCAAGAACGCCGCGTCGCTCGAGTTCTCCGGCAACTCGCTGTCGCGCACGTCGCTCGCTGCGCAGGGTGCGACGCCGGGCGGCCAGCTGACCTCCGGCGGCGTGACCTTCACGTGGCCGTCGTCGGCGGCCGGCACGCCCGACCACTGGATCCCGCGCGGCCAGCACGTCGACATGCACGGGGTGAGGGCGAGCAAGATCTCGTTCCTCGGCCTCGCGACGAACGGGCCGTCCACGGGTTCGGCGACCGTCGTCTACCACGACGGCACCACGGCGGCGGTCCCGGTCGAGTTCACCGACTGGACGCCCTCGGGCACCACGTACTCGTTCGGCAACACGGCGCTGCTGACCGTCGTCGGACGCAACACGTCGTCGGGCGGGAAGGACTCGACCACGGCGCGCGTGTTCGCGACCGCGGTGACGGGCCTGGACCGCACGAAGACGATCGACGAGGTCGTCCTGCCGACCGTCGTCTCGAGCGGTGTCATGCACATCTTCTCGATCGGCACCGACGCGCTCGTCGCGCCGGAGGTCACGATCGTCCCCGGATCGGTCGACGCGGGCTCGTCGGCCACGGTGACGGGCGCCGGGTTCACGGCCGACGAGCAGGTCACGCTGACCCTCACGCGGGGCAGCGAGACGGCCGCGACCGTCGTGGCGACGGCGTCCGGCACGGGAGCGCTGAGCACGACGATCGACGTGCCGGCGGGCACGACCGCGGGCACCTGGACGCTCACCGCGGTGGGCGCGCAGTCCGCGATCCCGGTGAGCACGCAGCTCACGGTCACCACCCCGCCGGTCGTGTGGCACACGTCGGTCGCCGCGCCGGCGACCGTGCAGGCGGGCGACGACCTGCCCGTGACCGGCTCCGGGTTCGCGCCCGGTGAGCAGGTCACGGTGCGGATCGGGTCGTCGTCGGTCTCGGCGACCGCGACCCAGGACGGCGACCTGACGGCGACCGTCACGGCCCCGACCGGTGCGGGCACGTACACGCTCAGCGCCACGGGCGCGGTGTCGGCCACGCCCGCGATCACCTCGGTGGTGGTCACCAAGGCGCCGGTCGTGTGGACGCCGTCGGTCTCCGCGCCCTCCAGCGTCGAGACGGGCGACCTGGTCGCCGTGACGGGCTCCGGGTTCGCCCCCGGCGAGCGTGTCGAGCTCTCGCTCGGCTCGTCGTCCCGCACCGTGACGTCGACGTCGGGCGGCACGCTGTCCGCGTCGCTCGTCGCCCCCGCGACCGCGGGCTCGTACGAGCTGCGCGCGGTGGGTGCGGTCTCGACGGTGCCTGCGACCGTCACGGTCGAGGTCACGGCGCGGCCCGTCACGTGGACGCCCGCGATCACCGTGTCGCACTCGGTCGAGGCAGGCGAGACGACGACCGTCTCGGGCACGGGCTTCGTGCCCGGCGAGGCCGTGAGCGTCACGTTCGGCGGGTCGACGACGTCCGCGACGGCCACGTCGGCGGGAGACCTGTCGGTCGACGTCACCGCGCCGGCGTCCGCCGGGACCTACGTCGTGACGGCGCTCGGCTCGGTGTCGGCCACGGCGGCGACCGCCGAGGTGGTCGTCACGGCCCGGCCCGTGCAGAGCCCGACGATCCACACGCCGTCGTCCGCCAAGGCCGGGACGACCCTGGCGCTCACGGGCGCCGGGTTCACCCCGGGCGAGCAGGTCACGATCGTGCTCGGCTCGACGGTGACGGGGACGACGGCGTCGGCGAGCGGCGAGATCTCGGTGCGGCTGCCCGTGCCGGCGGCCAACGGCACGTACGTCGTCACCGCGACCGGGCAGGTGTCCCGGGTGCAGGCCACCGCGACCGTGACGGTCACGGGCGCGCCGGTGGTCTACGACCCGCGCATCTCGGTGCCGTCGAGCGCCGTGTACGGGTCGACCGTGAAGGTGACGGGCGCCGGGTTCGCCAAGGGTGAGGCCGTGACCGTCGCGCTCGGCTCGGTGCGGGTCACCGTGACCGCGTCGTCGACCGGTGCCCTCACGGCGTCGCTGCCGGTCCGCGTGGCCGCTGGGACGCAGACGGTCCAGGTGCGTGGCGCCGTCTCGGCGACGACGCGTACCGCGAAGGTCGTCGTCGCGAAGGCCGCGACCGGCAGCAAGGTCAAGGTCTCCGCGTCGACGTCGCCGTACGGCAAGAAGGTCACGCTCACCGCGACGGTCTCCGCCTCGGGGGCCACCGCGTCGACGGCCGGGACCCCGTCGGGCTCGGTGCAGTTCTACGACGGCTCGACCAGGCTCGGCGGTGCGGTCAAGCTCTCGGGCGGCAAGGCGACCCGCAGCACGAGCTCGCTCAAGGTCGGCACGCACAAGCTGCGCGTGGTGTACCTGGGCGCGTCGACGCACGGCACGTCCACCTCGGCCTGGTCGAAGGTGACGGTCGCGAAGGCCACGGCGAAGGTGACCGTGTCGGGCTCGACGTTCGCGAAGGGCTCGCGCCCGGTGGTGACCGTCAAGCTCGGCAAGCTCGACAACGGCAAGCGCGCCGGCGGCAAGATCGCGATCAGCGTCAACGGCACGAAGGTGACGACCGTGAAGATCGCGTCGTCGGCCACCTCGGTCAAGGTGCGGCTGCCGAAGGCGTACTCGTCGAGCATCAAGGTGTCGGCGAAGTTCACGCCGACGAGCACGTCGACGACGGCGTCGAGCATGTCGTCGACGGTGAGGCTGCGGGTCCGCTGACCCGCCTGCACCGGTCGGGTCGCCTGATTCCCGACCCGACCGGTGCGCCCCCTGGCGCCGCCCGCCCGACCCCCTGCCAGGGCGGGCGGCGCCGCCTCTCGCTGCGCCTCGCAGGGCTGCGAGGCACGATGAGGCCATGCGCACCGACCCGTGGTGGAAGTCAGCCGTCGTCTACCAGGTGTACCCGCGCAGCTTCCAGGACTCGGACGGCGACGGCATCGGCGACCTGCAGGGCATCCGCTCACGGCTGGACCACCTCGAGCGGCTCGGCGTCGACGTCGTGTGGCTCTCGCCCGTGTACCGCTCGCCGCAGGCCGACAACGGGTACGACATCAGCGACTACCGCGACGTCGACCCCGTGTTCGGGACGCTCGACGACCTCGACGAGCTCACTGCTGACCTGCACGCGCGCGGCATGAAGCTCGTGATGGACCTCGTGGTGAACCACACGTCCGACGAGCACCCGTGGTTCGTCGAGTCGCGCTCGTCGCCGACGTCCGCGAAGCGCGACTGGTACTGGTGGCGGCCGGCCCGCGAGGGCTACGCGCCGGGGGAGCCCGGCGCGGAGCCGACGAACTGGGAGTCGTTCTTCTCGGGACCGACGTGGACGCTGGACGAGGCGAGCGGCGAGTACTACCTGCACCTGTTCCACACCAAGCAGCCCGACCTGAACTGGGAGAACCCGCAGGTCAGGCAGGCCGTCTACGACATGATGCGCTGGTGGCTGGACCGCGGCGTCGACGGCTTCCGGATGGACGTCATCAACGTGGTCTCCAAGGACCCGGCGCTGCCCGACGGCGCGCCGACGCACTCGGGCCTCGGGGACGGCTTCCCGCACTACGCCAACGGCCCGCGCATCCACGAGTTCCTCGCCGAGATGCATCGTGAGGTCTTCGCGGGCCGCACGGGCGAGTACCTCACGGTGGGGGAGATGCCGGGCGTCACCTGGGCGGACGCGGTGCTGTTCACCGACCCCGCGCGCGCCGAGGTGGACATGGTGTTCCAGTTCGAGCACGTCGGGCTCGACCACGGCGCGGGCGGCAAGTTCGACCCGGTGCCGCTCGACCTGCGCACGCTCAAGGCGTCGCTCGGCAGGTGGCAGACCGAGCTCGGGGAGCGCGGCTGGAACAGCCTGTACTGGGACAACCACGACCAGCCCCGCGTGGTGTCGCGGTTCGGTGACGACGAGCGCTTCTGGCGTGAGTCCGCGACGGCGCTCGCGACGGTGCTGCACCTGCACCGCGGCACGCCGTACGTCTTCCAGGGGGAGGAGCTCGGCATGACGAACGCCCCGTTCGCCGGGGTCGAGGACCTGCGTGACGTCGAGGCGCTCAACCACTACGCGCACGCGCTCGCGCAGGGCCGCGAGCCCGACGAGGTGATGCACGGCATCCGTGCGATGGGTCGCGACAACGCACGCACCCCGGTGCAGTGGGACGGCTCCGCGCAGGCGGGGTTCACGACGGGCGAGCCCTGGCTCGCGGTCAACCCGAACCACTCGTGGCTCAACGCCGCGGCGCAGCGCGACGACCCGGGCTCGGTGCTGCACCACTACCGCCGGCTGATCGAGCTCCGGCACACGCTGCCCGTGGTCGCCGACGGCGACTTTCGGATGCTGCTCGCCGAGCACCCGCACGTGTACGCGTACGAGCGCACGCTCGACGGCACGCGGCTGCTCGTCGCGGCGAACCTCTCGGGCGAGACGCAAGCCGTCGAGGTCGACGCCGCGTGGGCGGCGGGCGAGGTGGTGTCGACCAACGGCGTGGACGCGGCGTTCGACGACCGCCTCGTGCTCGCGCCGTGGGCGGCGGTCGCGGTGCTGCTGGCCTGAGCAGTCGGCTCAGCCCTCGTCGAGCACCGGGGCCACGCGCACGTCGACGCCCTCGGCGCGCAGCTCGTCGCGCAGGTCGGGGTCCGCGCGGTCGTCGGTGACCAGCACCGAGATCTCGTCGGCCGGCACGGTCTGGAACATCGTGTCGGTCCCCAGCTTCGTGTGGTCCGCGAGGACGACGACCTCCTGCGCCGCGGCCGCGATCGCGCGGTCCATGCTCGCCGCCGCCATGTTGGGCGTCGAGAGCCCGCGCTCCGCGGTGAGCCCGTTGCCCGAGAGGAACGCCTTGCTCACGCGCAGCCCCGCGAGCGACTGCTCGGCGGCGCTCCCGACGAGCGCGAACGTGGAGCCCCGCAGCGCGCCACCGGTCATCACGACCTCGACGTGGGCGGCGCGCGCCAGGGTCGCGCCGACCAGCATCGAGTTCGTCACGACCGTGAGGTCGCGACGCCCGAGCAGCCTGCGTGCGAGCTCCTCGGTGGTCGTGCCGGCGCCCAGGACGACGGCGTCGCCGTCGGACACCAGCGACGCTGCGAGGTCGGCGATCGCGCGCTTCTCGAGCGACGCGGTGTGGCTCTTCTGCGAGTACGTCGGCTCGTGGGACAGCGCCCCGAGCACCGCGGCGCCGCCCCGACGGCGGTCGAGCAGCCCCTGCTCCTCGAGCAGCCGCAGGTCGCGGCGGACCGTGACCTCGGACGTGCCGACCTGCGCCGCGATGTCGCGCAGCGCGATCGTCCCGTTGGTGCGCACGAGCTCGAGGATCGCGTGGCGACGTTCAGCGGCGAACATGGATCGCAGAGTAGTGCACGAAAGTGATCGGTAGGCAACGTCCGAGTCCGCCGAACGTGATCGGGCGCGAGCGTGCCGCAGTGTTGGACCAGGTCAGCCGCGCAGTTCCGGACCGTTCGTACGTGAGCGAATACGATCGTCGACCGGGGTCGCGAGGGTCGTTCGGGCGCGAGCGACGGGTCAGATGCCGGGCAAACCGGTCTGGACCGGGCGTCGGGACGTGCGATCGTGGGGCTTCAGGTCACGAATGGATGACGAAACCTGATCGAAGATTGACGAAGTTGTTCGATCCGAGTTCACTACCGATTGCAATGCTCCGTCCCGCACCGACGCGGCGGGAGCAGCGGCCGGGAGGCGCGGGAGCCGTCCGGCACAGATGACCTTGGCAAAGGAGCTGATCAGTCAGATGAGAATCACCAGCACGCCGGTGCGGGTCGCGACGGCCGTCGCGGCCGTGGCCCTGCTCGCGTCCGCCTGCTCCAGCAGCAACGACGACAACGCCTCGGACGGCAACTCGAACGCCCCCGTGGCCACCTCGACCGGCTCCGGCTCGGGCGGGGACTGCACGGCCGAGAAGCTCGGCTACCCCAAGATCGACATCAAGGGCGCGAAGGTCGGCTTCTCGCAGTCGGAGCCGGAGACCGCCGCGTTCCGCATCGCCGAGACCCAGTCCATGGAGGACGAGGCCAAGGCGCAGGGCGCGACGCTGATCCACACCAACGCGAACAGCCAGATCGCCAAGCAGGTCACCGACATCCAGGGCATGCTCAACCAGGGCGTGCAGCTGCTGATCGTCGCCCCGCTGAACTCGGACGGCCTCCAGCCGGCGTTCGACGCGGCGAAGGCCAAGAAGGTCCCCGTCGTCACGGTCGACCGCCTGGTCAACGCGAAGGTCTGCGACGACTACCTGACGTTCATCGGCTCGGACTTCGTCTCCCAGGGCAAGCGCGCCGCGGACGCGATGATCAAGCAGACCGGTGGCACGGGCAAGGTCGCGATCCTGCTCGGCTCGTCGGGCAACAACGTCACGACCGACCGCACGAGCGGCTTCGTCGACCAGCTCAAGACGGCGCCCGGCCTGGAGATCGTCGCGCAGCAGACGGCGAACTTTGCGCGGACCGACGGCCAGACGGTCACGGCCTCGCTCCTGCAGGCGCACCCGGAGATCACGGCGATCTACGCCGAGAACGACGAGATGGGCATCGGTGCCGTGTCCGCCATCAAGGCGGCCGGCAAGAAGCCGGGCACCGACATCAAGATCTTCTCGATCGACGGCACCAAGGACGCGGTCCAGCTGCTCGCCGACGGCCAGTACAACGGCGTGATCGAGTCGAACCCGCGTTTCGGCCCGCTCGCCTTCCAGGCGCTCAAGGACTTCGCGGACGGCACCGGTGTCGCCCCGAAGATCGTGATCCAGGACAACGAGTACACGCCTGAGAACGCGAAGGACAACCTGGACAAGGCGTTCTGATCGGCCCTCGGGTCCCCGCGTCGCGGCCCGCGGCGCGGGGACCCGTCAGGTCACCCCAGCACGTTCGACAGACTGCGAGACGACGACGATGCCGCCCACCGCACCGGTGCTCGAGGCCCGGTCCATCAGCAAGTCCTTCCCCGGCGTCAGGGCCCTGGACGGCGTCAGCCTGACCGTCCTGCCCGGCCGCGCGCACGCCCTCATCGGCGAGAACGGCGCGGGGAAGTCGACCCTCATCAAGATCCTCACCGGCGTCTACCAGCTCGACGAGGGCACGCTGCTGCACCGCGGCGAGCAGGTCGCCTTCACGGAGCCGCGTGCCGCGCAGAGCGCCGGGATCAGCACGATCTACCAGGAGCTCGACCTCGTGCCGCTGCAGAGCGCGGCGCGTAACCTCTACCTGGGCCGCGAGCCGCGCACGCGCATCGGCCTGGTCGACTTCAAGAAGATGCGCCGCGACGCGAGGGCCCTGCTCGCCGACTACGGCATCGACGCGGACGTGGACGCACCGCTCGCGTCCCTCGGCCTCGGCACGCAGCAGATGATCTCGGTCGCACGGGCCGTGGCGCTCGACGCGAACGTCGTCATCATGGACGAGCCGACCTCGTCGCTCGAGGCCCGTGAGGTCGAGACGCTGTTCGCGATCATCGAGCGGCTCAAGGCCGCGGGGGTCGCGATCGTCTACGTGAGCCACCGCCTCGACGAGCTCTACCGCGTGTGCGAGGACGTCACCGTGCTGCGCGACGGGAAGATGGTGCACACGGGCCTCATGGCCGACCTTCCACGCCTGCAGCTCGTCGCGACCATGCTCGGGCGCGAGCTGCTCGAGCAGACCCGGCGCGAGCGCGCCGAGGGCGAAGGCCCCGACCCTGACGCCGAGCCCGTGCTCGACGTGCGCGGCATCAGCCGTCGCAACCTGCTGCACGACGTGAGCTTCCAGGTCCGCCCGGGCGAGGTCGTCGGGCTCGGCGGCCTGCTCGGCGCGGGTCGCTCCGAGACCGGCATGGCCGTGCTCGGCGCGCAGGAGATCGACTCGGGCGAGGTCGTCGTCGCCGGCCGCCCGGTGCGGCGCAACTCGCCCGCCGCGGCCATCGAGGCCGGCGTCGCGATGCTCCCCGAGGACCGCAAGCTGGCCGGGATCCTGCCGAGCATGTCGATCCGGGACAACATCGCGCTCGCGGCCCTGCCGCGCCTGTCCCGGCTCGGCTTGGTGTCCGACAAGCGGATCGACGAGATCGTCGCCCAGTTCATGAAGCAGCTCAGCATCCGAGCCACCGGTCCGGCCCAGAAGGTCGGGACGCTCTCGGGCGGCAACCAGCAGAAGGTCATGCTCGCGCGCTGGCTGTGCCTCAACCCCAAGGTCCTCATCCTCGACGAGCCGACGCGAGGCATCGACGTCGGCGCGAAGGCGGAGGTGCGCGCCACGATCGACGAGCTGGCCGCGCAGGGGCTCGCCGTGGTCCTCGTCTCCTCGGAGGCCGAGGAGCTCGTCGACGAGTCCGACCGCATCGTCGTCCTGAAGGAGGGACGGGTCATCGACGAGCTGACCGACGACCACGTGACCGAGCGTCATCTCATGCAGGCGATCGCGGGCGAGACCGACGAGGCCGAGCAGACGCCCGCTGCCGACGAGCAGACGCCCACCCCCGACGAGCAGACGCCCGCCCCCGACGAGCAGCACGAGGGTGGTGCCGACGATGAGTGAGGCCGTCGCGACGAGCGCCCCCACGTGGGACCGCGCTCGCGTCCTGCGCTGGACCCGGGACAACGGCGTCTACGCCGCCCTGGTCCTGCTGCTCCTGTACAACCTGTTCTTCACACCCCGCTTCATGACGTGGAGCAACCTCGAGGTCCAGCTGACCCTGTCGACGCGCGTCATCGTCGTCGCGCTCGGCATGGCGATGGTCATCGGCACCGGTGGCATCGACCTGTCGGTCGGCGCCGTGATGGCGCTCGCCGGCGGCCTGCTCGTGCAGTTCTCCGGCGTGAACGGGTACGTCGCCATAGCGCTGGTGCTCGTCGGCGGCGCTCTCGTCGGTGCGCTCAACGGCGTTCTCGTGGGATACATCGGGGTCCAACCGATCGTCGCGACGTTGGCGTTCCTGTTCGCCGGGCGGTCGATCGCGCAGCTGCTCCTCGCGGGCAAGAACCCGAGCGTGAGCGACCCGGTGGTTCTGGGCGTCGCCGGGAACAAGCCGCTCGGCATCGACGGCTTGATCTGGGCCGCGCTCGCGGCGATCGCGATCGTCGCGTTCCTCATGCGGCGCAGCACCTACGGTCGTCGGCTGCTCGCGATCGGCGACAACTCCCGGGCGTCGTTCCTCTCGGGCGTCCCCGTCGCGCCGACCCTCGTGCTCGTCTACGTCGCCTCCGGCGTCCTGGCGGCGTGGGCGGGCGTCATGGACACCTCGTCGATCACCTCGGCCAACGCGCTGTCCAGCGGGCTGAACTACGAGCTGTTCGCCATCACCGCGGTGGTCGTCGGGGGCACGCCGCTCACCGGCGGGCGCGTGCGGGTGCTGGCGACCGTCGCCGGCGCGATCCTCATGCAGCTGCTGCGCAGCACCCTGATCTTCCACTCGGCCACCGACGCGATCTCCCAGATGATCACCGCCGTCGTCATCGTGGTCGCGGTCTACATCCAGCGAGTGAGGAAGCGCGCATGACCACGCCACTCGACCAGCAGCCGGCACCCGAGGTGGTCGTCGGCGCACCGGGCACGAGCGCGGCAGGGCCGGCGGCTCGCGCGGCCGCTCTGCTGCAGCGGGGCGGGGTCGCGGCGCTCGCGGCACTGCTCGTCCTCGTGATCCTGGGGTCGGCCCTCTGGCCGTCCTTCCACACGATGGACAACCTGCGCTACACGCTGCTCGGGAACTCCTACATCGGCATCGTCGCGATCGGCATGACGCTCGTGATCTTCACGGGCGGGATCGACCTGTCGGTCGGCTCGGTGTTCGCACTCGGCGGCGTCGTCGGCGTGTACATGAACAACCAGTACGGCCCCGCGGTCGGGATCGTCGCGACGATCCTCGCGTGCGGACTGGTCGGGCTCGTCAACGGCCTGCTCGTCGGCGTCGCGGAGCTCCCGCCGTTCATCGTCACGCTCGCGACCCTGTTCGGGGTCCGGGGGCTCGTGTACCAGCTCACCGACGCGGGCGCGACGACCTACTCGCTGGCCCCCGACTCGTTCATGGCGCACCTCGGCACGGGCACGTGGATGACGATCGGCATCCCCGTGTTCATCGCGATCGCCCTGTACGGCGCGTTCCACGTCCTGCTCGAGCGCACGCCGTACGGCCTCACGGTCCAGTCGATCGGCGGCGGCGAGTCGGCGGCCGTGCTCATGGGCCTGCCGGTGCGTCGCACGACGATCAGCCTGTACGTGGTCTCGGCCGCGCTCGCGGGCTTCGCCGGGATGCTGCAGGCGGCCCAGCTGGTCTCGGCCAGCCCGATCATCGCGTCGGGCTACGAGCTGCAGGCCATCGCGGCGGTCGTCATCGGCGGGACGCTGCTCACGGGCGGCTCCGGTTCGGTGGTCGGCACCGCGGCTGGCGTGCTCCTGCTCGGTGTCATCAACGACTACATCGTGCAGCTCCAGCTCGACTCCACCTGGAACAACGTCGTCTCCGGCGGGTTCCTGGTCGTGGTCGTCGTGCTGCAGCGCGTGCTGAACTACCGGCGCCGGTAGGCGGGAGGAAGACGTGACGTCGCACCACACCCGGTTCACAGCCACCCGGCTGGCCGACGGTCGCGAGCTGGTCTACGTGGACGACTCCGAGCCGTACGTCTCGGGCGCCGCCACACGACGGCTCGACGACCCGCGACCGCTGGGGGACCGGTTCGCACCCACCACCCGCAAGGACGGCTCGCAGCGTCCGTTCGTCGGCCCGCAGATGCGGCTCGACCCGCTGACCGGCGAGTGGATCCCCATGGCGACCCACCGCATGAACCGGACGTTCCTGCCGGCGGCGGACAGCTGCCCCCTGTGCCCGGCCCGGCCCGGCGCGCGGTACAGCGACGGCGAGGTCCCCGACACCGACTACGACGTGGTGGTGTTCGAGAACCGGTTCCCCGCGCTGCTGCAGGTGCCCGGCGAGGTCGACGAGACGACGTACCTCGACGGCGACCCGCTGTGGGCGGTCCGTCCGGCGGCGGGGCGCTGCGAGGTCGTGTGCTTCTCGAGCGACCACGACACCTCGTTCGCGGACCTCACGCCGTACCGCGTGCGCACGATCGTCGACACCTGGGCGGCACGCACGGCGGCGCTCGGCGCGATGCCGGGCATCGAGGAGGTGTTCTGCTTCGAGAACCGCGGGCGCGAGATCGGCGTGACCCTGCCGCACCCGCACGGGCAGATCTACGCGCTGCCGTACACGACCCCGCGCACGCGGGCGATCCTGCGGCAGGCCGCGGAGCACCGCGAGCGCACGGGCCGGTCGCTGCTGCGCGACGTGATGGAGGCCGAGCTGCGCGCGGGCGTGCGCGTGGTGCTCGAGACCGAGCACTGGGTCGCGTACGTGCCCGCCGCCGCGCGCTGGCCGGTCGAGGTGCACCTCGCGCCGCGCCGCGACGTGCCGGACCTGCCGGCGCTCGACGACGCCGAGCGCGACGACCTCGCGGTCGCGTACCTCGAGGTGCTGCGTCGGCTCGACCGCTTCTTCGTCGAGCCCGGCACGGGCGAGCCCATCGCGCTGCCGTACATCGCGGGCTGGCACCAGGCCGTGCCGGGCGCGGGGCGCGAGCTGGGGCGGCTGCACCTGCAGGTGTTCTCGGTGCTGCGCGCGCCGGGCAAGCTCAAGTACCTCGCGGGTGTCGAGTCGGGCGTCGCGTCGTGGATCAGCGACACCACGCCCGAGCGGATCGCGCGCCGGCTGCAGGAGCTCGCACCGTGAGCGCGCCCATCGAGGCGTGGTCGACCGACGAGGGCGCGACGCGCGCGACCGACGCGTTCCGCGACGCGTTCGGTACCGAGCCGGCCGGGGTCTGGGCAGCGCCCGGACGCGTCAACCTCATCGGCGAGCACACCGACTACAACGGCGGGCTGTGCCTGCCGGTCGCGCTCGAGCACCGCACCTACGTGGCGTTCGCGCCATGGGGCGACGATCAGGACGACGAGCACGACGACGGGCAGGTGGCGCTCGCCTCGCGGCAGGAGGACGGAACCTGGTCCGCGCCGCTCGCGTCGGTCCGGCCCGGCGCGGTCGACGGCTGGCCAGCGTACGCGGCGGGTGTCGCGTGGGCGCTCGGCGAGGCCGGCCACCGGGTCGGCGGGTTCCGCGCCGCGGTCGACTCGTGCGTGCCGTACGGCGCAGGGCTCTCCTCGTCGGCGGCGATCGAGTCCGCGTTCGGCCTCGCGCTCGCGGACACGTTCGACCTCGGGCTGAGCTCGTCCGACGAGGGTCGGCTGGTGCTCGTGGACGCGTGCATCCGTGCCGAGAACGAGGTCGCGGGTGCCAGCACGGGCGGCATGGACCAGTCGGCGGCGTTGCTGGCGCACGCGGGCACGGCCCTGCTGCTCGACACGCGCGACGGCACTCGCCGCGGCATCCCGTTCGACCTCGCCGGGCACGGTCTGGTGCTGCTCGTCGTCGACACGCGCGCACCGCACCGGCTGGTCGACGGCCAGTACGGCCGCCGCCGCGCGACGTGCGAGGCGGCCGCGGCCGCGCTGGGCGTCGCATCGCTGCGGGAGGTCGACCCGGCGGGGCTCGACGACGCGCTCGCGTGCCTGGACGACGCGACGCTGCCGGACGGCGAGGTGGTCCCCGCCGACGTCGTGCGTGCCCGCGTGCGGCACGTGGTGACCGAGATCGAGCGCGTGCAGGACTTCGTCGGTCTCCTCGAGGCAGGACGGGTGCGCGAGGTCGGCCCGCTCATGGCCGCGTCGCACGCGTCGCTGCGCGACGACTACGAGGTGAGCTGCCCGGAGCTGGACGTGGCCGTGGAGGCGGCCGTGGGCGCGGGGGCGATCGGTGCACGCATGACGGGCGGCGGGTTCGGCGGCTCGGCGATCGCGCTCGTCGACCGCGAACGCCTGGACGAGGTCGCCGCTGCCGTGGTCGCCGCGTTCGGCGGGCACGGCTGGCGCGAACCGGGCCTGCTGACGGTGGTCGGCGGCGGCGCCGGTGAGCGGGTCGCGCCGTGAGCACGTGGCTCGTGACCGGGGGAGCCGGGTACATCGGTGCGCACGTGGTGCGGGCGTTCGTCGGGCAGGGGATCGACGCGGTCGTCGTCGACGACCTGTCGAGCGGCCACGCGTCGTTCGTGCCGAGGGGCGTGCCCCTCGTGCGTGCGAGCGTGCTCGGGACCGGCGCGCTCACCGACGTGATGCGCACGCACGGCGTCGAGGGCGTCGTGCACCTCGCGGCGTTCAAGTACGCCGGCGTGAGCGTGCAGCGCCCGCTGCACACGTACGAGCAGAACGTCGCGGGCACCGCGAGCGTGCTCGCCGCGATGGCCGCCGCGGGCGTGGGGTCCGTCGTCTTCTCGTCGTCCGCCGCGGTCTACGGCACGCCCGACGTCGAGCAGGTGACGGAGGCGACGGCGACGACGCCCGAGTCGCCCTACGGCGAGAGCAAGCTGGTGGGCGAGTGGCTGCTGCGCGACCAGGCCACCGCGACGGCCGACGACGACCGCCCGCTGCGCCACACCGCGCTGCGCTACTTCAACGTCGTCGGCTCGGGCGACGAGACCGTCGTCGACACCAGCCCGCACAACCTGTTCCCGCTCGCGCTGGGAGCGGTCGCGGACGGACGGACCCCCACGATCTTCGGGGACGACTACCCGACCCCGGACGGCACGTGCGTGCGCGACTACGTGCACGTCGGCGACGTCGCCTTGGCACACGTCGCCGCGGCTCGGGCGCTCGAGGAGGGGCGGGCGCTCGAGCCGGCGTACAACCTGGGCAGCGGCGACGGTCAGTCGGTGCGGCAGATCATGGGCGCGGTCGCCCGCGTCACGGGTGTGCCGTTCGAGCCGGAGGTCGCCCCGCGGCGACCCGGCGACCCGGCGCGCATCGTCGCGTCCGGCGCGGCGGCGGCGCGCGACCTGGGCTGGCAGATGCGGCACGACCTCGACGAGATGGTCGCGTCTGACTGGCACGCGCGGCAGCGGGCGCTCAGGCCGCGGTGACCGTCCGCCGCGACCAGCCGCGCCGTGTGCGGCGGTTCCCGACGAGCCGGCACACCACGTAGATCGCGAACGAGATCGTGGTGACGTACGGGCTGATCGGGACGTTGCCGCCCAGCGCGAGCAGGATGCCGCCGACCGCGCTGCCCACCGCGAACACCACGCTCAGCACCGGGACCCACACGGGCGACGCGCTGATCCGCGTCGCGGCCGCCGCCGGGGTGATGAGCAGCGAGAGCACGAGCAACGCACCGACGACCTGCACGGCGAGCGCGACCGCGAGCCCGAGCAGGAGCATGAACGCGAACGACAGCGCTCGCGTCGGTACCCCGCGGGCCGCCGCGACGTCGGGGTCGACGCTCGCGAACGTCAGGGGACGCCAGATCACCAGCAGCCCGGCGACGACGACCGCGGAGATCGCGACCAGCAGCCCGAGCCGGGTGTCGTCGACCGCGACGATCTGGCCCGTGAGCAGCCCGAACTTGTTCGCAGCGCGTCCCGGGTACAGCGACAGGCACAGCACGCCGAGGCCCAGGCCGAACGGCATGAGCACGCCGATGATCGAGTTCCGGTCGCGCGCGCGAGTTCCCAGCAGCCCGATCACCACCGCGGCGAGCACCGATCCCAGCACCGAGCCGAGGACGACGTCGACCGAGAACAGCAGCGCGGCGGCCGCGCCCGCGAACGAGAGCTCGCTGATCCCGTGCACCGCGAACGCGAGGTCGCGCTGCATGACGAACACGCCCACGAGCCCGCCGACCAGGCCGAGCACGGCGCCGGCCACCAGCGAGTTGTGCACGAGCCCGAGCAGCTCGCCGTAGTCCTCGAAGGAGAACAGGCGGTGCCACCAGTCGTCGCCGGTCGACGTCCCGGTGGTGGCCGCCACGAGGGTCAGCGCGGTGCTCATGAGTCGGCCTCGTCGGGGTGGTGGTGATGGTCGTCGTCGCCGCCGACGATGATGACGCGGCCCTGCGACCGCAGGACCTCGACGGGCGTGCCGTACAGCGTGGACAGGTGCGTCGAGGTCAGCACGTCGTCGGGGGAGCCCACGGCGTGGCCTGCCGGGGCCAGGTACAGCACGCGGTCGGTGTAAGGGAGCACGGGGTTGATCTCGTGCGTCACGAACACCACCGCGGTGCCGGTCGCGCGGCGCGTCTGGTCGATCAGCGCGGTGACCTCGTGCTGGTGACGCAGGTCGAGCGAGAGCAGGGGCTCGTCGCACAGCAGGATGGCGGGCTGCGTCGCGAGCGCCTGCGCGATGCGCACGCGCTGCTGCTCGCCGCCGGACAGCAGCCCGAGGGGTGCGTCCGCGTACGCCGACGCGCCGACCGACGCGAGCAGCTCGTCGACCCGGGCTCGGTGCGACCTGCGCCCGGGTCCCCAGCGGTCACCGTCGAT
Organism: Cellulomonas sp. HZM; assembly: GCF_000708885.1. Lineage (GTDB taxonomy): Bacteria > Actinomycetota > Actinomycetes > Actinomycetales > Cellulomonadaceae > Cellulomonas. Next base: position 148,478 of record NZ_JEOE01000003.1, on the reverse strand, counting down.
GCCCATGCGCACCAGGTCGCGCGCACGCACGGGCGTCGCGGGGTCGATGAGTCGCTGCTGCGGGATGTAGCCGACGTCCCGGCTGCCGCGCCGGGCGGGCCGCCCCATGATCGACAGCGCGCCCGACGTCAGCGGCTGCAGGCCCAGGATCGTGCGCAGCAGGCTCGTCTTGCCGGAGCCGTTGGGCCCGAGCACCGTGAGGAACTCGCCGCGTGCGAGCCGCAGGTCGAGTCCGGACCAGACGGTGCGCTCGCCGTAGGACAGCGTGGCGCTGCGCAGGTCGAGCGGGGCGCTCTCGGGTGCGGCACTCACCGGGTCGGCGCCGTGCTCAGCGCCGTGCTGAGCGCCTCCACGTTCGCGGTCATCCACGACACGTAGTCTGTGCCCTTCGGCAGCGTCTCGGTGACAGGGACCACCGGCACGTGCGCGGCCTTCGCCGCCGCGAGCACCGCCTCGGTCTGCGCGCCGGTCGTCTGCTCGTTGTAGACGAGCGCGTCGACCTGGCGCGAGGAGAACAGTGCGAGCGTCTCGCGCAGCACGGCCGGCGGCACGTCGGTCTCCTCCTCGATGGCCTCGGAGAACTCCTCGGGCGTGCGGTCGACGAGCCCGGCGTTCGCGAGCAGGTACAGCGGCACGGGCTCGGTGATCGCGACGGGGGCGCCCTCGTGCGCGGCCTTCAGGTCCGCCGTCGCGTCCTCGACGCCCTGCAGCCGCTGGTCGAACGCGGTGACGTTCGCCCGCACCTCGTCGGCGTGCTCGGGGACCAGCTCGGCCAGCTCGTCACCGATCCGTGCCGCGACCTTGCGCACCGTCGGGACGTCGTACCAGACGTGCTCGTTGAGCTCCTCGCCGGCAGCGGCCTGCTTGCCAGAGACGTCCACCGCGTTCACGACCGGCGGCCGGTCGTCGAGGGCCGAGAGCATGGTGTCGACGAAGTCGTCGTAGCCGCCGCCGTTCTCCACGACGAGGTCCGCCTTCGACAACGCGAGCTGCGTGCGCGCGCTCGCCTCGTACGAGTGCGGGTCGGCCGACGGGTCGTCGACGATCGACGTCACGTCCACGAGGTCCTTGCCGACCTGCTCGACGACGTCGCCGTACACGTTGGTCGAGGCGACGACCCGCAGGCGGTCGCTCCCCGTGGCTCCCGACGAGCCGGACGAGGCCGGCGAGCCGGAGGACGAGCACGCTCCGGCCGCGAGGACGGCGGTCACGACGAGGACGGGGGCAAGGAGGCGCGTTCGCATGGCGATAACGATAGCAGTTCGCAATAAGCGATCCGCACGGCAGGTCCGCCCCGGACGTCAGGCCGACCCGCGCTCGACCAGCGTCGGGTCGAAGATGGCAGCCCTGGGCCGCATGTCGGGGTCCTCGAGCCGTTCGAGCAGCAGCCCGGCCATCTCGGCGGCCATGGTCTCGATCGGCTGGCGCACGGTCGTCAGCGCGGGCCGGCACATGAGCGCCGAGGTGCTGTCGTCGAAACCGACCACAGCGACGTCGTCGGGCACCGTCAGCCCGCGGTCCTGCGCCGCGAGGATCGCGCCCACGGCCATGTTGTCGTTCGAGGCGAACACGCCGTCGACGCCCTGGTCGAGGAGCTCGCCCATCGCCGCGCTCCCGCTCTCGACCGAGAAGGTGCCGGCGGCGGTCGGGACGAACGCGACCCCGTGGTCCGCCATGGCCTCGCGGAACCCCACGAGCCGGTCCTCGGCGCCGGGGATGTCGAGCGGGCCGGTGATGATCCCGACCGAGCGGCACCCGCGCTCCACGAGCCGCCGCGCCGCCATCGCGCCGCCCGCCCGGTTGTTCACGTCCACGTACGACAGCGCCAGCGGGTGGTCCGGGCGCGAGAACAGCACGACCGGGAGCGCCGCGTCCGTCAGGAGCTGGGGCAGCGGGTCGCCGGCCTGTGCGGAGACGAGCAGCACGCCGTCGGCCGAGCCCTCGCGCACGTACGACACCACGCGCGCGTGGTCGTCGTCGGTCACGGCGAGCATGAGCACCGGGTGCACGTCGCGTGGTGCGAGCGAGCTCATGAGCCCGCCCGCGAGGCGTCCGAAGAACGGGTCCGCGAGCACCTCGCCCGGTCCCCACGGCCCGGATCGCGACGTGTCGGTGCCGGACACGACGACGAGCACGGTCCCGGACCGTCGGGTCACGAGGGCGCGTGCGGCGCGGTTGGGCACGTACCCGGTGCGGGCGATGGCCGCATTGACGGCGTCGACGATGTGCTCGGCGACGCCCGGCTTGCCGTTGACGACGCGGCTCACGGAGGCACGCGAGACCCCTGCGACGAGCGCGACGTCCTCGAGCGTGCTCACGCGGGGTGCGGGGGGCTGGTCCTGCATCCGCGCACGGTATCGCCGTGGTGGCTCGCCGCGGGGCCCGGCGCGCAGGTTTGCCCGGGTCGTCCGCATCTGCGTGCACCCGATCGGAGGACGGTCGGGCGCGGTGCTTGCCCCGGCCAGGCGGCCGTCGGCATACTCCCGGCAGCCAGAGAGCGCTCTCTGGGTCGACGGAGACCGCTCCGTCACAGCTCGACGACGAGTACTGCGCCGGTCGACGACGACCGGACGAAGGAGGCACCCATGTCCACCGTCCCGCACGTCCGGGGTCGTACGGCTCCACGATGGCGCAGGGCCGCGGCCGCGATCGCGGCGCTCCCGCTCGTCGCCGCAGGCCTCGTCGCCACCGGCAGCGCGGCGAGCGCCGCGCCGTCGTACGTCCTGCTCTCGCAGGGCGCGAGCGCGACCGCGTCGAGCACAGCGGGCGAGAACTCCTACCTCGCACGCGAGGCGGTCGACGGCAACCTGTCGTCGCGCTGGCAGAGCAGCACGGGCGACCCGCAGTGGCTCTCGGTCGACCTCGGCTCGGTGCAGCAGGTGAGTCGCGTCGTGCTCGACTGGGAGACAGCGCGCGCCAAGGACTACGTGGTCGAGCTCTCGACGGACGGCACGGCGTGGACGAACGTCTACACCTCGACCGCGGCCGACGAGCAGACCAGCTCCGGCCACTACCGACGCACGATCGACATCGACACGACCGCGGCCCGCTACGTGCGGATGACCGCGACGTCGCGCGCGACCGCGTGGAACTACTCGCTCTACGAGGTCGAGGTCTACGGTCGTGGTGCCGACGTGCCCGACGCGCAGCCGGTCGCGGTCGTGAAGACGGGCGACGACACGTGGCAGCTGCAGGTCGGCGGGGCGCCGTACCTCGTCAAGGGCCTCACGTGGGGACCGTCGTCGTCGATCAGCGACGCGCAGCTCGACTCCTACCTCGACACGCTGCTCGCCGCGGGCGTCAACACGATCCGCACGTGGGGCACCGACGACTCCTCCGAGAAGCTGCTCACGCACGCCGCGATCAAGGGCATCAAGGTCATCGCAGGCTTCTGGGTGCAGCCCGGTGGTGGCCCCGGCAGCGGCGGGTGCCCCGACTTCGTGACGCCGAGCGCGTCCGACCAGACGTACCTCGACGCCGTGATCAGCGACGTCAAGAAGTACGTCGGGAAGTACAAGGACAACGCGGGCGTGCTCATGTGGGACATCGGCAACGAGTCCATCAACGGCCTGAACAGCTGCTACGGCCCGGGCGTGGCCGGCGGCTCGGAGACCAAGCTCGAGGCCGAGCGGTACGCGTACGCGTCGTTCATCGAGAAGGCCGTCCAGGCGGCCAAGTCGGTCGACACGACGCACCCGGTCACCTCGACCGACGCGTACGTCGGCGCGTGGAAGTACTACAAGGCGAGCACGCCCTCGCTCGACCTGCTGGCGGTCAACTCCTACGGTGCGATCGGTGGCGTGCACGACGCCTGGGTCGCGGGCGACTACGGCAAGCCGTACGTCGTGACCGAGGGCGGGCCCGACGGCGAGTGGGAGGTCCCCGACGACGCCAACGGCATCCCCACCGAGCCGACCGACGTCGAGAAGGCCGACGGCTACACGCACGCGTGGGCCCAGGTCACGGCGCACCCGGGACAGGCGCTCGGCGCGACGCTGTTCCACTTCGGCATCGAGAAGGACATGGGCGGCGTCTGGCTCAACGTCCTGACGGGCGGCGAGAAGCGGCTCGGGTACTACGCGATCGCGAAGGCGTACGGCGGTCCTGCGGCCACGGCCAACCAGCCGCCGGTGATCTCCTCGATGACGGTGCCGAGCGGCAACGTCGAGCCCGGCGGGACGTTCACGGTCTCGTCGGCCGCGACGGACCCCGACGGCGATCCCATCACGTACTCCGTCGAGCTGTCGGGCAACTACGCGAACGGCGTCTCGGCGCTGTCGGCCGCGAACGCCACCGCGACGGGTCCGGGAACCTTCAAGGTCACCGCGCCCCAGACGCCGGGCGTGTGGAAGGTCTACGTCGAGGCTCGCGACGGCCACGGCAACGTCGGCATCGAGACGCGCTCCGTGCTCGTCGCCGACTCGTCGACCAACCTCGCGCTGCACAAGACTGCGACGTCGTCGGCGAACGCGCAGTTCGCGGCCTCCAACGCGGTCGACGGCAACATGGGCACCAAGTGGGGCTCGTTCGTCGACGCCGCCAACAACTGGGCCGGCCGTGACGACGAGTGGCTCCAGGTCGACCTCGGCCAGACGTACTCGATCGACCGCGTGAAGCTCGCGTGGGAGGGCGCGTACGGCAAGTCGTACGACATCCTCGTCTCGACGGACGGTGAGCACTGGACCACGGCGTCGCAGGTCCGGGCGCAGACCCTGACGTCCTTCCCGGCGTGGGTGCAGCACACGTTCGCGCCCGTGGACGCGCGCTACGTCAAGCTGCAGGGCATCGCCCGCGGTACGCAGTGGGGGTACTCGCTCTACGAGCTGCAGGTCTTCGAGACGGGCGACGGCGACCAGCCGACGACCCTGCCCGAGGGCTGCTCGACCGACGTCACGGCCGGCGCGACCGCGACGGCGTCGAGCGAGCAGGACACGGTCAACCACGACCGTCAGGCACTGTTCGCCGTGGACGGCGTGTACGCGCAGGACGAGAACACCCCGCGCTGGGGCTCGGCGCTCGACGCCTCGCACGCCTACGCGGGCAAGGACGACGAGTGGCTGCAGGTCGAGCTGACGCACGAGCAGCAGGTGTGCGCGGTGACCATCCAGTGGGAGGGCGCGTACGGCAAGTCGTACGACATCGAGGTGTCGTCCGACGGCGAGCACTGGACGACGGCCACACAGGTGCGTGACCAGGTGCTGTCGCAGTTCCCCGCGACCGTGACGCACTCGTTCGCGCCCGTCACCGGGAAGTTCGTGCGGATGAAGGGGATCGCCCGCGGCACCGCGTACGGGTGGTCGATCTTCGAGATGCGCGTCCTGGCGACGGGTTCGACCGGCCCGGGCACTGACCCTGGGACTGACCCGGGCACGGACCCGGGCACGGACCCGGGTACGGACCCTGGGACCGACCCGGGTACGGATCCTGGGACGGACCCGGGTACGGACCCGGGCACTGACCCTGGGACTGACCCGGTGGTGTATCACCCGTCGTTGGTGGTGCCGGGTTCGGTGCAGTTCGGTTCGGTGGTGAAGGTGTCGGGTGCCGGGTTCGCCAAGGGTGAGAAGGTCGCGGTCGCGTTGGGTTCGTCGAGCGTGACGGTGACGGCGTCGTCCTCGGGTGCGGTCTCGGCGTCGTTGACGGCGAAGGCTGTGGGTTCGCAGTCGGTCTCGGCTCGTGGGGCTGTCTCGAAGGTGACGGTCTCGCGGTCGCTGGTGGTCGCCAAGGCCTCGACGCGGTCGGTCGTGAAGGTGTCGGCGGTGAAGGTGCCGTACGGCAAGAAGGTCACGGTCAAGGTGACGGTCTCGGCTGCGAAGGCTGCTGGTGTGCCGGCGGGTTCGGTGCAGTTCTACGACGGTGCCAAGAAGCTGGGCGGCAAGGTGAAGCTGTCTGGTGGTGTGGTGCGGGTCTCGAGCTCGAAGCTGAAGGTCGGTACGCACAAGGTGCGTGCGGTGTTCGCGGGTTCGGGGACGCACGCGTCGTCGACGTCGGCGTGGGTCACGGTGAAGGTGGCCAAGGCGAAGGTGACGTCGGTGAAGGTGTCGGGCAAGTCGTTCGTGAAGGGCACCCGTCCGGTGGTGAAGGTCAGCGTCGGCAAGCTGGACAACGGCAAGCGGGCTGCGGGCACGGTGCAGGTGTTCGTGAACGGCAAGAAGGTCACCTCGGTGAAGCTGTCCTCGTCGAAGTCGTCGGTGACGGTGAAGCTGGCCAAGAAGTACGGCAAGTCCGTGAAGGTGCAGGCGAAGTTCGTGCCGAAGAAGTCGTCGGTGATCACGACCACGACCTCCAAGAAGGTCACGATCAAGACCCGGGCACGATGACCCGGGCGGGATGACACCAGCGGCGGCGCGGGGCTCCGGCTCCGCGCCGCCGGCCGGGTGCCTCGTCCACGCCGGACGTGCACCTGCAAGCACCCGACACCGTGCTGAACTGCAAGGACGCACGATTTGCCGGTCATGTCCGATCGCAAGGTGTCGGTTCTGCATCGACGTAGAGCGCTCTCTTGCGCAAGCACTTTCACGATCCGCATACTCGCGGCAGAGAGAGCGCTCTCTGACAGATCTCTGCGTACCCCAGCTCAATGACGAGTGACCCCGGTCGAGGACGACCGGGCCATGAGGAGGTTCGATGTCCCCCACACCCACAACCGCTCGGCGTGACGCGTCACGCTGGCGCACGGTGACAGCCGCCGTCGGAGCGATGTCGATCGCGGCCGCAGGCCTGGTCGTCGGCGCGAGCGGTGCCAGCGCCGAGCCGACGTACGTCCTGCTCTCGCAGGGCGCGACCGCCAGCGCGTCCAGCACGGTCGCGCCCGACGCGTACCTCGCGAAGGAGGCCGTCGACGGCAACCTCGGCACGCGCTGGGAGAGCATCCACGACGTCGACCCGCAGTGGTTCGAGGTCGACCTCGGCTCCACGCAGCAGGTCAGCCGGGTCGTGCTCGACTGGGAGGCCGCTCGCGCGAAGGCGTACACCGTCTCGGTCTCGACCGACGACGACCACTGGACCCAGGTGTACGCGACCACCGAGGCCGACCCGGTCACGAGCTCCGAGGGCGGCACGCACGCGCGCCGCGTCATCGACCTGCCGTCGGCCCTCGACGCGCGCTACGTGCGCATGGACGGCACCCAGCGCGCGATCGGCTACGGCTACTCGCTGTGGGAGCTCGAGGTCTACGGCCAGGACGGGCAGGGCACGGACCCGGGCACCGACCCGGGTACCGACCCCGGGACCGACCCGGGTACTGACCCCGGGACCGACCCGGGTACTGACCCCGGGACCGACCCGGGTACCGACCCCGGCGTGGGTGCCCCGACCGGCACGGACATCCCCGCGGGCAAGGAGTGCACGCAGGACGTGACCGGCACGGGAGTGACGGCGACCGCTTCCTCGGGGGCCAACCCGGGCGCCTCGGTCGACGGCAACACGTCGACCCGCTGGGGCAGCAAGCAGGCCACCACGGACCCGTGGAACGGCTACGACGACGAGTGGTTCCAGGTGGACCTGAAGTCGTCGAAGGCGCTGTGCGGCGTGCAGATCCTGTGGGAGGGCGCGTTCGGCAAGGACTACGACATCCTCGTCTCGAACGACGCCCAGACCTGGACGACCGCCGCGCAGGTGCGTGACCGTGCCAAGGCCGGCACGGCGAACGACGGGTTCGGCAAGGTCTACGAGGCTCGCTACATCAAGTGGGTCGGCATCCACCGCGGCACGCAGTGGGGCTACAGCTTCTACGAGCTGCGCGCGATGGGCCTGGCCGACGCGGTCCCGGGGATCAACCCGACCACCACGCTGTTCGGGCAGAACGTCCTCGTCTTCGACCCGTCGATGCCGGACGCGAAGATCCAGGAGAAGATCGACGCGGTCTACGACCAGCAGGAGACCAACCAGTTCGGCGAGGACCGCTTCCAGCTCCTCTTCCGCCCCGGTCAGTACAAGGTCGACGCCAAGGTCGGCTTCTACACCTCGCTCTCGGGTGCGGGCCAGGACCCGACGGACGTGCAGATCACGGGCGGCGACTGGGTCGACGCGAAGTGGTTCGGCGGCAACGCGACGCAGAACTTCTGGCGCTCGGCGGAGAACCTGTCGATCACGCCGACGAACGCCGCGGACGGTGCCCGCTGGGCCGTCGCGCAGGCCGCTCCGTTCCGCCGCATCCAGGTGAACGGCGACCTGCACCTCAACTCGTCCGCGTGGGGCTGGGCGTCGGGCGGCTACATCGCCGACTCGAACATCACCGGCCACGTCGTCTCGTGGACGCAGCAGCAGTGGTACACCCGCGACAGCTCGGTCGGCCGCTGGGACGGCAGCCTGTGGAACATGGTGTTCTCGGGCGTCCAGGGCAACCTGTTCGCCTCGGACAGCCTGCCGGTCTCGACGCTGCCGGCGACCCCGGGGGAGTACCCGGCCGTCCCGATGACGTCGGTCGAGACGACCGGCGCGATCGCGGAGAAGCCGTACCTGTACATGTCGAACGCGTCGGGTGACGTGAACGACGCCGCGTCGTGGTCGGTCTTCGTGCCGTCGCTGCGCAACGGCACGACGGGCACCACGTGGGCCGACGGCCACACGCCGGGCCACGCCGTCCCGCTGACCGACTTCTTCGTCGCGAAGCCGGGCGTCACGGCAGACGAGATCAACACGCAGCTCGCCGCGGGCAAGAACCTGCTGCTCACGCCGGGCGTGTACCGGATGAACAAGACGATCCAGGTCTCCAACCCCGACACGGTCGTGCTGGGCCTCGGCCTCGCGACGATGATCCCCACGGGTGGCGGCATCGGCATGCACGTCGCGGACGCCTCGGGCATCCGCGTCGCGGGCCTGTTGTTCGACGCCGCGGTGACGGAGTCGCCGGCGCTGTTCGTCGTCGGCGACAAGGGCGTGCACGTCGACCACTCGGCCGACCCGGTTGTCCTCAACGACGTGTTCATGCGCGTCGGCGGCGCCGTCGCCGGCAAGGTGAAGACCGCGATGGTCATCAACGCGGACGACACGATCGTCGACCACGTGTGGTCGTGGCGTGCCGACCACGGCGAGGGTGTGGGCTGGACGCAGAACACGTCCGACTACGGCTTCGTCGTGAACGGTGACGACGTCTCCGCCTACGGGCTGTTCGTCGAGCACTACCAGAAGTACAACACCTTCTGGAAGGGCGAGAACGGGCGCACGATCTTCTACCAGAACGAGCTCCCGTACGACGTGCCGAGCCAGGCCGCGTGGCAGAACGGCGACACCAAGGGCTGGGTCGCCTACAAGGTCGCGAACTCCGTGACGAAGCACGAGGCCTGGGGTCTGGGCACCTACTCGAACTTCACCTCGGACGACGAGAACGGCCAGGACGAGATCGCCGTGAGCAACGGCTTCGAGGTCCCGATCACGCCGGGCGTGAAGATGCATCACATGGCGACCGTGTCGCTGGGTGGCCAGGGCATCTTCGACCACGTCATCAACGGCCTGGGCGACAAGCAGTTCTCGTCCGACACGGTGCCGTCGTTCATCGCCGAGTACCCGATCCCGGGCACCGACGAGCAGGGCACCGCGCCGCAGCAGCAGGCGGACGACCCGGTCACCGACCCGAGCACGGTTCCGGGCACTGACCCGGGCACGGACCCGGGTACGGACCCTGGGACCGACCCGGGTACGGACCCGGGCACTGACCCTGGGACTGACCCGGTGGTGTATCACCCGTCGTTGGTGGTGCCGGGTTCGGTGCAGTTCGGTTCGGTGGTGAAGGTGTCGGGTGCCGGGTTCGCCAAGGGTGAGAAGGTCGCGGTCGCGTTGGGTTCGTCGAGCGTGACGGTGACGGCGTCGTCCTCGGGTGCGGTCTCGGCGTCGTTGACGGCGAAGGCTGTGGGTTCGCAGTCGGTCTCGGCTCGTGGGGCTGTCTCGAAGGTGACGGTCTCGCGGTCGCTGGTGGTCGCCAAGGCCTCGACGCGGTCGGTCGTGAAGGTGTCGGCGGTGAAGGTGCCGTACGGCAAGAAGGTCACGGTCAAGGTGACGGTCTCGGCTGCGAAGGCTGCTGGTGTGCCGGCGGGTTCGGTGCAGTTCTACGACGGTGCCAAGAAGCTGGGCGGCAAGGTGAAGCTGTCTGGTGGTGTGGTGCGGGTCTCGAGCTCGAAGCTGAAGGTCGGTACGCACAAGGTGCGTGCGGTGTTCGCGGGTTCGGGGACGCACGCGTCGTCGACGTCGGCGTGGGTCACGGTGAAGGTGGCCAAGGCGAAGGTGACGTCGGTGAAGGTGTCGGGCAAGTCGTTCGTGAAGGGCACCCGTCCGGTGGTGAAGGTCAGCGTCGGCAAGCTGGACAACGGCAAGCGGGCTGCGGGCACGGTGCAGGTGTTCGTGAACGGCAAGAAGGTCACCTCGGTGAAGCTGTCCTCGTCGAAGTCGTCGGTGACGGTGAAGCTGGCCAAGAAGTACGGCAAGTCCGTGAAGGTGCAGGCGAAGTTCGTGCCGAAGAAGTCGTCGGTGATCACGACCACGACCTCCAAGAAGGTCACGATCAAGACCCGGGCACGATGACGGTCTGATCTGGCGCAGCCACGCGACGGCGGCGGTGCGGGGGACGGCCCCCCGCACCGCCGTCGTCGTGCTCGTGCCGTCCGCCTGCCGTGCCCAGGTGCTGTGCCCAGGTGCTGTGCCCAGGTGCCGCGGCTAGCATCCCTGCAGCCACCGGACCCGACCACGACGGACTGACGAGACCATGACGACGATCCCGGCGGAGCTCGCGCCCGCCGTGCGCGCCGTGCCGCGCCGCTCGGGCGCCCGCCGCGACATCCAGGTCCTGCGCGCCGTGGCGGTCGCCGTGGTCGTCGCGTACCACCTGTGGCCGCACGGGCTCACGGGCGGCTACGTCGGGGTCGACGTGTTCTTCGTCATCTCGGGGTTCCTCATCACGTCCCACCTCCTGCGGCGACCCCCGACGAGCCCGCGGGAGCTCGGCGCGTTCTGGGCGCGGCGCGTGCGCAGGCTGCTGCCGGCCGCGACGCTCGTCCTGGCCGCGACGACGGTCGCGAGCGTGCTCCTGCTGCCGAGCGGGCTGCTCATGAGCGCGGCGCACGAGGCGCTCGCGTCGACCTTCTACGTCGAGAACTGGTCGCTCGCGCGGCAGGCCACCGACTACCTCGCGGCGGACGGCGCGGCGACGCCCGTGCAGCACTTCTGGTCGCTCGGCGTCGAGGAGCAGTTCTACCTCGGCTGGCCGGTGCTCGTCGGTGTGCTCGTGCTGCTCGGATCGCGCGTCCGGCGGGGGCGGTGGGTCGTGGGCGCCGGGATCGCGTCCGTCGTCGTCGTCGGCCTGACGTACGGGGTGCACGTCACGACGAACGACGCGCCACGCGCGTACTTCGTGACCACGACCCGCGTCTGGGAGCTCGCGCTCGGGGGCCTCGTCGCGGTGGTGGGGACGCGGCTGGTGCCGCGCGGCGTGTGGCGGTCGGTCGTCGCGTGGGCGGGGCTCGTGGCGGTGGCCTTCGCCGTCGTGCGGTTCTCCGCGGCCACGCCGTTCCCCGGATGGGCCGCGCTCGTCCCGACGCTCGGCGCGGCCGCCGTCGTGTGGGCCGACGCCGACGACGAGCGTGCGTCGCCCACGGTCGTCCTCGGCGGGCGGGCGGTCGTCGGGCTCGGCGACGTGTCCTACTCGGTCTACCTGTGGCACTGGCCGCTCGTGGTGCTCGTCCCGTTCCTGATCGGCGACCCCCTGACGTGGTCCACCCGGCTCGGCGTCGCGGGGGCGTCGGTGCTCCTCGCGGTCGCGACCAAGCGGTGGGTCGAGGACCGGTTCCGCACCGACCGACGGGTGACGTCGTCGCTGCCCAGGACGTTCGCCGTGGGTGCGCTGTGCATGGCGTTGTCGGCGGCCCTCGCGACCGGTGCGCACGCCTGGGGCCAGCGCGAGCTCGACCGCGAGGAGGCGACCTCCGCGGCCGTCCGCGCGTCGGCACCCGACTGCTTCGGCGCGCAGGCCGCACGCGAGCAGCGGTGCACGACGAGCCGCACGCTGTACCTGAGCCCGACCGTCGCGGCCCAGGACAAGCCCGACGTGTACGCCGACGGGTGCTGGAACAACACGCCGTTCACGAGTCGACGCGTGTGCACCTACGGGTCCGACGCGCCCTCGCGCAGGATCGCGCTCGTCGGGAACTCGCACGCCGGGCACTGGCTGCCCGCGATGCAGGACCAGCTGGACCGCGAGGGCTGGCAGCTGTCCACGTACCTCGTGTCCGAGTGCTACACGGTCGACGTGCCCGTGGACGTCACGATCCCGCGCGCGATCACGGGCTGCGCGGGGTGGAACTCCTGGGTCGTCGACACCGTGGTCGGCGAGCGGCCGGACCTCGTCGTGATGTCCGAGCGCACGTACCGCCCGCTCGTCGGCGTCGACGACGAGGACAAGGTCGCGACCGCACGCGCGGCGTACGCACGCGTGCTCGAGCGGTTCACGGATGCCGGGATCCCGGTGCTCGTCCTGCGCGACACGCCCGCGCCGTCCGAGAGCGCCCCCGACTGCGTCGCACGTGAGCGCGGCGGGTGGGCGTCGTGCACCACGCCCGCCGAGGACGCGATCGAGCCGGACCCTCTCGCCGACGCCGCGCACGCCGACCGCTCGGGCCTCGTCGACGTGCTGGACGTCAACGACCTGCTGTGCGACGCGACCCGGTGCCACGACGTGGTCGGCGGGGTGATCGTGTACTTCGACCGGGGGCACCTGACCAGCACGTTCGCGCGCACCCTTCGCCCCGAGGTCGAGGCCGCCGTGGCGGCACGCATCGGTGGCGGCGCAGCCCACCAGGGGGCGGCGCGGTCGGCGAGCTCGTCCGGCTAGAGGGTCGGGCCGCCCGCGCGCCGGGCCACGAGCACCGCCCATGCGACGAGCGGGACCTGAAGCGGCAGACGCGCCCACGCGACCGCCGGTCGGCGCGCCCAGTGCCGCGCGCCCGGGTGCGACCGCACGGCCATCGTCACGTTGCCCGGGAAGACGCCCACGAGCAGCGCGGCCGACGCGAGCCCACCGGCACGCCGGGTGCTCGGCACGACGAGCGCGGCTGCGCACCCGAGCTCGGCGACCCCGCTGCCCAGCACCCACGGGCCCGGAGCGCCCAGCGCGCGAGGGATGAGCCCCGTGAACACCCGCGGGCGCACCAGGTGGACCACGCCGCTCGTCGCGAGCAGCGCGGCGAGGGAGAGCGCAGGACCGTGGCGGCCGAGCGACCGGACGACTGAGCGAGCGACCGGTCGAGCACGGATCGAGCCGATGAGACCGGCGGAGCAGGACGACGCGTCAGCCATCCGTGCACGGTACGTCGCGGGCGGTGGGCTCGCGCGCGGTCGTCGGCCTGATCCGCGCCTGCGGTGGCGCGGATCACGCGCCCGCGGGACCATCCGCCGGCTCCGCGACTCCGAACCTCCCCTGAGCGTGCCCCCGCGGGTCCGCGTCGTGGCCCGCAGCACAGGAAGGAGCGCGACGTGCCGACCGCCACCCTCGCGCGCCCGGGCGATCCGTGGGGCACACTTGCCCGCGTGGTGGACGCCCCCGACCGGACGGCCGACGCCGACCCCACCGGCGCGCTGCTGGTCGCGGTCGCCGCCGGCGACGACGACGCGTTCGCTCGCCTCTACGACGTGCTCGAGCGCCCGGTGCTGGGCACGTGCCTCGGTGTCCTGCGCGACCCGGACCACGCGGCCGAGGTCGCGCAGGAGGTGTGGGTCGAGGCCTGGCGCACGGCGGACCGGTTCGACCCGGCGCGCGGCTCCGCCAGGACGTGGGTCGTGACGCTCGCGCACCGCCGGGCCGTCGACCGGGTCCGCTCCGTGCAGGCGCAGCGTGACCGCGACCAGCGCGTGCTCGACGAGTCCGCGGAGCGGCCCTTCGACGTCGTCGCCGACGAGGTCGAGCACCTGCTCGAGCAGGTCAGGGTGCGCGACTGCCTGGGGACGCTGACCGAGACGCAGCACAGCGCCGTGGTGCTGGCCTACTACGGTGGACGCACCTATCGGGAGGTCGCGGAGCAGCTCGGTGCGGCCCTGCCGACCGTGAAGTCGCGGATCCGTGACGGCCTCATCCGCCTGCGGGACTGCCTGGGGGTGACGGCATGAGCGACGAGCTCCCGGGCACCGGTTCCGGACCCGAGGACGTGCGCGCCCTGCTCGGCGCGTACGCGCTCGACGCGGTCGACGCCGACGAGCGCCTCGCCGTCGAGCGTCTCGTCGCGGCCGATGCCGATGCGGCACGTGAGCTCGCGCAGCTGCGCGACGTCGCGGCCCGCCTCGGCACGGCGGTCCGGGCCGATCCGCCCGCGACGCTGCGGGCCTCCGTGCTGGCGGCGGTCGCGGCCGAGCGTGCGCGGGCCGGCGGGGCGGGCTCGTCGTCCGCCGCCGCACCCGTCCCGACGCCCGAGCTCGTGCCGACGCCGCGCCACCGGGCGAGTGCTCGGTGGTGGTCGCTCGCGGCCGCGGTGGTCGTCGGCGCCGCGGTGCCGACGACGCTGCTCGTGCAGCAGCACCAGCATGCGGACCAGGTCGCAGCGCAGCAGCAGGCGATCGCCGACATCCTGCGGGACCCGACCGCGGTGCTCGTGCACGGCGAGGTCGCGGGCGGCGGGAACGCGACCGCGGTGCTCACGGCCGACGACGCGCTGTTCAGCGCGACGGGGCTGCCCGCGCTGAGCGAGGGCAAGGTCTACCAGCTGTGGGTGGTGCGGGACGGCCAGGCGTCGTCGGCCGGTGTCATGGACGACGACGCCGGCGCGGTCCGGTCCCTCGCGCAGGGGTACGTCGCCGGCGACGCGCTCGCCGTCACGGTCGAGCCTCGCGGGGGTTCGGAGCAGCCGACGAGCGACCCGGTCGTCGTCCTCAAGGCCTGAGCCCCTCGTCGAACGCCGGACAGCCCCGCCACCCGAGGGTGACGGGGCCGTCCGTTCTCGCGAGCAGTGCACGCGCCGGGGCTGCGACGCGTGCGGCCCGTCACTTCGGCATCAGCACCGAGTCGATGAGGTACACGGTCGCGTTGGCGGTGTGCACGCCCCCGCAGATCACCTTCGCCCCGTCGACCATGAGGTCGTCGCCCGACCCCGTGACCTTCACCGTGCCGCCCTCGACGGTCTTGTGGTCGCCCGGCAGGTCGGTCGGCGAGATCTGACCGGCCACGACGTGGTACGTGAGGATCTTCTTGAGCGTCGCGGAGTCGGTCTTGAGACCGTCGATCGTCGACGAGTCGATCTTCTTGAACGCGTCGTCGACCGGGGCGAACACCGTGAACTGGTCGCCGTCGAGCGTGTCGACGAGGTTCACGTCCGGGTTGAGCTTGCCCGAGACGGCCGCCGTGAGCGTCGTGAGCATCGGGTTGTTCGACGCGGCGACGGCGACCGGGTCGGTCGACATCCCCTGGACCGAGCCGGCTCCCGTCGGGACCGCCTCGGCGTAGGCGGCACAGCCCGGGCCGACGAGGTCGGCCGTGACGTCCGACATCCCCGAGGCGGTGTCGTCGGGGGTCATCGCGTCCGACGGGGTGGACATCGCGCCCGACGTCGGGTCCGACGAGCCGGTGCTGTCGCTGTCCGAGCTGCACGCCGTGAGCGCGAGCCCCGTCACGCCGGTGAGCAGGACGGTGGCGATGCGGGTACGAGCAGTGATGCGCATGGTCGTGTCTCCCTCGTTCGGGCGGGTGCCGGACGTGCCCGGCACCGCTGTCGGGAGTGGTTCGCGGCCGCGGCGCGTTCGGATGAGTCCCGGACGACTTTTCTTCGACGCGGCTGCTGCACCCGCCCTGCTCCCGCTCCAGCGCCGTCCCGACGTCGCGCGGCCCATCCGTGCCGTCGTGCGCACCGAACTCGTGGCATGGACCTCGTGCCGCTCCTGCTCATCGGCCTCGTCGGCGGACTCGTGACGGGCATCTCGCCGTGCATCCTGCCCGTGCTGCCCGTGGTGTTCTTCGCCGGGGGTGTCGAGAACGCGCGCCCCACGCGCGTCGCACGCACACCTGGCTCGGGCTCGGGCGCCGCCGCGCGGGTGGGTGCGATGGCGCAGCCCGCGTTCCTGGCGCGCGGGACGGACCACGGTGGCGGCGCCGCGACCCTCGCCCCACCCGCGCCGAGCGGTCCGGGTGCCGGCGCGGGAGACGAGCTGGGAGGCCGACCCGGACCACGCCGCGGTTCGGCGCGCCCGTACCTCGTGATCGCCGGCCTCGTCACGAGCTTCACGGTGGTCACGCTCGTCGGGAGCCTCGTGCTGTCGACGCTGGGGCTGCCGCAGGACCTGCTGCGCTGGGCGGGGATCGTCGTCCTCGTGGTGCTCGGCACCGGCTTGCTCGTGCCGCGGTTCGAGGCGCTGATCGAGCGACCGTTCCGACGTCTCGCACCGCGGCGGGCTCCCGGTGCCGGTCGCGGCGGGTTCGTGCTCGGGCTCGGGCTCGGCGCCGTCTACGTCCCGTGCGCCGGACCGGTGCTCGCCGCGATCACGGTCGCCGGGGCGACCGGGTCCGTGGGCGTCGGCACCGTGGTGCTCACCGTGGCGTTCGCGCTCGGGGCGGCGATCCCGCTCCTGGTGCTCGCGCTCGCGGGGCGCAGGGTGGCCGAACGCGTCGCGGCGTTCCGCGCGCACCAGGGTGCGGTCCGCAAGGTCGGGGGAGCGCTGATGATCGCGCTCGCCCTCGCCCTCGCGCTCAACCTCACGGACGCCGTGCAGCGCGCGCTGCCCGGGTACACCGATGCGCTGCAGTCGAAGATCGCGGCCGACGACGCCGTGCAGCGCCGGCTCGACCTCGGCGGGCTCACGACGTCCGAGAACGAGGGGCTGTCGCGGTGCACCAACGCCTCCGCGACGCTGCAGGACTGCGGCCCGGCTCCGGCCCTGCGCGGCATCGACCACTGGCTGAACACCCCCGGCGGCAGCGCCGTGGACCTCGCCTCGCTCCGCGGCAAGGTGGTGCTCGTCGACTTCTGGGCGTACAGCTGCATCAACTGCCAGCGCTCCGTGCCGCACGTCGAGGCCTGGCAGAAGGCCTACGCCGACGACGGGCTGGTGGTCATCGGCGTGCACACGCCCGAGTACGCGTTCGAGAGGGAGACGCGCAACGTCGAGGACGGCGTCCGCCGCCTGGGCATCACCTACCCGGTCGCGCAGGACAACTCGTACGCGACGTGGACCGCCTACCGGAACCGGTACTGGCCCGCGCACTACCTCGTCGACGCCGCCGGGGACGTGCGCCAGGTCGCTCAGGGCGAGGGCGGGTACGCGCAGACCGAGACGTTGATCCGCGAGCTCCTCGTCCGCGCCGACCCGTCGGTGCGTCTACCCGCGCGCACGCAGGTCGACGACGGCACGCCGCGCGAGGCCACGACGCCCGAGACGTTCCTCTCGGTCGGCAAGCACCGGAACGTGGCCGGCGAGTACCGCGAGGGCACGTTCACCGCGACGCTCCCCACCGACCAGGC
Organism: Cellulomonas sp. HZM; assembly: GCF_000708885.1. GTDB lineage: Bacteria > Actinomycetota > Actinomycetes > Actinomycetales > Cellulomonadaceae > Cellulomonas. The sequence continues at coordinate 131,052 of NZ_JEOE01000003.1, read as the reverse complement.
AGCCGACACCGTCGCGTTCGCCGGCACCTGGACCACCGACTTCCAGGGCGCCACGGCCGGCGACGACGCACGGTTGCGCCTGCGGTACCACGCGTCGGTCGTGCAGGCGGTGCTCGGGGGCAGCGGACGGGTCGAGGTCGTCGTGCGCGACGCCGCAGGTTCCGAGGTGCGGCGCCGGACCGTCGACGTGCACGGTGCGCCGCGGGCGTACCCGCTGGTCGACGCGGGGGCGGTCGCGGGCGGGTCCACCGTGGGCGGCACGGTCGAGCTGTCGGCCGGTGCCGGGGTGCAGGCCTACTCGTTCACGTTCGGCTGAGGCGGGGTGCCGTCGCCGGGCGCGCTCGTCGGCCCGTCGGTCGGTGCTGAGGTGGGTGCTGAGGTCGGTGCTGTGGCCGCCCCGGGGTTCGTCGCGGGCGGCCGGCCGCCGGTCGGGCCGCCGGCGGTCGCGCCCGCGGGTGCCAGGTGCGGGTAGTAGACAGGGTGCTGGGGCGCCGGCTTGCGCGGCCGACGACGGCGGTACGCGCGCTGCGCGGCGACCGCGAGCGCGACGACCGCGCCGCCGAACAGCAGCCAGGGCAGCAGCACCCCGGTGACCACCATGAGGCCCTTGACCATCGAGACGAACGCGTCCCATCCGACCGCGAGCCCGTCGAGGAAGCTGCGCGGCCCGGGGTCGGCGACCGGCGAGACGTCGGGCCCGTAGACGTGGACCGAGATCGTCGAGAGCGACACCTGGTCCGCGAGCCGAGCGCGCTCCGAGACGAGCTTCTCCAGGTCTCCCTGCCGCTCGGTCAGCGCGTCCTCGGCGGCGATGAGGTCCTTGTTCGACGTCGCCCCGGCGAGCAGCTTCTCCATGCGCGCGATCGACATCCGCAGCGCGTCGATCCGCGCGTCGAGGTCCTGCGCCGCGCCCGTGACGTCGGTCGCGCTGAGGTCGACGGACTGCACCGTGCCGAGCCCGCGCAGCGCGTCGATCGTCGAGCTGACCTTCGTCGCGGGGACGCGCAGCGTGAGGTCGGCGCTCGCGGACCGGTCGGAGGTCGACGCCTGCTCGGCGCGGTCGTCGACCCGCCCGCCCGACTGCTCGACCAGCGTCACGATCTTCTCGGTCGCGACGAGCGCGTCCTTCGTCTGGAGGTTGACCTTGCCGGTCTGCACGACCTGCCGCTGGGCGGCGTCACCCGCTGCGGCCGTGTCCGTGTCGGCCCCCGTCCCGCCGTCGGCCGCACCGCCGGCCTCCGGCGCCGCGACCGGGGCGCCGTCGCCTGCCGACGACATCGAGGCGTCGTCGGAGCTCGAGCAGCCCGCGAGCGCGACGGCGGCGACCAGGGCCGCGCACGCTGCCAGCAGGACACGGCGGCGGGTCCGCCCGGGGGTGCGTCGCATCGTGGTCATGCGCCGAACGTAGGGGGAGCGGTGGTGCCGCGGCAGGCGCCCCTGTGGATCGTCGTGCAACGGTGACCGTGCCGTCACCGCTTCGGTACCGGGACCGCGTCAACCTCGGGGCTCCCTCGCACGTCAGGGGCCCGGTCCCGCCGGTCCCGGACCCCTCACGCGTCGAACAGCCGAGCCGTCCACAGGTGCTGCGCGGCGTACGCGCGCCACGGTGACCAGAGCGGGGCGGCGGCCGCGACGTCCCGCTCGTGCTCGACACCGAGAGCGCGGCGCAGCACGAGGTCGCCCGCCGGGAAGGCGTCGCGGTCCCCGAGTGCGCGCAGAGCGAGGTAGTCGGCGGTCCAGGGGCCGATGCCGGGCACCGCGAGCAGCCGCCGACGTGCGTCGCCGCGGTCGACACCGGGGGCCAGGACCAGGCCGTCGGCGCACGCCTGGGCGAGCGCGACCACCGTGCGGGCGCGGGCGTTGGTCGCGCGCGTGACGTCGCGCAGCTCGGCGGGGTCGACCGCGGCGAGGGTCGGCGGGTCGGGGAACAGTGCGAGGCCGCCGACGCGCACGCTCGCGTAGGCCTGCGCCACGCGGCCCGTGAGGGTGCGCGCCGCCGCGAGCGAGACCTGCTGCCCGAGCACGGTCTGCACCGCGGCCTCGAAGCCGTCCGGGTGGCCGAGGACCCGCAGGTGCGGCCGGCGTGCGACGAGCGGCGCGAGGAGCGGGTCGCGCCGCAGGTGGGCGACGACGGCGTCGAGGTCGTCGTCGAGGCCGAACCAGCGGCGGACCACGTCGTCGAGCACGCGGTCCTGCCGTCCCCGCGGGACACCGGGTGCGCTGCCGGTCGAGCTGCCGGTCGAGCTGCTGGTCTCGGGCAGCACGACGACGCGGTCGCGTGCGATCTCCACCTCGACGAGCACCGGTGCGTCCGTCGTGCTCACGTCGCGTGCGTCGTGCGGTGCCGGGGTGGCCGCCACGAGGCGCCGGGCGGTCGCGGCGAGCGGGGACCCTGCCGCGTCGGTCTCCGTCACCGTGACCTCCTCGACACCGGGCACGGCGTGCGCGACGAGCGATCGGATCGCGGGCGTGGGCTCCAACGGGACGTGCACGTGACGAGTGGACCACGGAGCACCGACGCCCGGCGCGACGACAGCCCCGTGTCGGTGCCGACGCCTACGCTGGCGCCATGACGCCCCTGCGGACAGGTCCGGCCTCGCGTGAGCTCGTGCACACCGTCGTGGGCTCGCCCGTCGGGCCGGTCACGCTGATCGGCTACGGCGACGTCCTCACCGCGCTGCACCTGCCGACGACGCGTCCGGCCCCCGGCACGCCGGGTCAGGCCGCCGCGGGGATCCCGCGCGACGACCGCTCCCTGCGGTCCGCCGCCGACCAGCTCGGTGAGTATTTCGCCGGAGAGCGCACCGAGTTCGACCTGGTGCTCGACCCCGGCGGCACCGCGTTCCAGCAGAGGGTGTGGGCGGCGCTCGCACGGATCCCGTACGGGCAGACCCGCACGTACGGCGAGGTCGCTCTGGACGCCGGCCTCGACCCCCGCACGTCGTCGCGTGCGGTCGGTGCCGCCAACGGGAGCAACCCGATCGCGGTGGTCGTCCCCTGTCACCGGGTGATCGGCGCCGACGGGAGCCTCACCGGATACGCAGGCGGGCTCGAGAACAAGCGGTGGCTGCTCGACCACGAGCAGGGCGGGGCGCTCTTCGGGACGCTGCTCGGGACGCTGCCTGGTGCGGCGCCCTCCGGCGACGCGCTCGACGAGGCAGCTCGATGAGCGGGCCGACGAGCGGGCCGACGCGCAGCGACGAAGCGCAGGGCGGCGCCGTCGACGTGCGTCCCGACCGTCACGTGTACGGCGAACCGTCCGCGCCGGTCACGATCGTCGAGCACGGTGACCTGGAGTGCCCGCACTGCCGCGCGGCGGCACCCGTGCTGCGTGAGCTCGTCGACACCTCGGACGGTCGCGTGCGGCTCGTGTGGCGGCACTTCCCGCTGTTCGAGGTGCACCCGCACGCGCTCGTGGCGGCCCTCGCCTCGGAGGCCGCGGCCGAGCGCGGGTCGTTCTGGCAGATGCACGACGTGCTGCTCGCCCATCAGGACCGCCTCACGGAGCCGGACCTGCGCGCGTACGCGCGCGAGCTGGGCGTCGATCCCGCGTCGGCCGCCGGTGACGCGGCGCAGCGGTTCGCCCCGGCCGTCGAGGCGGACTACCTCGCCGGTGTCGCGGCGGGCGTGCACGGGACGCCGACGCTCTTCGTCGACGGGGAGCGGTTCTCCGGGCCGCCGGACGCGGTGCGGCTCCGGGCTGCGGTCGACGCGGCGCTCGCGGCTCGCAGCGCCGGGGACGGGACGCGATGACGCCGCGCGACGTCCCACGCACCGCGCTCGTCACGGGCGCCGGGCGCGGCATCGGCCGGGGGATCGCGCTCGGGCTCGCCGAGGCGGGGTTCGGAGTGGCGCTCGTCGGCCGCACTCGCCGGCACCTCGAGGAGGTCGCCGACGTCGTGCGCGGCAGCGGCGGGCGGGTCGTGGTCGTGCCGGCGGACCTCGTGGACGCCGCGGCCGTGGCCGATGCGGTCTCGCGCGCGCAGGACGAGCTCGGGGGGCTCGGGCTCGTCGTCAACAACGCGGGGGTGATCGAGCACGCCGAGACGGACCTCGTCGCCGAAGACGTCGAGGACGTGTGGCGCGTGATCGAGACGAACGTGCGCGGCCCGCTGCTCGTGTCCCGTGCGGTGCTCCCCGGGATGCTCGCGCACGGGGGAGGCCGCATCGTGCAGATCAACTCGGGTGCGGGGTACTCCGCGTCGGCCACGTACACGGGCTACGGCATCAGCAAGGGCGCTCTCGCACGGCTGACGACCGCGCTCGACGCGCAGTACGGCGCTCGGGGACTCGTGGCGATCGACGTCGCCCCGGGTGTCGTCGCCACGGACATGACGGGAGCCATGCCCATGCACGCGGCCCGCGAGACGTGGACCGCGGTCGAGGACGTCGCCGCGATGGTCGTCGCGATCGGCGAGGGGCGGCTCGACGCGCTCGCGGGTCGCTTCGTGCGCGTCGGGTCGGACACGGTCGAGTCGCTCACCGTGGCGGCGGAGGTCATCCGGTCCCGCGACGCGAGGAGGCTGCGGGTCGTCGGCTACGGAGACGACGACCCGATGATCCGGTGAGTGCCGGCCGTCGGTCCGTGCGCGGACCCGGCTACGCGGGCGCCCTCCACGGGAGGGGCGGCAGGCCCGGCGGGGGGCCGTCGCTCGCCGGCGAGCACAGCGGCAGGCGGTCGCCGAGCCAGCGCAGCAGCACGGACCCGAGCACGGCGGCGACGAGCGAGCCCGTGAGGATGCCGATCTTCGCGCGGCCGAGCTGTTCCGGGTCGTCGAACGCCAGCTGCGCGACGAAGAGCGAGATCGTGAACCCGATGCCGGCGAGCACCGCCCCGCCGAGCAGGTGGCCGTAGCGCACCCGGCCGGGCAGGTCTCCGAGGCCGAGCCGGATCGCGAGCGTCGCGGCCCCCGTGATGCCCACCGCGTTGCCCACGACGAGCGCGACCGCGACGCCGATCGTGAGGCGGGAGCCGAAGGCATCCGTGAGCGCGTCGCCCGAGAGCCCGACCCCGGCGTTCGCGAGACCGAACAGCGGCACGACGACGTACGCGCTCCACGGGTGCAGCATGCGCTGGAGCCGGTCGCCGGTCGGGACGGCGGCGCGCGCGGCGAGCTCGGCGAGGTGCTCGCGCTCGGCGGTCGTGTCGTCCACGAGGTCGCCCGCGTACCCGGGTACGGCCTCGACGTGCTCGCGCCGCGGCAGGCTCGCGGGCACGAGCAGCCCGACGAGGACGCCGGCGAGCGTCGCGTGCACGCCCGAGGCGTGCACGGCCAGCCACAGCAGGACGCCGCACACGACGTACGGCGTCACCTGCCACACGCGCAGCCAGCGCAGCACGAGCATCGCGAGCACGAGTGCCGCCGCGACGGCGAGCGCGGGTGCGGAGACGTGGTCCGAGTAGACGACCGCCATGACGGTGATCGCGCCGATGTCGTCGACGATCGCGAGCGTGAGCAGGAACAGCCGCAGGCGGTCCGGGCATGCGGGCCCGAACAGCGCGAGGATCCCGACGAGGAACGCGGTGTCGGTCGACATCACGGTGCCCCACCCGTGCTCGTCGCCGGTTCCGAGCGTGAACGCGAGGTAGATGAGCACCGGGACGAGGAGGCCGCCGAGGGCGCCGAGCGCGGGCACGGCGACGGTGCGGCGCTCGCGGAGCTCCCCGTGGCTGACCTCGCGTGCGATCTCGAGGCCGACGACCGCGAAGAACACGGCCATCGCGGCGTCGTTGACCCAGTCCCGCAGGTCGAGCTCGAGCGCCCAGCGGCCCACGTGCGCACCCGCGTCGGTCGACCAGAACGTCGCGTAGGCGTCCGACCACGGCGAGTTCGCCCACACGAGCGCGACGACGGTGGCGGCGAGCAGCACGACGGCCGAGCCGGCCTCGGTCGCGAGGAAGTCGCGCACCGAGGGGGACACGACGGGCACCCGCACGCGCAGCGGGGGTCCGGGCATCGCCATGTGGTCCAACGTCGCAGGTGGCGCCCCGGCGTGCAACGTGCGCTACAGGTCCTTCTCCGGGTCGCCCCGCAGGGCGGCGACGTGGTCCGGGACCCAGGTCGACAGCTCGCGTGGCGGCCGCTCGTACCCGCTCGACGCGGCCGGACGTTCGGGCAGCTCGATCTTCTCGTGCGGCACGTCCTCGTACGGGATCGTCGAGAGCAGGTGCGCGAGCATGTTCAGGCGGGCGTGCTTCTTGACGTCGGACTCGACGAGGTACCAGGGCGCGGCGGGCACGTCCGTGTGCACCAGCATCTCGTCCTTGGCGCGTGAGTAGTCCTCCCAGCGCGAGATCGACTCGAGGTCCATCGATGACAGCTTCCACTGCCGCAGCGGGTCCCTGAGGCGCGAGCGGAACCGCTTGAGCTGTTCGGAGTCCGACACCGAGAACCAGTACTTGCGCAGCAGGATGCCGTCCTCGACGAGCATCTGCTCGAAGATCGGCGTCTGCCGCATGAACTGGCTGTACTCCTGCGGCGTGCAGAAGCCCATGACGCGCTCGACCCCGGCGCGGTTGTACCAGGAGCGGTCGAAGATGACGATCTCGCCTGCCGCCGGCAGGTGCGCGACGTAGCGCTGGTAGTACCACTGGGAGCGCTCGCGCTCGGTCGGCGCAGGCAGCGCCGTGATCCGTGCTGTGCGGGGGCTCAGGTACTCGGTGAGCCGCTTGATGGTGCCGCCCTTGCCCGCCGCGTCCCGACCTTCGAAGATCACGACGATCCGCGCACCGGTGGCCTTGGTCCACTCCTGGAGCTTGACCAGCTCGGTCTGCAGCCGGAAGAGCTCCGCCTCGTAGACGTCGTTGGGGATCTTGCCGTGCTTGCCGCGCGACTTCTTCGCCATGACGGGGAACCTACTCCTGGCGAGCCATCGACGTGCCCGGCGGGCGCTGGCGACCGCCTCGGACGGCAGCGCGCAGGGCGAGAGATCGCACGGCGTCGACCCCGTCCCCGTGCGCGGACAGAAACGCAGAAGCGCAGTGAGCGAAACCTTCACGCCGCATCTGCGGTACTAGGCTCCCGATCGTGACGCACTTCCGGATCAACGAGGCGGCCACGCTGCTCGGCGTGAGCGACGACACCGTGCGGCGCTGGATCGACGCGGGCACGCTCGCCGCGCGCACCGCGGACGAGGGCGGCCGCACGGTCGTCGACGGACCGGACCTGGCAGCGCTGGCGGTCGAACGAGCCCGCACACCCGACGACCCCGACGCGGGCCGCACGTCCGCCCGCAACCGGTTCGTCGGCCTCGTCACCGCCATCACGACCGACACGGTGATGGCGCAGGTCGAGCTGCAGTGCGGCCCGTTCCGCGTGGTCTCGCTCATGTCGAGCGAGGCCGTGCGCGAGCTGGGCCTGGAGGTGGGGTCGCGTGCCGTGGCCGTGGTGAAGGCGACGACCGTCGTCGTCGAGACAACAGGAGGATCCCGATGACCCGAACGACCAGGACGCGCGCGTCCGCAGCCCTCGCGCTCGCGGCGGTGCTCGCACTGGCCGCCTGCTCGTCGTCCGACGACGCGTCGACCGGGCCGTCGCAGGCGCCCACGGCCACCGGCGACGCGCTCACCGGCGACCTCACGGTCTTCGCGGCGGCGTCGTTGCAGCCGGCGTTCGACGAGCTCGTCACCACCTTCGCCGCCGACAACCCGGGCGTCCACGTCAACCCCGTCACCTACGACGGGTCGTCGACGTTGGCGACCCAGATCGTCCAGGGCGGCAACGCGGACGTGTTCGCCTCGGCCGACGAGAAGAACATGAAGCCCGTCGTCGACGCCGGCCTCACGGCGGCCGCCCCGACGATCTTCACGACGAACACCCTGCAGATCGTCGTCGCACCGGGGAACCCGAAGCACATCACGTCGCTCGCCGACCTGGCGAAGGTGGCCGACGACGGCGGCATCGTCGTGCTCTGCGCTCCCGAGGTCCCGTGCGGGTCCGCCTCCCAGCAGGTGCTCGCCGCCGCGGACGTGGACCTCACCCCCGCGAGCGAGGAGCAGAACGTCACAGCGGTGCTGACCAAGGTCACCGCGGGCGAGGCCGATGCGGGCCTCGTCTACCGCACCGACGTGCTGCGCGCGGGTGACGACGTCGAGGGCGTGGACTTCGCCGAGGCGGCCACCGTCGTCAACAAGTACCCGATCGCCGTCCTGTCCGACGAGGCGCGCGCCGACGGGCACGAGCAGGCGGCCGCGCAGGCTTTCGTCGACCTCGTCCTGTCCGACGAGGGGCAGAAGGTGCTCACGGACAAGGGCTTCACCACCCCGTGACGACCCCACGCGGATGACCGCGGACCCAGGAGCGAGCCGGGGCGTGGGCGCGCCCCGGCTGCTCGTGCTGCCTGCGGCGCTGGCGGTCGGGCTGCTCGTGCTGCCGGTCGTCGCGCTCGTCGTGCGCGCCGACTGGTCATCGCTCCCGCAGGACGTGAGCTCGCCCGCGGCGATCCGCGCGCTCACGCTCTCGTTGACGACGTCCCTGTCCGCGACCGCGATCTGCCTGGTGCTGGGCGTGCCGCTCGCCGTGCTGCTCGCGCGGGCCCGCGGGCGAGGCGCCGACGTGCTGCGCGCGCTGGTCACGCTGCCGCTCGTGCTGCCTCCCACCGTCGGCGGCATCGCGCTGCTGTACCTGCTGGGTCGCCGCGGGCTCGTCGGTGCGTCTCTCGACGCCTGGTTCGGGATCCGGCTGCCGTTCACGACCGCCGCGGTCGTGATCGCCCAGGTGTTCGTCGCGATGCCGTTCCTCGTGCTCGGCGTCGAGGGTGCGCTGCGCACCTCGGGGCACCGCTACGAGACCGTGGCCGCGACCCTCGGTGCCGGGCGGTGGACGGTCCTGCGCCGCATCACGCTGCCCATCGTCGCCCCCGGGCTGACCGCGGCCACGGTGCTGTGCTTCGCCCGGGCGCTCGGAGAGTTCGGCGCGACCGCGCTGTTCGCGGGCAACACCCCGGGCGTCACGCAGACGATGCCGCTCGCGATCTACTCGGCCTTCAACGGCGCCGGCGTCACGCAGGGATCCGCCGTCGCGCTGTCGCTCCTCCTGGTGGCGACCGCGGCGGCCGTGCTGCTCGTCGCACGCGCCTGGCGCCCGGGGCGTGCCGCGTGACTCCCGGCGGACGGGCGGTGCAGGGACCGCCGTCCGGGCGGGGACCGGACCTCACGGACGAGGTGGCGCGGCGGACGCTCGACGCCCGCGTCGTCGTGCGACGCGCCGGGTTCACGCTCGACGCGACGGTACGCGCCGTCCCGGGGGAGATCGTGGTCGTCGTCGGCGCCAACGGCGCGGGCAAGTCGACCCTGCTGCACGCCGTCGCGGGACTCGTGCGCCCGGACGAGGGCACCGTGCGCGTGGGCGACCGGGTCCTCACCGGCGACCGGGTCCTGGTCCCGCCCGCGCAGCGGCGCATCGGGTTCCTCGGCCAGGACCCGCTCGTGTTCCCGCACCTCGACGTCAGGGAGAACGTGGCGTTCGGTCCTCGAGCTGCAGGGGTGCACGCCGCGCGGGCACGTGCCGCGGCCGACGAGTGGCTGGCACGCGTCGGGCTCACCGGGTTCGGGAGCCGCCGTCCGCACGAGCTGTCCGGCGGGCAGCGGCAGCGGGTCGCGCTCGCGCGCGCGCTCGCGGCGGAACCGGACGTGCTGCTGCTCGACGAGCCGTTCGCCCAGGTCGACGTCCGGACCGCTTCGGCCGTGCGCGAGCTCGTGCGGGCGCAGGTGCTCGCCACCGGGACGGCGGCGGTCGTCGTGACGCACGACGTCGTCGACGTCCTGACCATGGGGGACCGGGTCGTCGTGCTGCACGACGGTGCCGTCGTCGAGCAGGGGGTGCCGCGCGACGTGCTCACCGACCCCCGGCACGCGTTCACGGCGGCCCTCGCCGGCACCAACCTCGTCGTGGGGACGTTCGAGCGACCACCCGGCTCGGGCGGGACGCTCGTCGTCGACGACGGGCCCCGGATCCCGCTCACCGCGGACGTCGAGACCGGTGCCCGGGTGCGGCTCACCTTCCCGCCCGCGGCGGTCGAGGTCGTGCCGCTCGACGACGTCGACCACACCTGGCTCGCCCATGTCGTGGACGTCGAGGCGGGCGTGGGCGGCGCGCGGCTGCGGACGTCGGGGGACGTGCTCGTCGATCTCGACGCCGGGCGCGCGGCCGTGCTTCGCCCGCTCGTCGGCGACCGGGTGCGACTCCGCCTGAGACCGCAGGACGCACGGGTCCGTCGCTCGGACTGAACGGTCGCCTGCACGCCTCAGTGCACGTGGACGTCGACCGTGTCGTAGCCCTCGGCGCCGTCGGGGATCACGTCCACCCGCGCGCCGGACTGCGGCCCGTCGGGGTCGAACGCCCGCACGAACAGCTGGTGCTTGCCCGCGCTCGCGGCCGGCCAGGTCCACCTCCACTGGCGCCACGAGTCGATCCCTCCGGAGTCGGCGAGCGTGGCGTCGGCCCACGCGCCGTCGTCGACGCGCACCTGCACGCGCGTCACGCCGCGGTGCTGCGCCCACGCCGTGCCGGCCACGACGACGTCGCCGGCGGGGACGTCGGCCCCGCCGCGCGGCACGGAGATCCGCGACTGGGTCTTCACCGGCCCTCGGGGCGACCAGCCCCGGTCGGTCCAGTACGCGCTCGCGTCGGCGAACCGGGTCACCTCGAGGTCGACGACCCACTTGGTCGCCGAGACGTACCCGTACAGGCCGGGCACGACCATCCGCACCGGGAACCCGTGCTCGAGCGGGAGCGGTGCGCCGTCCATGCCGATCGCGAGGAGCGCGTCGCGGCCGTCGGACAGCACGTCCAGCGGGGTGGACGCCGTGAAGCCGTCGGCGCTGCGCGACAGGACCATGTCGGCGTCCCGGTGCGGGCCGGCGCGCTCGAGCAACGTCCGGATCGGGAGGCCGAGCCACCGCTGGTTGCCCACGAGGTCGCCGCCTACCGGGTTGGACACGCACGCGAGCGTCACCCACGCCTCGACGAGGTCCTCGGCGAGCAGCTGGTCCCAGGTCAGGGTGACCTCGTGGTCGACCAGGCCGTGGACACGCAGCGACCACGTCGCCGGGTCCACCTGCGGGACGACGAGCGCCGTGTCGATGCGGTAGAAGTCGGCGGGCGGCGTCGCCCACGGCTCCATGCCCGCCGCCTGCACCTGCACACCGGCCGGGACCGGTGCCGCGGACGTGGAGGGCTGCGGGAGGCGCAGCGCGTCGCGTGCCGTGCGCACGGCGCGGGCTCCCGCGCCGACGGTCCGGCCGACGACGAGCAGCACGAGGCCGGCCGCCGCGGCCACGGTCGCAGCCTGCAGGAAGCGGCGCCGCTCGAGCGCCGGGCCGCGCGCGTCGGGACCGTGGGACGCGCCCGGGAGCCGGTCGACGAGGAGCCGGAGCGCGACCAGCCCGGCGACACCGCCGGCGACGCTGGGAACCGCCGCGAGCGTCCCGGCGTCGGGTCGCGACATGGCCGCGAGGCCCCCGACGGCGGCGAGCGCGACGACGAGGGTCGCCCCCGCACCCCAGCGCCACGCGGCGAGCAACCCCGCGAGTGCCGCGAGCCCCGCGAGGACGGCGACCTCGCCGAGCTGCAGCACCAGCTTGTCGTCGGTCCCGAAGGTCGAGGTGGCGAACTCCTTGAGCCACGCCGGGGTCGCGTCGACGAACGCCCCGCCGACCGCGACGAGCGGCGAGGACCCCGCCCCGGTGAACAGCGCGACGACCGAGCCCACGCCGACCGTGACGAGGCCCGCGACCAGTCCCGCGGCCGCGGCGCGCACGCGTCGAGCCGTCATCGCATCTCCCTCACAGGTCCGGCGACGTCAGCTCCCGCGGGACGTGCGCGCCGTGCCCCGCGGCGCGGAGCTCCGTGCGCAACCTCTCGGCGGCGGCGTCGAGCTCGGCGCCGGGGACGTCGGTGCGCGCGTTCGCGAACGTCAGGCTCGCCTCGTCCCATGCCGCGAGGACGTGCAGGTGCAGGTGCGGGATCTCGAAGCCGGCGACGAGAAGGGCGGCGCGCGGGGCGTCCCAGGCGGACTTGAGCGCGCGTCCGATCGTGCGGGCCACGAGGGTGACGTGCGTGAGCACGTCGTCGGGCGCATCGGTCAGCTGGTCGATCTCCGCGCGCGGCACGACGAGCGTGTGCCCGGAGGTGATCGGCGCGATCGTCGTGAACGCCACGGCGGTGTCGTCGGCCCAGACGAACCGTCCGGGGATCTCGCCGTCGATGATGCGCGTGAACAGGGTCGTCATGGACTCAACCTAGACCGCGACGGACGGGCCGCAGCCTGGTCCCCGGCGACGCCGTCCGAGGCGGGTTCCCGCCCCGCCGAGCGGCGAGATCGGTGGTGGTCAGGACCGCGACAGCGCGTCCGAGAGCTTGACGCGCCCTCCGACGCGCATGACGGCGTTCGAGTAGATCCGGCCCGCGAGCCACACGAGGAGCGGGATGACCGCGACCGCGAGGCCGAGCGAGAGCGCCACCTCCCACGGCTCGGCCGCGCCGAGGGCCTGCCGGATCGGCATGACGAACGGGGACGCGAACGGCACGATCGACAGCACGCGCACGACGGGGTTGTCGGGCGCGTACGGCGCGATGCTGATCCCGACGACGTAGGGCACCACCATCGCCGTGATGACAGGCCCGGTCACCGAGCCGATGTCCTCCTGCCGGGACACCAGCGAGGCGAGGCCCGCGAGCAGCAGGGAGAACGTCAGGAACCCGAGCACGAACCACACCAGCGCCCACACGGCGACGGCACCGATGTCGAGGGACGACGTGTCGAGCACACCGATGCTCAGCGCGGTGATCGCGGCTGCGCCGACCACGACGACGAGCTGCAGCAGCCCGACCGCACCGATCCCGAGCACCTTGCCCGCCATGAGCTGCCACGGTCGCAGCGTCGCGAGGAGGAGCTCGACGACACGGCTGGTCTTCTCCTCGACGACTCCCTGCGCCACGAGCTGGCCGGCGTTCATGAGCGAGATGAACAGCAGGATCCCGACCGCGATGCCGGCGACGATCTGGCCGCCGTCGCGCTTCGGCTCGGGCGAGATCACCACGATGTCCGGGCTCGCCGTGGCGACCTGCTGCGCGACCGCGGAGGGGTCGCCGCCGAGCTCGGTGATCGCTCTCGACAGCTCGAGCTGCTGCGCGAGCGAGCCGAAGACCGCGCTGACGTCGTCGTCGACCTTGGAGTGGACGACGACCGTGAGCCTGGGGTCGGTCGAGGTCACGAGCGCGTCCAGGTCGCCGTGCTCGAGCTGCTCGCGTCCGGTCGCCTCGTCGGCGACGTCCTTGGTGGTGACGTCGACGCCGACGGCCTTCGCGGCCGCGACGACCTGGGCACCGCTGCCCGCGGCCGAGCCGGTGAGGCCGACCGTCGACGGGCTGCTCGTCGAGCTCGTGAGCTTGAGCACGAGCCCGCCCAGCACGATGACCGCCACGAACGCCGCGGTGACCCACAGGAACCCCTTGGACCTCACCCGCGTGCTGATCTCACGTCCGGCGACGAGCCGGATGGCCTGCCCGGCGGGAAGTGCGCGCGCGCTCATGCGTGGGCCTCCTTGTCTGCCTGCACGGCGTCGTCGACCTGCACGGGGTCGTCCGACGCGACGACGTCGCGGTACAGCTCGGCGAGCGAGGGCCGGACGAGCGAGAACTCGTGCACGGGGCCGGTGGCGAGGGCGGCGCGCAGCAGGGCCTGGTCGACGTCGGGCGCGGCTCCCGGCAGCTCGTCGACCACGACGGGCGCGGGCCTCCCGCTGGCCGTGGACGTCGGGATGGACGTCGGGGTGGACGTCGGAGCGGACGTAGCCGTGGACACAGGCGTCGCGACCCGCACACCGGGCACGGCGCCCACCCACGCGTCGTCGGGCGGACCGACCACCGACCACCGCCGGTGCTCGGTGCGGCGCAGGTCGATGCCACCGACCGCGACCATGCTGCCCGCCTTGACGATCCCCACGCGGTCGCTGATGCGTTCCACGAGCTCGAGCTGGTGCGACGAGAAGACCACGGGGCGCCCGGCGTCGGCAGCCTCGCGCAGCACCCCGCTCATGACGTCGACCGCCACCGGGTCGAGCCCGGAGAACGGCTCGTCGAGCACCAGGATGTCGGGCTCGTGCACCAGGGCCGCCGCGAGCTGCACGCGCTGCTGGTTGCCGAGCGACAGCTTGAGCACCTCGTCACCGCGGCGCTCGGCGATCCCCAGCGTGTGCGTCCAGCGCTCCATCGAGGCGCGCGCGTCGGACGCCGACAGGCCGTGCAGGCGGGCGAGGTAGACGAGCTGGTCCGCGACCTTCATCCGCGGGTAGAGGCCTCGCTCCTCGGGCATGTAGCCGATGCGGCGGCGGGTGTCCGCGTCGATCGGGGAGCCGTCCCAGCGGACCTCGCCGCCGTCGGCCTCGAGGACGCCGAGCACGATGCGCATGGTCGTCGACTTGCCGGCGCCGTTGGAGCCCACGAACCCGAAGATCTCGCCGGCACGCACGTCGAACGACATGCCACGCAGCGCTCGGGTGGGGCCGTACGACTTGTCGAGGGAGTCGATCTCGAGTGTGGGCACCCGACGATTCAACCAAAGGGGTCCGACACGGTCGCGTCCATTCCTCGCAGCGGCCCGCCGAAGGGCACCGACGGCGCTCGCTCAGGCGCGTTCCCGGGCGAGCTCGGCGAGCGCGAGGACGGTGCGCCAGTTGCGTGCGGTGCCGCTGCGCCCGCTGGCGCGGGTGAGCACGGCGGCCGTGAGCTTCGACGTCCCGATGCCGTCGGGGTACCAGCCGTAGGTCTCGTGCCCGTCCCAGACGAGCTCCTCGCGGCCGTAGCGCGTGGTGTCGAGCTCGGTCCCGCCGACGGGTCCGTCCCAGGCATGCAGCACGACGTGCGCGGGGTCGGAGTCCGCGTGCCGGGGGAAAGGCAGCCGCTCGACGATCGACTCCCACTCGGCCAGCGTCCGAGCGACGACGGGCACGTCGAACCCCACGTCGGCGCTCAGCGCGCTCGAGAGCCGGCGCTCCACCGTTCGTGCGTCGTCGTCGGTGACGAGCACCAGGTTGCCGCTGTTGACGTAACTCGCGACCTGCTCGTAACCGAGCCCCTCGGCGACCGCCCGCATCCCCGCCGCGGTGACCTTCCGGCCGGACACGTTGACGGCGCGCAGGAGGGCGATGACGACGGCCATGCGCCGACGGTACGCCGGGTGCCGCCGCCGTGGGCGTCCCGTGTGCGGGCGCCGTCCGCCCGCCACAATGGCACCCCTCGGACCTGCGCCCCTCGGAACCGCACGGCATCGCCACCTCATCGGGAGATCACATGACCGTCGCCCTCGTCGGCACGTCCCACGGCACCGACGACCTCGTCGGACGCGCCGCGATCCGCACCATCCTCGACGACGTCCGGGCAGCCCGCCCCGACCTCGACGTCCGCGAGGCGTTCGTGGACGTGCAGGGTCCCGAGGTCGCCGACGTCGTCACCGGCGTGCTCGAGGAGGGATCCCAGGCGGTCGTCGTGCCGCTGCTCCTGTCGGTGGGCTTCCACGTCCGGGTCGACGTCGCGGCGGCGGTGGACCGGGACGGTGCGACCGCCGCGGCGCCCCTCGGACCGGACCAGCGGCTCGTCGAGATCCTGGTCGACCGGTTGCACCAGGTCGGTCTGGCCGACGACGACGCCGTCGTGCTCGCCGCCGCCGGCTCGACCGACCCGGCCGCGGCGGTCGCGGTCGAGGCGGTCGCCGCGGGCCTCGCCGACGCGATCGGGAACCCGGTGACGATCGGCTACGGCGCGGGTGCCGAGCCGCGCGTTCCGCAGGCGGTCGCGACGGCACGCGACGGGGCGGCGCGAGTGGTCGTCGCGTCCTACCTGCTCGCACCGGGCTACTTCCACGACCGCGTCCGGGAGGCGGGTGCCGACGTCGTGGCGGCGCCGCTCGCGCCGGACCCGCGGCTCGCGCACATCGTCCTCGACCGGTTCGACGAGGCCCGCCGACAGGTCCACAGGCAGATCCACTGACAGGTCGGTAGGTGGACGGGTACTTGTGGACGGCCACCGCGCGCCGTAGGAATCAGGCGTGCACATCGTCGTGAACCGCTCGTCCGCCGTGCTCGTCGGAGCCCTGGCCCTCGTCGCGACCGGCCTCGCCGGGTGCGCCGACCAGGCGCCGCAGCCCACCAGCAGCAGCATGGCCGCGGCCAAGGCCCCGTCGTGCCTGCCGAAGGGCGCGCAGGCGGTCGACGTCGACGTCGACGGGTACAGCACACCGGTCGCGGTCGTCGGCGGTGGCACCAAGGGCGTGGTCCTGGCGCCGCAGAACCATGGCGACTGGTGCCAGTGGGGCGACGAGATCGGGCACCTGGCCGACGAGGGCTACCGTGTCGCGACGTTCACGTGGGCCGACGACGGTCCCGACGCCGGGAAGGCGTCGATGCGGGCCGCCGCGCAGTCGCTGCGGACCGCAGGCGCCACCGAGCTCGCGCTCGTCGGCGCGTCGAAGGGCGGCACGTACGCCGTCGCGATGGCCGACGAGCTCGACGCGAAGGGTGTCGTCGTGCTCAGCCCGCCTGCCACGTTCGACGGGCTCAGCGCCCGGTCGGCCGCCGTCACGTACACGGGACCGCTCCTGGTGCTCGCCAGCCGTGACGACACCGACGTCCCGCGCGACGAGTCCTACCAGGTGGCCCGCCCCGACGACGGCCCGTCGTTCCTCGAGATCCCGCTCGCCGCGCACGGCGTCGCGATGCTCGCGGACCCCGGCCACGCGGAGCACGTGACGTTCGCGATCGACGACGAGCTGACGCGCTCGTTCGGCGGCCAGGGCTGACCCCAGGCGCACGACGAGCGAGCACGACGAAGGGGTGCGAGCCCGCAGGCACGCACCCCTTCGTCGTCAGGGCTCCGTGGAGACCCGCACGGTCAGCCGAGCCGCCGCCGCACCACGGACGCGATGCCCGCACCGCCCACGAAGAGCACGAGCGCCAGGATCAGGCGCCCGACCGAGCTCGCGCCCTCGCCGTCGGCGCCGGCGATCTCGATCGAGTACGCGGTCGCGCCCTGTGCGCCCTCGGGGGCGCCGTACGCCATGCCCTCGGTCGCCGCACGCTCGGCGCCGGCCTGCAGCACCGCGTATCCCGCTCCGTACGACGCGGCGGTCTCCTCACCGGACTCGACGACCTTCTTCGTGCCCTCGTCGGACAGCTGCTGCGCGCCGTCCACGAGCTGCGGTGCGCTGTCGGCCGCGGTGCTCAGGCCGTCGGACAGCTTCGTCGACCCGTCGGCGGCGTCGGAGATGCCGTCCGAGAGCTGGTGCGCACCGGCCGAGGCGGCCTTGGCCCCGGCGGAGAGCTTCGCGGCCCCGTCGGCGGCGTCGCCCGCCCCGTCGGACAGCTGCGACGCACCGTCGGACGCCTGCGAGACGCCGACCGCGATCTTCTTCGAGCCGCCGGCCGCCTGCACGAGTCCGTCGTGCAGCGAGACCGTGCCGTCGGTGACCTGGGCGATGCCGCCGTAGAGGTCGGCCGAGCCGTCGGCGGCCTGCTGCGCACCGTCGGAGAGCGCCTTCGACCCGGCCGCGGCCTTGTCGATGCCCGCGGAGAGGGCCGCGGAGCCGTCGGCGGCCTGCTGCGCGCCGTCCGACAGCGCCTTCGACCCGGCCGCGGCCTTGTCGATGCCCGCGGACAGGGCTGCCGAGCCGTCGGCGGCCTGCTGGGCGCCGTCGGACAGGCTCTTCGACCCGGCCGCGGCCTGGTCGATCCCTGCCGAGAGCTTCGCCGAGCCCGTGCTGAGGTCCTTCGCGCCGGTGCTGAGGGCCGTGAGCCCGGCGACCAGCCCGTCCTTGCCGGTGACGCCCGTCGAGATCTGGCCGAGCCCGCCCTGCAGGAGGTGCGTGCCGCCCCGCAGCGTGGTCGTCGTGTCGGAGCTGTCGGTGCCGATCGCGGCCTGGATGTCGCCGACGAGCTTGGTCACGGCGCCGCCGAGCTGCGTCGAGGACTGGTCGAGGCCGGCGGCGATGCCGGAGAGCCCCGTCGCGAGCTGGGTGAAGTAGCCGTCCGCCCCGGCGAGGCTCGTGCCCATGCCGGTCGCCTTGGTGCCGAGCGTCTTGAGCGCGCCGGAGGCACCCTGGAGCTTGGCGACCGCGGCCTGGAGGGCGTCCTTCTCGTCGCCCGCGGGCAACGAGGCCGCGACGTCGCTGATCGCCGTGACCTGCGCGTCGATCGTGTCGGCCGATCCGGAGACGCCGCCGCCGATCTGGCTGGCGCCCGTCGCGGCTCCGGCGATGCTCTTCTGCAGCTGGTCGGTGAGGTAGAGCAGCGTGTCCTTGGTCTCGGCGGTGCCGATCCCGCCGCGCATCGTGGCCAGCGCGTCACCGAGCGGCTTGATCTGCGCGGGCACGCCGCCCACGGTCGTGCTGAGCTGCTTGAGCCCCGCGTCCAGGTTGGTGAGGCCGTCCGAGAGCTGTGTGAGGCCTCCGACGAGCGTCGGGACGGCGCCGCCGGCCTGCGAGAGCCCGTCGGACAGCGACTTCGCCCCGTCCGCGACGGCCTTCGCTCCTGCGGCCGCGCCGGCCTTCGGGTCGTTGAGCCCGTCCGAGAGCGCCTTCGCGCCGGGTGCGAGCTGCGTGCCGAGCGCGCCCGAGAGCTGGGCCGCGCCCGCGGCCGCACCGGCCTTGGGGTCGTTGAGCCCGTCGGAGAGCTGCTTGGCGCCCGGTGCGAGCTGCGTGCCGAGCGCCGCCGAGAGCGCGGCGGCCCCGGCCGCGGCGCCCTTCGTCGGGTCCGCGTCGTTGAGCCCGTCCGAGAGCTGCTTGGCCCCGGGGGCGAGCAGGTCGTTGAGGGCCGACGCGAGGTCGTACGAGCCCGGCTCGATGAGGTCGGTCAGCGCGTCCGAGAGCTGCCCCGCACCCGGCGTGATCTGCTCGTTGAGCGCCTTCGACAGCGACGCGGCGCCGGGCGCGAGCTTGTCACCGAGCGCAGCGGACAGCGTGTCGAGACCGGGGGCGAGCTTGCCGCCGAGGCCTGCCGAGAGCTGTGACGCGCCGGGCGCGAGCTGGTCCAGGCCGGCCGCGAGGTCCTTGGCGCCGGGTGCCGCCTGGTCGTTGAGGCCCTGCGAGAGCTGGGCCGCACCGTCGTTCAGCTGCAGGATCCCGTCGAGCAGCTGGGCCGCACCGTCGTGCAGCTTGAGCAGGTTCTCGTCGATCTGCACGGCACCGGCCGTGAGGTCGACACCGCTCTGCGCACCTGCCTTGTAGCTGGCGGACCCGCCCTTGAACGACGGGTAGTCGATCGGGGAGACCGGCATCGACGAGAGCGTCGCGGGCGGCACCACTCCGTGCGAGATCTTCGCGCTGTAGCCGAACTCCGCGGTGGCGGCGCCGATCGGCGGGAACAGCGTCATCTGGAACGTGAGCTGCGTGCCACCGCGGCCGTCGCCCGCCACGCCGGCCTCGTCCGACGAGACGTCGGTGAAGGACGAGGGCAGCACGGTCACGAGCTGGCCGATCATCGGGACCACCGTGGTCTCGGTGCTCGTCGTCTGGCCGCCCTTGCCGTCGGCGTACGTGACCTGCTGCTGCCGGCCGGTCGTGTTGGTGACCTTGTAGTGCACCTGCAGCGTGCCCGAGCGTCCGACGACGTCTCCCGGGTGCACGGCCTTGCCGTCGAGCGTGTACGTGACCTCGACCTGCAGCGGCAGCTTCTTGTCG
Organism: Cellulomonas sp. HZM; assembly: GCF_000708885.1. Classification (GTDB taxonomy): domain Bacteria; phylum Actinomycetota; class Actinomycetes; order Actinomycetales; family Cellulomonadaceae; genus Cellulomonas. The sequence goes on along the minus strand of NZ_JEOE01000003.1, from coordinate 111,381 downwards.
TAGTTGCTCACGGTCCGCAGGCGGCGCTCGCCGTCGACGCTCACGGTCGAGACGGCCGCACCGTCGACGACCTTGGTACCGCCGAAGCCGTCGAGGTTGCGCAGGCCGTCGGTCGAGACGGGGTTGGAGATCGTCGCCGTGCCGTGGCCGGTGAGCGCGAGCTGGTCGTAGATGCGCGCGTCGCGCAGGTGGCCGGTCGCGTCGAGGTGCGCCTGGATCGTCTCGGTGTTGGAGACCGCGACGTCGCCGGATGACGAGGCGGCGAGCGCCGGCGCCGCGCCGGTGCACACGATGAGCGGCAGCGCCGTCAGGGCTGCGGTGGTGATGAGGATCGGGCGTCGCACGTCAGGCCTCCGGGCGGGGCTGCAGGGTCAGGAACGGGGCGGGCCCCTCGCGGCGCGGTGAGCTCGCCTCGCGGCGGCCGGTCGCGGCGGCGTCGTCGGTCTCGGCCGCCTGCGCGGCCATGACCGACGACAGGTCGTCGTCCTGTGCGTGGCGCGCGGGCGCGCTGTGCTCGGCCTCCCGCTCCAGCTCGCGCGAGCGCTCGACCTGGGGGCCGAGCAGCGAGGTGGCGAGGAAGCCCGCACCGGCGGCGACGAGGATCGAGGTCGCGGTCGTGGCCGACGAGCTGAGGAAGGCCGTGGGGTCGGCCGAGTACGTCGTCTCGTAGGCACCGGCCATCGCCGCGGCCCCGAGGAGCGTCGCCCACAGCGGGAGCCGGCCGCGCGTCCCGGCGCCCACCGCGAGGCAGGCGAGGAGCACGAGGAGCACGGCGACCGCGCGCCCTGCCGTCGCGTCCGGCAGGACGGCCGCGCGCAGCGCGTACCCGATCCAGGCGGCGACGAACCCGATGCCGAAGGCGCCCGCGCGCTGCGCCGGGCTCCGGTCGGGAACGAGGCCGAGCGCGCCGCCGAGCGCGCCGCCGAGCAGCGCGACCCCCTCGGTGTCGAGCCCGAACGCGTCGGACAGGACGACGAGCAACGTCGTCAGGACGGCGAGGACGAGCCCCGCGATGATGTACCGCCTCATGTCCACCTCGGTGTGGTGCTCGTCGTTCGCTCCGGTTCCGGGAGGTGCCCGGTCCGTGACCCCTGGTCGTCCCTGGACGTGCCGGGGGGGCCGACCTGCGCGGCGCGCCCGGCCGTCGCCTTTGCCGGCGGGCGCGCCCGTCCAGGACGGTCGGCGGACTGTCTACCAGCGCGCAGAACACGTAGGCCACGCGGTAGCAGGTAAAACCGGGCGGGTATCAGGTAACCGTTACGGCCCTGTGACCTGCGCCACTCCGCAGCCACACGATCGGCGGTCGCGCGGGAGCCGTGCAGCGCGCTCGGACGCGGCGCGACCGGGCGTCTGAGGACGGGCCGGTCCGGGCGGCGCTCAGAGGTAGCGCAGCGGGTCGAACTCCTCGAGCGGGATGATCCGCAGGCGCGGCAGGTCGAAGTTGAACGCCTTCACGTCGTGCTCGAGGTCGTGCACCTCGAGCCCGCGCGCCGTGAGGGCGGCGAGCTGCTGGCTCGTGAACTCCTTGAAGGCCAGCAGGCCGACGCGGCGGCCAGGGTCGGCGACGAGCGCCTCCACCTCGGGCGCGAAGTCGCCGTCGTGGCTCGCGAGCAGCACGTCGCCCTCGCGGTCCGCGATCGCCTCGAGCGTGCGCTTGATGCCGATGTCGACGACCTTCTCGTACGACTCGCCCGACAGGGGGATCGCCTGGAAGTCGATCGCGGTCAGCGCCTGGATGAACGCCATCGGCAGTGAGCCGCTCGACGCGTTCAGGAAGAACAGGCCCTTGACGGGCTGGTCCCACCGCTCCTTGGCGAACGCGAGCACGCGGTCCCACCGGGGACGCTGGTCCGGCGTCGGCCGCCCGCCGAGGATCGCGGAGCCGAGCGTCGCGTCGATGTTCTCGCCGTCGACCAGGACGTACGTGGTGCGCGTCATCCCGTCAGGGTAGGGGAACACTCGCGGGTGCGACGAGCGTTGGGTCCATGCGTACGCATGGACCGCGCAGGGCGGGTGCGGGAGGGGAGTGGCGCAGATGACGACGCACGACGAGGCGACGGCGCGCGAGTCGGCGGCCGCGTGGGAGTCGCTGTTCCGAGCACAGGTCGCGCTCATGCGTCGCTTCCAGCGCGACGACGTGTGGGGCGGCCTGTCGATGCGGGAGTACGACGTGCTCTTCACGCTCTCGACGGCGCCCGGGCACGCGGCGCGGCTGCGTGAGCTGGCCGACAACAGCCTGCTCACCCAGCCGAGCCTGTCGCGCCTCGTCGAGCGGCTCGAGGCCGACGGCCTGGTCCGCCGTGAGCCCGTGGCCGGCGACGGCCGTGGCGTGCGCGTCGTGCTCACCGACAGCGGCCTGCGCACCCAGCGCGAGATCGGTCGCCGGCACGTCGCCTCGATCCACCGCTTCGTCGGCGGTGCCCTCGGCGCCGACGACCTCGCGACCCTCACGCGACTCACCGAGCGGCTGCGCGCTGCGCAGCGGTCGATCCCGGACTGACGCGATCCCGGACTGACGCGATCCCCACTGACGCGTGCGCCGCCGCTGCCCCGGACGTCCGCGGTGCCCGGCGGGCGCGGGACCTGTGGCCCACGCGCCGAGGGGGTCCGGCGACGGACGATGGAGGTCGGACGTCGGAGGTTCGACCAACGGCTCGACCAACGGCTCGACGACCGGCTCGACCACCGAGACGACAGGAGACCATCGTGCGAGTGCTGATCACCGTCGCTTCCCGCCACGGGGCCACGCAGGAGATCGGAGAGTGGGCCGCGACCACGCTGCGCGCTCGCGGCCACGACGTGGACGTGCGCGACCCGGCCGAGGTCGAGGACGTCACGGGGTACGACGCCGTCGTCGTCGGCTCCGCGGTCTACGTCGGCCACTGGCTCGCCCCCGCGCGCGACCTCCTGGCGCGGCACGCCGACGACCTGCGCGCGCGGCCGGTGTGGCTGTTCTCGTCGGGGCTGTCGACGCAGCCGTCCGCGGCGTCCAACTCGCCGCACGAGCTCGGGCGCGCGATCGAGCTCGTCCGGGCGCGCGGGCACCGCAGCTTCCGCGGTCGCCTGGACCGCGAGGTCCTCTCGTTCGCGGAGCGCGCGACGATCGCGGGTGCTCGCGCCCGGGAGGGGGACCACCGCGACGTCGACGCCGTGCGACGGTGGGCCGACGAGGTCGCCGACGCGCTCGACGGCGTGCGCACGTCGCTCGTCGCGGGCTGACGGTCGACGGCGCGCTCGCCCCGCGCGCCGCGCTGGGCACTGTGTGAAGCGTTCGTCGGCTGTGAGCGACGAAAGTCTTCACACAGCCGCCGATCAGAGGCGCAGCGCGCGCAGCTCCGCCGTCGCGGCGGCCAAGGGCGGACGGTCGCGCGGGTCCGTGGCCGTCATCGCCGTCAGCAGGCGCACCCAGTCGCGGCCCAGGTGCTCCGGGACGGGCGCCGGACCGAGCAGACGGGCCAGGGAGCTCGTGAGCGCGTCACCCGGGTACGCGCGCGTACCGGTGAGGCACTCGAGCAGGACCAGGCCGAGCGAGTAGACGTCCGAGGCCGGCCCGACCTCGTCGCCGAGCGCCTGCTCGGGCGACTGGTAGCCGGCGGTGCCCGACGTGCGCGACGGGGGCGGGCCGGATGTCGGGCCGGATGTCGGGCCGGGGCGCCGCGTGCTCGCGATGCCGAAGTCCGCGAGGACGACGCCGAGCTCCGGCCCGTGGGAGCTCACGCGCCGCTCGTCCGAGACGAGCACGTTGGACGGCTTGACGTCACGATGCACGACACCCGCGGCATGGGCGTGGGCGAGGGCCGCGCCGAGCTGGTGCCCGATGCCGGCGACCGTGCGGCTGTCGAGCGGACCGGACGCGATGGTGTCGCGCAGCGTCGCGCCCTCGACGAGCTCCATCGCGAGGAACGCGACGGGACCGATCGTCGGGTCGACGTCGGCGCCGACGTCGAGGAGCGCGACGAGGCCCGGGTGCGAGAGCCCGGCCAGCACACGGGCCTCGGCGGCGTACCGGCGCACGTCGGACGGCGTGGCGTCGTCGAGCGTGAACACCTTGAGCGCGACCTGGCGGCCCACGCGCAGGTCGACGGCACGGAAGACCTCGCCCGAGCCGCCGCGACCGAGCGGCGCGACGACGCGGTAGCGGCGTGCGAGCGCGGCGCCGGAGCGCTCGTCGGTCACGTGCATCGACGTCCTCGGTGGCTCGGGCCGCGGAGGCGGGCAACGGTGGGACAGCGGGGGACGACCCGGGACGACGGGTGGGCGAACGGTGGGCTCAGGCCGTGGAACGGGTTCCGAGCAGACGGTAGGTCCGCGCAGCCGGTTCCGCACGGCGAGCGGTCCTCGCGCCGCGGAACGCGTTCTTGCAAGTCGATGCAAGCCATTTGCAGCCGCTGCCCCTAGAGTGGTGCCCATGTCACGGCGTCTCGCAGAGGTTGCGCGCAAGGTCGGTGTCTCCGAGGCGACCGTCAGTCGCGTCCTGAACGGCAAGCCCGGCGTCTCGGAGCAGACCCGCGAGGCCGTGCTCACGGCGCTCGACGTGCTCGGCTACGAGCGCCCGACGAAGCTGCGGGGCGAGCGTGCGCGACTCGTCGGCCTGGTGCTCCCCGAGCTGCAGAACCCGATCTTCCCCGCGTTCGCCGAGGTCGTGGGCGGAGCGCTCGCGCAGCAGGGATTCACACCGGTGCTCTGCACGCAGACCGCGGGCGGGGTGTCCGAGGCGGACTACGTCGAGCTGCTGCTCGGCCAGCAGGTCTCGGGCATCGTGTTCGCCGGCGGGCACTACGCCCAGCGCGACGCGACGCACGGCCACTACGAGCGGCTCACCGGGCGCAACCTGCCCGTCGTGCTCATCAACGCCTCGATCGAGGACCTCGCGTTCCCGCGCGTGTCCTGCGACGACGAGGTCGCCATGGAGCAGGCGCTCGGCCACCTGGCCTCGCTCGGGCACACGCAGATCGGCGTCATCCTCGGGCCCGTGGACCACGTGCCGTCCGAGCGCAAGCTGCGTGCGGCGCAGGCGAGCGCCCGCAGGCTGGGCCTCGAGATCGGCGACCGGCACGTCGTGCACTCGTCGTACTCGCTCGAGAGCGGACATGCCGCGGCGACCCGCCTGCTGCGCGAGGGTGTGACCGGCATCGTGTGCGCGAGCGACCCGCTCGCGCTCGGGGCCATCCGTGCGGCTCGCCGCGCGGGGCTGGGTGTGCCCGACGACGTGTCGATCGTCGGCTACGACGACTCGGCCTTCATGAACTGCACCGAACCGCCGCTGACCACCGTGCGCCAGCCCATCGAGCCGATGGGGCGTGCCGCGATCGACCTGCTGGTCAACCAGATCAACGGCGGCTCGGCGCCGCACGAGGAGCTGCTCTTCGAGCCCGAGCTCGTCGTGCGCGGCTCGACGGGGCCCGCCCCTGCGGTCGCACCGGCCCTCGCCGGCTGAGCGACCGCCCCAGCGGCACCGCGCCCGACGCGCGGTGCAGCTGCCGGCGTGCCCGGACGCGCACCCGCGCCGCTGCGCGTCGTCGCGCGCGTCGACGTACCGACGAGTACCCGTCCGAGCTTGCTGTGTCGTCGGTCACGCCAGCGACCGACGGCGCGCGCACCTGTTACGAAGGCTCTTCGGTCACACTTCGATAAACGTCCTGTCAGGTTCTTGCGTTGATCTCGTTCGGTCCTTTAGATTCCAGATCACGACAGCGACGTCTCACGGTGTAGCCGGTGAGAGAGCTCGGCACCGCCGAGCCGCACCGGGCGAGCCCCGAGGACGCAGCGGTCGCGGACCACGACCGACCGGCCGGCGCACGGCGCACGGCCCACCGAGAGACGAGCGACCTGTGGTGCACCCCCACCCCGAGACCGACGCCACCTGGTGGCGCGGTGCGGTGATCTACCAGGTCTACCCGCGCAGCTTCGCCGACGGGAACGGCGACGGCACCGGCGACATCGCCGGCATCCGCGCGCACCTGCCCTACCTGCGCGACCTCGGCGTCGACGCGATCTGGGTGACCCCGTGGTACGTCTCCCCGCTCGCAGACGGCGGCTACGACGTCGCGGACTACCGTGCGATCGACCCGGCGTTCGGCACGCTCGCGGAGGCTGAGGCTCTCGTCGCGGAGGGCCTCGAGCTCGGCATCCGCACGATCATCGACATCGTCCCGAACCACGTCTCCGACCAGCACGCGTGGTTCCAGGCGGCGCTCGCCGCCGGCCCCGGCTCACCCGAGCGCGAGCGCTTCTGGTTCCGCCCGGGCAAGGGTGAGCACGGCGACGAGATGCCGACCGCGTGGGTCTCCGACTTCCAGGGCAGCACCTGGACGCGCACGACGAACCCCGACGGCACGCCCGGCGAGTGGTACCTGCACCTGTTCGCACCGCAGCAGCCCGACCTCAACTGGTCTCACCCCGACGTGCGGGCCGAGTTCGAGGACGTCCTGCGGTTCTGGTTCGACCGTGGTGTCGCGGGCATCCGGATCGACTCGGCCGCGCTGCTCATCAAGGACCCCGAGCTGCCCGAGTACACCGAGCACCCCGGGCCGGGCGAGCACCCGCACGTCGACCGCGACGAGCTGCACGACGTCTACCGGGCGTGGCGCTCGGTGGCCGACTCGTACGAGGGCACGCGCGTGCTGGTCGGCGAGGTGTGGCTGCAGGACCGCGCGCGGTTCGCGCAGTACCTGCGTCCCGACGAGATGCACACGGCGTTCAACTTCGACTTCATGGCCCGCCCGTGGGACGCCAAGCAGCTGCGTGAGTCCATCGACATGACGCTCGCGGCGCACGGCCCGGTGGGCGCGCCGGCGACGTGGGTGCTCTCCAACCACGACGTCACGCGCCCCGTGACCCGGTACGGCCGCGACGACAGCTCGTTCGCGTTCGCGGCCAAGCGCTTCGGCACCCCGACGGACCTCGACCTCGGCGCGCGCCGCGCACGCGCCGCGGCCCTGCTCACGGCGGCGCTGCCGGGATCGCTGTACCTGTACCAGGGCGACGAGCTCGGGCTGCCGGAGGTCGAGGACCTGCCGCGCGACCTTCTGCAGGACCCGATGCACTTCCGGTCCGAAGGGGTCGACCCCGGACGCGACGGCTGCCGTGTGCCGCTGCCGTGGTCCGGTCCGGCCGCCCCCTTCGGGTTCAGCCCGGCCGGCGCGGAGCCCACGTGGCTGCCGCAGCCCGCGTCGTGGGCCGGCCTGACCGTGCAGGCGCAGTCGAGCGACCCCGCGTCGATGCTGCACCTCTACCGCGACGTCCTCGCGCGCCGCCGCGCCGAGCCGAGCCTCGGCGACGGCCCGATGACGTGGCTCGACAGCGACGACGAGGTGCTCGCGTTCGCGCGAGGCGACATCGCGTGCGTCGTCAACCTCGGTGCGGAGGCGGTCGACCTGCCCGAGCACTCCGATCTCCTGCTCGCGAGCGCCCCGCTCGTGGCAGGCAAGCTTCCACGCGACACCGCCGTGTGGTTGCGCATCACCCCCTGAGAACCGACCGCACGACCAGCACGATCCGGAGCCGTCCGCAGTGGTTCCGGCAGACCCGCAGGACCACGACAGACAAGCAGCAGTTCCCACCTCGCGACCTGGCACCGGTCAGGCGTACCTCACGAAGGAGTGACGATGAGGTTCAACCGCACCACCGCGCTCGTCATGGCCGGGACGATGTCCCTCGGCCTGCTGGCGGCGTGCAGCAGCAACAAGGACGACGCGGCGAGCCCCTCGGGCACGACGACTCCGGGTGGCGACACCTCGAGCGCGCCGTCGAACGAGCCGGTCACGATCACGGTCGCCGGCCTCCTGCCCGGTGCCGAGAAGGCCGCGGTCGACGCGCTCAACGACCGCATCACGCAGTTCCAGGAGAAGTACCCGAACATCACGGTGAAGTCCAAGGAGTACCAGTGGCTCCCGACGACGTTCGCCGCCGACCTGGCCGGCGGCACGCTGCCGACGGTGTTCGAGGTGCCGGCGACGGACACCAAGACGCTCATCGCCAACAAGCAGCTCGCGGACATGGACGCGCAGCTCAAGCAGGAGCCGTACGCGAACGACTTCAACGAGCAGGTCATCGCGGGCGGCAAGGGCGAGGACGGCCACGTCTACGCCGTGCCGGCGAAGTCCTTCTACAGCGTCGCGCTGCACTACAACCGCGAGCTCTTCACGAAGGCGGGCCTGGACCCTGACAAGCCGCCGACGACGTGGCAGGAGGTCCGCGACGACGCCAAGGTCATCAAGGAGAAGACCGGCAAGGCCGGCTACGGGATGATGGCCAAGGACAACGCAGGTGGCTGGCAGCTCGTCGCCGCGGCCTACTCGCGCGGCGGGCGCGTCCAGACCGAGGCCAACGGCACCTACACCGCGACGCTCACGGACCCCGCCGTCAAGGCGAGCCTGCAGTTCCTGTCCGACCTCAAGAAGGACGGCTCGCTGTACCCCGACTCCGGCCTGGGCTGGGCGGAGATCAACGCGGCGTTCGCGGCCGGCAAGTTCGCGATGTACACGTCCGGCTCGGACATCTACACCGCGCTCGTGCAGAACCAGGGCGTCACGAAGGACAACCTGGACTACGGCCTGACGGCGATCCCGACCGAGAACGGCGGCGGCGCCCTCACCGGCGGCACCTACGCGGGTGTGCGCCCCGACGCCTCGGACGCGGAGAAGGACGCCGCGATGAAGTGGATCGACTTCTGGTACCTGGCCAAGCTGAGCGACCAGGACCAGGCCGTGGCGGACGCCAAGATCCTCGCCGACCAGAAGCCGCCGCAGGCGGTCGGCACCCCGGTGCTCCCGATCTTCTCGAAGGAGAAGTACCAGGAGTCGCTGACGTGGATCAAGGACTACATCAACGTCCCGCTGGACCACATGACCGGCTACACCGACGTCATGTTCACGCAGCCGCTCATCCCCGAGGCGGCCCGCGCCACGCAGGACACGTACGGCCTGCTCTTCCCGATCGTGCAGTCGGCGATCACGAAGGACAACCCGGACTTCGACAGCCTGCTGGCCAAGGCCAACACGGCGAGCCAGAAGCTCATCGAGAAGTCCAAGTGATCCACTCGTGATCGCTCGGCGACCTGGTCGCCGAGCGATCACGGACAGATCGCACGGCGGTGCCCGGACCGGCCGAGACCGGTCCGGGCACCGCCCGCACCACCTGCAGACCCGCACCTGACAGACCCTCGCCAGCCGAGGCCCCGCACCGAGAGAAGGCCAGCATGACCACGGACGACGCCGTCCTGAGGAAGCCGCCCCGGCGGGCCGACGCGGTGCAGCAGCGCACGCGGACGCGCAACCCGCTGACGTGGGCGCGCGGAGGCGGGCTCAGCGCGGTGGTGTTCGCGCTCCCGCTGCTCGTGATCTTCGGAGTGTTCTCCTGGGCGCCGATCGTCCGCGCCGTGGTGATGAGCTTCCAGGAGACCAACCTCATCGTCAGCTCGTGGGTGGGCTGGGACAACTTCCAGCAGGTCTTCGCCGACCCGATGCTCCCGGTGGCCATCCGCAACACCGCGTACTTCGCGCTCCTCGCGCTGATCTTCGGCTACCCGGTGCCGCTCGTCGCGGCCGTGCTGATGAGCGAGGTCCGCCGGGCCAAGGGCATCTTCTCGGCACTGGCGTACCTGCCGGTCGTCGTGCCGCCCGTCGTGGCGGTGCTGCTGTGGAAGACGTTCTACGACCCGTCCGACACCGGCGTGTTCAACACCGTGCTCGGCTGGTTCGGCATCGGTCCGTTTGCGTGGCTGAACTCGTCGACGCTCGCGATGCCGTCCCTGGTCCTCGAGGCCACGTGGGCCGCGGCCGGCGGCACGGTGATCATCTACCTCGCGGCGCTCACGAGCGTGCCGAGCGAGCTGTACGACGCCGCCGAGGTCGACGGCGCCTCGGTGTGGCGCAAGGTGTGGCACGTGACGCTGCCGCAGCTGCGCGGCATCCTGCTCATCACCCTGATCCTGCAGATCATCGGGACCGCCCAGGTGTTCCTCGAGCCCTACCTGTTCACCGGTGGTGGCCCGGACAACGCGACGCTGACGATCCTGCTGCTCATCTACAACTACGCGTTCCAGTCGCTCGGCGGCAACTACGGCATGGCGACGGCACTGAGCCTCATGCTCGCCGTGTTCCTCGCCGTGATGTCCCTCGTGTACTTCCGCCTGACCCGTAGCTGGAGCGCATCGTGAGCCTGACGAACATCTCTTCCGCCGAGGTCGAGGCGAGCTCGGTCGCCGCCGAGGTGGAGACGCAGCGCGCGCCGCGCCGGCGCCGCCCCGGCAAGGCCAGCGCGCCGCAGGCAGACCGCGGGGCCCTCTCGTCGGCCGACTGGCGTCGACCCGGCGTGAAGTACACCTGGACCACGATGCACGTGGTCATGGCCGTGATCCTCGTGGTCTGGGGGCTCGGCCCGATCCTGCTGCTCGCCAAGTGGGCGATCACGCCGACGATGGACATCAACGCCCACCCGCTGGGCTGGTTCCCCAACGGCGTCGCGTGGTCCAACCTCGACGCGGCGTGGAACGACATCGAGATCAGCAAGTACTTCGTCAACACGCTCATCGTGGCGGCGGGCTCGTGGGTGTCGCAGATGATCGTCGCGACGACCGGCGGGTACGTGCTGTCGGTGCTGCGGCCGAAGTGGGCCAAGTACGTCAACGGCGCCGTGCTCGCGACGCTGTTCGTGCCCGCCGTGGTGCTCCTCGTGCCGCTGTACCTGGTGATCCTGCACCCGCCGGTGATCGGGCACTCGCTCATCAACTCGTTCTGGGCGGTGTGGCTCCCTGCGGGCGCGAGCGCGTTCAACGTGGTGCTCGTCGCGCGGTTCTTCGACAGCCTCCCGCGCGAGGTCTTCGAGGCCGCACGCGTCGACGGTGCCGGTCCGTTCCGGCTCTTCTGGTCGATCGTGCTGCCGATGAGCAAGCCGATCCTGGGTGTCGTGTCCGTGTTCGCGGTCATCGCGTCCTGGAAGGACTTCCTGTGGCCGCTGCTGGTGCTGCGCGACCCCGACAAGCAGCCGCTCTCGGTCCGTCTCCCCGCGATCGCGCAGAGCTCCGACGTGGGTGAGCTCATGGCCGCGCTGGCCATCTCGACGCTCATCCCGATCGTGCTGTTCCTGGTGTTCCAGCGCATGTTCCTGCGCGGCGCCGGGCTGGGCGGTGCCGTCAAGGGCTGACCGGCACCCTCGACGCGCGCCCGGCGGACCACCCCCTGCCCGCCGGGCGCGCGTCGTCGTCCCTGCCGGGCGACCACGCGACTTTCTGACGGGTTGTCGGGTCGATGTCACGCGCGGGACGCCCCCGGGACGGCACGGGTGCGTGCGGCGCGGTGCGATGATCGGGACGTGGTCTCCCCCCAGTCGCCCCTGGCCCCGTACGACGCGCTGATGCTGGCCTCCTTCGGCGGCCCCGACGGCCCCGACGACGTGCTCCCGTTCCTGCGCAACGTCACCGCCGGCAAGGGCATCCCGGACGAGCGGCTCGCCGAGGTCGCGGAGCACTACCACCACTTCGGCGGCGCGAGCCCGATCAACGCCCAGAACGTCGCGCTGCGTGCCGCGCTCGTGGCCGAGCTCGAGCGCCGGGACCTCGACGTGCCCGTCGTGTGGGGCAACCGCAACTGGACGCCCTACACCAAGGACGCGCTGGCCGCGGCCCACGCCGACGGTGCCGAGCGCGTGCTCGCGATCGTGACGAGCGCGTACGCCTCGTACTCGGGGTGCCGCCAGTACCGCGAGGACTTCTGGTCGTCGCTCGACGAGCTGGGCACAGAACTGGGCACAGAGGTGAGCACAGAGGTGAGCACGGGGCTCGGCGCGGGCGCCCACCCGCTCGTCGTGGACAAGGTGCGCGCCTACTTCAACCACCCGGGCTTCGTCGAGGCGAACGTCGACGCGGTCGCCGAGGCCTACGCCGGCGTGCCGTCCGACGCGCGGCTCGTCTTCGTCACGCACTCGATCCCGGACACGATGGAGGAGGCCTCGGGCGTGGGCGGTGCGACGTACCGCGAGCAGCACCTCGACGTCGCCGTGACCGTCGCCACCGCCGTGGCCGAGCGGCTGGGGCACGACGTGGCCTGGGACCTCGCCTTCTGCTCGCGTTCCGGTCCGCCCAGCCAGCCGTGGCTCGAGCCGGACGTCAACGACCACCTGCGCGCGCTCGCGGCCGCCGGCACGACAGCCGTCGTCATCTCGCCCATCGGGTTCGTGTCCGACCACATGGAGGTCGCGTTCGACCTCGACACCGAGGCGCTCGAGACGGCTGCCGAGCTCGGCCTGACCGCCGTCCGCGCGGGCACCGTCGGCACGCGCGGGCCGTTCGTCCGCGGGCTCGTGGACCTGGTGCTCGAGCGGGCGGCGGAGGCGCGTGCGCACGACGAGGGGCGCGAGCCCGAGCCCGGCGCGACCGTGGGCGCGCTGCCCCCCCGTGCGTCGGTGTGCCCGCCCGGCTGCTGCCGGCGCCAGGCGGGGGTCGACTCCGGTCGACCTGTCGCCTGCGCGGTCGACCCGCGGTCCTGACGGCGCCCCGCGCGCCATCCCCGATCCCCCACACCACTGACAGCCCCACCGACGAGAGGCACACCGACGTGACGGTCGACCACGAGGCGCTCAACGCCTCCCAGCGCTACACGATGTGGTCCGTCTTCTCCCTCGAGGACGTCCTGCCGGAGGACGACGGCGAGCGGCACGCGCTCGTGAGCGAGGCCTTGCGCGCGGTCGAGCGCGACGGCCTCGTCGTGCGCGGCTGGTACGACGTCGCGGGCCTGCGCGCCGACGCCGACCTCATGGTGTGGTGGCACGGCGAGGACGTCGAGGACGTGCAGGGCGCCTACCAGCGCCTGCGTGCGAGCGAGCTCGGCCGGTACCTGCTGCCCGTGTGGTCGGTCGTCGGTCTGCATCGGCCTGCCGAGTTCAACCGCGCGCACGTGCCCGCGTTCCTCGCGGGAGAGGAGCCCGGCGCGTACATGACGGTCTACCCGTTCGTGCGGTCGTACGACTGGTACGTGCTGCCCGAGGACGACCGCCGACGCATGCTCGTCGAGCACGGTCAGGCCGCCCGCGGGTACGCCGACGTGCGCGCCAACACTGTCTCGGCGTTCGCGCTCGGCGACTACGAGTGGATCCTCGCGTTCGAGGCGCCCGAGCTCCACCGCATCGTCGACCTCATGCGTGACCTGCGCGCCACGGACGCGCGCCTGCACGTGCGCGAGGAGGTGCCGTTCTACTCCGGCCCTCGCGTCGAGCTCACGCAGTGGGCGGACCGCCAGCCGCGCGGCTGAGCCCCGCGCGGCAGCTTTCGCGCGGGTGCTCGGACCGGGTGCCATGATCGGTCCATGCTCCGACTCGTGGAGACCTGGGCCGTCGCTTCGCTGACCGGGACGGACGTCCCCGCCGACAAGCGGCACCGACCGTGGCTGACGTTCGAGGGCGACGGGGTGGTGTACGGCATGTCCGGCGTGAACCGCGTGCGCGGCACCTGGTCCGTCGAGGGCGACGACCTGACGTTCGGTCCGCTCGTGTCGACCCTGATGGCCGGACTGGCCGACGCGATGGCGATCGAGAGCGCGCTGCAGCGGACGTTGTCGGGAGAGCTGCGCCTGAGCACGCCGGACGGTGCTCCTCAGCCCACGCAGGACCCGCGCGACGGCGCCGACGCGGGTGGGACGCTCGACCGTGTCGAGCTCTCCCGCGACGGCGTCGTCGTCGAGCTGGAAAGGCTCGCGGGACCGCCGTCCTGACCATCGTCCTGACCGCCGTCCTGACCGAACGGGCGGACCGAACGGGCGGACCGAACGGGCGGCCGAGCACCGGCTCAGGGGTAGAGGCCTCGGATCTGGTGCGCCTCGGCCACGCGGCGCACCCCGATGACGAGTGCGGCGTCCCGCAGCGACAGGCTCTCGCGCCGTGACAGCGCGGACACGGCCGCGTAGGCCGACGCCATGCGCTGCTCGAGCCTCTCCGCGATCTCGTGCTCGGTCCACCAGTACGCCTGGTTGGCCTGCACCCACTCGAAGTAGGACACGACGACGCCGCCCGCGTTGGCGAGGATGTCGGGGACGACGACGATGCCTCGCTCGGCGAGCACGCGATCGCCGCCCGTCGTCGTCGGCCCGTTCGCACCCTCGACGACCCAGCGCGCCTTGACCCGGCCCGCGGTGTGCTCGTCGAGCACGTTCTCCACCGCCGCGGGGACCAGGACGTCGACGTCGAGCGCGAGCAGCTCGGCGTTGGAGACCGCGTCCGCGCCCTCGAACCCCACCACGCTGCCCGTGTGCGCGACGTGCGTGAGCAGCGCCGGGACGTCGAGCCCGTCGGCCGCGCGGATGCCACCGAACTGGTCGCTCACGGCGACGACGCGCGCGCCGGCCTCGTGCAGGAACCGTGCCGCGTGCGACCCGACCTTGCCGAAGCCCTGCACCGCGGTGGTCACCTCGTCGAGCCGGACGCCGGCGTCCCCGAGCGCAGCCGCGGCAGCGTGCACGACGCCGCGTGACGTCGCGGTCGCGCGTCCGAGCGAGCCCCCCACGGGCAACGGCTTGCCGGTCGTGACCGCGGGGATCGTGTAGCCCAGGTTCACCGAGTACGTGTCCATGACCCAGGCCATCGTCTGCTCGTCGGTGCCGATGTCGGGCGCCATGATGTCCCGCTCGGGTCCGATGATCGGCATGATCTCGCTCGTGTAGCGCCGCGTGACCCGCTCGAGCTCGGCCCTGCTGTAGCGCGACGGGTCGATCGTCACGCCGCCCTTCGCGCCGCCGTACGGCACGTCGACGACGGCACACTTCCACGTCATCCACATCGCGAGCGCGCGCACCTCGTCGACGTCGACCGACGGGGCATACCGCAGCCCGCCCTTGCCGGGCCCGCGCGAGATGTTGTGCTGCACGCGGTATCCGGTGAACAGCTCGACGCTGCCGTCGTCGCGACGCAGGGGGATCGCGACGTTCATCTCCCGGCGTGGCGTGGCGAGCATGCGGTGCAGCCCGTCGTCGTAGCCGAGGATCTCGACCGCGGAGGCGAGCTGGGCCTGCGCGGTGGCGAGCGCCGAAGCCGGCCGGGGGGCGGTCAGGGGCGTGACGTCGGGGTTGGCGGTGAGGTCGGCGGTGAGGTCGGCGGTGGCGTCGGGGGTGGTGGCGCCTGCGCCGCTGGTGGTGCTCGGGTCGGGCATCGTGGTCCTTCCGGTGTGCCGGCGCGGGCACCGGCCTCGTCGCCGGGCCGCGGAGCGGATCCGCCGACCACCCTGCCACCGTGCGCGGGCGTGCGCCGGTCCTCCCGCCCCGCGGACCGGGGCGTGTCGCACGCCGGGACGCGCACGCGAGGCTGGGACACACTGGGGACGACGACGGCCCGACGACGGAGCGTCGTCGCCGGTGCCGGGAGACCCCCGCCGTGCCGACCCGAGGGAGGACCATGCCCGAGCTCGACGACCTCGTCCCGCAGTCCGTGGCGCTCGCGCGCCGGTGGCTGGCGGCCACGTCCGACGGTGCCGGGGCCGAGCACCTCACCGGCACGGGCGGTCCCCGTGGCTCGTCGGCCGAGCGCCGCACCGCGCGCCGCCTCGGGGCACTCGTGTCAGACCCCGCGGGGCTCGAGCTCGCGGTGCGCTTCGTCGACCGGGTGGCCCGTCCCGCGGACGACGCGGTCGCGGCCCGAGAGCTCGCCGACCTGCGCCGCGTCGCCGGTCGGGCGTCGTTCCTGTCGCCCGTCGACCGCGCGATGCTCACCGCGGGGACGCGGGTCGCGCCGCTCGCGCCCGGGCTCGTCGTCCCCGCTGCCCGCGCGCGGCTGCGCAGCCTGGTCGGCCACCTCGTCGCGGACGACGGCCCGGGGCTCGCACGGCATCTCGCACGCATGCGCGCCCAGGGGTTCCGGCTGAACCTCAACCTGCTCGGCGAGGCCGTGCTGGGGGAGCGCGAGGCGGCTGCGCGGCTGGCGAGGCTCACCGACCTGGTGCGGCGTGACGACGTGGACTACGTCTCCGTCAAGGTGTCCGCGGTCGCGAGCCAGCTCTCGACGTGGGACACCGCGGGTGCCGCGGCCCGCGTCGCCGACCGCCTGCGTCCGCTGTACCTGACGGCCGCCGAGCACGGCACGTTCCTCAACCTCGACATGGAGGAGTACCGCGACCTCGAGCTCACGATCCGCGTGTTCGAGTGGCTCGCGGGAGACCGGGACCTGCAGGGATCGCCCATGGGCATCGTCCTGCAGGCGTACCTGCCCGACGCGCAGGAGGCGTACGACGAGCTCGCCGACATCGCGCTGGCACGCCGCACCGCCGGGGGCGCGCCGCTCAAGGTTCGGCTGGTCAAGGGCGCGAACCTCGCGATGGAGCGGGTCGAGGCCGAGCTGCACGGCTGGCCGCAGGCACCGTACGGCACGAAGGACCTCGTCGACGCGGCGTACCTGCGGCTCGTCGACCGCGCGCTCGACCCGAGCCGGACCGCGGGCCTGCGGGTGGGCGTCGCGAGCCACAACCTGTTCCACGTCGCCGCGGCCCACCTGCTCGCGCAGGCGCGCGGCGTCGGCGCCGCGGTGGACGTCGAGATGCTGCAGGGCATGGCCCCCGCGCAGGCCAGGGCCGTGCGCGACGAGGTCGGTGCGGTGCTCCTGTACACGCCGGTGGTCGCGCGCGGGGACTTCGACGTCGCCGTCTCCTACCTGGTGCGCCGCCTCGAGGAGAACGCCGCGGGCGAGAACTTCCTGCACGCGCTGTTCGCCGACGACGTGCCGGGTGCGGCGATGCAGGCACAGCAGGAGGCCTTCGAGCGGGCCGTGGCGGCACGCGGCGACGTGCCGCTCGCACCCCGGCGCGACGGGACGCGGACCGCGCCGGGCGGCTCGTTCGAGAACGCGTCGGACACCGACCCCGCCGTGCCCGCGTCGCGTGCGTGGGCGGCTGACCTGCTCGCGGCCGACGCGCCGCCACCGGCGGGTGCCGTCGAGGTCACGACGACGGCGCAGGTCGACGACGTCGTCGCACGCGCCGCGGCGGCCGCCTCCGCGTGGGCCGCGACGCCGCCGCACGAGCGGGCCGACGCGTTGCGCCGCGCCGCGCACGCGCTCGAGCGCGCACGCGGCGACCTCGTGCGCACGATGGTCCACGAGGCAGGCAAGACCGTCGCCGAGGCGGACCCCGAGGTGAGCGAGGCCGTCGACTTCGCGCGCTACTACGCCGACCGCGCCGACGAGCTCGCCGACGGGTGCGTGCCCGGTGCGGTGTTCCGACCCCACGGGGTCACGGTCGTGACCCCGCCGTGGAACTTCCCCGTCGCGATCCCGGCGGGCTCGGTGCTGGCGGCGCTCGCGGCCGGCAGCACGGTCGTCGTCAAGCCCGCACCCGCGACGCCGCGGTGCGCGCAGGTCGCGATGGTGGCGATCTCGTCGGCCCTCCCGCCCGACGTGCTGACGACGGTGCTGAGCCCGGAGGGGGACGTCGGCCGCCGTCTCGTCACGCACCCGTCGGTCGCCCGCGTCGTGCTCACGGGCTCGATCGACACCGCGCGGCTGTTCGCCGGCTGGCGCCCCGACCTCGAGGTGCTCGCGGAGACGTCGGGCAAGAACGCGATCGTGGTGACCCCGTCGGCGGACATCGACCTCGCGGTCGCGGACGTCGTGCGCTCGGCCTTCGGGCACGCGGGGCAGAAGTGCTCGGCGGCGTCGCTGCTGGTGCTCGTCGGCTCCGCCGGTCGCGACGACCGGCTGCGACGCCAGCTCGCCGACGCCACGTCGTCGTTGCGCGTCGGGCCGACGACCGACCTCGCGACCGCCGTCGGGCCGCTCGTCGAGCCCGCCGAGGGCAAGCTGCTGCGTGCGCTCACCACGCTCGACCCGGGGGAGGAGTGGCTCGTGGCACCTCGGCGGCTCGACGCCGAGGGCCGGCTCTGGTCGCCGGGTGTCAGGCACGGGGTGCGGCCGGGGTCGTGGTTCCACCACACCGAGTGCTTCGGGCCCGTGCTCGGCGTGATGCGTGCCGAGACCCTCGACGAGGCGATCGAGATCCAGAACGCCGTAGCGTTCGGGCTGACGGGCGGGCTGCACTCGCTCGACGACGCCGAGATCGCGCACTGGCTCGAGCGCGCCGAGGTCGGCAACGCCTACGTGAACCGGCACATCACAGGTGCGATCGTCCGGCGGCAGCCGTTCGGGGGGTGGAAGGCATCGGTCGTCGGACCCGGTGCGAAGGCCGGCGGACCGCACTACGTCGCGCAGCTCGGACGGTGGGCGGACTCGCCGGACGTCCCGGAAGCACCCGACGCGTGGCTCGCGTGGGCGACGGCCGACGACGAGCGCGCGTGGCGCGAGACGTTCTCACGCGAGCACGACCCGAGCGGGCTGCGCGCCGAGGCGAACGTGCTGCGCTACCGGCCGGTCCCCTCGCTCGTGCTGCGCGTACGCGCCGGTGCAGCGGCGGAGCATGTCGCGCGGGTGCGGCACGCAGCGGCCGTCGCAGGCGTCCCGGTCCGGGTCAGCGACGTGGCCGACGAGAGCGACGAGGCGTTCGCACGGCGCGTGCAGCTCGGCGCAGGGTCGTCGGCGGCCCCGGTGGTGGGGCGCGTGCGCGTCGTCGGGGGAGCCGAGCCCGCGCTCCGGGCGGCCGCGGCGGCGCGTGCCGGCGAGGTCACGCTGCTCGACGGGCCCGTGCTCGCGTCGGCGGAGCGTGAGCTGCTCACCGTGCTGCGCGAGCAAGCCATCAGCAGGACGCTGCACCGATTCGGGCACGTCGCGCCGCAGGACTCCCGGAAGGCCTGACCATTCGCCCGGGAGCGCAGCCCGCCTCCCGTGAGGAGCTGCGCTGGACCGTCACGCCGACGCGCGGCGGACGAGCTCGGGCGCGAAGATCAGCGGCTCGTCGGGGGTCGGCACGCCCTGCAGCTGCGCGAGCAGCCGTGCGCCCGCGGCGCGTGCCATCGCGGCGACCGGCTGCACGACCGTCGTCAGCGGGGGCGAGGTGGACGCCGCGACACCGATGTTGTCGTAGCCGACCACCGCGATGTCTCCCGGGACGTCCTTGCCGAGCTCCGACAGCACGCCGAGCACGCCCGTGGCCATGAGGTCGGACGCGACGAACACGCCGTCGACGTCCGGGTGCCGCTCGAGCAGCTCTCGTGCGGCCGCTGCGCCCGACGCGATCGTGAAGTCGCCGTGCAGCACGGCGTCGTCGCTCATGCCCGCGTCGGCGAGCGCGGCCCGGAAGCCGAGCAGGCGGTCGATGCCCGCGGACATGTCCTGCGGGCCTGCGATGGTCGCGATCCGACGGCAGCCGCGCTCGATCAGCGCCGTCGTCGCGAGGCGACCGCCGGCGACGTTGTCGGTGTCGACGAAGTTGACCGCACCCTCGGCCGCCGTGAGCGGGCGGCCGACGAAGACGTTCGGCACTCGCGAGGCGAGCAGCTCGCTGTCCAGGTCGTCGGCCCGGTGATGCGAGACGACGACCGCGCCGTCGACGTGCCCGTTGCGCAGGTAGCGCAGCGTCCGGTCGGACTCGCCCGGGCGGGCGATGACCAGCACGACCTGGATGTCGGAGTCGGCGAGCGACGAGGACAGGCCGTTGAGGGTGCCGGCGAAGAACGGGTCGGACAGGACCCGCTCGTCGGGCTCGGGCACGACGAGAGCGATCGAGTCGGTCCGCTTCGTCACGAGCGAGCGGGCAGCACGGTTGGGTGTGTACCCGAGCTCCGCGACGGCCGCGTCCACGGACGCCTGCGCCTCGGGCGAGACCCGCAGGCCGCCGTTGATCGCGCGTGACGCGGTGGAGCGGGAGACGCCCGCGAGCTCGGCGACCTGCTCGAGCGTCGGGGTGCCGATCGTGTCGGGCAGGACGTCCGACGACGGTGCTGTGTTCACCGCAGGTGTCCCTTCTGTGCTGCGACCAGGGGTTGCTGCGCCGCAGCAGGGTGTGACGGAGGCGTTGCGCACCGCCGGTGCGTGGTCGGCATGGCCGACGTGGCTGTGCATGGTCCGCGAGGTCACGCTAGACGCACGCACCGACGGTGCACGACGGGTTTCAGCCCTTGATCGCGCCCTGCATGATCCCGGCGACCAGCTGCCGGCCCGCCACGACGAACAGGAGCAGGAGCGGGATCACCGACAGGACGACGCCGGCCATGATGAGCGACATGTCCTTGAAGAACGTCGCCTGCAGGAGCTGCAGCGCGACGGGCAGCGTCGGGTTGGACGACCCCAGCACGATGAACGGCCAGAAGAAGTTCGTCCACGACGCGACGAACGTGAACAGCGCGAGCATCGTCGCCGCGGGCCTCGCCGCCGGCAGGGCGATGCTCCAGAACGTCCGGAACATCGACGCGCCGTCGACGCGAGCCGCCTCGATGAGCTCGTAGGGGAGCGCGGCCTCGAGGTACTGCGTCATCCAGAACACGCCGAACGCCGTCACCAGGCCCGGCACGATGACCGCCTGGAGCTGGCCGATCCAGCCGAGCTGCTTCATCACGAGGAACAGCGGCACGACGCCGAGCTGGGTCGGCACGGCGGTCGTCGCGATGACGAACACCAGGAGCGGACCGCGACCGCGGAACCGCAGCTTCGCGAACGCGAAACCGGCGAGCGTCGAGAACAGGACGACCGAGACCGACGTGATCACCGCGACGAGCACGGAGTTCGACACGGCCTTCCAGAAGCCGATGTCCGCGTCGAGCACCCGGTGGAAGTTCTCCATCAGGTGGCCGCCGGGGATCAGCGACGGGATCGGGTGTCGCGCGATGTCGTCGGCGGTCGACGAGGCGAGCAGGAACGAGTAGTACAGCGGGTAGAACGAGATGACCAGCACCGCGGCGAGCAGCACGTACGTCACCCAGCGGGGCCGGCGCTGCGAGCCCGCGTTGAGGCCGGCGCGGTTGCGCTTGCGCTGTGCGGCCCGCGCGGCGCCCTTGCCCGCGAACTGCTCGATGGAGGCGACCGAGGGCGCGCTCATGCCCGGACCTTCTTCCGCTTCTTCGAGACGGCGCTCTTGTCCGACGAGATCCGCCTCGTGATCAGGTAGTTGACGATGCCGATGACCAGGATGAGCACGAACAGCAACCACGCGACCGCGGCCGCCCGACCGAAGTTCCGGTTGGTCCAGCCGAGCTGGTAGACGTAGTTGGTCAGCGTCAGGTACTGCTGGTCGGCACCGCCACGGCCGTACTGGTCGAACATGCGCGGCTCGTCGAAGATCTGCAGGCCGCCGATGGTCGACGTGATGATCACGAAGATGATCGTCGGGCGCAGCATCGGGATGGTCACCGAGAAGAACTGGCGGAACCGGTTGGCGCCGTCGATCAGGGCCGCCTCGTACAGGTCGCGCGGGATCGCCTGCATCGCCGCGAGGAAGATCAGCGCGTTGTAGCCGGTCCATCGGAAGTTGACCATCGTCGCGATCGCCAGGTGGCTCGGCAGGACCTCGGAGTGCCACCCGATGGGGTTGAGACCGATGTTCTGCAGGACCTGGTTGATGATTCCGGACTGGTCCGCGAACATGCGGCTGAAGATGACGCCCACGGCGACGGGGGCGACGACGTACGGCACGAGCACGCCCATGCGCCAGAACGTGCGGGCGCGCAGGTTCGCGTCGAGCAGCGCCGCGATGACGAGCGCGAGGATGACCTGCGGCACGGAGCTGAGCAGGAAGATCGAGACGGTGTTGCGGACGGCCTTCCAGAACACCGGTGCCTGGAGCACCGTCGAGAAGTTCTCGAAGCCGACGAAGTCGCCCTTGCCGAGCAGCAGGTCCCACTTGAAGACCGACACGTAGGCCGTGTACAGCAGCGGGAACAGCCCGGTGACGAGGAACAGGATGAAGAACGGCGAGATGTACAGGTAGGGCGAGACCTTGACGTCCCAGCGGCCGAGGGTCTGCGTGAAACCGACCCGTCGGGTCTGCCGCTGCCTCTCGTCGCCAGCCGTCGGCTCCGCCTCGGGCGAGGTCTGGGTGCTGGTCATGGGGGTCCTTCGAGCGTCGGTGGTCGTGTGAGGCTGGTGCGCCCGGGGCCGTGGCGGGAAGTCCGCCCCGGCCCCGGGCGATCACTCGACGTCCGTCAGCCCAGGTCCTTGACCGCGGCGAGGAACTTCTTCCACGAGTCCGCGGCGTTGTCGGTCTTGTCGACGTCCACACGGGTGTAGGCGTCACCGAGGGCCGAGTTGATCGGGAAGTAGTGCGAACCGCGGTACGGCTGCTTCGAGATCGGCGCGAACCGGTTGGCGAAGATCTGGCCGGTCGGGGCGTTGTTGAAGTACGCGTCCGTCTTGCCGGTGACCGAGGCGTCCTTGGTCGCGGCGGTCTGGCTCGGGAAGTTGCCGTACTTCACGAAGACCTTGGCGGCCTGCTCGGGCGCCGTCAGCCAGTCGGCGAGCTGCTTCGCGGCGTCGACGTTCTTGCCGCCGGAGGGGACGAGCAGGTAGGAGCCGCCCCAGTTGGAGGCGCCACCCGGCAGGACGTCGGCGACGTCCCAGCCCTTCACGTCAGGCGCGTTGCCGGCGATGATCTGCGTCATCCACGGGGGGCAGATCTGCGTGGCCCACTTGTCGCCCTTGAACGCGTTGTTCCAGTCGTCCGACCACTGACCGAGGTGCGCGGACTGCGCCAGGACCTCGGGGCTGGTCAGCTTGTCGTAGACGGCCTTGGCCGGCGAGTCGGCGTTGGTGACCGTGATCTCGTCGGTCGACGGGTCCTCGAACGGGGCCTCCTGCTGGTTGATCATGGCCTGCGAGAGCGCCCCGATCGAGTCGAACCACGCGGCGCCGGTGTTCGCGTCCATGAACTTCTTGCCTGCCGCGAAGTAGCTGTCCCAGCTGTCGCCGATGAGCTTCGCGACCTCCTCGCGGTCGGTCGGCAGGCCGGCCTTCTTGAACAGGTCGGCGCGGTAGCAGACGGCCTCCGGGCCGGAGTCCGTGCCGTAGCCGATGAGCTTGCCGTCGGGGTCGGTCGCCTGCGCGGTCTTCCAGTCGGGCCAGCGGTCCTTGACGCTGTCCGAGCCGAGGTCCGCGAAGAACGACGACGACGCGATGAGCTCGGGCATCCAGTCGAGGTCGGCGGCGACGATGTCGTCCTTGACCGTGTTCGACGCGATGGAGCTCTGGACCGCGGCGCGCGCGTTGTCCGAGGTGTCGGCCTTGTCGTCGACGATCGTGACGTTCGGGTGGAGCTGCTGGTACTCCTTGTAGAGGTCGGCGTAGCCGAACTCGTTGAAGGTGGCGACCTTCAGCGTGACCTTCGCGTCGCTCGAGGCGCCGCCGGTCGAGCCCGACGTCGGCGACGAGGTGTCGCCCGAGCTGTCGGACGAGCAGGCGGTCGCGAGCAGGGCGATGCTCGCGGCCCCGGCCGTGACGGCCAGGAACTTGCGGGTGGTCTTGCGCACTGTGACTCCCTTGTCGGTCGGACGGCGGCGTCGCCGTACCTGGATGCCGCAGGCGGCCCGTCAGCCGTGACGGACCTGAGGCGTGGGTCTGGCGGACCCGGGCTTGGGAGCGCTCCCCTCCGCAGTTGCGGGAGCGTTCCCACGCGCTGGGAGGAACTGTCGTCCCGGCGGTGACGGGTGTCAAGAAGGCGGGGCGCCGCGGCGGGTGTGGTAGCGATCCCACACTCGCGTCGCTGCAGGTCAGAAGCACTTTCGTCCTCGAGTGTGTTACCGAATCGTTACGGCCTCGAGTCCGCTCCGCAGCCGACGACGACTCGCACGCACGGGTGAGCGTGGCGGCATGTGCGAGCCGGCGCCGTGGACGCGCACTCGCAGCGGGCACAGGCGCACCTGGAGGGCGGGCAGGGATCCGTGGGCGGGTACGCGGGAGCCCGGGCCGCGCGCGCCGACGTCAGGAGAGGTGCGCGCGTGCGACCTCGGCCGTCGTCGCGAACGCCGTACGGATCGTGCCGGCCGCCGCCTGCTCGACGGCCGCGCCGAAGAGCGGGATCGCGGCGCGCAGCTCCCCCTCGTAGGTCACGAGCGTCGAGCCGGGCGCCTGCTCGTGCAGCGACGACCGACCGGTGAGCCGCACCGGTGCCCCGGCGATCTCGACGACCACGGTGCCGACCCGGGAGCCGTCCGCGCGCGGCGCCTCCCAGGCGTCCACCTGGCGTACGTCGATGCGACCGCCCACGAAGCCGCGCAGGTGCGCGGGGATCTGGTCGGCGGGGAAGGAGCGGCGCGTCGTCACCGTGAACGCTCCGTCGGGCGACCCCGTGAGCTCGACGTGGTCGAGCCCCGCGCCGGCCGCGCTCGCGGCGTCCCGCGCGAACTGCGGGTCCGCGAGCAGCGCGGCCGCCCGGTCCGCCGATGCGGGAAGCGGCAGGTCGAGTCTCAGGTGCACGCGGCTGCCCTCCGGTCGATCGGTCGGCCGCGACCGGCCGGACGTGGTCCCGTCGGCTCCCGTCGGGCCTCGCGGGTGCTCGTCGGTCCTCGTCCGAGCAGAACCAGCAGGGTGCTCGCGCCGCACGACCGTCCCGACGAGACTAACCTGCGGGCGGCTCGCGCGGGGCGCCGCCTACCCTGGGACCCGTGCCCACGCTCAGCGACCTCGTCACCCGGCATGCGCGACAGCTCGACGCCGCCGACCTCGAGTGGCTCCACCTCCTCGTCGGCGACTGGCAGGTGGTCTCGGACCTCGCGTTCGCGGACCTCGTGCTGTGGCTGCCCACCGACGACGGCGACTTCGTGGCCGTCGGTCAGGCGCGGCCGTCGACGGGCGCGACGGTCCACCATGACGACATCGTCGGCTCCTACGCCCCCGAGGGGCAGCGGCCGCAGCTCAGGCGTGCGCTCGAGGAGCAGGCGCCGCAGCGGTCGCGCGAACCGCGCTGGTTCGGTGCGTACGCGGTGCGCGAGGAGGCCGTGCCGGTGGTCCGCCGAGGACGTGCGATCGCGGTCGTCGCGCGGCAGACCAACCTGGGCGGCGCCCGGACGCCGAGCCGGCTCGAGCTCAACTATGTGGAGGCGGCCGACGACCTCGTCGGGATGATCGCGCGCGGCGAGTACCCCTCGCCCGACGCGCCGACCGGCCCGCGCCGCGGTGCCCCGCGTGTGGGAGACGGCCTGGTGCGGCTCAACTCGGAGGGGGAGGTGCTGTACGCGAGCCCCAACGCGCTGTCCTGCTTCCACCGGCTCGGCGCGCTCGGTGACCTCGTGGGGCGCTCGCTCGTCGAGGTCACCGCGAACCTCGTGGAGCAGCGCGCGACGGTCGACGAGTCGATGCCGCTCGTGCTCATGGGGCGCGCACCGTGGCGCACCGACGTCGAGGCCCGCGGTGTGGCGCTGTCGCTGCGCGCGGTGCCGCTCACCGAGCACGGCGACCGGCTCGGAGCGGTGGTGCTGTGCCGCGACGTGTCCGAGCTGCGTCGTCGCGAGCGCGAGCTCATCACCAAGGACGCGACGATCCGCGAGATCCACCACCGCGTGAAGAACAACCTGCAGACCGTGGCCGCGCTCCTGCGGCTGCAGTCGCGGCGCGTCGAGTCGCCCGAGGCGAAGGAGGCGCTCGGCGAGGCCATGCGTCGCGTGGCGACGATCGCGCTGGTGCACGAGGCGCTCTCCCAGACCATCGACGAGACCGTGCCGTTCGACGACCTGGTGGGCCGCAGCCTGCGCCTCGCTGCCGACGTCGCCACCGCCGGTGCGCACGTGCGCACGACGGTGCGCGGGACGTTCGGGTCGGTTCCGGCCGACGACGCGACGGCTCTCGTCCTGGTGCTGACCGAGCTGGTCACCAACGCGGTCGAGCACGGGTTCGAGGGGCGTGAGTCCGGCAGCGTCGAGGTGGTCGTCGACCGGGACGGCGAGGAGCTGCGGGTGGAGGTGGCCGACGACGGCGCGGGCCTGCCGCCCGGGCGCGGGGCAGGCACCGGGCTGGGCACGCAGATCGTGTCGACCCTCGTCGCGAACGAGCTGCGAGGGACCATCGCGTGGCACCCCCGCGAGGGCGGTGGCACGTCGGTCGTCATCGAGTGCCGCCTGCGCGAGCCCCGCGACGCCACCCTGGGCTGACCCTTCCCGCGAGCTGCCCGGCCTCGCTCGAGCAGCTGCGACCCACCTGCGCAGCGCTGAGTGCGCCAGTTCGGGACGACAGTCGAGGTCTGGACCGGCGCGCTCGTCCTGAACCGGCGCACTCGTCCGGTGCGTCGTGAGGGGACCTCGGCCGGTGCGTCGTGGCGTCCGGTGCGTCGTGAGGGGACGACGAAGGGGCCGACCTGTGCGAGGTCGGCCCCTTCGTGGAGCTCCGGTCGCGGCGGCGAGGCCGCGGGGACGCTCGGGGATGCTCTCGAGCCGATGGCTCGGGCGGTGCGGTTCAGCCGGCGCGGCGCTGGCGCGCGGTGCGGCGCTTGAGGGCGCGGCGCTCGTCCTCCGACAGCCCGCCCCAGACACCCGCGTCCTGACCCGTCTCGATCGCCCACTTCAGGCACGTGTCGACGACGTCGCAGCGACGGCACACGGCCTTCGCGTCGTCGATCTGCAGGAGCGCGGGGCCCGTGTTGCCGATCGGGAAGAAGAGCTCGGGGTCCTCGTCGAGACACGCTGCGCGGTGGCGCCAATCCATGATTTCTCTCCTCGGCGCACGTCTCTGGGCACCCGTGGTCAGGGCGCGCTTCAGAGCGTGGTAATAGGGGTGGGGGGACGTGCTCGTTCTAGAGTCACATCCGTCGCGCTCCTGCACAAGGGGTTACGAATAGGTTTCGACTTGATCACGGGTGAGGTCTTCGTCACACCTTTGAGCCGCCTGTACACGTGTCGTCACGTGCGACGACGTCGCGATCCGGCTAATCCTGGACGAATGTCCAGGCGATGGCTCCGCAGAGACGCGAGGGGACCCGGGCGAGCGGCGCAGCGCCGTGCGACGGTGTCGTCCGCGACGACCGCCTCCGCGGCTGCCGAGCGGCTGCCGAGCAGCTGCGGAGCTACTTCCGGACAGCACCTAGGCTCGCACCCGTGGAACGACGTCCTCCCGCACTCGCCGCCGTCTGCCTCCTCGTCCTCCTCGAGGCCGCGGTGTTCGTCGGCCTCGCCGTCGCCTGGCTCGTCGACCTCGTGCGTGGACGCGCTGAGGTCCCCGGCGCGCTCGTGTTCCTCGTCGTGTTCTGCCTCGCGATCGCGCTGGTGCTCGTCGCGGCCGCGCGTGGGCTCTGGAACGGGCGACGCTGGGCGCGCTCACCCGTCATGACATGGCAGGTGCTCCTGGTCGTGCTCTCGCTCGGATGGCTCGGCCAGCAGGTCACGCCGTGGGGGATCGCGGTGCTGGCGGTGGCGCTCGTGGTCGGTGTGGCGCTGCTCCTGCCCTCGGTGGTCGCGGCGACGTCGCTGCGTGCCGGCGGCGGACCGTCCGAGCAGCCGTGACGCCGCACGCACGGTAGGGCCTCACGCACGGTAGACCTGGACAGGTGTCGTCGTACCCCGGTGCACGACGACACCACGGCCGGGCGGCGGCGCGGGATCTGCCCACCACGAGGCACGCGGCCCGACGAGCTCGGCCGACGACGGGTCGCGCACGTCGAGCACGACGAGCGACCGGGCGCGCACGAGCGCGGCCGCCGCACCCCGGTACGCCGCAGCCGCTGCTGCCGACGTGGTCGACGCGAGCACGACGGCCGACCGCTCGCCGAGGGCTGTCTCGACCGCGGCCGCGGTCTCGGGCCGGAGCAGCTCGAGCTCGTCGAGGTCGTCGACGACGACCACCGAGCCACGCGGGAACCCGTAGCCCGCCGCGTCGTCGCCGGCTGAGAGGTCAGCTGAGAGGTCAGCTGAGACCCCACCGGCGGTCGCACGGCCGGTGTCACGAGCGGCGACGTCGTGCGTGCGGCTCACGTCGACGACGTGGCGCCCGCGCGCGCGGGCCTGGTGCGCGAGCACCTGCAGTGCGTTCGAGCGCCCGGATCCCGGCGGCCCGACGACGAGGAGCGAGCCCTCTGGGACGACCAGCGGACGGGCGTCGTCTCCGCCCACCCCGAGCGTGAACCCCTCGGCCGTCGGGCCGGGCGACGAGGGCGTGCCCCCGCCCCGGGGACGGGCGACCGACGACGGCAGCGCGACGAGCCGCGGCACCGCCGGCTCGGGTCGGGCGTGCTCCGTGCCCGTCGGACGGGACTGCACGGCGGCCGGGTCGTCGTCGGTCGGCAGCGCCACCTGGCACTCGAGCGCCGCCGAGCCTCGTAGGTGCACCGCGCGACCGCGGACGTCACGCACGTGCTCGCCGCCCGCGGGGACGCCGACGAGCGCATCGGTAGCGTCGTCGCCGCAGGGGAGCACGAGCCGGTCCGCGAAAGCCCCGATGTGCGCGAGCACCGTCGACCGCGGCGGACCTGCCGCGGCGACCGACACGTACCGACGCGGTCCGCGCCACGCCGCTACCAGGCGGTCGGCGCCCGCGCCACGCCCGACGTGCGCGAGCTGCTCGAGCACGACGTCGAGCCCGTCGACGAGCAGCACCGGCTGCCGCGCGATGGGCGACGCGGCGGCGAGCACCTCGAGCAGCCGGGCCAGCAGCCGGGGGTCGTCGGCGCGCACCGCCGTCCCGAACGCGCCGGTCGTCGCGGACCGCAGGCGCTCGGTCGCGCTCGGCGGCAGCCCGACGGCGTGCACCTCGAGCCCGGCACGCAGCGCGGCGAGGCCGGCCGTGACGAGCGCGGTCGTCCTGCCCGAACCCGGCGCGCCGACGACCAGCAGGTGCCCCCGGTCGGCGTCCCACCGGACGAGCGAGCGCCGCTGGGACCGCGGGTCGTCCGCCAGGGCGAGGGGCAGGGCGAGGGGCAGGGCGAGCGGCAGCCCGGCACGGGGAGCGTCCGGGTCGTACGCCTCGTCGTCCACGATCGTGACGAGCTCGTCGTCGCCCACCGCGAGCGGCAGCGCGGACGCCCACGGCACCGCCGGACGCCGTCCGTGCGCGGCCTCGCGCGCAGCGGTCACCCAGCGCGACAGGTCGTCGCGCGCGTCGCGACCCTGCTCGTGCGCGCGGCCTGGCGCCCGGCCGGACGACTCGTGCGCGAGCCGACGCGCACCGGGCTCGACCAGCGCCACGGGCGTCCTTACCCAGCGGCGTGCCTGTGCGACCTGCACGGGAACGCAGGCGCCGCCCGCGTGCCGCACCATCGCCCTGCCCGGCGTGCCGGGGTCGATCGAGGCCGCAGCGGTCGAGTCGAGGAGGTCGACGGACTCCGCCGCGTCGGCGACGCGCAGCGCGACCCGCAGCGACACGTTCGCCCTCAGCTCGGGGGTCGTCGCACCCGCCGGACGCTGCGTGGCGAGGACGAGGTGCACGCCGAGCGCGCGTCCGAGCGCGGCGACACGGGCGAGCGCCGTCGCGGCTCCCGGGACGTCGTCGACGAGCGCACGGAGCTCGTCGACGACGACCAGCAGTCGCGGTGGGGTGCGTGGGTCGAGCGGGTCCAGGTCGGCGAGGTCGGCGACGCCTGCCGAGCTCAGCACCCGTTCGCGGCGGCCCAGCTCGGCGCGCAGGAGCGTGAGGAGCCGTCGGGCTCTCGGCGCGTCGAGGTCCGTGACGTGGTCGAGGACGTGGGGGAGAGCGGCGAGGGGTCCGAGCCCCGAACCGCCCTTGAAGTCGACCAGGAGGACCGCGAGACGCTCGGGCGGGTACCGGAGCGCGCAAGAGAGCACCAGCGTCACCAGCAGCTCCGACTTGCCGGAGCCCGTCGTGCCGCCGACGAGCGCGTGCGGCCCGTCGCGTTCCAGGTGGAGATGGTGCTCGACGCCGGCCGCACCGACACCGAGCGGTGCGACGAGCGCGGCGCCGCAGGCCTCCCAGGCGGCCGCGACGGCCGTGGGGTCCGGCGTGGGTGTGCCCGTCAGCCCGCCGAGCGTCGCCGAACCGGGGACGGCGGACCGCTCGTCCGCGGACGCACGTGCTGCGACGGCGCGGCGCAGCTGGTCCTGTGCGGCGTCCTCGGTCATCCCCGGCGCCTGAGCGGGAACAGGACGCGGTGCCCACGCGGGCAGCTGCTGCTCGTCGGTTCCCACCACGAGCAGTCGTCGCCCGGCGGGTGCGCCGGCGCGCCACGCCGCGACGCGCACGAGCACGTCGTCGTCCAGGGGAAGGTCGGCGACGAGCACGTCCGCGTCGTCCCAGCCGGCCGCGACCCACCGGCACCACTCCCAGTCCTCGCGGCGCGCGGTCGCGACCGCGACGCGCGACCGGGCGTGCGAGCCGACCGCTCCGACGACCACGTGCCGAGCGGCCGCCAGCGCGCCGGCCCGGTCGCCGAGGACGGTCGCCGACCCGTCGTGCGACCAAGGTCCGTGGGCCGCGACCGCCGGCTCGACGGCGGCGGCCGACCGGGTCACGACGGCCGCCACGTCGATCGCCCCGGGCTCGCGCGCGTCCGCCGCACCGGAGTGCGGCGACGCGTGCGGGGTGGAGCCCGCCCGGCGTCGTCGGTCGATCACCGCACCGCCGGCCGAGACGAGGGGACCGACGAGCGCTGCGACGAGGAAGAGCGGCTGACGAGCCGCAGCCGCGAGCGCCGCGGCGCCGAGCCCTGATGCGAGCCAGGCCGCGACGTGCTCGGTGCCGGCGCGGGACCGCGGTACCCCGATGCCGTCGCGCGAGCGCAGCTCGACGACGGCGCTGCCCGTGGTGAACCTGTCGCCGTGCCGTGCTCGCCGCGGCCGCCCGGATCCCACACGCACCCGGACGCCCGCGCGCACGGTACGCGCCCGGACGGCACGGGCCGTGCCGCCGACCCGCAGGTCGGCTGTCGTCCCCGGGGCGCCGACGACGACGCCCCGCGCGGTCACGGCGAGCACGTGCCCGACGTCGTCGCCCGCGACCACGGCGAGGTGCCACGCCGCCGCGGCGGCCGTCGCGGCGGGGTCGGGGTCGGACGGCACCGTGAGCAGCCGCGCGCCCTCGACGAGGGGCGCGTGGCCGACGCGGTGCGTGTCGTCGAGGCGACGGTCGTGCACGTGCAGCGTGCTCGACGCCCAGCGCGGGTCGCCGGTGAGGCGTGCGATCCGCCCGCGGAGCACGGCCACCGGGACCCCGGGCGCGACGTCGACGTCGAACGGCGGCTGGCGCGGGGGCACGACGGTCAGGAGCACATCACGAGGCTCGCGGGCGTTCGGCACGCGGCGTGCGACCGGCTCCGCGTGGCGTGGACGGTCGCGTCGTCCACAGGCCCGCCGTCAGGCTCGACGGACAGGCGGACGCACGGGCGCACGGACGGGCGCGTGGCCCCCTGCCCCACGCGCCCGCCACCCTGCTCAGCACGATGCCCGCCCAGCACGATGCCCGCCCAGCACGATGCCCGCACCACGCGCCGGCCCCGGTCGACGACCCCTCCGCCTCCGACCGGGACCGGCGTGCCCGGACGAGCCGGGCAAACGCGGTGCGCGCGTCAGGTGCTCACTCGACCCCCAGCGCCGCGACCGGCGACGTCCGCGCCGCCCGCCGCGCGGGCAGGGCGGAGGCGAGCAGCCCCGCCGCGACCGCGACGGCGAGCACCACGACCAGGTCACGCCACGGCACGGCGAGGTGCAGCTCGCCGACGCGCCCGAGCACGACCGCCGAACCCGCCCAGCCGTACACGGCTCCGAGCAGGACGCCGAGCAGCGCGCCCACGCCGGCGATGAGCATCCCCTCGATGCCCAGCGACCAGCGCAGCCTGCGCCGGGACAGGCCGATCGCCCTCAGGGTGGCCGACTCCCGCTGACGCTCGAGCACCGACAGCGAGAGCGTGTTCGCGACGCCCACGAGTGCGATCACGACGGCGACCGCGAGCAGCCCGATGACGATCGTGAGCAGGGTCGAGATGATCTGCTCGTAGCCCGCGCGCTCCGCGGCGGCGCTCTCGACGGACACGCTGCCGTCGAGGGCGTCGCGCACGTCGTTGAGCACGGTCACCGCGTTGGCGCCGGATGCGACCCGGACCCAGATCAGGCCGTCGGTGGCTCCTGGGTCGAGCTTCGCGAGCGTCGCGGGGGTGACGAGGGAGCTGCCGTGCAGCCCGGTGTCGGCGACGTGCCGGAGCTGCAGCGAGGTACCGCCGGCGACGGTCGCGCCGGAGCCGTCGGTCGCCCGGACGGTGTCGGTGTGCTCGCGGTCGACGTCGAAGCCGCGGGGCGTGACGATCGTCGAGTCGTCGAGGTGCGCCGCCGAGCTGTCGTCCCGCAGCAGCGCCCGCGCACGCTCGGGTGTCACGGCCGCGACGCCGACCACGGCGTCGCCGACCGAGACGAACGACGTCCGCAGCGTCTCCGCGTCCTGCACCCCGTCGACGCCTCGCACGGTCGCGAGCGCGTCGGCGGGCAGCTGCGCGTGCCCGGCGTCGTCCGTCGCCTGGGCCTCGACGAGCATGTCCACGGGGAACTGCTGGTCGAGCTGGGCCGACAAGGACGCCCGTGCGCTCGCCGCGCCGGTGCTCATCATGACCACGAGGGTCACGCCGATGAGCAGCGCGGTGCTGGTGGCCGCGGTGCGGCGCGGGTTGCGCACCGTGTTGGCGGTCGAGAGCCGCGCCGTGGGTCCGGCGCGGTCGACGAGCCGGCCGACGCCACCCACGACCTTCGGGATCCAGAACACGGCGCCGACGAGCACGCCGACGAACGACACGGCGCCCGACAGGACACCGAGGCCGAGCATCGCGAGCGCGCTCACGCCCTGGAACGAGCCGACGACGGCGAGTGCGAGCCCGGCGAAGCCGCCGACCACCATGAGCAGCGACAGCACGAGACGGACGCGTCCGGCGTGCGACGAGAGCACGGGGGCGTCGAGCGGGCGCAGCGCGGCGATGGGTGCCACGCGGGTCGCTGCCCGCGCGGGGACGAGCGACGCGAGCACCGTGACGAGGGTGCCTGCGACCAGCGGCACGAGCAGCACGGCCGGCGAGAACGTGATCGTCTTCGGCAGGGGCACCCCGTCGTTCATCGGTCCGACGACGAGCAGCGCGGCCTGCGTGAGCAGCGTCCCGGCGAGCACGCCGACGAGCGACGAGGCGACGCCGAGGATCGTCGCCTCGGTCACCACCGACGTGCGCAGCTGGCTGCGCCGGGCCCCCACGCAGCGCAGCAGGGCGAGCGTGCGGGTGCGCTGCGCGACGAGCACCTGGAACGTGTTGGAGATGACGAGCCCCGCGACGACCAGCGCGACCGCGGCGAACCCGAGCACGAACGTCACGACGATCTTGCCGTCGCCCGAGACCTGCTTCACGGCGAGCTCTGCCGCCTGCGCACGCGTGCGGACCGCGGTGTCTGCCGGGATCGCGCCGGCGAGCGCCGCGCGAGCCGCCTCGGGGTCGTCCGACCGCACGAGCACGGTGACGTCCGACGTGAGGTCCTCGCCTGCCCACTTCTCCATGTCGGACCGCGCGAACAGCGCGGCGCCGTCGGTCGTCGACCACGCACCCTGCGGGTCGTCGGTGATGCCCGAGACGCTGAGCTCGACGGGGACGGGGTTGCCGTCGGCGTCGTAGGTCGTGACGCGCACCCGGTCGCCGACCCCCACATGGAGCCGCTCGGCGAGGCTCGTCGGCAGAGCCGTCTGACCCGCGCCCGGGACCTTCCCGGACGTCACGTCGACGCTGTCGAGGTCGGGGTCGTCCATCGCGGCGAGCGCCGTGACGTACTCGGACCGGTTCCCGTCGCCGATCTCGAACCCGTACTGGTCGAGCCGCTCGGCGTGCGCGACCCCAGGCGTCGCACGGATCTTGTCGAGCACCGCGGGCGTGTAGCGGCTGTTCAGGTCGACGACGAGGTCGGCGCCCGCGAGCTTCGCGGTGACCGCGTCGTAGCTGGTGCGCGTGATGATGTTGCCGGTGAGCAGCGTGGCGGCGACGAATGCGGCGCCGATCGCGATCGCGATCGCGGCCGCCGTCAGCCGGCCCAGGCTGCGCCGCATCTGGGCGAGCGTGAGTCGCAGCATCAGATCGCCGCCGGCTGCTCGAGCGTGCGCAGGGCGTCGAGGCCTGCGAGCACCGACTCGGGGGTCGGGTCGGCGATGTCGCCCGCGATCCGGCCGTCGGCGATGAGCACGACGCGGTCCGCGTAGGCGGCGGCCGCGGGGTCGTGCGTGACCATGATGATCGTGCGGCCGAGCTCGCGCACCGAGCGCCGCAGGAAGCTCAGCACCTCGGCACCCGAGCGCGAGTCGAGGTTGCCGGTGGGCTCGTCGGCGAACACGACCTCGGGCTTCGCGATGAGCGCACGTGCGATCGCGACGCGCTGCTGCTGCCCGCCGGACAGCTCGCTGGGCCGGTGCGTGAGCCGCTCGCGCAGCCCGAGCGTGGTGACCAGCGTGTCGAACCACTCGCGGTCGACCTTCGCACCCGCGAGCTCGAGCGGGAGCAGGACGTTCTGCTCGGCCGTGAACATCGGCAGCAGGTTGAAGGACTGGAAGACGAAGCCCACCCGGTCGCGGCGCAGCTGCGTGAGCGCGTCGTCGCCGAGCGACGTGATGTCGGTCCCGCCGAGCCGCACCGACCCGGAGCTGGCCTGGTCGAGACCCGCGAGGACGTGCATGAGCGTCGACTTGCCCGAGCCCGAGGGGCCCATGATCGCCGTGAACGCGCCGGCGGCGAAGTCGACGTCGACGCCGTCGAGCGCGCGGACCGCGGCCGGTCCGGAGCCGTAGACCTTGGTCAGGCCACGGGCGCTGGAGGCTGTCGCGGCGTGCGGGGACGAGGCCGACGAGAGGTCGGGGCTGGTGGTGATGTCCATGCCCTCGACGCTAGGCGGCGGTCGATGTCGCGGGCATCGGCCCGTGGTCGTCTCCTGGGTCCCACCCGTGTCGTACCCAGGTCGTACCCGCCTGCGACCTGGGGCTCTCAGCCCCCGTCGCCGGGCCGCACCAGCCCGGTCTCGTACGCCGTGACGACGGCCTGCACCCGGTCGCGCGCTCCCAGCTTGGCGAGGATGCGCCCGACGTGCGTCTTGACGGTCGCCTCCGCGACGTACAGCTCGGCGCCGATCTCGGTGTTCGAGCGCCCGCGCGCCATGAGCACGAGCACCTCGCGCTCGCGCTCGGTCAGGTCCGCGACCGCGGCTCGCGCCGGGTCGGGCGCGCTGTCGTCGGCCTGTGCCGGGAGCACGGTGACGAGGTGCTCGAGCAGCCGCCGCGTGCTCGACGCCGCGATGACCGCGTCACCCCGGTGCACCGTGCGGATCGCCGCGAGCATCTCCTCGGGCGGAGCGTCCTTGAGCAGGAAGCCGCTCGCGCCGGCGCGGATCGCGGCGAGCACGTACTCGTCGAGGTCGAAGGTCGTCAGCACGATCACGCGCGGCGCGGGACGGCCCGGCGCGTCGGCGGCCGTGATCTGCGCGGTCGCCGTCAGGCCGTCCATCGTCGGCATGCGCACGTCCATGAGCACGACGTCGACCGGTCCCGCGGCGGCACCGGGTCCGAGCGCGCGCACGGCCTGGGCGCCGTCGCCGGCCTCGAGCACCACCTCGAGGTCGGGCTGCGAGTCGATCACCATGCGGAAGCCCGCTCGGACCAGCTGCTGGTCGTCGACGAGCGCGACGCGGACGGTGCCGTTGCTGCCGGTCATGCGGTCTCCTGCTCCTGGGGCTGTGCCGCGGCGCTCGTGACGCCGCCGGTCGTCGGCAGGAGCGCCCGCACACGGAAGCCCCCGCCCGGACGTGGACCCGCGCTCAGCGTGCCGCCGAACATCGAGGCCCGCTCCCGCATGCCACGCAGCCCGTGGCCTTGCCCGTCGCCCTCGGCCGCGGCGCCGCGTCCGTCGTCGGTGATCTCGAGCGCGATCGACTCGCTCTGCCACTGCACCATGAGCGTGACCTGCGGGTCCGGGCCGGCGTGCTTGAGCACGTTGGTGAGCGACTCCTGGGCGATCCGGTAGACCGTGAGCCCGACGCCGGGAGGCAGCGCTCGCGGAGCGCCCATGCGCACGAGCGAGACCTGCGTGCCGCTGGCGCGTACCTGCTCGACGAGCGCGTCGAGGTCGCCCTCGGCCGGTTGGGGCACGACGGTCCCGGCGGCGGACGACGAGCGCGCTTCCCCGGGCTCGTCCCGCAGGACGCCCAGGAGCCGGCGCATGTCCGTCAGCGCCGCGCGCCCGGTCTCCGCGATCGTCGCGAGCGCGCGCTGCGCCGCAGCCGGGTCGCTCGCGGCCGCGTACCTCCCGCCGTCGGCCTGAGCGATGACCACCGAGAGCGAGTGCGCCACGATGTCGTGCATCTCGCGTGCGATGCGGGCACGCTCGGCGGCGGTCGCGAGCTGCGCCTGCTGGTCCCGTTCGACCTCGAGCCGTTGCGCGCGGTCGACGAGCGCCTCGACGGTCTCGCGACGCGCTCGTCGGACGAGCCCGAACGCCCACACCGCGAGCGAGAACGTCGCGACGAACACCGCGGCGGCGGTCGCGCCGGGAAGCGAGCGCCGGGGGTCCACCGCGAGCCCGAGCGCGACGGCGCCGACGAGCGAGGACGCCATCGCGACGCGGTGCGCCCAGCGCGGACCGTGCACGGTCACCGAGTAGAGCGCGGCGAGCACCGCGAAGTCGGCGGGGAGCGCTAGCGGTGTCACGAAGACGATCTGGCAGAGCGCGACCGTGTAGACCGCGACGGCCGAGAGCGTGGGGGCGACCCGTCGCCACGCGAGCGGCGTCACGAGCAGCACGGCGAGCAGCGCACCCGAGCGCGTGCTGTCGTAGATCAGCGCGTCGTTGAACGACGCGGTGGTCGGCACGACGAGGGCCAGCAGCGCGAGCGTCCCGCAGGCGTCGACCGCGAAGCGGTGCTGCTCGCCCCAGGCCAGCAGCCGCTCCCACGTGTTCATCCCTCGAGCGTAGGCGGGCGCGGCCGTCGGCCGCGTCGTGCGAGGGTCCGACGTCGGCGACCGGGGCGTCATACCTGGGTCCGACCGGTACCCGGGTGCGTCGAGCTCGGCACGGTCGACCTGCATACCGGCGTGTGACGAAGTCATGGCAGATTCAGGGCCGATCCGGGGCCGAGGGCTGGTGGTCGGGCGCTCGTCGTGACCTAGCATGGGGCGATGACCCAGGTGCTGCTGGCCGAGGACGACCCTGCGATTGCCGAGCCTTTGGCCCGCGCGCTGGGCCGCGAGGGCTACGACGTGCGTGTGCAGGGGACGGGCCAGGGCGCGATCGACGGCGCGGCAGAGGCCGATCTCGTCGTCCTCGACCTCGGCCTGCCGGACATGGACGGGCTCGACGTCGCTCGCGCGATCCGCAACCAGGGCCTGACCACCCCGGTGCTGGTGCTCACGGCGCGCGCCGACGAGGTGGACCTGGTCGTCGGGCTCGACGCGGGCGCCGACGACTACGTGACCAAGCCGTTCCGCCTCGCGGAGCTGCTCGCCCGGGTGCGTGCGCTGCTGCGCCGCACGGTGGGGGAGCCGACCGACGAGGACGAGCTGCACGCGCAGAACGTGCGCGTCGACGTCGCCGCGCACCGGGCGTTCCAGGGCGAGCGCGAGCTGCACCTGACCGCCAAGGAGTTCGACCTGCTGCGCGTCCTGGTGGGTGCCGCGGGCACTGTCGTCGCCCGCGAGACGCTCATGCGCGAGGTGTGGGACTCCGACCCGACGGGTTCCACGAAGACGCTCGACATGCACGTGTCCTGGCTGCGCCGCAAGCTCGGCGACGACGCGAACGCGCCGCGGTACGTGACCACCGTGCGCGGCATGGGCTTCCGGTTCGAGACCGGCGCCGGCACGGGCGCGACCTCCGACCACCAGCACTAGCCCGTGCGTCGTCGCGTCCTGCAGGCGACCATCGCGGCGGTCACCGTCGCGGTCGTCCTGCTCGGGTTCCCCCTCGCGTTCCTCGGCGCGCAGCTCGTGCGCGAGAACGAGATGCAGTCGCTGCAGTCGCGGGCACAGTCGGTCGCGCGCACGATCGACTTCCGGATCGACCAGGGCATCGACCTCACCGACCGGATGCTCCTGCCCTACACGGGTCCCGAGCCCGACGAGGTCGACGCGTCCGTCGTCGTGCGCACGCCCGACGGCCGTGTGCTCCAGGCGGGCGACCGCATCGCGGGTCGCACGCTCTCGGTGCACGCCACGTCCGGGACCGGCGCCGACGTCATGCTGTACGTCTCGTGGTGGGACGTCTTCTGGCTCAGCGCACGTGTGATCGCACTCGTCGTCGTCGCCGCGGTCGTCGCGTTCGCGGCGGGCATCGCGATGGCGATCTGGCAGGCCAACCGGCTCGCCGCGCCGCTGGTGTACCTCGCGGCGTCGGCCGAGCAGCTCGGGTCCGGGCAGGTGCGTCCCCGGCTCGAGCCGTCCGGCGTCGAGGAGATCGACCTCGTCGCGGCCGAGCTCGCACGCAGCGCCGACCGGATGGCGGCGCGCCTCGCCTCCGAGCGGCAGTTCGCCTCGGACGCGTCCCACCAGCTGCGCACACCCCTCACGGCGCTGTCGATGCGGCTCGAGGAGATCATGCTCGCGACCGACTCCGACGAGGTCCGTGAGGAGGCGCGCATCTCGCTCGAGCAGGTCGAGCGCCTCGTCCGCGTCGTCGACGACCTGCTGCTCTCGTCGCGTCGCAGCGCGGGCGGAACCACCGAGGCGGTGGACCTCATCGAGGTGGTGCACCAGCAGGAGGAGGAGTGGGCGCCCACGTTCGAGGCCGCGGGGCGCCAGCTCGTCGTCGAGGTCGACCCCGCGACGCAGGTGCTCGCGACGCCCGGTGCGCTCGCGCAGGTCGTCGCGACGCTCGTCGAGAACTCGCTCAAGCACGGTGCGGGGACGACGACCGTGCGGTCCCGACCCGGCGGGCCGTCCGGCATGGTCGTCGTCGAGGTGGCCGACGAGGGAGCGGGCGTGCCCGACGAGCTCGCCGGGCGAATCTTCGAGCGCGAGGTGACGTCGGGCAAGGGCACCGGCCTGGGTCTCGCGCTCGCGCGCGACCTCGCCGCGGCCGACGGCGGCCGGCTCGAGCTCGCGCAGCGGCGCCCGGCGGTGTTCGCGCTGTTCCTGTCGGGCGTGCCGGCCTCGCTGCGCCCCGACGTCGTGCTCCCGCTCGGTGCGGTCGTCACGGGGCGGCCGGACCGGCGGAGGCGGTCGTGATCGTCCGGTCCGCGCACGGCGCCGGCCACGCCGGTCGCGTGATCGGCGGTCGACGGTTCGACGAAGCCTGGCTGAACGACGTACGAACTGGGCAATATGTCCTGATCGCGTCCCGTACGGTAGGCGCTCGGACGCGACAGCCCGCGTGCCGTCGCGTCGACAGAGCCGGACAGGAGCCACGTTGTACCGCCTGACACCCTCCACGCAGAGCTACCAGTGGGGGTCGACCACGGCCCTGCAGGACGTCCTGCGGACCGTGCCGGACGGGCACCCCCTCGCGGAGGCGTGGTTCGGGGCGTACCCGAGCGCGCCGTCGTCCGTCGTCGACGGCCCGGCGCTCGACGAGCTCATCGGCCGTGACCCCCTGCACGCCCTGGGCGAAGGCGTCGTGACCCGGTTCGGGGCGCGCCTGCCGTACCTGCTCAAGCTCATCGCGGCTGATGCTCCGCTCTCGCTCCAGGTGCACCCGGACATCGCTCGTGCACGGGCCGGCTTCGAGCGTGAGAACGCCGCGGCGGTGCCCCTCGACGCACCGGACCGCAGCTATCGGGACGACAACCACAAGCCCGAGCTGGTCTACGCGCTGACCCGGCTCGACGCGATGGTCGGCTTCCGGGCGCCGCGGCGCGCGGCCGAGCTGCTCGAGGGACTCGACGTGCCGCTCGCGAAGCAGCTCGCGGACATCCTCGTGTGCGACCCGACGCCGTCGGGCGTGCGGGCCGCGTTCTCGTGGCTGCTCGACGCGCGGACCCGCCCGGCCGCGCCGGACGTCGACGAGTTCGCCGCCGCGTGCGCGCGCCGGCTCGAGGACGGCTCGCCGTCCCCGCGCACGGACCGGACCGTGATGCGGCTCGCCGCGGCGTACCCCGGCGACCCGGGGGCCGTCACGTCGGTGCTGCTCAACCCGGTGACGCTGCACCCCGGCGAGGCGTTGTTCGTGCCCGCGGGCGCGGTCCACGCCTACCTCGGCGGGGTCGCGGTCGAGATCATGGCGAGCTCCGACAACGTGCTGCGCGCGGGCCTCACGGTCAAGCACGTGGACACCGACGAGCTGCTCGCCGCGCTCGACACCGTCGCGGCACCGCCCATCCGCATCGCGCCGGAGCGCGTGTTCACCTCGACCGAGATCTTCTACGCGCCGGTCGACGACTTCGAGCTCTCCGTGACGCGGCTGACCGACGAGGGGACGACGCGCATCCCCGGGCGCGGTCCGCGGGTCATCCTGTGCCTCGAGGGCGAGGTCGAGGTGCACGGCGAGATGGACGGCACGCTCGTGCTCGAGCGCGGGCAGGCGGCGTTCGTGCCCGCGGCCGACGGTCCGCTCACCGCGCGCGGTGACGGTGTCCTCATCCAGGCGGACGTGCCCTGACGGCTCGTCGTCAGACGATCGTCGCGACGGCTTCCTGCGCCGGCCGCGCGGTGAACACCCACGCCTTGTAGCCGAAGTAGCGCAGCAGCGTGCCCACGGCGATGCCGGTGACGGTCCACGCGTTGTCCGAGAGCTGCGACGTCTGGTCGAGCACGTAGCGCGAGAACGCGAGCGTCAGGACGGGGATCGCCGCGCCCAGCAGGTTGATGACGACGAAGACGAACAGCTCGCGCCCCCGGGCGGGAGACGCGTGCGTCGCGAAGGTCCAGTGCCGGTTGCCGATCCACGACACCGCGGTCGCGGCCGCCAGGGACAGGATCTTGGCGGTGATCGGCTTGGCGCCCAGCAGGTGCCCCGGGCCGTAGCAGAGAAGGTTGAACAGGCCGAGGTCGACGACGAAGGCGGCACCGCCGACGGCGAGGAACCGCGCGACCTCGAGCAGCCGCTCGTGCAGCGCCGAGCGGGGTGGCGTCGCACGCTCCTGCTCGTCGGTCTCGTCCACGCGCGCCCCTGCCTCGTGTGCCTGCCCGGCACCTGCCTGGCATCTGCTCGGATCCGCGGGCGAGAGCCGCACGGCTACCGCGAGGATAGCGCCGGTTCCTGGACGGTGTCTGGGCCCCTCCACCGGCTCGACTAGGCTCCGACGACGTGACAGCACCCGTGGTGGCCGTCGTCGGCGGTGGACAGCTCGCTCGCATGATGGCCCCGGCCGCGACCGCGCTCGGGCTGCACCTGCGGGTGCTGGTCGAGAGCCCGACGTCGTCGGCCGCGCAGGTCGTCGTCGACGCGCCTGTGGGCGCCGCCGCGGACCCGGACGCGGTCGCCGCGCTCGCCGTCGGCGCCGACGCGCTGACCTTCGAGCACGAGCACGTGCCGTACGCGCTGCTCGACGAGCTCGCGGCCGCGGGTGTCGCGGTCCGCCCGGGCACCGGTGCCCTCGTGCACGCGCAGGACAAGATCGTGATGCGGCGCCGGCTCACCCAGCTCGGTGCGCCGTGCCCTCCGTGGGCCCCGTTGCGCGATGCCGCAGACCTCGACGCGTTCCTCGCGGAGCACGGCGAGGCCGTGGTCAAGACGTCGCGCGGTGGTTACGACGGCAAGGGCGTACGCGTGGTCCGGTCGACCGACGAGGTCACCGACTGGTTCGCCGCGGCCGACGACGGCGGACCCGCGCTGCTCGCGGAGCAGAAGGTGCCGTTCCGGCGCGAGCTCGCCGTGCTCGTCGCGCGCCGCCCGTCCGGCGAGATGCGCACGTGGGCCGTGGTCGAGTCGATCCAGCGCGACGGGGTGTGCTCGGAGGTGATCGCGCCGGCACCCGAGCTCGACCCGGAGGTCGAGCGGCAGGCGCTCGAGGTCGCGACCCTCGTCGCGCAGGGGCTCGACGTCACGGGCGTGCTCGCGGTCGAGCTGTTCGAGGTCGACGGCGGCGTGCTCGTCAACGAGCTCGCGATGCGTCCGCACAACTCCGGGCACTGGACCATCGACGGCGCCGTGACCAGCCAGTTCGAGCAGCACCTGCGCGCCGTGCTCGACCTCCCGCTCGGCAGCACCGAACCCCGCGCGCGGTGGACCGTGATGGCGAACGTGCTGGGCAGCGCGCTCGACGACCTCACGGACGGCGTGCCGCTCGTCGCGGCGACCGACCCGGGGGCGAAGGTGCAGCTGTACGGCAAGGAGATCAGGCCGGGGCGCAAGCTCGGGCACGTGAACGTCAGCGGCGACGACCTCGACGACGTGCGGGCCCGGGCGCTCGCCGCGGCGGCGATCCTGCGTGGCGAGCACTCTGGTACGACGACGGACGGGGACGCGCGATGAGCGGTGCACTGGTGGGGATCGTCATGGGGTCGGACTCCGACTGGCCCGTGATGGAGGCCGCGGCGCAGGCCCTCGCGGAGTTCGACGTGCCCGTCGAGGTGGACGTCGTCTCGGCGCACCGGCAGCCGGACAAGATGGTCGCGTACGGCCGTGACGCCGCCGGGCGTGGGCTGCGCGCGATCGTGGCAGGCGCCGGGGGAGCGGCGCACCTGCCGGGCATGCTCGCCTCCGTGACGACGCTGCCCGTGATCGGTGTGCCCGTGCCGCTGCGGTACCTCGACGGCATGGACTCGCTGCTGTCGATCGTGCAGATGCCCGCGGGCGTGCCGGTCGCGACGGTGTCGGTGGGTGGCGCGCGCAACGCCGGCCTGCTCGCGGTGCGCATCCTGTCGGCAGGCACCGACGAGCTCGCGGCGCGGCTGCACGGGGCGATGACGGACTTCCAGACCGCGTTGCGCGAGCAGGCGGACGAGAAGGGCGAGCGGCTGCGCTCTCTCTCGTCGGGCCGTCAGGGTCTGGGCTTCCAGGCCTGACCGCCGCGACCGGCACAGCCCACGCGGCTACTCGACGCCGCCGACCTTGCCCGGCTTCAGGTTGCCCTGGGCGATGTCCTCCCAGAACTTCGGGGACTTGTCCGGGTCGAGCTGCACCGTCGAGCCGACGCCGCCAGGACGGTAGTCCAGGCTCGAGATCGGCGGCGTGCCCGTGATGCCGCCGTCACCGTTGGCGGCCCGGAACGCGAGCCCCATCCTGCCCATGTCGACGATGCCCGAGCTCTCGTCGACCGTGAGCGCGGCCGTGCCGGCGTCGATGAGCGCGACCTGCTGCGACGGGTGGAAGGCGAGCGACCTCGGGTCCAGGCTGCCCATGAGCGAGCCGATGAGCTGACGCTGACGCTTGGCACGGCCGATGTCGCCCTCGGGGTCGGACTTGCGCATGCGAGAGAACGCGAGCGCCTTCTTGCCGTTGACGACGTGGCACCCCGCCTTCCACTTCATGTGCGAGTCCTTGTCGTCGACGTCGTGGTCGTAGCACAGGCGCACCCCGCCGACCGCGTCGACGACGTCCTTGACGCCCGCCATGCCGATCTCGGCGTAGTGGTCGACGGTCATGCCCGTGAGCTTCTCGACGGTCTTGACGAGCAGCGGCGCGCCGCCCCAGGCGAACGCGGCGTTGATCTTGTTCTTTCCGTGCCCGGGGATCGCGACGTAGCTGTCCCGGGGGATCGAGATGAGCGCGGTCGGGCCGCTCTTCGGGACGTGCAGCAGCAGGATCGTGTCCGTGCGCGCGCCGAGCGTGCCGTCGTCCTTGACGCCGCCGTCCGCACGCGAGTCGGAGCCCGTGAGCAGGTAGGTGGTCCCGTCGGTGCTCGCGGCGCCCGACAGCGCGTCGGTGTGCTGGACCTTCTTGTTGGCCCACATCACGAGGCCGATCGGCCACGCGAGCGCGGCGACCAGCACGAGAGCGACGACGGCGAGGCCGATCTTGAGCCCGCGTCGGCGCCGACGCGGGGGCGCGGCGTCCTGCGGGTCGCGTGCGGGTGTGCCGGTCCCCGGCGTGCGGGGCGGCTGTCCCGACGGCCGGCCGGCCGGGTGGCCGGGCGCCGAACCGGCGGTGCGGGGTGTGGTCGACCGAGGTGCCGCTCCCTGCGGGGCGACGGGACGTGCGGAGCCGCCAGATCCCGCCGGCGGGGAGTAGGACCGCGGCTGAGCAGGACGCGCGGGCCGGGAGGACGGCGGGACGACGGGCTGGACCTTCGTGGCGTCCACGGCGTCGTCGCCGCCCACGACCACCGGCTGCGCGCCGTCGGCGGGGGGCCGCGACGCCCGAGCCCCGGGCGTGAAGCTCGGGGGAGTCTGGCGGCGCGGCTGGTCCGGGCTCATCGTCACTTCGTCTTCGAGCAGGAGGCCGTCTTGTCGTCGAGCGTGAACGACTCCTTGCCTGCCTGGCGCGTCTGCTGCGGCGTCGGCGTGGACGACGGCTTCGACGTGGACGTGGAGGTCGGCTCGTCGGTCGCGGTGGGCGCCTTGGTCGTCGCGGTCGACGAGGGCTCCGCCTTCGAGCCGTCGATCGGCTTGTCCTCGGCCATGCGCTGCCAGATGGGAGCGGCCTCGGACGTCCACACGACGCGGTTCGGGTCGGACGGGGCCGGAGCCCACGGGATCGTCATGAACGTGATGTTTCCACCCCGGATGTCCCGCATGTTGTAGGCGAGGCCGACCATGTCGGTCAGGGACAGGCCCTTGTCCGTCGTGACGGACGCGCTCGCG
The DNA here is from genome assembly GCF_000708885.1 of Cellulomonas sp. HZM. Taxonomy (GTDB): domain Bacteria; phylum Actinomycetota; class Actinomycetes; order Actinomycetales; family Cellulomonadaceae; genus Cellulomonas. The sequence goes on along the minus strand of NZ_JEOE01000003.1, from coordinate 66,990 downwards.
GCGCCCAGCAGGTTGAGCAGCTGGCCCGCGTTGGTGAGGACGTTCTTGGCCAGGACGGCCTTGATCATCGCCGCGATGAGCTGCTGCTGGTGGCCGATGCGGTTGATGTCCGAGCCGTCGCCGACGCCCTCGCCCTTGCGGGCGCGGGCGAACCCGAGAGCCGTCTTGCCGTTGAGCGTCTGGTAGCCCGCCTTGAGCGTGAGCTTCGCATCCTTGGAGTGCATGTCGTTGGGGATGCAGATCGGCACGCCCCCGATCGCGTTGACCATCTTCTCGAAGCCCGCGAAGTCCACGACCACCGAGTGGTCGATGCGCACGCCCGTCGTGTGCTCCACGGTCTTCCACGTGCACCCGGCCGCCGAGGCGACGTCACCGCCCTGGTCCCACCCCGTCGCGAACGCCGAGTTGAACATGCCGCGGTACGAGCCCGTGTGCTTGCCGTTGGAGAGCTTGCAGGAGGGGATGTCCACCAGGGAGTCGCGGGGGATCGACACCATGTCGACGCGCGAGCGGTCCGCCGAGATGTGCATGACGATCGCGGTGTCCGACCGCATGCCGCCGACCTTGCCGCCGATCGCGCCGTTCTCGCCGTCACGCTGGTCGGAGCCGAGGACCAGGATGTTGACGTCCTGGCCCGCGTTCGGGTCGCTGGGGTCCGCCGACTTCGTCGGGCGTGCCTCGTCGCCCACCAGCGAGTCGATGTCGACGTGGTCGATGTTGCCGTTGACGCGTGCGTAGACGGCGGCGCCTGAGCCCACGCCGAACGCCAGGAGCGCCACGACGCCGATGGCCACACCTCTCAGTACCCCGTGCGTGTGCGACGGGCGGAGGGAGTGGCGGGCGGTCGTGGCGCGCTCAGGGGCAGCGTGTCGGACTGTCACGGGCTCGATCCTAGGTTTCGCGTGCGGGGCTCGCGCGGACCGACGGGACGGAGCCGGTGGAGGATCTGTGCAGATCAGTTCACGTTCTCGGGCGGACCGGACGGGTTGGTCGCGTGCGCCTGCGCCTGCACCCGCGTCGGCTGCCTCGCCGCGCTCGTGGCTAGGGTGGACGACCGTGACCATCATCGTGACCGGCGGAGCCGGGTACATCGGGGCCCACGTCGTCGACTCGCTCGCCGCAGCGGGCCGCGACGTCCTCGTCGTCGACGACCTGTCCACCTCCACCGCGGACCGCGTCGGCGACCACCCGCTGCACCGGCTCGACCTGGCTGCGCCCGGCGCGGCCGACGAGCTCGCCGGCGTCATGCGGGACGCGCACGCCACCGGTGTGGTGCACCTCGCCGCGAAGAAGCAGGTCGGGGAGTCCGTCGCGAAGCCAGAGTGGTACTACCGGGAGAACGTCGGCGGGCTCGGCACCGTGCTCGAGGCGGCGCGTGCGACGGGCGTGGACCGCCTCGTGTTCTCGTCGTCCGCGGCCGTGTACGGCGAGCCGGACGGCGGAGTGGTCGACGAGGGCACGACGCCCCGGCCGATCAACCCGTACGGGCAGACGAAGCTCGCGGGCGAGTGGATGGCCCGCGCCGCGGCACGCGCCTGGGGCCTGCGGCAGGTCTCGCTGCGCTACTTCAACGTGGCCGGCGCCGGCCGCCCCGAGCTGGGCGACGTCGCGGTGCTCAACCTCATGACGCTCGTGCTGGACCGCCTCGAGCGCGGCGAGCGGCCCGTGCTGTTCGGCGACGACTACCCCACGCCCGACGGCACGTGCGTGCGCGACTACATCCACGTGGCCGACCTCGCCGACGCCCACGTCGCCGCGCTCGACTACCTCGACGGCGACGACCGCGCGCACGACACGTTCGACGTCGGCACCGGCACGGGCGTCTCGGTGGCGCAGATGCTCGCCGCGATCGGCGCGGCCTCCGGGCTGGACGCCACGCCCCAGGTCTCGCCGCGCCGCCCGGGCGACCCGGCGTCGCTCGTCGCGACCGCGTCCCGGATCCGCGAGGAGCTCGGGTGGGCGCCCTCGCGAGGGCTGGAGGACATCGTGTCGAGCGCGTGGACCGCGTGGCGCGTGCAGCGGGACGCGGGGGTGGAGCCGATCCGCGCGGCTGGGTGACGCTCGCCGGTGCGGGACGGGACGATTCCCCCGGGCGACCGGGGGTGTCCTATCCTTTGGCATCGTGCCCCCCGGTCCCCGTCGCCCCGCCGTCGTCGTCTTCGCGACGGTCCGCAACGAGGAGCGTGACCTGCAGGGCGCGGTCGAGGCCGTGCTGCAGCAGGACTACGAGGGACCGCTCGTGCTCGCGCTCGCCGTCGGCCCGTCGCACGACGCGACGGCCGACATCGCTTCCTCGCTCGCCGCAGCCGACCCTCGCGTCCACGTGGTCGAGAACCCCAGCGGCCTCACCCCCCAGGGACTGAACATCGCCGTCCGCGCGGGCGTCGCGGCGCAGCCCACAGCCACGTACCTGATCCGCACCGACGGGCACGCCAAGCTCCCGAGCGACTACGTCCGTGTCGCGGTCGACGTGCTCGAGCGCACCGGCGCGGACAACGTCGGCGGGATGATGGTGCCTGTCGGCGACGGGCCAGTGCAGGAGGCCGTCGCGTTCGCGATGTCCCACCCGATCGGGCTGGGCGGCGGCCGGTTCCACACCGGCGGTGCCGAGGGGCCGGCGGACACCGTGTACCTCGGCTCGTTCCGCCGCGCGACCTTCGAGCGCGCCGGCGGGTACGACGAGCACTGGACGCGCGCGCAGGACTGGGAGCTGAACCTGCGGCTGCGCAACGCCGGTGCGGTGGTGTGGTTCACGCCCCGGATGCGCGTGGAGTACCGGCCGCGGGACTCGTTCCGGGCGCTGGCGAAGCAGTTCTACAAGACCGGGCAGTGGCGGCGCGAGGTGATGCGGCGGTACCCGGAGACGGCGTCAGTGCGGTACCTGGCGCCGCCGGTGGTGGTAGTCGCGATCGTGCTGTCGGCCGTGCTCGCGGTCGTCGGTGTGGTCGTCGGGCCTACCTGGCTCACGGTCGGCCTCGTCGTACCTCTCGCCTACGCGGTCGGCGTGGCGACCGTGTCGATCGTCGTCGGACGGCGACTGAGCTCGTCCGCGCTGTGTCGCCTTCCTGCCGTCATCGGCACCATGCACCTCTCGTGGGGCGCCGGATTTGTTCGCGGGGGCGCCGCGCCGCGCCCTACTACAACTCGATCGTGAGGTCGCACTGTGTCTCCCAAGGTGATGCCGGTCTACGGCACACGCCCAGAAGCCATCAAGATGGCACCGATCGTCGCCGCACTCGAGTCGGACCCGCGGCTCGACTGCACGGTCGTGGTCACCGGTCAGCACCGCGCGATGCTCGACCAGGTGAACGAGGTGTTCGGGATCACACCTGCGCACGACCTCGACATCTTTGCCCACGGCCAGGGGCTCGAGGCCGTGACGAGCCGCACGCTCGAGCGACTGACACCCGTGCTACGCGACGAGCGCCCCGACGTCGTGGTGGTGCAGGGTGACACGACGTCCGCCTTCGCTGCTGGCCTCGCGGCGTTCTACCTCAAGATCCCGGTGGTCCACGTCGAGGCCGGGCTGCGCACGGCGACGATCTGGTCACCGTTCCCCGAGGAGGGCAACCGGCGCCTGCTGTCTCACATCACCTCGCTGCACCTCGCTCCCACCGCGGGCAGCCGTGACAACCTGCTGCGTGAGGGTGTCGACCCGACGACGGTCGTCGTGACGGGGAACTCCGTGATCGACGCCCTTCTCAGCACTGCGAAGGTCGAGCGCCCCGTCGTTGACCCGATCCTCGCCGCGGCCGACCTCGACGGGCGGCGGGTCGTGCTCGTCACGTCGCATCGGCGTGAGTCTTGGGGCGAGCCGATGCGCTCCACAGCACGAGCGCTCGCGCGCCTGGCGACGACTGAGCCCGAGGTCGTGTTCGTCCTGCCGCTGCACGCCAACCCGCTCGTTCGAGAGATCTTCGTCCCGGCGCTCTCGGAATTGCCGAACGTGCTGCTGACGGAGCCGCTCGGGTACACGGACTTCGCGCAGCTGACGGCCCGAAGCACGCTGGTGGTCACCGACTCCGGCGGGGTTCAGGAGGAGGCTCCTTCGCTCGGCAAGCCCGTTCTGGTGCTGCGTGAGGACACCGAACGACCCGAGGCGATCACCGCAGGTACCGCCACGCTGATCGGCACCGACGAAGAGCGAGTCGTGAACGAGGTCGGCAAGCTCTTGCACGACGCGTCGCACTACGCAGCGATGGCCAACGCGGTGAACCCGTACGGTGACGGTCGCGCGGCGGAGCGGAGCGTCGCAGCGATCGCGGCCATGCTCGGGGTGGGAGAACGGCTGGCGGACTTCGCTGGTTGATCGTTGCTCAGGGCACGTCAACTGGTCGGTAGGATGACGCCCGCCTCAGGCGCGGCGGGGGCATGGACGAGGGGAATTTAACGGTGGGAACCAACCTCACGGCGGTCGTGGTCGGCCTCGGCTACATCGGATTGCCGACGGCGGCGATCCTGGCGGCAAACGGCGTCACCGTGCACGGCGTCGACGTTTCGCAGCGCACGGTTGATGCGGTCAATGCGGGCACGGTGCCGTTCGTGGAGCCCGACCTTGCGGGGTACGTCGCGAAGGCTGTCGCCGACGGGCTCCTGGGGGCGAGCACCGAGGTCAAGGCCGCCGACGTGTACATCGTCGCCGTCCCGACGCCTTTCCTCGACGACCGTTCGCCGGACTTGTCCTACATCCGGGCTGCTGCGGGGTCGATCGCCCCGCACCTGGCCTCCGGCGCACTGGTGATCCTCGAGTCGACCTCGCCCCCGGGAGCGACCCGGCAGCTCTACGACTGGCTCATCGAGGCCCGGCCAGACCTCCGCGATACGTCAGGCGAGGCGACGTTCCTCATAGCGCACTGCCCCGAGCGTGTGCTGCCAGGCCGCGTGATGGTCGAGCTCGTCACGAACGATCGCATCGTCGGCGGTCTCACGCCGGCTGCTGCGGAGCGCGCGAAAGAGGTCTATGAGGTGTTCTGCCAGGGGCAGATCCTTCTGACCGACGCCGTGACCGCGGAGATGGCCAAGCTGGTGGAAAACTCGTTCCGGGACGTCAATATTGCGTTCGCCAACGAGTTGTCGCTCATAGCCGACCGCCTTGGGATCGACGTGTGGGAGCTCATCGATCTCGCCAACCATCACCCTCGGGTCAACATCCTCCAGCCAGGCCCAGGCGTCGGCGGTCACTGCATCGCTGTCGACCCCTGGTTCATCGTCGCCGCTGACCCGCAGGACGCGCGCCTGATCCGGACGGCCCGCGAGGTCAACGACGCCAAGCCGCGCTGGGTGGTCGAGCAGGTGGTCGAAGCGGTGGCGACGATCGCCAACCCCGTCATCGCGACCCTCGGTCTGGCCTTCAAGGCCGACATCGACGACATGCGGGAGTCGCCTGCGCGACAGATCGTCGGCCTGGTCGCCGACGCCGTTCCGTCTGGCCGCGTGCTCGCCGTCGAACCTCACGTCGATGCGCTGCCGATCGAGCTGGGAAACCGGCGCAACGTCGAGCTCACTGACTACGACGCAGCGATGGAACAGGCGGACGTCGTCGTCCTTCTCGTGGACCACGTGGTATTCCGGTCGGCTCCCCTACTGGATCCCGGTGTAGTGGTGATCGACACCAAGGGCGCGTGGCGTTGACCGACCGCGTTGGCCCAGAGGCGCAGGGCGGCCCGCACCGATCGGCTGCTCACCTCGACGAACAAGTGACGGAGCAGCACGAACAGATTGCGCGGTTGACGCGGGACCTGGCCAACATGCGCGCTGCATACGAGCGCGTACGTGGCGAGGCGTTCGTGTATCGGCGTTCGCGGGACGAGGGCACCCAGCGGATCGTGCAGCTCCGTGCTGAGGTGCGAGAGGCCAAGCGGCGGGCGAGGAAGCTCTCGCGCGCGCTGGACGAGCAGAAGCGGGCCACGCGTACGGCCAACTCTCGTCTCGCCAAAGAGCGTTCGAAGCGATCCGTGCGGATGGCAAAGGTCGTCACGGAATCGCTGAGGTCTCCGCGAGCGCTCGTGCGCCTGCCCCTGGACCTGGTTCGTGAGGCGCGTCGCCCGAAGCCCCGCCCCCGAAGCGCACGGGCGGCCGCCGAGAAGGCCACGATCGCCCTCACCAAGGCGCAGCCGACGGCGGTCATCGAGACGCTTCGAGCAACCGCACCCGACGTGCTCGAGCAGCGCAGCGTGACGGCGAATGCCAGTGGAGCGGTCCTGCGCGAGTCTCTCGCCTCGGGGGACAGGCTGAGGGTCGCGGCCATCGTCGACGACTTCACGCGCCAGTCGCTGTCGCTCGACTGCTCCCTCCTGGATCTGCATCCCGGCCCGTGGAGGGATGAGATCGAGGGATTTGCGCCGCACCTGCTCTTCGTCGAGTCGGCGTGGCGCGGGGAGGGGGGCTCGTGGCACAACACGATCCCCAGCACCCCGCAGGAACTCGTGGACATTATCGAGTGGTGCTCAGCGCACGGCGTGCCGACGATCTTCTGGAACAAGGAAGATCCCGTCCACTTCGAGTCGTTCCTGCGAACCGCCGCTCAGTTCGACCACGTCTTCACGACCGATGCCGATCGCATCGACCACTACCGTGTGATGCTCGGGCACGACCGCGTGCGCTATCTCGGCTTCGCATGCCAGCCCCGCCTGCAGAATCCGATCGAGACGCGACCTCGTCGCGACGCGCTCGTTTTCGCAGGGGGCTACTACACGCGCTATCGCGAGCGCATGGAGAACCTCGCTGCAATCATCGACGGCGCAGTCGATGTCATGCCGGTGGAGATCTATGACCGGATGCTTGGAACGACCTACGACGAGTACTCGTTTCCCGACAGGTACCAGCACCTCATCGTCGGTACCCTCGACCCGAGCGAGATCGACGTCGCGTACAAGGGGTACCGCTTCGCCCTGAACCTCAACTCGGTGAAGTCGTCGCAGACGATGTTTGCACGGCGCGCGTACGAGTTGTTGTCGTGCGGGACGATCACGATCTCCAACTATGCGCGGGGCCTGCAGCAGGTCTTCGGGGATCTCATCCCGATGAGCGACTCCGCGGCGGGCACGCGAGCCCACCTCGCGGACCTGGTTGCCGACCGCGACCGTGCCGACAAGCTCCGCCTCATGGGGCTGCGCAAGGTGCACGGCGAGCACACCTACGCGGACCGGCTCGCGTACGTCGTCGCGACTGCGGCCGGCACCGAGTACGTACCGCGCGTTCCGGTCATTGCGGTCGTCGTGCCGGTGGGCGACGTGAGCGCAGCGAAGTCTGGATGGGACACCGTCGCGCGTCAGCGCTCGGTCGAAGTCCGTGCCCTGTACCTCACGGACGATGTCGACGCAGCGGCCTGGCTCACGACGCGTGGCGCGGCGGTCGCGTCGCCGTCATCGCTCGAGGGTGTCCGGCTCGCAGAGGTGATGGACGGCGCAGAGTCGATCGCGCTGATCCACTCCGACGACTGGTACGGCGACCACTATCTCGTCGATCTCGCTCACGCGCGGAGCTATACGGATGCGGAGGTCGTCGGCAAGAAGGCGCGCCTGATCTGGAACGGTTCAGGGCTCGAGGAGCATGCGGCGGGCGATGAGTACGTGCCGGCGAGCGGGCTCGCCCCGCGCCGAGCTGCGGTCTCTCGCCGCGGCGCCGAGGCTCTCGACGCGGCGGACTGGGCGAGCTCTGGCCAGTGGGTGCTCGACGGCCTCTCGCAGCTCGCCGTGGGGCGGTTCGACTACATCGAGATGGGCTCGGTGGCGGACACACAGGCCCGCGAGAGCGCCCAGGGCTGGCTTCCGATCGACTGCGGCATCGAGACCCATGAGCTCTACCGTCGGGTCGGCACCCACGTCGGTGCGCACACTGTCCGTGCCGGTGCACGACTGCTCAGGCAGGAGGCTCTTCCGGTCCGGACGGCTGTCGAAGGTGACGAGCTGCAGGCACGGCGAACGAGCTCAGGACTGGTCGTCACGTCGACGCTCGACGAGGACAAGAGCCGCTACCTGTGGTCGACGGAGAGGTACGCACCCGACGAGATCTGGCCTTCCCGGTCCGTCCACCTGGCACCGATCATCGTGGGTGACGCCGACGTGCGGCTTGCCGTGCGCTTCTACGACGCGGCGGGTGCCGTAGTGCGCAGCCAGAGCGTCTCGGGCGAGCATGCCCTGGTCCAGCACATACCCGAGAACGCGGTCGAGCTGGCGTTCGGCTTGAGGATCCTCGGTCCGGGGCGGAGCACGGTGCACCGGGTGTGGCTCGACGACGCGGCGCTGACCTCGCCTCTCCTGTCAGGGACGTCGGACATCCTGGTTCTGAGCGACAACTACCCCGCCTACGGTGCGCTCTATCGCAACGGATTCGTCCACTCGCGCGTGCGGTCCTACCGTGAGGCCGGGGTCGTCGCGGACGTCTTCCGGTTCCGACGTGACGCACCCCTCACGTACGAGGAGTTCGAGGGCGTTCAGGTCGCCACGGGTGCGGCGCGTGCACTACGTCGGCTCTTGTCGAGCGGTTCCTACCGGACAGTGCTCGTGCACTTTCTCAGCCCGGAGATGTGGGAAGTCCTGCGTGTTTTCCAGGACCGCGTGCGCGTGATCGTCTGGGTGCATGGCGCCGAGGTCCAGCCGTGGTGGAGACGTGCGTACAACTACGAGACGCAGGAACAGCTGGAGGCCGCCAAGCCCGCGTCTGACGCCCGTCTCGCATTCTGGCGACGGGTGCTCGAGGAGTTGCACCCGCAGACCCATTTCGTCTTCGTCTCGCGGTACTTCGCGGACGAGGTGGCGCAGGACGTGGACAAACAATTTCCGCCCGGTCAGGTGTCCATCATTCACAACCCGATCGACACGTCGATCTTCACGTATGTCGACAAGGACGCGTCGCAGCGCACGCGCATCCTGTCGATCCGGCCCTACGCCTCGGCGAAGTACGCCAACGACTTGTCCGTGGCTGCGGTCCTCGAGCTCGCTCGGATGCCGTGGTTCAGCGAGCTCGAGTTCCGGTTCGTCGGCGACGGCCCGTTGTTCGACCGGACGCTCGAGCCGTTGCGCCCGTTCTCGAACGTCGTCATCGAGCGAGGGTTCCTCGACCAGCGCCAGATCGCAGCGCTGCACCGCCAGTACGGCGTGTTTCTCGTGCCCACCCGCATGGACGCCCAGGGTGTGTCGAAAGACGAGGCGATGGCTTCCGGACTCGTGCCCGTCAGCAGCGACGTGGCGGCGATCCCTGAGTTCGTCGATGCCAGTGTCGGCTTCCTCGCTCCCTTCGACGACCACGAAGGTCTGGCGGCTGCGATCACCCACCTGTACCTCCACCCCGACGACTTCCTGCGGAAGTCTGCGGCCGCTGCCCAGCGTGCTCGGTCTCAGACCGCCGCCGACATCGTGATCCCGCGTGAGCTCGAGCTGATCGCCGCCAGCGGAACGGTCGCGTCGCCGTCCGCCGTGACGGTGCGCGCGGCAATCCTGGGCAGCTGCGTCACGCGAGACGCGTTCGCGATGTACGCCGACACCACGGGCGACCCGACGGCGTACTTCGCTCGCAGCGCCCTTGCCAGTGCCTTGAGCGAACAGGTGGTGACGGGGGTCGACACCTCGTCGATCGAGTCCGCATTCCAGCGACGGATGGTCGAGCAGGATCTCGAGGGCTCGTTGCGCGACTACCTCGGGACGGGGGATTTCGACGTCCTGGTCTACGACCTCATCGACGAACGGTTCGACCTCTTGATGGTGCCGGGCGGCGGTCTTGCGACGAGGTCCAGCGAGTTCCTGCGGGCGACGACGTCGCTGTCGGCGTCCGCGCGTCGCGTCGGCGCCAGGACGGACGAGTACTTCGTGTTGTGGGAGAAGGGCTGGACGACGCTCGTATCTCGGCTGAGCGGCTGTGGCCGGCTGGACCGGCTGCGGATCAACAAGGTCTACTGGTCGACGGAGACCGAGCTGGGTGACGAGCTCCCCACCGTCTACCCGACGCGCGTGACAGTCGCGGCCAATGAGTTCCTCGAGCGCATGTACGCCCGCATCGCCGAGGACCTCGGCGAGTCGCAGTTCTACACCTATCCCGCGTACAGCTTCGTGGCAGCTGCCGAGCACCGATGGGGCGTGGCGCCGTTCCACTACACGGAGGCGTACTACCGGCAGTTCGTCGAACATCTTGCACGCGAGGTGGCCATCGGGCGCTGACCCGAGGATCTACGGCGCTGGCGCGGTGCGCACGCGCCACGTGCCCGCCCCGTCCGAGGGCATCGCCAGCAGGATGCTGGTCGTGTCGGCCATGACGCCGAACGTCGACCCGGCGACGCTGGAGGTCTCCGGACGGTTCGCGTGCCAGCCGCTCACGACCCTTGCGGTGGCGTGGTCCCAGGTGAGGAGGAGGCCGTTCACCGCGTCGGGGTGAGTCAGGACCGCGGAGCGTCCGTCGGCCTGCGCCAGCCGCGCGGAGACGCCCTCCGCCAGGTGGAGCACAGCGACCGGCTGAGCGGGATCGTTGGCGTCCAGCGAGTGCACGTGGTCGCGCACGGTCAGGTCGAGCGGTTGGAGACCGCCGGTGATCTGGCGGTCGACGCGATATCCCGCGAAGGCGGTGTGGCTGCCGCGGATGACCATGTCGTACTCGTCGCCGGACGCTTCGATGCGTGCTGTTCCAGGCTCGATGCTGTAGTCGGCTCCGGGGACCACGACTGCCGTGTGGGCGAACGGGCCGCGAAGATATGACGGCACGGGCTCGTCGTATGCGTGCGAGAAGAAGCTGGGGTCCACGAACCACTCGACCCCTTGTGAGAACAAGGTCATCGAGAGGTTGTCGCAGTGCTTGTGCGTCGCCGACAACGAGGTGGCGACCACGAACATCGAGGTCCCGTCAGCGCTGTGTGCGGCGACATAGCCGGCGCGGGGCAGTGTGACGACCCCCAGGTCGTCGTCTCGTGGCCGCTCGGCGGTCGCGTCAGCGGGATCCCTCCACGTGTCCCCCACCGCTGGGTGGCGCCCGTCGGCATACTGGAAGGCCCGAGAGAACCGTCGCATCGCCGCGACGGTGCCCGACGCCCGACGGTCCTCCCCGGCGAGTCTGCTGAGGGTGCTCGCACAGGCGAGGAGCCTCTCCATCGCATGGTGGTAGCCGATGGAGTTCTCCACCAGGACCGCATGGTCACCCTCGTGGACGATGAGATGGTCGACCTGGTCCGCCAGCCGCGAGAGCGCGCGTCGAACCAGTCGATCGGCCCCGGCGAGATCGGTCACCAGGCCCGCAGCGAGGAGCGCGAGGTCCTGGAACATCGCGTGGTTGTGGTATCGGTAGTTCTGGTTTCGCACGTAGAACGCTTCGGACTCGAGCAGCAGCGCGTGCCGTCGCACGGCGTCGTCGAGCGTCGCGGCATAGGCCGCTCCGCCGTGCTCGGCGGCGTCGTCTCGGGCCAGGACGAATGCCACCATGCGCTCGGCCGCAGCGTGGTCGTACCAGGCGTAGCGTGGATCGTCGTCGACGGTCTGGTAGCTCTCGGCGAGCCAGGCGCGCACGAGTTCGTGCCCGGCGGCGCGGGCATCGGCCGAGCCTGTCGCTAGACCGTGCGCAAGCAGGCCGGAGGCGGGGACGAGCCCGTGCCACAGGAACCTGGATGTCGGGTCGTCGCCCGGGCCGACCGGTTTCGCACTTCCGGCGTGCCAGACGTGAGTCTCCGGCCCGGCCAGAGACAGTCGGCGATCGCGCAGGAACGCCTCGGCGCGGCTCGCGAGCTGGGTCTGCGCGACATAGTCCGCGAGCGCCGACACCACGGCTCGCGTGACGGAGCGGTGCTCGGCAGTGGCCGAGAGGCGCAGCTCGGGGTCCGCGCGCCACGTGGCTGCCCACGCCACGTCCGCCGTTCCTAGTCCGTCGTCATCTGATCCGCTCACACGGATCTGGACGCTCTGGACCGCCCCGGTGTGAAGGGTGTCCCAGCCGTTCTCAAGCCCGTGCACGAGATCCGTCACGTCCACGGCCACCGAGTCCCAGTGTCCCTGGCGAGGATGGCGGACCTTGACGTGCCGGAATGTGCCGTCGGCCCCCTCCACACCCACCGCGACGTACCGGATGCTTCGCCAGCCCCGCACGCGGTACACGACGGCGTAGCCGGTCGCGTTCGGCACGACGCGCCCGAGATCGATCGAGCGGACCAAGCTGCGCCACGTCGGCTCCTCCGGTCCAGGCGCCTGCTCCGTCGCGTCTGCCGTCATGCTGGCGGGACCGACAATGGAGTCGTTGTGGTCGAGCCGGTCGACGCCTCGGCGCACGACCGCGTCAAGGATCTGTCGCTCCGGGAAATGATGTGCGAGCCACGCCTGCGACGTCTCGAGTCCGAGCACCCCTGGCGCGCCGGTGAGCGCGGGCGCCGAGTCGAGGACGTGTGCCAGCTCCGCACCGCGCCGCAGAGCAGCGACCTGGACCTCGATGTCGTCGACCGAGTCCGACAGGTGCGAGGCTCGCGCGTCGTTGGCGCGGGCGCCTGCGCGAAGCGAGCGCGTGACGCCCGCGCGACGGTGACGGTCGATCTCGGCCGCTGCGCCGCGGCGACGCGCTCGTGACGCGGTCCTCGCTCTCCACGCCCCATGAGCGAAGCACGCCGTGATGCCGTTCACGACAACCAGGGCGGCGAGGAGCGCGTCGTGCGTCTGCGCGACCACCGCAGCTGCACACAGGGCAGCCATCACGAGGATCACGGGCACGATCGCGGCGGACTGCACCCTTCGCACCCGCCCAGCCTCGCGGGTACCGAGGCCGGTCATGGGAGCAGCTTCGGAGCGGCGTCTGTGCGGTGGTGGAGGTCGACCAGGTCCGACTCGATCGTCTCCAGCCGGACTCCGAGGCCGTCGAGGTCGGACGCGACCTGGTCAACCTTCGCACCGAGGTCCTGGGTCGCTTGCGCGAGCCGCGCGCTACGGCGGCGCACGGCGGCGGTGGCACGCATGGACGAGCGATCCCGGATCCAGGACCACCCCGCGAGTGCGAGCGCCGCTGTCGACGTCGCGCTGACCAGTGCGAGCACCAGGTCGCCGCGCACGAGCTCCACCACGACCCCGACTGCTACGACCACGGCCCCAGAAGCAGGAACGAGATAGCGCCGGACCAGAGCTCTGCCGTGGGCTCGGACAGCGGCGGGGAGCGCAGGCATGGTGGGTAGGCTACCGGCCGAGCCGCCGGGCATGGTGTGTGGGACGAGAGCGAGGAGCGCGCGATGACCGCGGCGACGCTGGGGGAGACATCGCTGGCACGGCGTCGCCCGCGGGCCGGGCACTTCCGGCCGGACGTCGAGGGACTTCGCGCGGTAGCCATCGGACTGGTGCTCGCGTACCACGCCGGGCTGCGCTTCGTTCCGGGCGGCTTCGTCGGTGTCGACGTGTTCTTCGTGATCTCGGGGTTCCTCATCACTGGTCTGCTGGTGCGGGAGATCGAACGGTCGGGTCGGTTGTCCCTCGTGTCGTTCTACGCCCGTCGTGCCAAGCGACTGCTCCCGGCGACTGCGGTCGTCCTCGTGGCGACCGGGCTCCTGACCTGGCTGTGGTTGCCGGTCACCCAACGCCAGGTGTTCGGCGGTGACGTCGTCGCTTCCGCGCTGTACGTCGTGAACTGGCGCCTCGCGGCCCGATCGGTCGACTACCTGGCGGAGGGGGTCGTCACGTCCCCCGTCCAGCACTTCTGGTCGCTGGCGGTCGAGGAGCAGTTCTACGTGGTCTGGCCGGTCGTGATCGTGGGCGTCGTCCACCTGGCCCGGCGGCGCGGGGTAAAACTCTCGCACGCACTGTGGATCGGGCTCGGGCTGATCGCCGTGCTGTCGTTCGGCGCATCGGTCCTCCAGACTGCCTCCTCGCCCGAGCAGAGCTTCTTTCTAACGTCGACGAGGCTCTGGGAGCTGGCGGCGGGCGCGGGGGTCGCCCTGGCTGCTCCACGCCTCCGTCGGCTTCCGGTTGTCGGGGGAGGAGCCCTGGTCGTTGCCGGTCTCGGGGGCATCGTCGCCTCGGGGCTCCTCATCGACGCCTCCGCGAGTTGGCCGGGCAGCCTGGCGGCGCTTCCGGTGCTCGGCGCCGCCTCAGTCCTCGCAGGCGGGATCGCCACGGAGGGGACGGGACCGAGCCGGGTGCTGGCGGTCCCGCCTCTCGTGTGGCTCGGCGGGCTGAGCTATTCGCTCTACCTGTGGCACTGGCCACTGCTGGTCGCCGCGCAGGGGGCGTGGGGTGAGCTCGGCGCGAGGCGCGGGATGCTCGTGGTGGCTGCGGCGTTCGTGCCCGCGTGGCTGTGCCACCGCTTCGTCGAGAATCCCATCAGGCACGGTCGGCGGTATTCCGGCCACCCCGGCGCTGTGCTTCGACTCGGTGCTGTCGCGACGATCGTTGGCGTATGCGCCGGGCTCGCCCTGATCATCCCCGATGTGATCGACCGCGAGCGCACGAACCAGCCGGACGCGGACGCCCTGGGCGCTGCCGCGCTGCGCGCCGACCGCTCCGTCGACTGGGCGCTCGTCGACGAGGTCGCGTCGATCACCCCGGCTCCGGCGGCAGCCCCCGACGACGTGCCGGTGATCTACGCCGACGGTTGCCAGGACGCCGCCCGGACGGCGGTGACCTGCACCTACGGTGACCCGGCCAGCTCGTCCGTCATCGCGCTGGTCGGTGACAGCAAGGCCGCCCAGTGGCAGTCCGCCCTGGACCCGATCGCGCGGCGCAACGGGTGGAAGCTCGTGACCGTCCTGAAGTCTTCGTGCGCCTTCGCTGACGGTGCGGTGATCCGTCTCGAGGAGAGATACAGCGACTGCGCGGACTGGAACAAGGACGCCCTGCGCACGGTGCTCGAGATGCGACCCCGCGCGGTCGTGACGAGCCAAGGAGGGTTCCGGGCGCTGAAGGACCCGCTGGACGCCAGGTCCGCCGACACCCCGCAAGCGATGATCGACGGCCTGGCGTCCCGATGGGCAGCACTCGAGGCGGCGGGCATCCCCGTGGTCGCGCTCCTGGGCAACCCGGGGCCGTCTCAGGAGATCTACGAGTGCGTCGCCGAGCACCTCGACAACCTCTCCGCCTGTACCTTCACCGCGCCGGAGCTGGTCGCGGACGTCCAGCGCGAAGCGGCGTCCCGTGTCCCGGGCGTCGAGATCCTCGATCTGAACGACCAGATCTGCCCGTCTGGTGTCTGCCCCCCGGTGATCGGCGACGTGCTCGTGTACCGGCAGGGCTCGCATCTGACGAAGACCTACATCGACTCGCTCGAGCCTGTGCTCGAGCAGCGGCTGCTCTCCTCGTTCGCATCGAGCGAGTGACGCGGCGGCCCCGGATATGGTTCGTCCTGTGTCAGACGAGCGCGCACAGCAGTCGGTGACGCCCTCGTGCACGTCCGACGCGTGGCTCTCGGTGGTTGTCTGGGGGTGGCGGAACCCGGAGGAGCTCGCGCGGGTCATCGGCTCGCTCGGCACGCCGACCTGCGCGGACGGCGTCGAGGTGGTCGCAGTCGCGTCCGAGACGGAGCTCTCGGACGCGGACGCGGTCCTGAGAGCAGGTCGTGTCGTCGCCGTGCGAGCACCCGAGAGCTACAGAGGCTCACCCTGGCGACTCGGCTATCAAGCCAGCTCCGGCGCCCACGTGCTGTTCATCGGGCGGGGGATCGTCACGACGGAGCTAGTTGCGGCTCTGCGCTCCCAGCTCGACTCGTGCGGGACTGTGGTGGTGCCGGCTGTGGACGCTGGGCGAGGGACGATCGCGAGCCGAGACTGCGCGAGTGCCGAGCTGGCGAAGCATGCCGGAAACGTGGTCCCTCTCCGGTTGCTGCTCGGGACCGTACCTGGACCGGTGGGTTGGTCCGTGCGCCGTGGAACGCTCGCAGACGTCGACTCGAGGGTGCGCGCTCCCGAGGAAACTGGGCATCGCGGACGGTCCGTCGCGGACGAGGTCGGCTGGGTCGATGCGCTCAGCGAGCTGCACGACGTGGCCGTCGCTCCGCTCGACAGTCGTTTCGTCGTCCGGCTGGGGCACACCGGCATCCCGGCCGTGGAGTCGCGACGTGAGGAGGCCGCGATCCGCACACGGCTGTCCAACGTGCTGCTCGACGCAGGACTCCGCGACCATCCGGCCGTCCATCTGCAAGCAACGCGTCTGCGCGACCTGCTCGCCGCTGATCCGGACCAGCGTCCAGAGATCGTCGCCGGGTTGCGCGGCAAGAACGTCGCCGATTTTCCGTTCGATGCGATGAACCGTGCTCTCGGACGGGACCTGGTCGTGTCCTATCTCTTCCCTCCGAGTGCGGAGACGTCCGGGCTCGTCGCCGCGCGGCGCGTTCGAGTCGCGGCGCGTGCTGTCGACGTGGTCGCGGCAGAACCGCCCACGAGTGAGCGTCGTGACCTGTCGACGCCGGGCGTGACCGCAGGCCTCGTGGGCCAGGTGCTGAGGGTTCCCGGCCCCGCATTGCCCATGAGCGCTTGGGCGCCCCTCGAGGAGTTCACCATGCGAGGAGCCCACCTCGTCGCGCGGTCGGAACTGGCGCAGGGCCCCTACCGCAGCATCTACAGCCGGTCGATGCCACCCGCGTCGCACGCGCTCGCGGCTCTGCTCAAGGTCCGTCGTCCGGGCCTTCCGTGGACCGCAGAGTTCTCCGACCCGCTGACATTCGACTCCAGGGGCAGGCGACGGGCCGGACGGGTGCCCGATACCGACCTCAGCCGGGAGCTTCGCGGTGCGCTGGCCGAGCGGGGCGTGCCGGCGTCGGCGATGCGCACGCTCTTCGAGCTTGTGGAGATGCTTGTCCTCGAGCTGGCGGACCATGTCGTGTTCACCAACGTGAACCAGCGCGCCGTGATGCTCCAGCGGATCGATCCCGGCCTGGCGGCACGGGTCCGCGTCCGCTCGCGCATCACGGCGCACCCGACGCCTGACGCCGACCTGTACACGCTCGCGCCATCGACCTACCTGCTGTCCGACGACGTGCTCAACGTCGGCTACTTCGGCACCTTCTTCGCAGCCCGCGGGCTCGACGACCTCGTCGCCGCGCTGGACTGGCTTGAGGCGCCGGAACGCCGCCGGATCGTCGTTCACGTCTTCACGGGGGAGCCCGAGCAAACCCGAGAGGCGGTGGACGACGCCGGACTACGCGAGCAGGTCCGCGTCTCGTCCTACCTTCCGTACCTCGAGTTCCTTGCCCTAGCCCGGCGCTTGGACCTCCTGGTCGTGACGGACTCCCGGATGCGGGAGGTCATCGGAACGAACCCCTACCTGCCGTCCAAGGTGAGCGACTACCTCGGCTCCGGGACCCCGGTCTGGGCCCTCGTCGAGGAGGGCAGCGCGATGGACCAGATGCCGGACTTGTTGCGAACCCGGCTGGGAGACGGTCCTGCGGGCGCCGCTCTGCTGCGTCGACTTCTCGCCGACGTCTCGGGGCGCCAAGTCTCCGACGAGATGACGCCGTAGCGGCACGGCGCCGTCGCTCGCACACACGTACGGCCCGCGCCGACGTCGTCCCGATCGTCAAGGGTCGCAGCTGTTGCCTGGGGCATCGCCAGGTTCGCCAGGGACCGTCCACCAGCGATGCGTGGGTGTGCTCCGGCGTGTCCTATTCTGCGGCGGTGCGGGATGGACAAGGGCAGGGGCGTGGCTGACGTGATGGCAATGGTTCGACGGGCGCTCACCGTTCCCGGACGCGCGCTTCTCAGGGTGTTGCCGTCGCGCGTGCGCCGGCGTGTGGTCGCCGTCGTCCGAAAGCCTGTGCGTGCGGACCTCTCCTACTCGCTCGACGGGACGCGCCTCACACTCACGGGGACATACGCTGCGCGCTACTGGCACGTGACGGGCCTAGAGCTCTGGGCGCGGCGCGCGGGCGTCGGCGTCGTGGCGCCGACGGAAGCAGAGGCTCCGACGTTCGAGTTCGACCTGGAGCTGGCCGCCCTGCGCCGTGAGCTGGCGATCGACGACGACGACGTCGACCTGACGCTGCTGCTCGAATCGCTGGACGGCGCGAGCCGTCGAGTCAAGGTCGGGCACTTCGCTCGCACTCGCCGCCCCGATCGTCGTCTCGCCGCGACCGTCGACGGGGTGCCCGTGACGATCGAGAACACGCAGCGCGGAAACCTCTGCGTGCGTTACGGCGAACGTCTGGAGGCTGCACCGGCGACAGTGACCCGTCGGGTCCGCCGGGGCGGAGACTTGCTCGGGCTGGACCTCGAGCTCTCGACCCGCAACCAGCCGATCGAGGCCGCGAACCTCGTCGGCATCGGTCGCCAGACGGGCCTCCACGTCGTCGCGCCCGCGCGGGTCGCGGCCCGCCCCGACCTGAGCGAGGTCAAGAACGGCCGCCTCGTCGTCGACGTCACGGGCGACCTCCCGCTCACGGGCCTCGCGGGCCTGCCGCAGTCGGAGGAGACGATCGACCTACACGTGGTCACCAACCCCGGGACCGACGACGAACGCTGGGTGCGCGTGCGCACCCCGCGCGGCCGCAAAGGCCGGCACATGCGCTCGTCGGCCGTGACGGTCGGCGACCAGTCGACGATGCTCGTGCCGTACTCGACCTTCCGCGCGCACAACGTCTCGTACCGCGTGGAGCGGTACACGGCGGCCGACTACCGCTACCTGCGCAGGCTCGCTCCGTTCGGGTGGGTGTTCGTCCTGACGCGGCCGTTCACGCGGATCTGGTTGATCGGGGAGGTGCCGTACAAGGCGCAGGACAACGGCTACCAGCTGTTCCGCCACGTCCGGACGCACAGCCCGCGTCGTCGCGCGTACTACGTGATCGACCCGGCGTCGCCCGACCGCGCGAAGGTCGAGGAGCTCGGCAACGTCGTGCTGCTGCGCTCGCGCCGGCACATCCGCTACACGATGGCGGCCTCGCGGCTCGTCGGCTCGCACCACGCGGAGTACCTGCTCGCGTCGCGTGACCACCGCGTCGCGCGGTGGGCGCGTGGCGTGCGCGTGTTCCTCCAGCACGGGCCCACCGCCAACAAGAACGTCACCCTCAACTACGGGCGGCAGGGCACGGCCGAGCGGCCGACCGAGCGCTGGATCGCGGTGAGCGAACTCGAGAAGCGGATCGTCGTCGAGGACTACGGCTACCGTCCGCACCAGGTGAGCGTGGCGGGGTTCGCTCGCTTCGACCGGCTCTTCGAGGACGACGTCGAGCACGAGCGGACCATCCTGGTCATGCCGACGTGGCGCGACGCGCTCATGCGCGAGGAGGTGTTCCTCGCGAGCGACTACTACGCGAACTGGCGCGGCTTCCTGCAGTCGCCGGACCTGCACGCCGCTCTCGAGCGCTCGGGCATGCAGGTGAAGATGCTGCTGCACCCGAACATGCGCAAGTACGCGGACCACTTCGAGTCCGAGCGCGTGCAGCTGATCCGGCAGGACGACGTCGACGTGCAGCGGCTGCTCAAGTCGTGTGCCGTGCTGATCACCGACTTCTCGAGCGTGTGCTGGGACTTCAGCTACCTGCACAAGCCGGTGCTGTTCTTCCAGTTCGACCGCTCGGCGCTCGTGCGTCAGCGCGCGCCGCACATCGACTTCGACGTCTCGCTCCCCGGCCCGATCGCGGCGACGCCCAAGCAGCTCGTCGGCGAGGTGGAGGCGACGATCGCGCGCGACCTGGTGATGGAGCCGCAGTTCGTCGAGCGAGCCGACGGCTTCCTCACGTACCGGGACCAGGACAACTGCGAGCGGATCGAGCAGGTCGTCGCGCACGCGTGGGATGCGAAGGTGGCCCTCGAGCGGGTGCGCAACAACGCGACCGTGCAGCTCGGGTGGCGCTGGTTCCGCAAGAAGCCGATGTACTTCCGATCGATGCGGGCGCTCAACTTCGTCGCCAAGCGGCTGCCGCGCCAGGACGTCGTGCTGTTCGAGTGCGACCGCGGCGAGCACTACGGCGACTCTCCGCGCTACCTGTACGAGCGGCTCGCGGCGCGCGAGCACGGCTTGCAGATGGTGTGGGCGAGCAACACGACGCTCCGGCTCACCGACCCGCGCGCGCGCAAGATCCGCCGGCACTCGCCCACGTACTGGTGGGTCGCGTCCCGCGCGCGCTACTGGGTCAACAACCAGAACTTCCCGGCGGACCTGCGCCCCGGCACCGGCACCGAGTTCCTTCAGGCGTGGCACGGGACGCCGCTGAAGCGCATGCAGCACGACGTCGAGAACATGGCGGGCCGGCAGGGCAACTACCAGAAGCGTGCGGCGCGACTGACGAGCTACTGGACCGCGCTGCTGTCGGCGAGCGCGTACGCGACCGCGGCGTTCCGCAGCGCATTCCGGTTCGACGGCACGATCCTCGAGCTCGGCTACCCGCGCAACGACGTGTTCTCGTGGCCCGGGACCGACGAGCGTGCGGCGGGGGTCCGTGCGCGGCTCGGGCTGGCCGACGACGACCGCAAGGTCATCCTGTACGCGCCCACGTTCCGCGACGACGAGCGACAGGGCGTGCACTGGCGCCAGGAGCTGTCGCTCGACCTACCGCGCCTCGAGGCGGCGCTCGCCGACCGCTACGTGCTCGTCGTCCGGTTCCACCAGCTGGTCCGCAACCCGCTGCCGGTCGAGTACAAGGACTCCTCGTTCGTGCTCGACGCGTCGCACTACCCGGACGTGCAGGAGCTGATGATGGCTTCCGACGTGCTGGTGACCGACTACTCGTCGCTGTTCTTCGACTTCGCTGCGCTGCGCAGGCCCATGGTGTTCTTCGCGTACGACCTCGAGAAGTACCGCGACGAGCTGCGCGGTTTCTACCTGGACTACGACACCCAGGTGCCCGGTCCGATCGTGCGGACCAACGCCGAGCTGGCGGACGTGCTGTCCCGGCTCGACGAGGTGTGGCCGGACCACGCCGACCACCTCGAGGAGTTCCGGGCCACGTACGGCCCGCGCGACGACGGCAACGCGAGCGACCGGGTGCTCGACGAGTTCTTCGGCGACCGGGTGGGGCCCGCGACGTCGCTCATGGTCCCTGACCGGGCCGAGCGGACGCTCGCGGCCGCGGACGGCGCCTGACGTGGACGCCCCGCGCGGGCCGGACCCGGCGACGGTGTACCTGGTCGTCGGCCGGTTCAGCGCGGACTCGGGCGGCCGCACGCAGTCCGCTCTGACGCGCGCCGCGCTGCTCGCGCCGCACTACCGCTCGGTGCAGCTCGTGACGTTCAACCACCGACTGGCGTACGACGAGATCATGACGTCCTGGCGGCAACGGTACTCGCTGCCCGAGAACGTCGTGCTCGCCAACCTCTTCGAGCACCTGGCGGGCGAGCCGCTCTACGCCGTCGGCCGGCGCACCCCGTTCAAGCCTGCACCGGGCATGAAGCGCCGTCGTGGTCGCGAGGGCCAGTGGGAGGTGCGCGACGAGGACCGTGCGTTGCGTGCCCGGTACGTGCTGCGCGAGGACGGGTCGCTCAACTACTCCGACGAGTGGGCCGACGGGACGCGGGTCCGGCACAGCAACTTCGACCGCACGGGTGCCCTGCGCGTCGTCACCACCACCGAAGGCAAGACACCTGTCGCACGGAGGTACCTGACGCCCGGCGGCGAACCGTACCTCGAGGAGCGGATCGGTTCGGACGGCTCGTCGCACCTGCGCGTGCTGCGCGGGCCGGTGGCGACGGGCGACGAGGAGCTGCCGCAGCGCGAGCTCGAGCTGCGGTGGTTCGGCACTCTGGCCGGGTCGGGGCGTGACGCGGTCTTCCTGTGCGAGTCGCGCTCGTACGACGGGCACGTGGTCCGCCTCAACCCGCACATGCCACCGGTCGCGTCGGTCGCGAGCATCCACAGCTGCCACCTGCGCCCGCCGTACGACGACCCGCAGAACGTCTGGACGTACAACGACTGGGCGCTGACCAACGCGGCAGCCTTCTCGAGGCTCGTGCTGCTCTCGCGCGGGCAGGCGGCCGACGTCGAGGCCCACTACGGACGGTCGCCCGGGGTCGTCGTGCTGCCCCATGCGGTGGGGGAGCCGCCGGCGAGCAGCCCTCGGCTGCGCGGGCGCGTCAAGCGCATGGTCAGGAGACCTCCGCACGTCGTCGTGGTCACGCGGCTCGTGCCGCACAAGCGCGTCGACGACGTGGTGCGGGCGTTCCGGACGGTCGTCGACCGGGCACCGGAGGCGCGTCTGCGCATCTGGGGGAGCGGCGTCGCGGAAGCAGACCTGCGGGCGCTCGTGACCGAGCTCGGCCTCGCGGGGTCGGTGACGTTCGAGGGGTTCACCGCCGACCCGGTCAAGGCGCTCCGCTCGGGCTGCGTCGCAGTGTCCGCCTCACGCAGCGAGGGCTTCGGGATCGCGACGCTCGAGGCGCTCGCCGTCGGCACGCCCGTGGTCTCCTACGACTACCCGTACGGCCCACGTGACCTCGTCGGCAGGAGTGCGGGATGGCTCGTCCCGTCAGGCGACGTGGCGGCCCTCGCGGCGGCGCTCGAGCGCGCCGTGCGGCACCCGATCCGCTCGCGGATCAAGGGGATCATGGCGCTCCGCGTGCGGCGGACCTACTCGGAGCGCGGCCATGACGAGCGCTGGCTCGCCCTCGTCGCCGACGTGCTGCGCGAGCGTCGCGCTCTCGACGCGGGCTGAGCTCAGGCTCGCCCGCCGGGCCGCGCGAGCAGCAAGCGGTCGAGCGGCGGCTCGACGAACGGCCGGGCGACGCGGCGCACCGGGGAGGACGCGAGCACGAGCGCGAGAACGACCGCACCGAGCGCGGTCGCGAGCGCGACCGCCCCACCTGCCACCCACCGCCCGTCGCGCAGCGGCAGCAGCAGCAAGGGGTGCAGCAGGTACACGTACAGCGACGCGCGGCCCACGGACGTCCACGTCAGCTCCCGGCGCGGCACCACGGCGAGCACCGCGGCGACGCACGCCGCGGCGGCGAGCAGGAGCGCCGCCCGCAGGGCCGTCCCACGCGCGGCCGTGGCTCCCACGTCGTCCGTCGCGAACCCGAGCTGGAGGGCGCTCGACGTGAACGCGTCCCGCGTCACGGCGGCGAGCACGAGGGCCGCGGCGAGCACGACGGCCCCGGCGAGGACGACGGGGGTCCGGGGTGCGGTCGTCAGGCGCCCGGACCAGGCCGACGAGCGCAGCACGAGGCCGGCGACGAAGAACGGAAGGAACCCGAGCGCGTCGTCGAGCGCGAGCACGTGCCCCACCCCGTCGCCGAGCCCTGCGAGCAGGCACACGACGACCGCGAGCCCGATGGCGACGGACGGCTGCAACGCGGTCCACAGCGGAGCCGACAGGCGCCAGAGCACCGCCGCGAGGAGGAACCACAGCGTCCAGCGGGGTTCCAGCAGGTGCAGCGGTGCGAGCGACCCGCGCAGCAGGGAGACCTCGGCGGTCTGCAGGACCTGGAACACGACGTACGGCGCGAGCAGACCGGTGACCAGGCGGCCGGCGCGCCGCGTCGTGAGCTCTGCCGTCAGCACGCCCGTGACCAGCACGAACGCCGGCATGTGAAACAGGTACACCCAGCGGTAGAGCACGTCCGCGACGGCGACGCCCGCGGCTGCGGCCGGTTGCAGCGCGTGCCCGACGACGACGAGCGTGACGAGCACGGCCTTCGCGTTGTCCCAGAACGGGTGGCGGTCGCCGGTGCTCGTCACGCGTGCCATCGTGGCGGCTGTCCCGCCGCAAGGCCAGCGCAGGTCCCGGGCGTTCCGGTTGCCTCGTCGTACCGTCCCGTTCAAGGTAGGGCATGGCCCGACGACGACACCTCACCGCCGCCCTCCTCGCAGCCGTGCTCGCGCTCGGCGGGCTCGTCGGTGCTGCGGGGCCCGCGCTCGCTACCGGGACGTCCCTGAAGCTCCAGGTCAGCTCGCCGAGCATCCGCCACGGCGAGATGGTGTGGTTCACCGGGAAGCTCACGTCGGGAGGCAAGGGGCTCAAGGCGCGCACCGTCGTGCTCGAGCGCCGCACGTCGTCGGGATGGCACCGCGTCGCGACGTCGACGACGTCGAGCTCCGGCACGTTCTCCGTTCGGCAGCGGCCCTACGGCGAGTACTCGTACCGCGCACGGGCCACCGCGTCGGGGGTGAAGAGCACCGTTCGCAAGATCCACCTCACGTACGGCAAGCGCACGATCGCGGCGCGGGCGGCGATCCTCGGCGACCGCGCGGGTGCGGCGCGTGGTTCGACGGCGTCCGCGAAGGTGGCGGGGACCACGGCGGTGCGATACCGGTCCTACTCCCACGGGATGCTGGTCCAGGTCACCAACAAGGCGGGTTCGGTGCGCACCTGGTTCGTCTACGGCGACATCCTGACGGCGTACAAGAAGGCCGGCGGCCCGAAGGGCAAGCTCGGCGTCCCGCTCGCGGACCCGAAGTGCGGGCTGATCGAGAGCGGCTGCGTCCAGCGGTTCTCGGGTGGTGCGATCTACGACAACAAGCACACCAAGGGCGCGGTCGCGTACGGGAAGACCAAGGCCGCCGAGGTGATCGCCGCCGCGCGGTCGCAGGTCGGGTACCGGCAGAAGCGCTACAACGACTCGAAGTACAACGCGTGGGTGGGGCGCGTCGGCGCGTGGTGCTCGGTGTTCCAGTCCTGGGCGGCCGTCGCGTCGGGCAACCCCGGCGCGATCCCGAAGCACGCGAAGTGGTCGGTGTTCCTCGCCGACGTGCGCGCACACATGAAGCTCGGCAAGACACCCAAGGTCGGTGCGCTCGTCTTCTACGACACGATCAGCGACGGCCGCACGGCCGCGACGCACGTGGGCGTCGTCGTCAAGGTCAACGCGTCGAGCATCGTGACGATCGAGGGCAACACCAGCACCCCCGGTGACAGCGCCGGCCGCGGCGTCTACCAGAAGACGCGACCGCGCTCGATGCCGCTCTACTACGCCTACCCGACGTACTGATGGGCAGACTGATGGGCAGGGTTCTCGCGGCACTCGTCGTCGTGCTGGGCCTGGGCGGAACGACGCTCGTGGCCGCACCCGAGTCGCACGCTGCGACGAAGGCCGCGACGAAGGTGGTCACGACGAAGGCCACGTCGACGACGTACCGCACGGGCGAGAGCGTGTGGTTCACGGGCCGCGTGACGAAGGGGTCGGCCGGCGTCGCCTCCGCCCAGGTGCAGCTGGTACGCCGGACGAGCACGACGCGCACGGTGCTGGCGACCTTCCGCACGACGTCGACGGGCCGGTTCGCGGTGCCCGCCACGCCGACCGGGTCGGCCGAGTACTACGTCCGCACGACGGGCTCGTCGTCCGTGCACGGTCCGGTGCTCGAGGTCGCCAAGAGCTCGACCGCGCGCACCCTCGCTGCCCGTGCGAAGGACCTCGCCGGCCGTCTGGGCGATGCGACGACCGGGACGCGACGCGTCGCGGCGTCGCGCGTCAAGGACTCGGGTGTGACGTCGGTGCGGTACAAGGACTTCGAGAGAGGCATGCTCGTCGAGGTGGTCCGCTCAGGCGTGACCCGCACCTGGTTCGTCCCCGGCAAGATCCGCGACCGGTACGTCGCGAAGGGGCGTATGACGGGCACGTTCGGGGTCCCGCGCGCGGACGCGCGGTGCGTCGTGCTCGAGTCGGGCTGCACGCAGCAGTTCGCGAAGGTGGCGGCGTACGCCTCGTCGACGACGAAGATCGCGCACTACCAGGCCGGGAGCGGTGCCCGTGCGCAGTACCTGGCGGCGGCGCGCTCGCAGGTCGGGTACCGCGAGCCGGCCTGGCGCAAGTCCAAGTACAACGCGTGGTTCGGGTACTCGGCGGCGTGGTGCGGGACCTTCCAGTCATGGGTGTCCGCCGCGATCGGGCGCCCCGGCGTGGTGCCCGCCCGGTCGTCGTTCGACTCGTTCGTCGCGGCGTCGAAGAAGGCGATGACGGACTACAAGCCCGGCTCGAGCCGCAAGCCCAAGGTCGGGACGCTCGTGTTCTTCGACTTCCGCAACGCGTCGCCGAAGAAGGCGAGCCACGTCGGGCTGCTGCTGAGCAGGTCGGGCGACGACCTCGTGGTGCTCGAGGGCAACTCGTCGAAGGGGACCCGGTTCACGGACGCCCGCGGCGTGTACGTGCACCACCGCTCGGCGAAGCGAGTCCTGTTCTACGCCGACCCGCGGTGGTGAGCCCTGCCCGCCGCGAGGCCGGTACCGTGACCTGACCGCGGCGCAGCGCGCGCGGCGCGACGAGGAGCGGGTGCCGTGGGACTGCTGGGTGACGTGAGACGGGGGAGTGCGAAGGTCGGGGAGGTGCTGACCCGGCGGCGGCTCCGACGAGAGGTCGCCGCGATCGCACGGTCGCGTCCCGCCGTCGTCGCCGGGACCGTCGAGGTCGTCGTCTACTTCGCGGACGGCGCCGTCAACCTCTACCAGGTGCGGCAGTGGTTCGAGCCGCTGCGGCGGCTCGACGAGCAGCACCCCGTGGTGGTCGTGACGCGTTCGCCGGACTCCGCGCGTGCGCTGTTCGACGAGTGCCCCGTCCCGGTCCTGCACTTCTCGACGATCGCCGAGCTCGAGCGCTGGCTCGGCACGCACCCGGTCGCCGCGATGCTCTACGTCAACCAGAACCGCGAGAACTTCTCGACGCTGCGCTTCACCGAGCCGGCGCACGTGTTCATGTCGCACGGCGAGTCGGACAAGTCCTACATGGTGTCCAACCAGCTGAAGGCCTACGACCACGTGCTCGCCGCGGGGCCGGCCGCCGTGCGACGGATCGAGCGCAACGTCTACGGGCTCGACCCGGCACGCATCCTGCTCGTCGGACGTCCGCAGGTCGACGTGACGTACGCCGGGCCGGAGCTCCCGGACGACGACCGCACGGTGGTGCTGTACGCGCCCACGTGGGAGGGCGACCGGCCCTCGATGGAGTACTCCTCGGTGCTCTCGCACGGCCCCGCGCTGCTCGAGGCGCTCGTCGCCGACCCACGCTTCCGCGTCGTGTACCGCCCGCACCCGCGCACCGGTGTGCAGGACGGTCGGTTCGCCGCGGGTGACGCGCGCCTGGCGGGGATCCTCGCGCGAGCGAACGAGAGCGACCCGGGCGCGGAGCACCTCGTGGACCGTGACACCGCCTTCGGGTGGCACCTGCGCGCCGCGGACGTGTGCGTCACGGACGTCTCGGCCGTCGCGTTCGACTGGCTCGCGACGGGCCGTCCCCTCCTGCTGACCCGGCCCGAGTCGCCGACCGCTGTGGTGGAACCGGGTTCGCTGGCCGACCGCGTCGACACGATCGCAGCGCAGGACGCCGGTGGCGCGGTCGCGGTCGTCGACGCCCTCCTGGCGCGGGGCGCCGACGACGCGTACGCCGAGGTGGTCGCAGACTACTTCGGCGACACGCGCCCCGGGGCGGCCATGTCCCGGTTCCTCGTCGTCGCCGACCGCGTGGTGCGCGACCGTCGGGCTGCGCAGCGCGAGCGGCACGGCACGCGGGCCTGACCGGCCCGCCCGCACGGGTACCCTGAACCGGTTTTTCCCCGCAGCGAGGAGTCCGCAGCCCGTGTCGTCGACCCGTCCGTCCGTCGCCGAGGACGTCCCGCCCGAGGTGGCCGTCCCGCCGGCCGAGCGGCGCCCGTCCGGCACGAAGGTGCGCGTCGAGGTCCAGGCGCTGCGTGCCGTCGCGGTGATGCTCGTGGTGCTCTACCACCTGTGGCCCAAGCGGCTCACCGGCGGCTACGTGGGCGTCGACGTCTTCTTCGTCATCTCCGGCTTCCTCATCACCGGGCACCTGCTGCGGGAGGGTGAGCGCACGGGGCGCGTCGCGCTCGGGCGGTTCTGGGCGCGGCGTGCGCGCCGACTGCTGCCTGCGTCGCTCCTCGTGCTCGTGGTCACCGCGGTCGCGACGTTCGCATGGGTCCCGAGCGGCCTGTGGAAGGACTACCTGCGTCAGGTCGGCGCCGCGGGCTTCTACGTCCTGAACTGGGTCCTGGCGCACGACGCCGTCGACTACCTCGCGGCCGACGCCGCGCCGTCTCCCGTGCAGCACTACTGGTCGCTCTCGGTCGAGGAGCAGTTCTACCTCGTGTGGCCGCTGCTCGTGCTCCTCGCGCTCTGGGTTGCCGCGCGCACGGGCCGCAGGAACGGCACGGTGGCGGCGGCTCTGCTGGGCGTCGTCACGGTCGTGAGCTTCGGGTGGTCCCTGCACCTGACGACGACCGACGCGCCGCAGGCGTACTTCGTCACGACAGCCCGCGCGTGGCAGTTCGGCGCCGGGGCGCTGCTCGCGCTCGCGATGGTGGCGTTCGAGGAGCGCGCGCAACGCTTCGACAGGGCTCGAGCGGTGCTCTCGTGGGCCGGGCTCGGAGCGCTGGCATGGACGGGCGTGTCGTTCACCTCGGCGACACCGTTCCCCGGCACCGCCGCGCTCGTGCCGGTGCTCGGCACCGCCGCGGTGATCGCCGCGGGAGCGCCGCGTGCGGCGTGGGCGCCGACCCGCGCGCTGGCCCTGCGGCCCGTCCAGACGCTCGGTGACATCTCCTACTCGACGTACCTGTGGCACTGGCCGCCGATCGTGATCCTGCCGTTCGCGCTCGGTCACGAGCTGCACGCCGTCGACAAGCTGCTCCTGCTCGCAGCGGTGGTCGTGCTGGCGTGGGCGACCAAGCGGTGGGTCGAGGACCCCGTGCGGTCGACGCACCGGTTCGGGCTGCGACGGTCCGGCGTGACGTTCGCGCTCACCGCGGCGGGCATGTGCGTCGTCGCCGCCGTGTGCGTCGTCGGCTCGAACGCCGCGGGTGCCGCGAGCGCACGGGCGGCCGCCCACGCCGAGAGTGTCGTCGCGAGCAAGCCGCACTGCTTCGGCGCCGCCAGCATGGTGAACGACGGCAAGGGGTGCCCCGACCCGGCTCTCGCGCACGTCGTCGTCCCCGACCCGTCCGACGTGAAGAACGACGACGCCGGGCTGCAGCAGTGCTGGAGCGACAACAGCGAGCCGGACATGGAACCGTGCACGTTCGGCAAGCCGCGTGCCGGCGTGCCGCACATCGCCCTGGTGGGCGACTCGCACGCACGCGCGATGCTGCCGGCGTTCGAGCGCCTGGTCGACGACGGCGACGTCGTCGTGACCAGCTACCTCAAGGCGTCGTGCGTCTGGAGCACGGTCCTGCCGAGGCGTTCGGTGCCGTCCGTCGCTCAGGGCTGCGGGACATGGCAGCAGGAGGTGGGCGCCGACCTCCTGGCGAAGGCGCACGACTACGACGCCGTCGTCGTGACCGGGTACGCGCGCCAGAAGATGCAGGTGCCCGCGGGGGCGAACAAGCGCGACGTGGTCGCCTCCGGCCTCCTGGACGCATGGCAGCCGGTGCTCGACGCGGGCACCCCGGTGGTCGCGATCCTCGACAACCCGACGTCGCACACGGACCCCAACGAGTGCCTCCTCAAGGAGGGTCGCGCCGACCCGAGCCGGTGCGACCAGCGCCGCGCCGACGTGCTCGTGAAGCACGACCCGCTGCGCGACGCCACGGACCGCAGCCAGGGGCGCGTGCCTCTCGTCGAGCTCACCGACCTGTACTGCAAGGGCTCGACGTGCCCGGCGGTCATCGGGGGTGCCGACGTGCACCGCGACGACGACCACATCTCGTCGACCTACGCGCGCAGCGTCGCGCCGTACCTGTGGGAGCGGCTGGAGCCGTACGTCGGACGGTGATCCCTGCGCGCCGCCGGTGGCGGCGCGACTAGCATGCCTAGGGGTGCCGCGGGCAGCGGCGCTCCGAGGCGCCGGACAACAGCTGACGAACGGCCGCCGAACAGGCCACGACCAGGGAGTGACTTCTCGATGACGACTCAGGTGGCGATCCTCGCCGCAGGCATGGGCACCCGGCTCGGACGGCCGTTCCCCAAGCCGCTCACGCCGCTGCGCGACGGGCACACGATCATGGACCAGCAGGTCGAGAAGATCCGTGGTGCGTTCGCCGACGTGCAGCTCTACACGGTCGTCGGCTTCAAGCTCGAGATGATCCTCGAGGCGCACCCTCGCTCGCTGTTCGTCTACAACGAGGAGTACGACCGCACGAACACGTCGAAGAGCCTGCTGCGCGTGCTGCGCGCGTCGGGCGACGGCGGCGTGCTGTGGATGAACGGCGACGTCGTGTTCGACCCCGCGATCCTCGAGCGACTCAAGCCGTACCTCGAGAGCGAGACCTCGCTCGTCTCGGTCAACACCGCCAAGGTGGCCGAGGAGGAGGTCAAGTACACGGTCGACGCCGACGGGTACATCGACGCCCTCTCCAAGCAGGTCGTCGACGCGCTGGGCGAGGCCGTGGGCATCAACTACGTCGCGGCGCAGGACAAGGCGACCCTCGTCGCGCGGCTCGAGGAAGTCGAGGACCAGGACTACTTCGAGCGCGGCATCGAGCTGGCGATCGAGCGCGACGGCGTGAAGTTCCTGCCGGTCGACATCTCCGACCTGTGGGCGGTCGAGGTCGACTTCGACGAGGACCTCGAGCGCGCCAACGAGCACGTCTGAGCCGCGTGGGCTTCGATCGGGCGCGCCTGCGCCGACGCGTGCGCAGCTGGGGCGGCAGCGCCCTGCGCAGGCTCGGCTGGCTCCCCGCGGGCATGCCCGACGGGCTCGGTGACGACGCGGCCGTGCTCGCGG
Source organism: Cellulomonas sp. HZM (assembly GCF_000708885.1). Taxonomy (GTDB): domain Bacteria; phylum Actinomycetota; class Actinomycetes; order Actinomycetales; family Cellulomonadaceae; genus Cellulomonas. The sequence continues at coordinate 36,530 of NZ_JEOE01000003.1, read as the reverse complement.
CGAGCCACGAGCAGCGCGTCGTCGTGTACTTCGCCGGCACGGTGCAGAACCTGTACCAGCTCCGGCAGTGGTACGCGCCGCTGCGCGCGCTCGACGCCGAGCACCGGGTCCTCGTGGTGTGCGCCGACTCCCGCGCGGCCCGGGTCGTCGCGCGCGAGCAGCCGCTTCCCGTCGTCGTCGTGGGCCGCAGCGCGACGATCGACGCGCTCGCGGAACGCTCGGACGTCGCGCTGTTCTGCTACGTCGGGCACGACGTGGGCAACTTCAACGCGCTGCGGGTCCCGGGCGCGATGCACGTGTTCCTCTCGCACGGCGAGAGCGACAAGCGGGTCTCGGCGTCCAACTTGGTCAAGGCGTACGACTACGCGTTCGTCGCGGGCCAGGGCGCGATCGACCGGTTCGCGGGCCAGCTCATGAACTTCGACGCCCCCGCGCACGTCGTCGCGGTCGGGCGACCGCAGCTCGACGACGTCCCGACCGGTCCGCGTGAGCGTGCTCCGGGCTCGCCGGTCGTCGTCCTCTACGCGCCCACTTGGGAAGGCGGGCAGGGGTCCTCGGCGTACTCGTCGGTCGTGAGCCACGGCGAGCGGCTCGTGCAGGCGCTGGTCGACGACGGACGCTTCCGCGTGGTCTACCGGCCGCACCCGCGCACGGGCGTGAGCGACGCCCGGTTCGCGACCGCCGACGAGCGGATCCGCGCGATCCTCGCGGCGGCCGGGCCTGGCCACGTGGTCGACACCGGTGCCGACCCCTACCGGACGTTCGCGCGTGCCGACGTCATGGTCACCGACGTCTCGGCCATCGCGTTCGACTGGCTCGCGACGGGTCGCCCGCTCGTCGTCACGGTCCCGCCGCAGGGCGCCGACGTCGCGGAGACGCGGCTGCTGGCCGCCGTGCCCCGGCTCACGGCGCGCGAGATCGCGCACGTCGGCGACGTGCTCGGGCGCGAGGTCGACCAGGACCCCGGGCACGACGAGCGGGCACGTCTCGTCGAGTACTACTTCGGCGCCGTCGGCGGCGCGACCAAGCGGTTCGTCGTCGAGTGCGACCGCATCATCCGCGAGCGCGACGCGCTCCGCGGCGGACGAGGACGGGAATGAGCAGCACCACCGAACTGACGCACGACCCCGACGACCGGCGGCCCAGCGTCGCCGAGCTGCGCCGCGTCGGCCAGCCGGACCAGATCCGCCAGCGCCGCAACGCCGAGCACTGGACGGCCGACGTGTACGGGCGGCGCATCTCGCCGTACCTCACGCTGGTAGCGCTGCGCCTCGGCATGAGCGCCAACCAGGTCACGTGGCTGATGCTCGCGATCGGATGGGTGGCGGCGCTCGCCGTCGCGCTGCCCGGGTGGGGGTTCGCGGTGCTCGCCGTCGCGCTGGCACACCTGCAGATGCTGGTCGACTCCTCCGACGGCGAGCTCGCGCGCTGGAAGCGGACCACCGGACCGGTCGGCATCTTCATCGACAAGCTCGCGCACTACACGACCGAGGCGCTCATCGCGCTCGCGCTCGGCGTTCGCGCGGCCGGTGGCTTCGGTGAGATCCCGGACAACCTCGCGTGGACGACGCTCGGCGGCCTGTTCGCCACGCTGCTCCTGCTCAACAAGGTCGTCAACGACCTCGTCGTCTCGTCGCGTGCGCAGGGCGGGCTGCCGCCGGCGAAGGACGCGGCCGAGGTCGCCGCGCCGCGCGTGGGCGGCGTCGCCCGGCTGCGCCGCGCCGCGCGGTTCGTGCCGTTCCACCGCCTGTTCCACGCGGTCGAGCTGGCGACGGTGATCGCCGTCGCGGCGATCGCCGACGCCTTCCTCGGCGGTGACGACGTGACGCGCTGGACGCTCGTCGGGCTCATCGTCGCCGTCGTGGTGACCGGTGCCGGGCACCTCGTCGCGATCCTCACGTCCTCGCGGCTGCGCGCATGAGCGCCGCGTTGCCGTCCGTCGGCGTCGTCGTCCTGTCGATGGGCAACCGCCCGGTCGAGCTCGCGACCGCGGTCTCCTCCGCCCTCGCGCAGGAGGGCGTCGACCTCGACGTGCTCGTCGTCGGCAACGGCTGGGAGCCGACGGGCCTGCCCGACGGTGCGCGCGGGCTGGCGCTCGCGGAGAACGTGGGCATCCCCGAGGGCCGCAACGTCGGCGCCGCGCACGTCGTCGGGGACCTGATCTTCTTCCTGGACGACGATGCGGTCATCCCGTCGACCGACGCGCTGCGCACCATGGCGGAGCGCTTCGCTCGCAGCTCGCGCCTCGGCATGGCGCAGGCGCTGCTCACGACGCTCGACGGGTCCGAGCCGCCCGGTCGGTGGGTGCGCCGGCTGCGCAAGGGCGACCCGGAACGCTCGACGCCGATCTTCTCGGTCACGGAGGGGGTCACCATGGTGCGCCGCGACGCGTTCGAGGGCGCGCACGGGTGGGCGGGCCAGTTCTTCTACGCGCACGAGGGCATCGAGCTCGCGTGGCGCGTGTGGGACCAGGGCTTCGAGGTGTGGCACATGGGTGACGTCGAGATGCACCACCCGGCGACGCACCCGTCGCGGCACGCGGTCTCGCAGCGGCTCAACGGGCGCAACCGCGTGTGGCTCGCGCGCCGCAACCTCCCGGCACTGCTGCGCCCGCTGTACGTGGGCACGTGGACGGCGGCGCAGGTGATCCGGGACCGCTCCGACCTGCCCGCGCTGCGCGTGTGGTTCGGCGGGTTCCGGGAGGGCGTCACGAGCGACGCGGGGGAGCGGCAGGTCATGTCGTGGCGGACCGTGGCGCGCATGACCCTGCGAGGGCGTCCGCCCGTGATCTGAGCGTGGCGCGTCGTTGGGCGGTGGTGGGATTTCCCGGGGGGACGTGTCACAGTGTGCGCCATGCGTCACATGCGTCACATGCGTCACGTCGCCGTGCCCCGGCGGCGGTCCCTGCTCGTGGTCGTCGTCGCGGCAGCGCTCGTCCTGGTCGGGCTCTCGCCCGCGTCCGCAGCGACGTCCGGTACGACGATCAAGCTCGGCGGGTCGTCGTCCGTCCGCCTCGGCAGCGCGGCGACGCTGACGGCCTCGCTGCGCGTCGGGTCGTCGAAGCCGACTGCCAAGGTATCGCTGCAGGCCAAGAAGGGATCGACCTGGAAGACCGTGGCGACCGTCAAGGTCACCAAGGGCTCGGGCAAGACCAGCGTGAAGCCCACCACCACCACGACCTACCGCCTGAAGTACGGGTCCAGGGTCAGCGCGTCGAAGAAGCTCACCGTCAAGACGTCGTGGATCTCGTTCGGCCTGAGTCCCGCGTCCGTGAAGGCGGGCACCGCCACGATCGCCAAGATCCGCCTGGTGCGGGGCGGGAAGCCGGCGGCAGGAACCGTCACGGTGCAGTACCGCAAGGGCTCGACGTGGCTGCGCTACAAGGACGTCAAGGTTCCGGCATCCGGCTACGCGACGACGAAGCTCGCACCCACCCTGTCCCACACGTTCCGTGTCGTGCGCGGGAGCGTCGTGAGCAGCTCGCGTGCGCTGAGCGTCGACCGCGACTGGGCTTCCCTCTCCTTCTCGTCGACCTCGTTGCCCACGTCCACGTCCACCACCACGGCGACGATCCGCTGGTACGCCGCCGGCCACCCCGGCACCGGAACCGTGACGCTGCAGCAGCGCACCGGGTCGGGCAGCTGGAAGACCGCGAAGTCCGTGAAGGTGAGCGCCGGTTCGGCCACGGTCAAGATCACGCCCGTCGTGACGCGCTCGTACCGCGTGCTCGTCGGCAAGACGAGCAGCTCGACGGTCAAGGTCGCCGTCACGACCGTGATCCCGACGTCGTTCACGATCAACGGCTCGGGTTTCGGCCACGGCGTCGGGATGTCGCAGTACGGCGCGTACGCGATGGCTCAGGCGGGGAAGTCTGCGACGACGATCCTGAAGACCTACTACACAGGTGTTGACGTGACCTCAGCCGCGATGCCCGCCTCACCGCTTTCTGTGCAGGTGTTCGGTCCGGACCCGAAGTACGCGGCCTACGAGGATCTGTCCACGGAAGTCGCCGTGAGAGTCCACGACGGCGGATGGCGTGTGCGCACCTCGGCAGGCTCGACTGTCGCATACGGGGTCGACGACGAGAAAGTGACATTTGCCGTCGCACCTCAGGGCGAGGTTACCGCTTCGATCGACGGCAAGGTCGTCTCGACCGACACGACCGTGCGTCTGCACTGGGAGTCGACCTCCTACTACTACCCCAGTCACACGTCGAAGCAGACCTACGTGACGGTCGCCGGTGCGCAGGGCGCGTACCGGCACGGTCGCCTGACCGTGACGAATATCGGCGGTCACATCAACGTCGTGAACGACCTCGAACTCAACACTGAATACCTGAACGGCATCGCCGAGGTGCAGTCGTCGTGGGGTGTCAACGGTTCTGCCGCGCTACAGGCGCAGGCCATCGCCGCGCGTTCGTTCGCGCTCCTGCAGTTCGACAAGGGGATCAAGTCCCGGTGCGGATGCCACCTGCGTGACGACGTGCGTGACCAGAACTTCACGGGGTGGAAGAAGGAGAATGAGGGTCACAACGGGCTGTACGGCAGCACCTCGGACGGCTACTACGGCTCGATCTGGCGGAAGGCAGTCGCCGCGACGATCACCGGAGACGCGGGGATGCTCCTGACCTCCGGTGGCGAGCCGGTGGCCGCCCACTACTACTCTGCGTCAGGCGGTAGCACGCTGAACAGCGAGGACGTATGGGTGACGGCCGTCCCGTACGAGCGTTCGGTGCCCGACCCCTGGAGTCTCAAGACCTCGTCGGGCAACCCGAACATCTCCTGGACCGCCACGCTCTCGCAGGCGGCGGCGGAGAAGTATTTCGGGCTCGCGGACGTCGTGTCGATCGCGGTGCAGAAGACGCGACAGGGCGGAGGGGTCGTACGACTGACGGCAACCTCGTCGTCGGGAACGACTGCCTCTGTCCCCAGGAGCGGTCCGGGCAAGACCGATGCCATGCGAGCCGACCTGAACGCGATTGCATCGGGATACGTCAAGTCGCCGTGGGTCAAGTCCCTCAAGCCGGTGCTGCCGAAGTAGGTCAGCGTCCCAGCTCCGCGTACCGGGCCTCCGTAGCCTCCTTGCGGGGGCGCCACCACGCCTCGTTCGCGCGGTACCAGTCGACGGTTGCCGCGAGCCCGTCGCGGAACGACGAGTAGCGCGGCGCCCATCCCAGCTCCTCACGCAGCCGGGTCGCGTCAATGGCGTAGCGCAGGTCGTGGCCCGGGCGGTCGGACACGAGGTCGTAGGCGTCGGACGGCTGGCCCATCAGCTCGAGCAGCGTCTCGACGACGGTCTTGTTGTCGACCTCGCCGTCGGCGCCGATGAGGTAGGTCTCGCCGATGCGACCGCGCTCGACGATCGCCCACACCGCGGTGTTGTGGTCCTCGACATGGATCCAGTCACGGACGTTCTGCCCGGTGCCGTACAGCTTGGGGCGCACGCCGTCGACGAGGTTCGTGATCTGCCGCGGGATGAACTTCTCGACGTGCTGGTACGGGCCGTAGTTGTTCGAGCAGTTCGAGATCGTGGCCTGCACGCCGAACGAGCGGACCCAGGCACGCACGAGCAAGTCGGAGGACGCCTTGGTCGACGAGTACGGGCTCGACGGGTTGTACGGGGTCTCGGGCGTGAACTTCGCGGGGTCGTCGAGCTCGAGGTCGCCGTAGACCTCGTCGGTCGAGATGTGGTGGTACCGCACCCCGTGACGACGCACGGCCTCGAGCAGCGTGAACGTGCCGATCACGTTGGTGCGGACGAACGGCCACGGGTCGTGCAGCGAGTTGTCGTTGTGCGACTCCGCCGCGAAGTGGACCACCGCGTCCGCCGCGCCGACGAGCCGGTCGACGACCTCGGCGTCGGCGATGTCGCCCTGTACGAACGCGACCGCGTCGGCGACGGGTGCCAGGCTCGCCTCGTCGCCCGCGTAGGTGAGTGCGTCGAGCACCGTGACCTGCACGTCCGGGTGCTCGCGCACGGTCTGCTGGACGAAGTTGGCGCCGATGAAGCCTGCGCCGCCGGTGACGAGGAGTCGCACGATGGCTCCTGAGCGTGTGGGCGTCGGACCTGTCGTCGAACTGGCCGACGGGGCAGACACGCGGGGACAGGGATCGCCGCCACCCTATCGGGCGACGTACCGTGTCCCGGTCCGGGGCGCTATGAGGGGGAGCCACCATGACCCGACGGTTGATCCGAGCATCCGTTGCAGCCCTGCTGGGTGCTGCCCTCGTGGCGCCGGCCGAGATCGCGCAGGCGGACCTCGGCCCGGTGGTGCGGCAGGCCGTTGCCGACGAGCAGGGCGGTGCACCGAGCGCGACGGAGGGTAGCGCCGATCTCGCGACCGCTCCCGTCGACGACCCGACGATCACGACGCATGCGGTCGGGGGCGTCGACCGGTCGGCCGCACGCGAGCCGGGTGCGTTCGCGCCCGCCGCGGGCGAGGCGACCTCGGCGACGGACGACGGGCTCGAACCGGTCGAGCGCGACGACGTCGTCGCGCTCGGTGCCCGCACGTTCACCGGCCGGTTCCTCGTCGCCGGCGTGACGTGGGACCCCGGCCAGCGCGTCGACGTCACTCAGGTCGCGGTGCGCGTCCGTGAGGACGGCACGTGGACCGACTGGCAGGCGCTCGACGTCGTCGACACGGGCGTCGCGGGGGAGCGGCCCGGGACCGAGGCGCTCGTGACGTCAGGGGCGGACGCGGCCCAGGTGCGGGTCGAGACGGCCGACGGCGCATCCGAGCCCGCCGGGCTGCGTCTCGACGTCGTGGCGGCCGACGACGACTCCCCGACGGATCCCTCGACCGACCCGACCCCGGCCGACCCGACCTCGACCGATCCCACGCCCGCACCCAGCCCGACGACGGATCCCGCACCGCCGGCCTCGTCGACCACCACCACGACCACCACGACGACGACCACGACGACGACCACGACGACGACCGACGTCGCGAAGGGCGCCGCCAAGGGCGACGTCATCCGCCCGAAGATCGTGACCCGTGCCCAGTGGGGTGCCAACGAGAAGCGCGGCTCGGCGTGGCCCGAGGTGTCGTCGCGCCTGACGGCGATGTACCTGCACCACACCGCGGGCAGCAACGGCTACACCAAGGCGCAGTCGGCCGCGATCGTGCGCGGCATCTATGCGTTCCACACCGGCAGCCGCGGCTGGCCGGACATCGGCTACCAGTTCCTCGTCGACCGGTTCGGGACCATCTACCAGGGCCGTCGCGACGCGATCGACGACCTGCCCATCGGTGCGCAGGCGGGCGGCTACAACACCGACACCATCGGTGTCTCGGCGATGGGCAACTTCCAGTCGGCGGCGCCCCCGGCCGCGATGGTCGCGTCGATCGAGAAGGTGTTCGCCTGGCAGGCGTACGCGCACGGGCTGAACCCGACCGGGTCCACCAAGCTCCTCACGGGCAGCAGCACGGGCAGCGACACCAAGGCGAAGGCCGGCACGTGGGTGAAGGTCCCCGTGATCCTCGGCCACCGTGACACGAACGGGACCGCGTGCCCGGGCTGGAAGCTGTACGCGAAGCTCCCGTCCATCCGCAAGGCCGTCAAGACGCAGGTCGACGCCGCCACCACGACGTACGGCAAGCCGGTCGCCGCCCTGGCCGCACCGGGCAAGGTCGCGATGACCAGCACCCAGACGCCCGTGCAGTGGGCGACCTCGCGTGCCTACCACTGGGGCGCCGTGAAGGGCGCCGTCAGGTACCAGGTGCTCACGCGCTCGTCGGGCCTCACGTACACGATGGACGACGACCGCGCGTGGACCGTCCTCAAGACGGTGAAGGGAACGTCGACGTCGTTCTCGACGGACGCCGGGCGCACGCGCGTGGTCGCGGTGCGCGGCATCGACAGCCACGGCCGCCGCGGGTCGGTGACGGTCCTCGGGCAGGTCACACGGCCCGTGCCGTGGTCGTCGGTGGTGCGCTCGTCGGGCTGGTCGAGCACCAAGGTGACCGGTGCGCAGTCCTACCGCGCGACCTCGGGCTCGCGCACCCTCGCCGTGAAGGTGAGCCAGGCTCGCTCGGTGGTGCTCGACGTGGCTCGCGGTCCGTCGACGGGACGTCTCCAGGTCCGGTCCGGGTCGACCGTGCTCGGCACGATCGACACGCGAGCGGCGACCGCCACGACGCGTGCGGTGGTCCATCTCGACCTCCCGCGGTCCGTCTCGGGCACGCTCACGCTGCGCAGGGTGGCCGGTACGGGAAGCGTGCAGGTCAACGCGATCGCGTTCGCGCGCGTCGCCGTGGGGTCCAAGGTGCTCGGCACGGGCTCCCTGCCGGCCGCGACGCCGACGAAGGTCGCGCTGTCCGCGGCGCAGGCGCCGTTCCGCGAGGCGACGACCTCGACCTACTCGTGGCAGCCGCTCAAGAACGCGAAGCGGTACGAGGTCTTCGTCCGGACCGCGGCGCACGGCACGGCGCTCCCGAGCTCCTGGACGAAGGTCGCCACGACGACGCGCACGTCGTACCGGCTCGCGACGTCGCAGACGGGGCGGACCTGGGTGGTCGGCGTACGGGCCGTGAGTGCGGGCGGCACGAGCGCGATCACCGCGTACCCGTCCGCGTCGCGGCCGGTCTCGAGCACGCTCGTCAAGCGCTCCGCCGGCTGGTCCACCAAGCACGCCGACGCCTGGTATCGCGACCAGGTGTGGCAGGCGACGAGCAAGGGACGCACCCTGACGGTCGCGAAGGCGGTCAAGGTACGCGAGGTGCGCCTGATCGTCGACTCGGCACCGGGTCGCGGCCGCGTCGTCGTGCGCGTTGGTGGCACCAAGGTCGCGACAGTCTCGCTCGCATCACGCGCGCACTCGACGCACCACCACGTCGACGTCGCCCTGACGAAGGCGACGAGCGGCACGCTCACGATCACGACCGCCGACTCGAAGCCGGTGCGGATCTCGGCGGTCGTGCTCGGCCGCTGAGCCTCCATACGACGAGAGCCCCGCTCCAGGGAGCGGGGCTCTCGTGCGTTCAGCCGGTCGGCGAGGTCACTTCAGCTTGACCGTCGAGACCGAGACCGTCTTGCCCGCCTTCGCCTTCGCCGACTTGGTGGCGTTCAGGTACCCACCGACGTACGGGTCGGAGAAGTACACGGTCGCCTTGCCGGACGCGACGCCCTTGAGGACATAGGCACCCTTCGAGTTCGTCGTCGTGTACGCGCCACCGGCCGACACGTTGACGCCCGCGACGGGCTTGCCCTTCGAGTTCTTGACGACACCCTTGAGCGTGCCGCCCGTCTTGAGCTTGAGCGACTTGCTCACGTTCTTGCCCGACTTGGCGGTGAACGTCGACGTCACGGGGACGTAGGTGCCGGACGAGGAGCCCGCCCACAGGTGGTAGGTGCCCTTGGCGAGGCCCTTGATGCTGTAGGTGCCCTTCGTGGACGTGGTGGCGCTGCCTGCCCACGTGCCGTAGGAGTCGTACAGCACGACCGAGGCATCGCGAAGGACCTTGCCGTTGGGTGCCTTCACAGTGCCCTTGACGGTCGTGAGCTTGGGCCGGGTCAGCTTGCCGAAGCTCACGGTCTTGCCGGACTTCACGGTGACCTTCTTGGCGACGTTCGACCCCGAGACGACCACGGTGTACGTGCCCGCTGGGACGTGCTTGAAGGTGACCGCACCGGACTTGCTGGGTCCGCGCTGGCCGTAGACGACCTTCTTCGCACCGATGAGCACGGCGGTGGCGTCCGCGAGCTTTCCGCTCTTGACGGCGATCTTGCCCTTGATCGTCGCGGTGCCGTAGGCCCGGACCACGATCGTCTTGACGGACTTCGTCTTGCCCTGCGTCGCGGTGGCTGTCTTCGTGCCGTAGGTCGCTCCGTCGCCGGTGCTCGCGGAGACGCTCACCTTGCCGCTCGCCAGGCCGTAGAGCACGTAAGCGCCCTTGGCGTTCGTGGTCGCGTAGGCGTAGCCCGCGCGGGTCGTGTTGTACGCCGAGACCTGGGCGCCCTTGACGGCCTTGCCCTTGCTGTTCTTGACGACACCCTTGAGCGTCGCACCCGCCTTGAGCGCGATGTTCGCCGTGGCCGACGCACCGGAGCCGACGGAGACCTTCTTCGCCTCGGGGGCCCGGACCGTGCCGCCGTAGTACGTCGTCAGGAACGACGACGTGGGAGAGCGGTACACCTCGAGGGTGTAGGCACCCGGGTCGACCTTGGTGGTGTACGCACCGGTCGACGACGTGGTCGCCGAGCCGTAGCCGGGACCGGACGCGTACACGGTCAGCGACTTCGCGGCCTTGCCGTTGTACGTGACCTTCCCGGAGATCTTGCCGGGCTTCACGAGCGCGACGTTGACCCCGGCGGTGTCCTTGCCGGACGCGACGGTGACCTTCTTGGCGGCGTTGTAGTCGGTCGTGCCGGGGTAGTACGAGTAGAGGTAGTCGCCCGACGACGCCGACACCGAGACGCGGAACGTGCCCGTAGGGACGATCATCGAGTACGTGCCGTTGGCGGCGGTCTGCGCGTAGCCGCCGGAGCCGCTGCCGGACCAGGCGCTCGCGTTGACGTAGGCGTTCGCCAGCGCGGCCCCGGTGCCCTTGTCCGTCACCTTGCCCGTGATGGCCTGCGTGCCCGCGAGCTTGACGGTTGTCGAGACGTTCGCGCTCGCGACCGAGATGGTCTGCGAGATCTGCTTCTGGGTGCTGCCGACGTACACGGAGCCGCTGAGCGAGAGCGTCGACGCGCCGGGCACGCCCGTGAACGTCGCGACGCCCGATGCGTCGGTGTCCTCGCTGTCCCAGTAGTACGGCGAGTCCTGGCTGAGCGAGAGGTAGACATCCGAGACCCCGGCACCGCCGGCGGTCGTCACCTTCACCGTGACGGTGTACGAGTCGGCGGCGGTCGCGGGCGTCGCGCCCACGAGCCCGACGACGAGCGCGGCGACGAGCGCCAGCACCCAGGACGAAGTGCGTCTCACTGTGATGTCTCCTTGGATTGGGGTCGTGCGACTGACTGAGGAGATCTTCCCAGCGCCGGGCGCCCGCGTCGGCACCTCGCGCGGGTGAATGACGCGCGCACACGCCTTCCATCGCCCTCCGTCCTGGACATCTGTCCGTACTAGAATCCGGGGGCCAGCGACCGAACGGACGACGATGACGACGAGTGACCCGAGGCCGGACTCCCTGCGCCGACGCGCCCGCAGCGTCGGTGGCCGGGTCGTCCAGCGGCTCGGACTGCTGCCCGCCGGGGTCCCCGATGCCCGGGGGAACGACCGTGAGCTCGTGGCCGCGGGCCCGCTCGCGGAGCACGTGGTCGTCTACTTCGGCAGCACGCGCGAGAGCGTCTACCAGCTCGCGCAGTGGCTCCCGGTGCTCGAACAGCTGCACGCACGGCACCCCGTCGTCGTCGTCACGGCCGACTCGCGGGCCGCGGCGGACGTCCGCGCGCTGACCGGTCTGCGCGTCGTCACGGTGTCGCGGTACGCGACCTTCGACGAGATGGTCACGGGAGGAGCCGCGCGGCTCGCGCTCTACGTCAACCACCACGTGCAGAACTTCTCGCTGCTGCGATTCGCCGACCTCACGCACGTCTCGCTCCTGCACGGGGACAGCGACAAGGTCGTCTCGGTGTCCAACCAGGCGAAGGCGTACGACTTCATGTTCGTCGCCGGTCGCGCCGCGGTGGACCGGCTCGCGTCGGGGCTGCGCCGCTTCGACGCCGAGCGCCGTTGCGTCGTCGTCGGACGTCCGCAAGCCGCTCCGCTCCCACGCGAGCGGGGCGAGCAGCTCACGGTCCTGTACGCACCCACCTGGGAAGGTGCACAGACGTCGGCGGCCTACAGCTCGCTCGTCACGCACGGTGCGGCGATCGCGCGCTCCCTCGTCGGTGACCCGGACGTGCGGTTCGTCTACCGCCCGCACCCGCTCACCGGGGTACGCAACCCCACGTACGGCGAGGCCGACGTCGCGGTGCGGCGCATCGTCGCCGAGGCCGGCACCCGCGGTCGGGTCTCGGGAGCCGGGTCGCTCGAGGCGGACTTCGCCGAGGCCGACGTGCTCGTGTGCGACGTCTCGGCCGTCGCGGTCGACTGGCTCGCCACGAGCCGTCCGCTCGTGCTCACGGACCCGTCCGGGAGCGGGGTCGACCGTGGGCTGCTCGTGCGGGAGGTCCGCAGCCTGGCGGCCGAGCGGGCGATCGACGCCGCCGTGATCGCGCGCGACGAGGTCGAGCGCGACCCGTACGCGGCCGAGCGCAAGGCGATGGCCGAGTACTACCTCGGCGACACGACGCCCGGAGCCTCGCTGCGCAGGTTCCTCGACGCGTGCGAGCGGATCCTCGCGGGGCAGGAGCCCGTCGTCGCCGCGGCCGAGCCTCGGCAGGCAGAAGCGCGGGACTGACCGCGTGAGCGGCCGGGCTCAGGCCTCGTCGTCCTCGCCGAGCTGAAGGTCGGCCTCGAGCTCGTCGTCGTCCGCGGTGCCGTGCTGCGGCGTGCCGTGCTCCGCCGCGCTGTGCTCAGGCGGCGCCGCGTCCACGAGCTCGCGCACCGCGTCGACGAACACCTGGCCGTACGTTTCCGTCGGCAGGTCGCCCAGGTAGTAGCGGCGCAGGTCGGCGCGCGTCGCGGCCATGTCGTCGGAACGCAGGCGCGCCACGGCGGCTGCCATCGCGGCGGCGTCCGCCGCAGGAGCGACGTAGGCGGCGCGAGCCAGCGGGAAGTCGGCGAGGAAGTCGTCGTCGTCGAGCTCGCCGACGCGCGCCAGCACGAACGGCTTCTCGCTGAACAGGTAGTCGGCCGGCACCGACGACACGTCCGCGACCAGGGCGTCCGACGCGTTGAACGACTCGACGAGGTCGAGCTGCGTCGCGGCCTCGCCGTAGACGTGCGCACGCCCGCTGCCCGCGGCGTCGGCGGCCAGCAGCGCGTGCACGTCGGCGATGTGCTGGAGCGACGGCGCGTGCGCGAGCGAGAACGGGTGCGGACGGAACGTGACGGTCCAGCCGTCGTCGAGCAGCGCCCGCACGATCGTCGTGCCCCACTGGAGCGACCCGAAGTTGTTGTCCGCGTGGAAGCCGGTCCACGTGGGCGCGTACATGACGTGCTCGCGTCGCTCGTCGTGAGCACGCGTGATCCCGCGCACCTGCGGGCGACCGACGATCCTGAACTTCTCCTCCGGGATGCGCACGCCGTGCGCGCCGTAGCGGTCGATCCCCGCCTGACCGGCCACGAAGACGACGTCGAACATCGCGGTGACCGGGTTGTACGACGACGGCTTGTCGCTGTCTCCGTGCAGCAGCTGCACGTGCGTGAGCTCGCGGTAGCGGACGTTGTGGCCGTTCTTCGCGCCGTTGTTCACGTAGATCGCCACGCGCAGGCTCGGCACCTGGACCTGGTCCAGCTCGACGAGCGTGCGGGCCGCGACCACCGGCACGTCGGTGAGCCGCGCGACGGCGTTGGCGAGCGGGGTCTCGCGCGTCACGACGACCCAGCGGCGGTCGACCTCCGCGAGGTGCTCGAGCCACGTGCGCAGCTGGTACTCGGTGCCACCCGGTCCGGAGACGTACACCATGACCTGCGGTGCGTAGTCCTCGAGCGCGTCGTGCACGAGCGCGCCGATGCGTCCCCGGTCGCGCGCGGCCATCGCCGTCCACGCACCGATCACGGCGGCGTCGGCCAGGGTGCCGACCGCGGCGACAGGTGCGAGAGGGGTCCACACCGCGCCCAGACCGGTGAGCGCCGCGAGGACGAGCGACGCGACGACGACGAGGCCGCCCGACGACGCGTAGGGCCGCGAGAGCGCGAACCCGGGCAGCGCGTGCACGGGCCGCGCGGCGGACCGCCACAGGCGCGCGCCCGAGGGCTCGGTCGCGACGAGGGCCGTGAGCAGGGCCGCGCACACGATCGTCCACCGTGGTGCGTCGGATCGCGCGAGCAGCACGAGTGCGGCGACCGAGACGAGCGTGCGCGCGGCCCCCCAGCGTCCGAGGTGGCGCAGCGCACGCGAGCCGCGGCGCAGGCCGACGCCCGTGAGCACCAGCACGAGTGCGAGCAGCACGAGTGCCGCGCCGGTGTGGTCCAGGGCCGCGGCACCCACTGCCAGGACCGCGAGACCGTTCAGCGCGGCCGTGTACAGCGCACGGCCCGCAGAGCCGCCGCGCACGAGGGCCCTCGCGCGTCCCAGCAGTGCGCTCACTGGCGCACGACGAGGTTCGCGGAGTCGACGAAACGACCGACCGGCGAGGCGAGCATCTCGATCACCGCGGCGACGTCACCGGCCTGCATGATCGTCGACGGGTCCTCGGTCGGCGCGAGCACGCGCCGCAGCGCGGTGGCGGTGCGACCGGGCGAGATGCACACCACGCGCGTCCCGTAGATCGCGAGCTCCTCGCGCATGACCTCGCTCATGTTGATGAGCGCCGCCTTCGACGCCGAGTACGTGAGCCAGCCCGAGCGGCCACCGATACCGGCGGTCGAGGCGATGTTCACGATGAGGTCGAAGTGGTTGCCGCGGTGCAGCAGCTGCTGTACCAGCGTGAACGGCGCGTACAGGTTGACCGACATGGTCCGCTCGAAGTCGGCGAAGTCGACCTGCTGCAGCGCCACGGGGTTGGTGTACCCCGCGTTGTTGACCAGGTAGTCGATGTTGCCGTCGTTCTCTGCGATCTCGTCGATCAGCTCGACGAGCGCGGCGCGGTCGCCGACGTCGGCGCGGTAGGCGGACAGCGTGACCCCGCGTGGGTTGTGCGCCTCGAGGTCGGCCAACGCCTCGGAGTAGTCGTCGGAGTCGCGGGCGACGAGCACGATGCGCGAGACGTCGCCCTTCTCGGGTCCGCGTCCGGCGGCCGGTTCCTGCAGGAAGCGGCGCACGGTCTCCAGACCGATGCCGCGCGAGGCGCCCGTGACGAGCAGCGTCTTAGTCATTCCAGTCTTCGTCTCCGCCGGTGAGCAGGTAGGTCGCGAGCTTGATGTCGGTGGGGGTGGTCACCTTGATGTTGCGGTCAGACCCGTTGACGAACCGGACGTCGTGCCCGGCGACCGCGACGAGCGTCGCGTCCTCCGTGAACAGCCGGCCCTCGCGCTCGGCGAACGCGTGCGCGTCGCGCAGGTCGGCGATCGAGAACTTCTGGGGGAGCTGCACGTTGCGCAGCGTCGAGCGCTCGAGGTAGCCCGTCACCTTCTGCTCCGCCGGGTCGACCGGTGCCACGGTGAAGGGGATCTCGAGCATGAGCGAGACGTTGCGGTGCTCGGACGCGACGAGGGACTGGAAGTCCTCCGTCGTCACGAGCGGGCGCGCGGTCTCGTGGATGATCACGTCGTCCTGCGTCGCGACGTCGAGCATCGCGCGCACCGACTCGTGCCGGCTCGCCCCCGCACGCACGTACGTGACCGGGGTGCGGATCGCGTAGTCCGCCACGATCGCCTCGATCTGGGAGCGCCAGCCGTCCGGGTAGTTCAGGACGATCTGCGTGATGTCCGGCACAGCGTCCGCCGCGACGAGCGAGTACACCAGGATCGGCAGGCCGTTGACCTTGACGAGCTGCTTGGGCTGCCCGGCACCGGCGCGGGCTCCCACCCCGCCGTTGAGCAGCAGCAACGAGAACATCGAGGTGGTCCTCTCGGTGGCGTCGGGCCGTCGTCGGCCGTCTGAAGTCGTCCCGCGCGCGTGCTGCGCGTGCGGACGGCGGTGTCCCGCCCGGCGTCTAGTATGGGCCATCGGTCCGGGCGTCCCGTCGCGCCCCGGGCCCGGCCCGGTCCCCGACAGAATGGCGCCCCACCACGTGACTGCGCACGTGACAGACCCGGTGCACCCTTCGGGCCCCCACCCGACGGACGGGTCGGTGAACGGCGTGCCGATCCCGTCCCGTCCTGGACGGGCCGTGCCCGCGGACGGGGAGCTTCCCGAGGAGCTCGGGGTCTTCGCGTCGTCCGACGACCTTCGCGCCGTCGCCGAGGCGAGCGGTCTGCGCCAGATGGGCGTGCGTCCGCCACTCGGGGAGTACATCCGCTCGGTCTGGGCGCGCCGTACGTTCATCCGCACGCTCGGCAACGCCAAGGCCTACGCGCGCAACCAGGGGTCGTACCTGGGTCAGCTGTGGTCGGTGCTGACGCCGCTGCTGAACTCGATGGTCTACGTGCTCGTGTTCGGCCTGCTCATCAAGTCGACCCGAGGCGTCACCAACGCGATCGCCTTCATCGTCGTCGGCGTCTTCATGTACCGCTTCTTCGACTCGTCGGTGAGCTCGGGTGCCAGGTCCATCAAGGGCAACCTGAGCCTCGTGCGGTCGGTGCACTTCCCACGTGCTGTGCTGCCCGTGTCGACCACCGTCACCGAGCTCGCGACGCTCGCGCCCGCGATCGTCGTGATGTGCCTGATCTCGTGGACGTCAGGTCTGCTGCCCGAGTACGCCGACGTACCCATCACGTGGCGCCTGCTGCTCCTGCCGCCCGCGGTCCTGCTCATGTGGGTCTTCAACACCGGTTGCGCGTTCATGGTCGCCCGCTGGGTAGCGATCACCCCGGACCTCGAGAACGTCATCCCCTTCGCCCTCCGGTTCGTGTTCTACGCGTCGGGCGTGCTGTTCAGCGTCACGCACTACGCGGGCCACGGCCCGATCGCGCACCTGCTCAACTACCAACCCATCGCGGTGTACCTGAACCTCGCGCGGTCCGCCGTCCTGGACGAGCCGACGATCCCCGTCGACGGGGTGATGTGGATCTTCGGCGCCGGCTGGGCCGTCCTGTTCCTGCTGGTCGGCTTCTTCATCTTCTGGCGCGGCGAGGAACGGTACGGTCGCGACTGATGAGCATCCCCGAGGAGATCGACTTCGAGGTCGACGCCGACGAGCTGACCCCGCTCGTCGACCGCGACCGTGAGCTGGGCGCTCCGTCGCTCGTCGTCGACGACCTGTACATCACCTACCGCGTCTTCGGCGGCAAGCGGGTCGCGCCCGGCACTGGGACGCCGCCGAACCTGCTCTCGCGATTCCTCAGTCGCGGGCGCACGCACGTCGGCGGCATCACGGCCGTCGAGGCGGTGCGCGGCATCTCCTTCATCGCCCGGCACGGCGAGTCGATCGGCATCGTCGGCGTCAACGGGTCCGGCAAGAGCACGCTGCTGCGGGCGGTCGCCGGTCTCATCCCGCCGACGAAGGGGTCGGTCTACGTCTCGGGCGACCCCTCGCTGCTGGGTGTGAACGCCGTGCTCATGGGCTCGCTCACCGGTGAGCGCAACGTCATGATCGGCGGTCTCGCGCTCGGGCTGACCCAGGACGAGGTCGAGGAGCGGTTCGACGACATCGTCGAGTTCTCCGGCATCGGCGACGCGATCTACCTGCCGATGAACACGTACTCGTCAGGCATGGGTGCACGCCTGCGGTTCGCGATCAGTGCGGCCGCGGTGCCGGACGTCCTGATGATCGACGAGGCGCTCGCCACGGGCGACGCGGCGTTCCGCAAGAAGAGCAAGGACCGCATCGACGCGATCCGCGACCAGGCCGGGACCGTGTTCCTCGTGAGCCACTCGCTCGCGACGATCGAGAGCATCTGCTCGCGCACGCTGTGGATCCACCAGGGCAAGCTCGTCATGGACGGCCCGTCCGACGAGGTGTGCGCGGCCTACAAGGCGTTCGTGAAGGCCCAGGACTCGCGTGGTTGATGCCGCCGGGCCACGTGTGAGCGTGGTGGTGCCGGTGTTCGGCGTCGAGCAGTTCGTCGAGCAGTGCCTGCGGAGCATCCTCGAGCAGACCTACGCCAACCTCGAGGTCGTGGTTGTCGACGACGGCTCGCTCGACGCCTCCGCCACCATCGCGCGCCGGCTCGCGCAGAGCGACGCCAGGATCGAGGTCCACGGGTATCCCAACGGCGGACTGGGGTCGGCGCGCAACCGAGGCCTCGAGCACGCGCACGGCGAGTACGTCATGTTCGTCGACGGCGACGACGTGCTGCCGCCGAAGGCGGTCGCCACGCTCGTCGCATCGCTCGAGCGCACCGGCTCGGACTTCGCGACGGGCAACGTCGAGCGCCTGGTCGGCAAGGAGATGCGGCAACGCTCGCCACAGCACGCGCCGGCGCTCTCGCTGCCGGATCCCGCCACGAACCTTCGACGTCGTCCGGATCTCGTCTGGGCGACGACGTCGTGCAACTCGTTGTTCAGACGCACGTTCTGGGATCGCGCCGGGCTGTCGTTCGCCGTCGGTGTGCTGTACGAGGACATGGCGACCATGGCGCACGCGTACGCGACCGCGTCGTCGGTCGACATCGTGGGCTCCGTGACCTATCTGTGGCGACTGCGCGAGGACGGCACGTCCATCACGCAGCAGCGCCAGAGGCCTCAGAACCTCGAGCATCGGCTCCGCGCGCTCGCGGCGTCGCGGCGGGCGTTCTCGAGCGCGGGCGCCGACGTGCTGCGAGCCTTCGACGAGAAGGTCGCGACGATGGACCTTCTTCTGTACGCACCCGCCGCTGCTGTCGGCGACCGACGCCTACGCCGCACTCTCCGCGTCGCGTCGCGTCGAGCGCTGCGTCGTGTCGACGCGCGGCGCCTTCCCGTGCGTGCCCGTGTCCTTCACCACCTCGTACGACGTCGAGCCTGGGACGCGCTCGCACCCACGGTCGAGTTCTTCCGGGAGCACGGGCAGGACCTGCCACTCGTGCAGGTCAGGGACGATCGGGCCGTCGTGGAAGTCCCCCCGGTCCTGGGGGGTGTGCGCCTGCCGCCACTCGCTGACCGCCTGCGCACGATCGACGGTGACCTGACGGCGCCGGAGGTGTCGGTCACGGCCGCGCGGTGGGACGACGACGTCCTCGAGCTCTCCGGCCGCGCGCGCCTGCGGGGCCTCCCGGCGAAGGACGTCGGCGTCGCCGTGGAGCTCGTCGACGGCGAGCACCGGGTGCGCGCCCAGGTCGAGGTGGAGAACCCGGCCGAGCGTGGCCCCGCGCTCTTCGTGGCTCGCTGGCCGCGTCCCGACCTCGTCGCCTCCGGACGGTCCGACCGCGAGGTGCGGCTCGTGGTGAGGCATGGCGCCGCGTCGCGAGAAGCGCGCGTCGTCACCCGTTCGGTGCGCGGTTCCCTCGGCACGCTCGCCACGTCGATCTCGCCTGACGGGACCGCCGTGGCGGTGTCCGCCGAGAGGGGGGCACCACTTCGCGTCGTCGTGCGCCGGCGACCGTTCGTCGTGCGGTCCGGCGTCGTGAAGGCTGTCACCGGAGGAGCCCGGGTCACGGTGCGTGTCGCGGCGACCGGCGCTGCCAGGCTCACGGGCGCCGAGTTCACGCTTCCCGGGGGGACCGCGCAGCCAGTCGCGATCGAAGGAGACGGTGGCGGCACCTGGCTCGTCACGGCGGACCTACCAGCCGACGTCGTGCCCGAGGCCCGGTTCTGGCGGCTCTGGGCCGAGACCGACCGTGCGAAGCGGGTTCAGGTCGCGGCGGCCCCCGACACCCCGCTCGAGTCGGACACGCCGTGCTTCGTGCCGCTGTCCACAGAGCGCGGTTGGTTCGCCGTGCGCGTCGCCGAGACGCCAGGCACGACGGAGTGACGTCGCCCCTCAGTGCTCGACGGCGTCCGGCCGCTCGAACGTGGGCAGCGCGCCCCGTGACAGTGCGTCGGCGAGCGTCACTGCGCCCGCGTCCTTCTCGGACAGGAGCGGGCGGATGGGTCGCCCGTCGCGCGCGATGGTCGGCCACTCGATCCCGACCTGCTCGTCCAGTGGGTGGATGCCGTGCTCGGCCGCCGGGTTGTACCCCGTCGAGCACAGGTACAGCACGGTGGAGTCGTCCTCGAGCGACATGAAGGCGTGCCCCAGGCCCTCGGCGAGGTAGATCGCGCGGCGGTCGACGTCGTCGAGCAGCACGCTGTCCCATCGGCCGAACGTCGGCGACCCGGCACGGATGTCGACCACGACGTCGAGCACAGCGCCCCGTGCGCACGTGACGTACTTCGCCTGCCCGGGGGGCACGTCCGCGAAGTGGATCCCGCGCACGACTCCGGCCGCCGACACCGACAGGTTCGCCTGCGCGAGCGCGAGCGGGTGCCCGGCGTGCGCGGCGAACGGCGCCTCCTTGAACCACTCGAGGAACAGCCCGCGCGGGTCCCCGAACTGGCGGGGCGTGATCTCCCACGCGCCCGGGATGGCGAGCTCTCGGTACTGCATCGACGGCTCCTGGGGTGGACGTGGGTACGAGCTGCGGGTGCCACGCCGTCACCAGAGCTCGGAGGGGTGGACCTGCGGCTCTGGACGCACGCTCGGTGGAACACTAGTTCTCACCGTCGACCGGGTCGATCCGGCGCACACGCGCGGGGGCGAGCAGAGGAGCTGCAATGCATTGGGTCGTCACCGGGGCTCACGGGATGCTGGGCCGTGACGTCGTCCAGCGGGTGGCGCTGGCTGGCGAGGGTGTCGTCGCGCTGGCGCGCGAGGATCTCGACGTGACCGACCCCGAGGCCGCCCACCGCCTGCTCGTCGGTGCCGAGGTCGTCGTGAGCTGCGCGGCGTACACGGCGGTCGACGCCGCGGAGACCGACGAGCCCGCGGCGTTCACGGTCAACGCCGTGGGCGCGGCGAACGTCGCGCGTGCGGCAGCCGCCGTCGGCGCCCGCATGGTCCACGTGAGCACGGACTACGTGTTCGACGGGGCGGCCGCGGAGCCGTACGACGAGGAGGCACCCGTGGCCCCGCGGTCGGCGTACGGACGGACCAAGGCCGCGGGCGAGTGGGCCGTGCGCGCGGCGCACCCGGGGCACATGGTCGTGCGCACCGCGTGGCTCTACGGTGCGGGCGGGCCGTGCTTCCCCAAGACGATCGCGCGCGTCGCGGCCGAGCGAGGCGGCCTGGACGTCGTCGACGACCAGGTCGGGCAGCCCACCTGGACGCGCGACCTCGCCGACCTGGTCGTGCGGCTCGTCGAGGCCGACGCCCCGGGCGGCACGTACCACGGCACCTCGTCGGGCCGGACGTCGTGGCACGGGTTCGCGCGGGCGGTCGTCGGCTCGGCGGGGCTCGACCCGGCGATCGTCGCCCCGACGACGAGCGAGGCGTTCGTGCGTCCCGCGCCGCGGCCGGCGTTCTCCGTGCTCGGGCACGCCGCGCTCGAGCGCATCGGCGTCGCCCCGATCGGGGCATGGGACGAGCGCTGGGCTGCAGCGGCCGACGAGGTGCTGGGTCAGCGACCCTCGGCGAGCAGCCCGAGCAGGTAGGTCCCGTACCCCGACTTCACGAGCGCCTCGGCGCGCACGCGCAGCTCGTCGTCGGACAGGAACCCGCGCCGCCACGCGACCTCCTCCGGGGCGCCGATCTTGAGGCCCTGGCGGTGCTCGACCGTGCGCACGTAGTCGGACGCCTCGATGAGCGAGTCGAACGTGCCGGTGTCGAGCCACGCGGTGCCGCGCGGCAGCACACCGACCTGCAGACGACCCTGCTCGAGGTACACGCGGTTGACGTCCGTGATCTCGTACTCGCCGCGCGCCGACGGCTGCAGGTCGCGGGCGATGACGACGACGTCGTTGTCGTAGAAGTAGAGACCGGGCACGGCGTAGCTGCTCTTGGGCGCGGCGGGCTTCTCCTCGATCGAGAGCGCGCGCCCCGCCTCGTCGAACTCGACGACGCCGTACGCCGTGGGGTCGGCGACGCGGTAGGCGAAGACCGCGCCACCGTCGATCGTCGAGAACCGCTGGAGCTGGGAGCCCAGCCCGGGGCCGTAGAAGATGTTGTCGCCCAGGACGAGCGCGGCGGGCTCGTTGCCGACGAAGCCCGCACCCAGCACGAACGCCTGCGCGAGCCCGTTGGGCTCGGCCTGGACCGTGTACTCGATCGAGATGCCGAACTGGGATCCGTCGCCGAGCAGCCGGCGGAACTGGTCCGCGTCGTGCGGCGTCGTGATGACGAGCACGTCCCGGATCCCCGCGAGGATCAGCGTCGAGAGCGGGTAGTAGACCATCGGCTTGTCGTAGACCGGGACCAGCTGCTTGCTGACTCCGAGCGTGATGGGGTGCAGCCGCGTACCGGAACCACCGGCCAGGATGATGCCTCGCATCCGGACATCATGGCGTACCGACCACCGCGCGCTCTCCGTCGAGCAGGCGCGCGAGGGCGGCCGGGTCCTGGTGGAGCGTCGACGAGCGCCCGGGGGAGAGCGCGACGACCGAGCCGTCCGCCGCGAGCTCGCGCGCGACCGTCTGCAGGAACGCCGCCACGTCCTCGCCCGCCTCGACGAGCAGGCGCCGCCCCGGGACGAACGGCGCCCACCACGCTGCGAGCTCCGCGTGCGCGACGCCTTCGAGCGCGGGGGCGCCGGGATCGGCGGGCGGGACCCATCCGACGACGTCGCCGTACGTCATCACCGAGGCTGCGGCGTCGAGCGCACCGGGGGGCAGGTCGCCGTCGAACCTGCGCGCGAGCGCGGGGAGCGACACCGCGACGACGTCGCCGCGGTGCTCCGAGGGGCGCGTGGTGACGACGACGTCGGCATCGCCCGCCACGACGACGCACGCTCCCGCACGCCACGTCGCGAGCGCCCACACCAGCGTGCGCCAGTGCGGCGGCAGATCGATCAGGACGCGGTGACCGGGCGCCACGTCGAGCTCCTCGACGAGCAGGTTCGTCGTCTTGGACACCCAGTTGCCCAGGACCGCCCCGGACAGCTCGACGCGCTCGCCGTCGTCGCCGTACCAGGTGATGCGGGGGCGGCCGGGGTCCCGCGCGAGCAGGTCCAGCAGTGCGGCGGCGGACGACGGGACGGCGGCGGCGATCACCTCGTCAGCCTAGGCGCGAGGCGTCGACACGCCGTCGCACCGCGATATGACGCGCAAGTTCACCCGACATATCCGGACAACTACCACGGCTCGGCTTGACGCACGGGAACGACACGCGTGTAATTCAGTGACGGCCGACCACGGCGCAGTGAGCACCACGACGCGGTGGTCCCCACCCGGGACCTCCGCACCAGACGGGCCTTGCACAGCACCACGAACGATACGCACGGAGGCACGCGATGTGGCACCTGCTCGACGGCGACGAGGAGTTCCCCTCCGACGCTCGCGCGGCTGCGCCGACGCAGCCGACCAACGTCTTCGCGATGTTCGACGACGACGTCGACGACGGCCCGATGGGCTGGCAGGAGCGCGCGCTGTGCGCGCAGACGGACCCAGAGGCGTTCTTCCCCGAGAAGGGCGGCTCGACGCGCGAGGCGAAGAAGGTCTGCACGGGCTGCGAGGTCAAGGCCGAGTGCCTCGAGTACGCGCTCGCCAACGACGAGCGGTTCGGCATCTGGGGCGGCCTGTCCGAGCGTGAGCGGCGCAAGCTCAAGCGTCGGGTCGTCTGACCTCGTCGCGCCACGGCGGCACCGAGCCCGTGGGTGACCCCGGAACGCACAGCGACCCGCCGAGTGTCGCTCCCAGGACCGCCGCGATCCGCGGGCATCATGGCCGCAGCATGACTGAGACGTTCCAGCCCGTGGTCCCCACCACGACGACCTCGACGACGCCGACGACGGCGCCGGTCACAGCCGTCGTCGTCACCCGGGGTCTCACCGAGTACCTCCCGACGACGCTCGCGGCGCTCGCCGGGCAGACGCGACGCCCGCTGCGCGTCGTGCTCGTCGACGTCGCGGACCACGCCGGCTCCGCTGGCCCCGACAGGCGCCTGGCCGACCTCCTGGACTCCGCCGTGACCGCCGCGGGCGGCCACCCCCGCCCCATGCTCGTCACCGTCGCGGCGCCCGGTGTGCGCACGTTCGGCGCCGCGGTGCGCCGCGCGCTGGCCGACGGCGCGGAGGGCGACGGCGTCCCGGCGACCTGGCTGTGGCTCCTGCACGACGACAGCGCACCCGAGCCCACCGCCCTCGCCGAGCTCGCCCGCGCGGTCAACCTCGCCCGCTCGGTGGGCGTCGCGGGCGTCAAGCAGAGCGCGTGGGACGATCCCGACCGGATCCTCGAGGCGGGCGTGCGCACGTCGCGCTCGGGGCGCCGGATGACGGGCGTCGAACCGGGTGAGCTCGACCAGGGGCAGCACGACGCGCGCGACGACGTGCTCGGCGTCGGGCTCGCAGGGGCGCTCGTCCGTCGCGACGTGTGGGACGCGCTGCGTGGCACCGACCCCGTGCTCGGCCCGTTCGGTGACGGTCCCGAGCTGTCCCGGCGGACGCGCCTGGCCGGTCATCGCGTCGTGGTCGTCCCGAGCGCCGTCGTGCGCCACGCGCAGGCGTCGTTGCGAGGTACGCGCTCGGGTGCCGAGCCCGACGAGCGACGCTCCTACCGGGCGCGTCGCAGGGCACTCGTGCACCAGCGGCTCGCCGGTGCTCCGCTCCTGCTGCTGCCGGTCGTCGCGGTGCTCGCGCTCGCCGTGGGCGTCGTGCGCAGCCTCGTGCAGCTCGCCGCCAAGCAGCCCGGCCTCGCGGTCGACGAGCTGCGAGCCCCGCTCGAGGCGCTCGCGCGGCCCGTCGCGGTGGTCCGCGCGCGTGCCGCCGCTCGTCGGACCCGCGTGCTCCCGCGCCGCACGCTGCACCCGCTGCAGGCGACGTGGGCGGACGTGTGGCGCCAGGCTCGTGATCGTCAGCTCGCGCGGGCCGAGGCACGGAAGGTCGTGCGCGCGCCGAGCGAGCTCGAGCGGCGAGAGCTCGCGGCGATCACGACGCGCCGCCGCGTGACGCTCGGCGCGGTCGCGCTCGTGCTCGCGCTCGTCGCGGTGGTCGCCCTCGGTCCGCTCGTGTCGGCCGTCGCCGGCGGTGCGCGGCTCGTCGGGTCGGCGCTCGCGCCCGCCACGTCAGGACTTGGCGCGCTGTGGTCGGCGGCGACGTCCGGCTGGGTCGCGGACGGGCTAGGCGCGCCCGGCCCCGCCGACCCGCTGCTCGGGATGCTCGCGGCGCCGTCGGCGGTCGTGGGGGGACGGACCGGGGCGGTCGTCGCGTCGCTCGTGCTCGCGGCCGTGCTGCTGGCCGGGCTCGGCGCGTGGGCCGCCGCCGGTGCCGCGACGCGGTCGACCGGGGTGCGTGCCTGGGCCGCCGTGGTCTGGGCGGGAGCGCCCGCGCTGCTGCTCGCGGTGGGCGACGGGCGGCTCGGGCCGGTCGTCGCGCACGTCGCGCTCCCGTGGGTCGCGCTCGGCGCAGCCCGGGCGGTGGGCGTCCAGCGCGTCGACCAGGTGCTGTCCGGTCTCGCGACGGCGAGCCACGAGGACGGCGACGTCGACGTGCGCCGGGAGGTCGAGGTGGGCCGGGAGGTCGAGGAGGCCGACGTCGTCACGCCTGCTCGCGGCGTCGCGGCGGGACTGCCGGACGTCCCCGGACCGCGTCGGCCCGGCGACGCGACCGAGGACGGCGCCGGTGCGATACCTGCGGGGGCCGACGACCACGCGGCCGCTCGCGCAGAGGGTTTGCTGGTCGGAGCGCCCGACCCCACGGGCTCGATCGCCGCTGCGGCAGGCGCCGCGCTCGCGTTCGTGCTCGTCGCGGTCGGTGCACCGGTGCTCGCACTTCCCGCGGCCGCCGCACTCGTGGTGTGGGCCCTGTGCGCCCCTCGCGCTCGCGGTCGGCTCCTGCTCGTGCCGGTCCCGGCGCTCGTCGTGCTCGGCCCGACGCTCGTCGAGGCCGCGAGCCGAGGCGCCGCGGGCTGGCGCCTGCTCGTCGCGGGCCCCGGCGTCGCGACCGCCGCCGACACCGCCGGATCCCTGCAGCGACTCCTCGGGGTGCCGGCCGACGCGTCCGCTGTCGTGCCCGGCTGGGCCTCGTCGGTCGCGGAGGTCTGGCCGCTCGCGCTCGGCGGCGTCGTGCTCGTCCTCGCGCTGCTCGCGCTGCTGCGGGGGGCGCCCTTCGCACGCGCTGTGCGCGTCGCATGGGTCGTCGCGGCGATCGGCCTCGGCGTCGCGACGCTCGTCGCGCGCGTTCCCGTCGGGACGCAGGACGGCGCCGTGGTGCACGGCTGGACCGGGTCTGCGCTGTCGCTCGCGGGAGCCGGTCTGCTGGCGGCGGCGGTGCTCGGGACGGACCGGCTCCAGGATCGTCTCGGGAAGCGCAGCTTCGGCTGGCGCCAGCCGGTCGTCGCGCTCGTCACGGTCGTCGCGGTTCTCGTGCCCGTCGCGTGGCTCGGCGGGTGGGCGTGGGAGGCGCGGACGGGGGACGCCGTCGCGCTCGGGACCCTCGACGACCCCGTGGTGCCCGCGGTCGGCCAGCAGGCACAGACCGGCCCGGACCGTTCGCGCGTGCTGGCGATCGCGGCCGAGGCCCGGCACCCCGGTGCCGGCCCTGCCGTGAGCTGGCAGCTGTTCCGGGGAGACGGGCCGCAGCTCGTCGACCAGGCCGCGGCCGTGAGCACGCGCGCCCTGGGCGACGACCTGACGTCCGTCGCCGTGGCGAGCCCCGATGCCGCGACGAGCGAGGTGCAGGACCTCGTCGCGCGGCTCGTCGCGGGTTCCGCGCAGGACGCGGCACCACCGCTCGCGTCGCTCGCGGTGAGCGACGTCCTCGTGCCGCCCGCGCGTGGCGGCGACGCGGCTCGCCGTGCGCGCGACGAGCTCGTCGCGCGCCTCGACGCGACCGACGGGCTCGAGCGCGTCTCGCAGGGGGCGGCCGGGACGCTGTGGCGTGTGCAGGACTCGTCGACCGACGTCGTCACCGCGTGGGCCAGGACCGTGCAGCAGGGTGAGCAGCCCTCGCCGGGGCTTGGCAGCCCGGTGCCGGCGGGGGACCGGGACGTCGACACCCGTGTGCCCGCCTCGACCTCGGGACGCACGCTCGTGCTCGCCGAGCGCGCCGACGCGCACTGGCGGGCATGGCTGGACGGCCGTTCGCTACGCGCGGTGGACGCGGGGTGGCGCCAGGCGTTCGACCTCGGCTCCTCCTCAGGGCACCTCGTGGTCCGCTACGACGCGCCGCAGCGAACGCCGTGGCTCGTCGCGCAGGGCGTCGTCCTGCTCGTGACGGTGCTGCTCGCGGTGCCCGTGCGCCGCCGTCGGGGGGTGCGCGCATGAGCCGCGGGTGGATCGGGCGCGGCGTACGCGTCGTGTCCGGCATCGGGGTCGTCGCGCTCGTCGGTGCCGCGGTCGCCGGAGGGCTGCGGCTGCCGCCCGCCGAGCCGTCGACCGCGGCGGACGGCACCGCGGTCGACGTGCCGCCGTCGGCTGTCGCGCTCACGTGCCCCGGGCCCCTCGTGCTGCCCGAGGCAGGCAAGGGCGACGCCGCGTTCCAGCCCGTTCCCGTCGCGCCGGTGACGTCGGTGCTCGCCGCCGCGACGTCGTCGGCCGGTGGCACGCTCGTCCCGCTCGGCGGTACCGCGACCGTCGGCACGCTCGCGCCCGGTTCGGCCGTGGTGGGCGTCCCGGGGGTGCGTGTGCCGCTCGTGCTCACGGCCCGTGCGGGTGAGGACGCCCCGCGCGCGACGGCGGCGTTCGGTTCGGTCGTCACGGCCGGGGACCTGCGAGGCCTCTCCGCGGCGAGCTGCCAGGCGCCGACGACCGACGCGTGGCTCGTCGGCGGGGCGACGGACCTCGGCAGCACCGACCAGCTGGTGCTCACCGCGGCGGGTGCGACTCCCGCGGAGGTCTCGGTCGACGTCTACGGGCCGAGCGGCCGCGTCGACACCACCGCGGACCACTACGTCGTCGCGCCCGGAGCGAGCAAGACCGTGGTGCTCGCCGCTGTCGCACCCGAGCAGCGGCGGCTCGTCGTGCACGTGAGCGCCTCGGGCGGTCCCGTCACCGCGTACGTCCAGGACAACCGCCTCGACGGGTTCACGCCCAAGGGGACGGACCTCGTGGTGGCGGGGCAGGACCCCGCCCGGCGACAGGTCCTCGCAGGCGTGTCCGTGGTCGCGGCGGGGGTCGACGACCCGCTCGCCGGCCAGCTGCGCCTCATGGTGCCGGGCTCGAAGGGGACCACGGCGCACGTCCAGGTGCTCGGGCCCGACGGGCTGACGGACCTGCCCGGTGCCGCATCCGTCGACCTCGACGCGGGGCAGGTCACCGACGTGCCTCTCGGGGGGCTGCCGGCGGGCACGTACACCGTCGTCGTCGACGCCGGTCGTCCGGTCGTGGCCGGTGCGCTCGTCGCGCGGGCCGGCGCACCGACTGCCACGGACCCCGACGCGAGCGCCGAGCGCGCGTGGGTCGCGTCGTCCACCGCAGGTCAGGGTGGCACCGTCGCGGTGCCCCCCGGGACGCAGGGCACGCTCGTGCTGGCCGCGGTCCCGACGACGGCGACCGACGCGCCCACCGGGAACGCGACAGGCACGCTGCGGACGATCGGCGCGAGCGGCCG
Organism: Cellulomonas sp. HZM; assembly: GCF_000708885.1. Classification (GTDB taxonomy): domain Bacteria; phylum Actinomycetota; class Actinomycetes; order Actinomycetales; family Cellulomonadaceae; genus Cellulomonas. The sequence continues at coordinate 8,339 of NZ_JEOE01000003.1, read as the reverse complement.
GGTGGTCGCCACGCGAACCGTGAGCCTCGCGGCCGGTCGCACCGCGACGTGGGCCGCTGACGCGCTCCTCGGGCAGGGAGCGCTCGCGCCCGGTGCGCGGCCCGCGGCGACGCAGGATCACGTCGTCGCGGTGGACCTCACGACCGAAGGGGCGGCGCCCGTGCGGCTCGCGTGGGCGCTCGTCGCGCAGGTGCAGCGCCCCGACGGTGTGCTCGTCTCGGTCCTGCGACCCACGTCGCAGGCGGCGGACGCGTCGAGCGTCACCGTGCGTCGGGACCCCCGGCTCGGGACCGAGGACTGAGCACGACTGAGCACTGCTGAGCACCGAGTCACCGGGAACCGCGCGTCGGAGGGCCGGTCGTCCGGTTCCCCGGCGCGGACGTGACCGTCAGAGGTCGCCCAGCTCCGGGTCGATCTCCTCGGGCGAGCGACCGAGCATGTGCGCGACCTGCTCGACGACCACCTCCCGGACCAGGTCCGCGAGGTCGAGGTCGTCCGACGCTCGCTGCTCGACCGGGCGCCGGTAGACCACGACGCGCGCGGGCTGGCCCGCGTCCGCGGGGAAGTACCGACCGAGCGGGACGCCGCCGTGCTCCCACGGTGCGGGGTTCGAGGGCGGCACGTCCTCGACACCGAACTCGCTGCCCTCGAGCTGCCGCGCCCACCGGCGCTCGACCCGCTCGACGGCGTCGAGCACGAGGTCGTCGAAGCGCTCGGCACGCGTCCGGTAGGCCGGGGTGCTGCTCGGCATGAGCGGGCCGCGCGGGCCGCGGCCGCGACGGTCCCGACGCCGCACGGGCTGCACCGACGCCGACGCCGCAGCGAGCCCCGTCGCGGGCGTCCCGGTGCCGCGGCGCGACAGGAAACCCCTGCGCGAGGGCTCGTCAGACGTCACGCGACGAACTCTAGCCAGCGTCGCGGTGCGCGTCCGCGCGGCTCGTCCGGCGCGCCCGGGGCGCCGTGTCGGTGCGCGGGGGTACCTTCTGCGGGTGAGAACCGTCCGGCAGTGCTCGCGCACCGCGTGCGGCCGCCCCGCCGTGGCCACCCTGACGTACGTGTACTCGGACTCGACGGCGGTCCTGGGACCGTTGGCGCAGCTCGCCGAGCCGCACTCGTACGACCTGTGCGTCGAGCACGCCGAGCGGCTCACCGCGCCGCGCGGGTGGGAGGTCGTCCGGCTCACGCCCGACTTCGAGCCGGCGGCTCCGAGCACCGACGACCTGCTGGCGCTCGCCGACGCGGTCCGCGAGGCAGGTCGGCCGCGTGTCGAGCCGGAGCCCGCCGCGCTCACCGAGGCGCCGCGTCGCGGGCACCTGCGCGTGCTGCGGGGGGAGGGCTGATGGCTCGGCGTCGCCAGGGTGGGCGGGGGGACCAGCCGGCCGAGCCGCTCGGTTCGATGAGCCAGGCCACCGGGCCTCTCGTCGACGGGACCAAGGTGTGTGCGCGGTGCGGCTCGTCCGACGTGACACGGATCCGCATGGCGCTGCGCGACGGACGACCGGCGGTGTTCGTCTCGTGCAAGGCGTGCGAGCAGACCAACTGGTTCGCGCTCGGGGGGGACGGCACGCCCCTGGACCGCTCCGAGGTGCTCGGTCCCTGACGCGCGCACGCGCCTAGAGTGGGCGCCGACGACACGACGGCACGACGGACGGGGACCAGGGATGAGCAGCGGCGTGAACCTCGAGCAGTGGGCCCGTGACCTCCTGCGCTGCCCCGTCACGGGTGCCACCCTCGTCGACGGCGTCGACGAGGACGGTGAGCCCGTGCTCGTCTCGACGCACCCGACGGACCCGCGGACCTACCCCGTGCGTGACGGCATCCCGGTGCTGCTCGTCGACGAGGCGCGGTAGCCCCGCCCGGGAGTCACCGGCGGCGGCTACGCTTCCGTGCGACCCACGGACGGAAGGCGGCACATGGCCCACGAAGGCGGCACGAGAGCGATCGTCGCGGCGCTCGGAGCGAACCTCGGCATCGCGCTGACGAAGTTCGTCGCGTTCCTGCTCACCGGCTCGAGCTCGATGCTCGCCGAGGCCGTGCACTCGTTCGCCGACTCGGGCAACCAGCTCCTGCTGCTGGTCGGCGGGCGCCGGGCCAAGCGTGCGGCGGACGAGGAGCACCCGTTCGGGTACGGGCGTGAGCGGTACGTGTACGCGTTCATCGTGTCGATCGTGCTGTTCACCCTCGGTGGCCTGTTCGCGCTCTACGAGGCGTACCACAAGTGGCACGACCCGCACCCGATCGAGTCGTGGAAGTGGGTGCCGGTCGTCGTCCTCGTGGTCGCGATCTGCCTCGAGGGCTTCTCCTTCCGCACCGCGATCCACGAGTCGAACCGCACGCGCGGCTCGCAGTCGTGGGTGCAGTACGTCCGCACCGCGAAGGCGCCCGAGCTGCCGGTGGTGCTGCTCGAGGACTTCGGGGCCCTCATCGGCCTCGCGCTGGCGCTCGTCGGCGTGGGGATGACCCTCGCGACCGACGACGGGCGCTGGGACGCGGCCGGGACCGCGGGCATCGGCGTGCTGCTCGTCGTGATCGCGGTGGTGCTCGCGCTCGAGACCAAGTCGCTGCTGCTGGGCGAGTCGGCCGGGACACGCGAGGTGGCCGCGATCAGGTCGGCGCTCCTCGGTGACGGCGTCACCTCCGTCATCCACCTGCGCACGCTGCACCTCGGGCCCGAGGAGGTGCTCGTCGCGGCGAAGATCGAGGTCCCCGCCGCGGACACCGCGGCCGAGGTCGCGGCGGCGATCGACGCGGCCGAGCAGCGCGTGCGGGCCGCCGTGCCCATCGCGCGCGTCATCTACCTGGAGCCCGACCTGCGCCGAGCCTGACCTGCGCCGAGCCTGACCCGAGCGGCCTCGGCCGGCGAGCCGCAGGGCCGTCAGTCCACCGGGTCGGGCACGCCGTGCGGCAGGCGCCGCACGCCCGCCGCGTCCCGCTCGTCGCGCGCGGCGTCCTGAGCAGCGATCCGCAGCTCGGTGTCCCGCCTGACGGCCAGCACCGCGGCGAGGAACTCCTCGGGGTGCGCACCGATGGGAGGCGGCGGCTGCACGTATCGGCCCACCTCTGCGGTGAGCCGCGACCCGAGCTCGACGCGCGAGTGCTGGTGCAGCATGTGCGCCCTGGACAGGAACTGGCGCACGGCGAGCGCGAGCCCGTCGGGCAGCCGGCCCACCTCGGCGGTGCGCGACCACGCCCACAGGTACGCGGGGACGCCCGGTAGGGCGCGCGCGACCTTCGCTCCCCGCACCCGGATGGCGTACGTGCCGGCCAGGATGTCGCCGACGCGCTTGCCCTTCGGGTGCACGATCGAGCAGATGATCGCGATCGAGCCGAACGTGATCCACAGCTCGACGATCCCGGTCAGCGCGCGCACGAACGACTGGCGGAACACCACGGGGCCGCCGTCGTCGCGCACCACGCGGATGCCGGCGACGAGCTTGCCGAGCGACCGCCCGCGAGTGAGCGTCTCGACGGTCACGGGAAGAACGACGAGCACCGTCACGATCAGGACGATCGTCAGGATGCGCGCGGCCGAGCCCGACGGGTTCCACTGCAGGAGGCTGTTGGCGACGATGGTGCCGACGAGCAGCACCGCGAAGATCGCGACGACGTCGATGAGCCCGGCGAGGATGCGGGACGGGGCAGAGGCGGCGTGCGTGTCCAGCACGACGCCCTCGCCGGTGAGGATGCCGTCCGTGACCACGTGCGCAGACTAGCCGCTGGCGGTCGTCGCAGGTGGCAGGCTGTGCGCCATGGACCTCGACGCCTACCAGCTGGTGCACGGCCCGTCGTGGCAGCGCCTCGACGAGCTGTCGCGCCGCCGCCGCCGCACGGGTGCCGAGGCCGACGAGCTGGTGCGGCTCTACCAGTCGGCCGCGACCGACCTCTCGGTGATCCGGTCCGCGGCACCGGACCCCGAGACGCTGATGCGGCTGTCCCAGTCGGTGGCCCGAGCGCGCGCCGCGATCGCGGGCACCCACGAGCCCGCGTGGCGCGACGTCACCGGTTTCGTCGTCGTGACGCTGCCGGCGGCGCTGTACCGGATCCGGTGGTGGACGGTCGGGGTGATGGTCGTCTTCCTCGCGCTGTCGGTCACGGCCGGGTGGTGGGTCGCGACGAACCCCGACGCGCTGGCCGCGATGGGGACGCCGTCGCAGCAGCAGGAGTACGTGGACAAGGCGTTCGCGTCCTACTACGACCCCGGGATCGGCTTCGCGGCGACGGTGTGGACCAACAACGCGTTCCTCGCGGCCCTGTGCGTCGCGTTCGGGATCACGGGGATCGGGCCTGTGTGGTTCCTCGCCCAGAACGCGATCCAGGTCGGTGCGATCGGCGGCATGATGGCCGCGCACGACCGGCTGGGGATCTTCCTGCAGCTCATCGCCCCGCACGGGATGCTCGAGCTCACGGCTGTCTTCGTCGCCGGCGCCGCGGGCCTGCGCATCTTCTGGGCGTGGCTCGCCCCCGGTCCGCGCCCGCGGGGGCGCGCGCTCGCGGAGGAGGGGCGCTCGCTGTTCACCGTCGCGATCGGGCTCGTCGGGGTGCTCGCGGTGTCGGGTCTGATCGAGGGCTTCGTGACCGGCTCGGGCCTGGCCTGGTGGCTCAAGATCGTGACCGGCGCCGTCGCGCTCGCGGCCTTCTGGACGTACACGATCGTGCTCGGCGGTCGGGCCGTGCGCGCGGGTCACACGGGCGACCTCGAGGAGGACCGCGCGGGCTACGTGCTCGCCACGGTCGGCTGACCGCGCAGCCCGGGGTCGGGGCGAGGGTCAGCCGACGACCACCTCGTGCTCGGCCGCGTCGTCGGCCATGAAGCGCACGACCTCCCAGGCCTCCTGCTCGACCTCGCGCCGCCCTGTGGACGTCGGCGGCCGGAACGGCGTGACGACGAGCGTCGCGAGCTCACGCCCGCGTGCGACGCTGGTGCGCACGATCCGCCAGGAACCCGCGACACGGCCGTCGTGCAGGAACGTCCCCGGCAGGACGCCGTTGGGTGACTGCAGCGTGCGTCGGTCGTCGTCGGCGAACACGCGCGTGCGGTCGGCGTGGGCGAGCAGCGCGTCGTCGTAGTCCGGCAGGAACCGCACGGGCGCGGGCGTCTCGCCGTCGGGGCGCGGGCCGTCCGGGACGTCGAGCACCTCGCGTGGCCGGACCTTGCCGGGACTCGGCTCGGCGACGAGCCGCACCACGCGGTCGCCCAGTCGGTCGACGACCGCGCGCAGGCCGGTCAGCCCGGACCACGACTGCACGTCCGCGACGCTCGCCGGCCCGTAAGCGGCGAGGTACCGCAGCACCAGGTCCTCCATGGCGGCGTCGAGCGCGTCGCCCTCGAGCACCGGTGCCGGCCGCCCGAGCCACGACCACGCGGTGGTCCACGTCGTCGCCCCCGACCGGCCCCACACGCCGCGCGGGGGCACCTGGACCATCGGCAGGGTGCCGCGTGCCGCGTACGCGAGCGTCGTCGGCGGCACGTCCGGCCACACCTGTGCGAGCAGGCGTCCGAGCTCGGTGGTGACCCGCGGCCGCTCCTCGACGAGGGCACGCGCGGCGCGGGTGACGTCCGGGACGTGCACCGTCCGCAGCGCTGCTGAGTGCGCTGCGTTGACGAGCAGGTCGCGCGCGTGCAGCGGGGCGGTGAGGACCGGCAGCAGCAGCGCGTCGTCGGCCGTGACGAGGTGGATGGTGCCACGCTGCACCCCGATGCGGGCCACGGTCCGCGCCTGGAGGGCGTCACCGAGCTGCGCGTGCGTGAATCCCCGGACGCGGCTGAACAGCGCCAGGTACGGCGACCAGGCGTTCTGGGCCTGGAGCCCGACGAGCTCGCGGACGACGGTCTCGAACGGGGCGTCCGTGCGTTCGAGCAGGTGCTGACGTGCGAGCAGTGCACGCGAGAGCTCGGAGGCGGTCAGGACAGGGAGTGCGGCCACGGGGCTCCCGGTGCGTGTCGTGCGAGAGGCGAGCTCGGTCGTCGCGAGCCTACGGACGACCTCCGACATGCCGCGGGAGGGGCTCCCCGGACACCACGTCTAGAGCCGTCCTGCGGCCTTCAGCGCGAGGTACGTGTCCGCGAGCCGCGGCGCGAGGTCGTCGGGGAGCGCGTCGACCACCTCTGCACCGCGCTGACGCAGCCGCACGCCCACGGCCGCGCGCTCGAGACCGGCCCGTTCGGCCGCCGCCGCGTCGAACACCGCCGTGACGTCGTCGCGAGCGCGCGCCATGGCCTCGACCTCGGGGTCGGCGACAGAGGCGACCACCACCTGATGGCGCTGCGTGAGCTGACCGACGACGCCGAGCAGCCCGTTCTCCACGGCGGCGGGCTCGAGCGCCGTCAGCAGCACGACGAGCGCGCGCTGGCTCGTGCGCTCGCGTACCTGGGCCACGAGCGCCGGCCAGTCCGTCTCGACGAGCGCGGGGTCGACCGTCGCGAGGGCGTCGGCCATCGCGGGCATGAGCCGCGCGCCGGTCGTCGCCGCGACGCGTGCGCGCACGCGCCGGTCGAACGCGAGCAGCTCGACGCGGTCGCCCGCGCGCGCGGCGAGCGCCGAGAGCAGCAGCGCGGCCTCGATCGACGCGTCGACCCGAGGCGCGTCGAGCACGCGGACGGCCGAGGTCCGGCCCGTGTCGAGCACGATGACCACCCGCCGGTCCCGCTCCGGTCGCCAGGTCCGCACGACGACGTCCGCGCGCCGCGCCGAGGCGCGCCAGTCGATCGAGCGCACGTCGTCGCCGATGACGTACTCGCGCAGCGAGTCGAACTCGGTGCCCGGACCGCGGACCTGGACGGCCGAGCGGCCGTCGAGCTCGCGCAGCCGCGCGAGCCGGCTCGGCAGGTGCCGCCGGGAGGCGAACTCGGGCAGCACCCGCAGCCGGGCCGGGACGTCGAGCGACGCCTGGCGCGCGGCCACGCCGAGCGGCCCCATGCTGCGGACGGTCACTGCAGCCGCGTGCGCGTCGCCCCGCCGCGTCGGGACCAGTCGCGTGCGCAGGCGCACGCCCTCGTCGCGCCGGACGTCGACGGCGTGCCGCTCGCCGACCGCACCCGTCGACGGCGGCCACGCGTCGCGCACGAGCGCCCGCAGCCGCCGTCCCGAGACGTTCGTGACCGTGAGCTCGCACGTCGTCGGCTCGCCGAGGCGAACCGCGCCCGGGACCGAGCGGGCGAGGCCGACGCGGCGCGGCGAGGCGGCGAGCGCGACGTCGACGAGGCACACGAGCAGCACGACGAGCGCCCACAGCAGCACCGTCCCGCCCGAGGGCACGACGAGGACCGCCGGGATGCCGAGCGCGGCCAGCAGCACCGCGCGCCAGGTGACCGCCACCGTCAGCGGGGGACCGGCACGGTCGCGAGCACCGTGTCGAGCACCGACTCAGTGCTCACGCCCTCGAGCTCGGCCTCGGCGCGCAGCTGCACGCGGTGGCGCAGCGTGGGGTGCGCGAGCGCCTTGACGTCGTCGGGCGTGACGTAGCCACGGCCCGAGAGCCACGCCCACGCGCGGGCGGTCGCGAGGAGCGCCGTGGCACCACGCGGCGAGACCCCGAGTGCGAGCGACGGCGACGTGCGGGTCGCGCGGCACACGTCGACCACGTACCCGAGCACCTCGCGCGCCACCTGGACGCGCGCGACCTCGGCGCGCGCACGCTCGAGCGTGGCGGCGTCGGCGACCGGCCGCACGCCCGCGCCGCGCAGGTCGCGCGGGTCGAAGCCGCCGGCGTGCCGTGCGAGCACCTCGACCTCGTCGCCCCGCTCGGGCAGCGGAAGCACGAGCTTGAGCAGGAACCGGTCGAGCTGGGCCTCGGGCAGCGGGTAGGTGCCCTCGTACTCGACCGGGTTCTGCGTCGCGACGACGACGAACGGGTCCGGCAGCGGCCGCGGCGTGCCGTCGACCGACACCTGTCGCTCCTCCATCGCCTCGAGGAGCGACGCCTGCGTCTTCGGGGGCGTCCTGTTGATCTCGTCGGCGAGCAGGAGGTTGGTGAACACGGGTCCGGGCCGGAAGGAGAACTCCGCGGTGCGCGCGTCGTACACCAGCGAGCCGGTCACGTCGCCGGGCATGAGGTCCGGTGTGAACTGGACGCGCTTGGTGTCCAGCGCGAGGGCCGACGACAGCGTGCGCACGAGCAGCGTCTTGGCCACGCCGGGCACGCCCTCGAGCAGCACGTGGCCGCGGCACAGCAGCGCGATGATCAGGCCCGTCACGGCCGCGTCCTGGCCCACGACCGCCTTGCCGACCTCGGCCCGGACCGCGGCGAGCGCCCCGGCCCCCGAGCCGCGCCCCCCCCCCGCCCCGGTCCGGGCCGCGGTCGGCAAGGCGGGCGTGGGCCCGGACGCGGCCGGGGCGGGG